>VFZG01000012.1 GCA_016871275.1 Acidimicrobiia bacterium | reverse complement strand
ATCCGGCGCGCGTGCGCACGCGGTGGTCCGGATGCCGGGTGGTGACCCTCAGGCGGTGATACGGCTTGGCCCCGGCGTTCTGCGGATAGAACCCGAGGGTGTACTGCTGACGCAGTTCTCCAGCCACCCGCTGCGCCGCCGCCTCCACCTCGCGCATCGACGAGGCAATGATCACGGATCCGCCGGTGGGCTCGGCCAGCCGCTGCAGCGACGGCAGGTGCACGGCTCCGGACCGCCCCGCAACGTTCACGCCCAGCGCATAGAGCAGCACTTCACCATCGCGCAGCGCCGTCTGCGCCCTGGCCGAACTTTCGCGCGGGCCGGGCGCCTCGAACGGATCCCGCCAGGCGTCACGGCTGGCGGAGATGATCGAGTTGTCGATGCCGTCGGTCATCAGCAGCATCGCTCGCTTTCTATGCGGCGTGTCCTTCATGTACGGCACCATCTCGGTGACGGCCTTGAACAGCTCCGTGCTGCCGGAGGTCGGCATGGCCCGCAGCGAGTTCACGATGGCCGGACTGTAGGCGCGCCAGGTGATCATGGTGCGGCGCATGCTGTCGAAGGTGGAGATGCTCCACTGGTCGCCCGGCTGCAACGATTGCCCGAGCGCGTCGGCCGCGCGAATCGCCGCGGCCATGCGCTCACCGCTCATGCTGCCGCTGGTGTCAATCAAGACGCCGACGCTGATCGGCGCCGGCTCGGCGGAGAAGACGGCCACCTCCTGGGGCGCCTCTTCGTCGTAGATCACGAAGTCTTCTTTCGCAAGGCCGCGAACGATCGAACCATCCGGCGCCTGGACGGTGACATCCAGGTAGACGGCTTCAACGCCGGATCTGAACAGCGGCTGGCGGCCAGCGGCCATCGTCACCGACGCCAGCAGGGCAGTGACGACCAGGGCGTATGTCATGTGCGCTCAATGCTATCAAGCCTGCTCCGTGCCGAAAATCTGCTGCTCGGCTGGGACGGTCCAGCATGTTGCCATGTTGCCATGTCGTCATATCCCCAGTAGTAATGACGGCATCGTGTCCAGCGGGGATGGCGCTGAAGCCTTGCCGGTCATGCAGTGTGCCGACTACGTGCTGTCCGGACGGCTCTGAAGATCAACCCCGACGTACTTGCGCGGATCGGGACCGCCGTTCTGCCAATCTTTTCAGGCATGCCGACTCGTGATACGGTAACCACCGCAATGTTCTCGGTGTTCACCTTCGCGCGCGTCACGTCGTCGACGATGGAGACGATGACTACCACCACTACGACTATTGGTGTCGATGGACGCTGCGGATGAGTGAGTGACCAGCTCACGGGGCTTACAAAGGGCCGTCATCCGCAGGGATGGCGGCCTTTGTCGTTTTGCAGGGTGCTTATGGAGATCTGGAAGTTCGGCGGCGCATCGCTGGCCGACGAGAACGGGATACGGCGGGCTGCAGGGTATGTCGGTGCACACAAGGGGCCGTTGGTGGTGGTGGCGTCGGCGCTGGCCGGCGTCACCAACCTGCTGCTGACCGGCGCGCACCGCGCGGCGGCGGGAGACTTTGCCGCCGCGTCGCGAGCGGCGAGCGAGTTTCGCGCCAGGCACGTGTCGGTGGCCAAGGCGCTGGCGCGCGGGCCGGCACGCGCCCGCCTGCTCGGTGGCATAGAGGACGCCACGCGCGAATACGCCAACGTGTGCCGCGCCGTCAGCATGCTGGGCCATCTCGAAGGCCGTGCCGAGGACCTGCTGGTGTCGCGCGGGGAGCGGATGTCGGCCGCGCTGCTCGCGGCGGCGCTGGGCAGCCGCGCGACGTGCGCGGATCCCATCGACTTCATCGTCACCGATGGCGCCTACACCAACGCGGCGCCGGAGATTGCGGCCACCGCCGTGCGGACCCGGCGATGCCTGTCACCGCTGTTGAAGCGCGGCACCATTCCGGTCGTGCCGGGTTTCATCGGCCGCGCGCCCGATGGCAGCGTCACAACGCTCGGCCGGGGCGGCACGGACCTCACCGCCACACTGATCGCGCGGTCGCTGGGCGCTTGCACCGTCGTGTTCTGGAAAGACGTGCCGGGGATCATGACGGCGGATCCACGACTGGTTCCGGATGCGCGGGTCATCCCGCACCTGCATCACCGCGAGGCGGCGGAAGCGGCGCACTACGGCGCCAAGGTGCTGCACCCGCGCGCGCTGATTCCCGTCACGGGCACCCGGCTCACGCTCCGCATCCGGTCGTTCATCGATCCCACCTTGCCCGGCACCGAGGTGTCGGCGCGGCAATCGCTGAAGGGCTATCCGGTGAAGGCGCTGGCCATCCTGCCGGCGCAAGCCGTGGTGACAGTCGCCGGCAAGGGGATGGTTGGCGTGCACGGCATTGCCGCGCGCACGTTTGCCGCGGTCGATGCGGCCGGTGTCTCGGTGTCCACGATCTTCCAGGCGTCCTCGGAAAGCTCAATCGGCTTCACCGTGCCCGAAGCGCAGGCGGCGGTCGCGGTGCAGTCGCTGCGTCGCGCGTTTACCCACGAGCTCGAACACGGACTGATCGACGGCGTGAGCACCCGCGCGCCGCTTGCGGTGATTGCGGTGGTGGGCGACGGCATGGTTGGCACGCCAGGCATTTCGGCGCGGGTGTTCTCAGCCCTCCAGGGCGTGCCCACCGACGGTCGGCGCGCCAAGGCGGCGGGCATCAACATCGTCGCGATCGCGCAAGGATCCTCCGAGCGCAACATCTCGTTCGTAGTGGCGGCCGCGGATGCGGCCGACGCCGCGCGTCGCGTGCACGCCGCGTTTCAACTCTCGAAGATTGGCGGCGGGCGCCCGAACACCAAACCGCAGACCGACGTGGTGCTGCTCGGCTTCGGCCGCGTCGGCCGCGCGCTGTCCGATCAGATCGCCACCAGTTCGCGCAACGCCGTCCGCATTGTCGGACTGCTGGATCGATCCGGCTACCTCTTCGACGCCAAGGGCCTGTCGCGCACGCGTCTGCGGCAACTCGCCAAGGCCAAGGACGGCGGCGCGTTGCTGTCGGCGCTGGGCGGACAGCCGGCCTCGGCCACCGAGGCGCTTGCGGTCATGGCCGATCACGCCGTCTCGAAGCCGGTCGTGGTGGATGTGACCAGCGACGACACCGGGCCGCTGCTGCGCAGTGCGGTGTCTCGCGGCTTTGACGTGGTGCTCGCCAACAAGAAGCCGCTGGCCGGCAGTTGGGACAGTTACGCGAAGCTGCTGGACGAAGCGCGGTTGCATGGCAGGCGGGTGCGATACGAGGCGACGGTGGGCGCGGGGCTGCCGATCATCGATACCTTCCGCAAGCTCGATGAGACCGGCGACCGCGTGCTGCGAATCGACGGGTGCGTGAGCGGCACGCTGATGTTCGTGCTGTCGGAGGTGTCGGCGGGCCGCCCGTTTTCGAGCGCGGTTCGCGAAGCGGTGGAGCGCGGGTATGCCGAGCCCGACCCGCGCGATGATCTGTCGGGTCGCGACGCCGCTCGCAAGGGCCTGATTCTGGCGCGCATGCTCGGCTACCGCGGCGCGGGCCCCTCCGCCGACGATCTGGTGCCGGCATCGCACAGGCATCTGCCGCTGCCGGAGTTCCTCGACCGAATCGACGAGCTGGACGAGGCGTGGCGCGCGCGCGTCGCCGCCGAGTCCGCGAAGGGCCGGCTGCTGCGCTACGTGGTGTCGGCCACGCCGAGAAAAGTGACGGCGGGCCTGGTGGCCGTGCCGGCCTCGAGTCCGATGGGCGCCGCATCGGGCACGCGCAACATCGTGACGTTCCACTCAACGCGCTATCAGCGAGAGCCGCTGGTGATCAGCGGTCCGGGCGCGGGCGCGGCAGTGACGGCGGCCGGGCTCTTGAACGATATCTGCTCGCTCGGCGGCTAGAGCAAGGTCCGGAGCGCGGACATCAGCATGAAGGCGCCGGCGAAGACCAGCAGCCACAGCACCGTGCTTCGGAACGCTGCTGCGCTCATGCCGACGTAGATCTTCGATCCCCAGATCGCCGGCAGGATCATCACGCCGGCGACCACCGACATCTGCGGCCACATGTCGGGGCGCAGCCGGCCGGCGTAGAGGTTGCTGGCCACGGTGGCGGAGAGGACCAGCAGGTTGAAGTTCTGGAGGACGGCGCGATGCTCGTCTTTGTTGTAGCCGCGCAGGGTGGCCCAGAGCGCGGGCGCAAGGCCGCTGAAACCGCTGAGCGGCGCCATCACGCCGCCGAGCAGGCCCACGAACGCATCGGCGGTCTTGCCGCCGCGGGTCAGCTTGGGCAGCTGCGCCGTGGCCAGCATCATCGAACAGCAGATCACCAGCAGCGACCCGAGCACCAGCTTGAAGCGATCGGGATCGAGCAGGCCGAGGAGCTGGGTGCCCATCGGGATGCCGATGGCGCTGCCGACCACGAACGGCCAGAGCAGCGGCCAGTTGAAGCCGCGGCGGACGCGAAGCGCGGAAATGCACTGCCCGAACCATCCGCCGAAGACCGCCATCGGCGCGGCCAGGAGCGGATCGAGCCCCCACACCCAGATCGACATCGCCACCATGGAAAAGGCAAACCCGGAAATACCCTGCACCAGGCCGGCGACGGCGGCGCCAAACCCCAAAAGCCACAACTCATTCATGACGCGACAGAAATTCTATATGATGCGCAACGACCGGCGTAAGGGAGGAGCGCTTATGAATCGATATCAGAGACTTGTCGGCGTCGCGTTCGTCGTCTTGCTCGGTGCCCTGGCGGTGGCCGAGCGGGTGCTCGACCAGGCGGTCGCGGCGCAAACGCGGGGCGCCGTGCAGGCACCTCGTTTTGAAGTCGATCCGATGTGGCCGATGCCGCTGCCCAATCACTGGGTGCTTGGCAACGTGATTGGCGTGTGGGTGGACGAGCGCGATCACGTCTGGGTCGTGCATCGCGGCTCCGACACGCTCGCCAACAACGAGAAGGGACTCGAGCTCAAGTCCGCGGACTGCTGCGCCGGCGCGCCGCCGGTGCTGGAGTTCGACTCAAACGGCAAGCTGGTCGGCAGCTGGGGCGGTCCCGGCAAGGGCTACGACTGGCCCGATTCAAATCACGGCATCTTCGTCGATCGTGCCGGCTACGTCTGGGTTGGCGGCAACGGTCCCGGCGACTCGCACATCGTGAAGTTCACGCGCGACGGCAAGTTCGTGGCGCAATACGGCAAGCCCAACGCGCGCGTCAGCGGCAAGGACTCGCAGGGCAATCCGACGTTCGCGCGCAACAGCCACGACCCGGACAGCTTTGGCCGCGTCGCGAAGATCTTCGTGGATCCGACGGGGGCCGAGGCCTACGTCGCCGACGGCTATTTCAACAAGCGCGTCGCGGTGATTGACACCGCCACCGGCAAGATCAAGCGTCAGTGGGGCGCCTACGGCAAGCCGCCGGTCGACGGCGTGGATA
This sequence comes from Acidimicrobiia bacterium, assembly GCA_016871275.1. Classification (GTDB taxonomy): domain Bacteria; phylum Acidobacteriota; class Vicinamibacteria; order Vicinamibacterales; family UBA2999; genus 12-FULL-67-14b. The sequence continues at coordinate 74,328 of VFZG01000012.1, read as the reverse complement.
CGGGTCCGTACGATCCCGCCGCGCCGGCCGCGCAGCAGTTCCGCAACCCCGTTCACTGCGCGGACCTGTCGAACGACGGGCTCGTCTACGTGTGCGATCGGGTGAACGATCGACTGCAGGTGTTCAAGGCCGACGGCACCTTCGTGCAGGAAGCGTTCCTCGCGAGAAACACGAAGTTGTCGGGCTCGGTGTGGGACGTCGCATTCTCGCGCGACCCGCAGCAGCAATTCCTGTATGTCGCCGACGGCATCAACAACCGCGTCCATATTCTGCGGCGCGCTACGCTGGAGGTGCTCACGACGTTTGGGGATGGCGGCCGGCAGCCCAGCCAGTTCTACGGCGTGCACAGCATTGCCACCGACTCACGCGGCAACGTGTATACGACCGAAACGTGGGAAGGCAAGCGGTTGCAGAAGTTCGTCTACCAGGGCCTGGGGCCGGTCACGACGATGCACCAGGGCACGGTGTGGCCGCGCGGACCGGCGCGTCGCGAGTAACCAGCCAGGGCCGGAAGTTTGCAGTGGTAGTCAGGCACGGGTATGACGACTGGCGACATCATCTATGGTCCGCTGACGCCGATCTATGACGTGGTGTGCGGCGCCATGCTGCAGCCGGGGCGCCGCCGCGCGCTGGCGCATCTCCAGCCCGCCGCGGGTGAGCGGATTCTCGAGGTGGGTGTCGGCACCGGTCTCGATCTCAACGACTATCCCGGTTGTTGCCAGGTCGTGGCCATTGACCTGTCGCGGGCGATGATGGCCCGCGCCAGGCAGCGCGTCGACGCGGACCAGGCGCCGCGCGTCGAGTTCCTGCAGATGGACGCGATGCGGCTCGGCTTTCAAGATGCCGTCTTCGACGCGGTCTACGTGCCGTACACCATCAACGTCGTGCCGGATCCGATCGCGGTGGGCCGCGAGCTGGTCAGGGTCTGCCGCCGTGGCGGCCGCATCCTGATGCTCAATCACTTCGACGGCATTCCCGAGACATCGAACGCGGTCAACGCCATCGCCGGGCGCGTCGCCGGCGCCTTCAAGGTGAACTGGCACCTGCACGCCGCAACATTCGTGCGCGAGCTGGGCCTGCGCCCGGTGGCGATTGAGTCGGTGAACGTGCCGCGGCTGTCGTCGATTGTGTTGTGCGGCAAGGACTAGTTGCTGGTTGCTCGTAGCTGGACCACTGCCGTGATGGCCTTGCCGGCTTTCGGATATCCGGGTTCCGTTGCAAACTGAGTAATGCTTCAAGCGAAGCCCCGATCCCGGAACGCGGTTCGTGTGGTCGTCAACGATCGCATGCAGCGCGGCTACGTGTACGACCGCACCGAGCCGGCGGGCCGGAACTTCGCTGCCGACTTCAGGCCACAACTGACGCCGAAGCAGATGCTGCGGCTGGGCGTGTTCGGCGGCAAGTACATGACCGACTGCCGCGACGAGTTCCCGCAGGACTGGTTTACGAAGGCCAGGCTGGCCGAGGGCCGGCGTCAGGCCAGGTTGAACTACTTCGGCGTCCACGCCTCGCAGTCGCTGGCGACGTGGCGGCGCAGCGGCTGGATTCGCGCGCAGGATCCGCGGGGCTGGTTCCAGTGGTACTGTCGGTACTACATGGGACGCCGGACGTCGGACGATGTCCGGCAGATTCGGCGATGGCGCGCAATTGCGCGGCACGTGGCCGCGATTACCAAGCATTGTGAGCCGGGAGATCTGGAGTGCCGGAAGCGACAACGACAGGCCGTGCTGCACTGGGCCTACGACAGCCGGAAGCTGTGAACGCGGTCGTGTTCGAGCACGTGTCGCTGGCGTTCGACGACCACGTCGTGCTGCGCGACCTCAGCTTCACCGTGCCGAAGGGCTCGATGCGGATCATGTTCGGCGTGAGCGGCGCCGGCAAGTCGGTGATTCTCAAGCTGGCACTCGGACTGTTGCGGCCCGACGAGGGCCGCATCACCGTGAACGGATTCCGCGTCGATCAAATGCCGGAAGTCGAGCTGCTGGCGATGCGCGCCGACATTGGCATGGTGTTCCAGGAAAACGCGCTGTTCGATTCGCTGACCGTGGCCGAGAACGTCGGCTTCCGGCTGCTCGAGGAGCACGACCTCACCGACGCGCAGATCGACGGGCGCGTGGCCGAGGTGCTCGGCTTCGTCGGCCTCGACGAGTTCGCCGATCGCATGCCCGCGGCGCTGTCGGGTGGCCAGCGGCGCCGCGTCGGCATTGCGCGCGCCATGGCGTCGAAGCCGAAGCTGCTGCTGTTCGACGATCCGATCACCGGTCTCGATCCGCTGATCGCCTGGTCGATTGACGACGAGATCGTCACGCTGCGCGATCTCGAGGATGTCACCACGGTGGTGGTGACGCACCAGATCCGCGATGCGTTCTACATTGCCGAGCATCGCGCGGTGCGGCGCAACGGCGCCGTCGACGTCGAGAAGGTGGACGCCTCGGAGGTCGAGGGCGTGGAGTTCCTGGTCTTGAAGGACGGCTCAATCGTCTTCCAGGGGACGGCGAAGGAACTGCTCACCTCGCGCGATCCGTACCTGCAGGAATACCTCTACAAGACGCGCCCGCCCTGGTAGCGGTTGGTGGCACCAGCGCGCATGATCCCGTTGCCGGAACAGTTCAATGCCGCGACCCATTTCGTCGATCGCAACCTCGACGAGGGCCGCGGCGACGCCATTGCCATTGAATGCGGCGACGAGCGCGTCAGTTACCGGCAGGTGGCCGAGCGCGTCAACCGGTTCGCCAACGCGTTGCGCGGCCTCGGCGTGCAGCCCGAACAGCGCATTGCGCTGATCCTGCAGGACACCCCGGCGTTTGCCTATGGCTTCTTCGGCGCCATCAAGGCCGGCGTTGTGCCGGTGCCGTTGAACACGCTGTGGCGCGCGAAGGACTACACGCATGCCTTGAACGACAGCGCCGCGCGGGTGCTGGTGATCAGCGAAGCGCTGCTGAAGGAATTCCAGGCCATCGATCGTCTGGCGCTGCCGAGTCTGTCGCACGTCATCGTGGTGGGGAATCCGCCGTCCGGTTGCGACTCCTTCGACGCGCTGCTGTCGGCATCGTCCACCAGCTTCACCGCCTACCCCACGCACAAGGACGCGATGGCCTTCTGGCTGTACTCCTCCGGCAGCACCGGGCAGCCCAAGGGCTGCGTGCACCTGCAGCACGACATGTACGTGTGCGCGGAGGCGTACGCCAAGGCCGTGCTCGGCATGACGGCCGCCGACCGCTGCTTCAGCGTCGCCAAGCTGTTCTTCGCCTACGGATTGGGCAACGCGCTCTACATGCCGTTCGCGGTGGGCGCGACGGCGATCCTGATGCCTGATGCGCCGGCCGCGGCCCGAGTCTACGAGACGATAGAGCGCTACAAACCGACGCTGTTCTTCAGCGTGCCGACGAATTACGGCATGTTGCTGTCTCACCAGCCTGAGGGACGCGACTTCGATCTGTCGACGGTGCGCTACGCCGTGTCCGCGGGAGAGGCGCTGCCGGAATCGCTCTATCGGCGCTTCAAGCAGCGCTTCGGTGTCGACATCCTGGACGCCATTGGATCAACGGAGTGCCTGCACATGTTCATCGCCAACCGGCCGGGCCGCGTGCGGCCGGGATCGAGCGGCGAAATGGTGCCGGGCTACGAGGCGCGGATTGTCGACGACCAGGATCGGCCGGTGGCGGTGGGCGAGATGGGCAACCTGCTGATCAAGGGCGATTCCACCTGCGCGCTCTACTGGAACCAGCACGAGAAGACCAGGCAGACCATCCAGGGTGAGTGGATTCGCACCGGCGACAAGTACACCTGCGACGCCGACGGCTATTACTACTATGGCGGCCGGTCGGACGACATGCTCAAGGCCGGCGGCATCTGGGTCAGCCCCGTGGAGATCGAAAGCGTGTTGATCGATCACGAGGCCGTGCAGGAATGCGCGGTGGTGGGCCGCGACGATGGCGACGGCCTGTCAAAGCCTTTCGCCTACGTCGTCTTGAAGTCGCAGGTGGCGGGCAGCCCCGAGCTCGCTGCGGCGCTGCAGCAGTTCGTACGCGAGCGGCTGGCCGACTACAAACGCCCGCGCGGCGTGGCGTTCGTGGCCGACCTGCCGAAGACCGCCACCGGAAAACTGCAGCGGTTCAAACTGCGTGAAGGAGCTAGTAGCCCGTAGCCCGCTTACCGCCTGACTTCGGACCGCACCAGCGCTGCCAGGGCGCGGTGTTCGTCGTGGGAGCCGAGGCCGCGCGTGGCCGATAGACGATCCACCACGCGCCGGAGCACGCGCTGCTTGTCGTACGAGGACGTGATCTCGCTCACCGACTGGAAGAAGGCGTCGAGTGACGCGTCGGTCACGCCGCCACGATCCACCATCTTGAGCAGCACGTATCCGTGCCATCGGCGCCATCTGTGGATAATGACTAGGCCGGCGGCGGAACTGGCTCACTCTGGCGGCGGCGTGACGTGGACCGCCCCAGCCACCACCGACACGCCCCATACAGGATCACGACGCAGACCGTTGTGACCAGATACAGCAGGCCCAGGCTCCACATGTAACCCGTCGGCAATTCGGCTGGTTCCATCGGATGGTTGCCGAACAGCCACGGCGTCACGGCCCCGGTTCGAAGCAGCGACACCACGATCGCGGCGGCGTGGATCAGCGGAATGTGCAGGATGTAATAGAACAGCGGCACGCGCCCGAAGACTTCCAGCGCGCGGCCCACCACGCCGCGGGTGCGCTCGAACAGCGGCATCAGCGCGATCAGCGGACCGATGGTCATCAGCAGGAACAGCGCCGACGCCGGATACTTCGTCGTATTCAGGAACGTCAGCGGCTGTTCCGGGTGCCAGTGCCGAGGATCGCCGTAGAGGTTGAACGTCCGCAGCACCACGAATGCCGCCACAGCGGCGAGGCCAATCGCGACGCACGCGCGGTGGCGGCGTTCGATCGGCCACGACAGCACGCGGCCGAACGCATAGCCGGCGGCCATGACGCCAATCCATGGCAGCAGTGAATAGAGAATGGCGATGCGTGGCCCGCCGTCGCCCACTGTGACCGAGCCGCCAAAATAGAGAAACTGCCAGATCCATCGAACCGGACTTTCGGCGATTGCTGCGCCAAACCCGCGGAGGTAGGGATCGACGAGGTTGTGGCCGAGCGAGATGATGAGGCCTGTCGCGGCAATCGCTTCGAACGGCAGGTGCACCAGCGCGGCCAGCGCCACCATGCTCCAGCCGATCATCCAGAGCACGCCGGCGAGGTTGTAATTGATGACATCGAAGTTGAATGTCCACGCAAAGCGCATCAGCGTGAGTTCGATGGCGACCAGCAGCAGGCCGCGGGTTACGAGGTAGCGCGACAGCTCACGGGAGCCGGCTGGCGAGGGCCGCCGCAGGAACGCGGATGTGCCGGCGAAGAAGACGAAGCCCGGCGCGCAGAAGTGTGTGACCCAACGCGTAAAGAACACGCCCGGGGATGGACCACCGGCCGGCACGCCCGCATACACGCGCACGTGGTCGATGGCCATCAGCACCATGATGAGGCCCTGCGCCACGTCGAGGGCGCGCACGCGAGTCTGGTCAGACGTCACGGGTGCCTACGATAGCGTGGAGCTGTCGATCGTGTGTCATCGGCAGACTGGGCCTGCCACAGGCGCACCGTCGCCGTCCTGATCCACGCTACCATCCTGCATGGCGTTGATGACGACCGGGCGGTTTGCGTCGGCAATGGCATACGCGCATCAGGTTCACCACGCCCAGGTGCGCAAGGGCACCGGCATTCCCTACATCGCGCACATTCTCGGTGTGACGGCGCTGGCGATTGAATATGGCGCCGGCGAAGACGAAGCAATCGCCGCGCTGCTGCACGACGCCGCAGAGGACGGCGGTGGCGAAGCGACGCTGGCCGAGATTCGCGCCGCCTACGGCGACGCGGTCGCCGATATCGTCCTCGGGTGCAGCGACAGCCTGGTCGAAGATCCGGAAGACCAGCTGCCGTGGCTCGAACGCAAGGAGAACTACCTTGCGCACCTCGAGAACGCGAGCCCGTCGATCTGCCTGGTGTCGGCGGCGGACAAGCTGCACAACGTGCGCGCGATCATCCGCGATTATCGCGAGCACGGCGAAGAGATCTGGGATCGATTCCACGGCAAGCGTGATGGCACGCTGTGGTACTACGAAACCGTCGCCCACACGCTGGTGCGCCGGTATCGTTCGCAGCTGACGCGCGATCTCCAGGAGGCGGTCGACCAGCTGCTACTCATGACGCGGCCGCGCGGCTAGTCCCTAATCCCTAATTCCTGGTTCCCAGTTCCTGCAGGGTATTCTAACCGGCAACCAGATGAACATCTCCTTCGCACAAGCCTGCGACCAGGTCGAGGCGGCCCTTACCGGCTCCGTGCGTCGCGACATTGTCTCTGGCCTGTCCGGCAAGACCCTTGGCGCCACGCTGACCGGCTTGCGCGATGCGATGCGCGCCAACAAGTTCCGGGCGGGCCGCCATCAGATCTTCCTCGACAAGATGATTCGCTCGTCCGACGGCCGGACCCGCGCCGAGGGATTCAATATTCTGCACGACTGGGACGGCGTGGCCCAGCGGACCAATGCCGACATCATTCCGATCGACGTGCTGCAGTTCGTCGCCGATCAGCGCGGCGCCGAGCCGGCCTCCAGCCTCGAGCCGGCGATTCTGCTCGACTACTACTTCATGCACGTGCTCGCGCTGCTGACGATGCGGGTGTGGGATGACGGCGATCCCAACGAGAACTTCGATCGTCTCAACGCGATGCTGCGGGAGCTGCAGGGCCCGAACGGCAGCGGCCAGCAGTTCGCTGCCGATGCCGAGACGCTGATGCTGATCGGCACCTCGCACTACGAGCCAGAGGAGTGGGGCTATGCGAAGCTGCTCGCGAACGTCCGAACGCTGGACGAGGCGCACCAGTTTCGCATTGGCCTCGGCCACGCGCAGAGCCTGGGGTGTCACCTGCGCTTTGGCTTCGAGGCACAATGTGGCCGCGACACCTCGCTGCTGCGCGACGACAACGTCGCCGACTACCCGTGGCTGTGCTTCGCGCTGGCGTCGGTGATGGGGGAGTATGCGCGGCTGGCCGACGCGGGCACCGAGAATCGCTCCGGTTCCGCCGAGGCGACGGTGGACAGGGATCGCCGCGTGATCGAGGAAGCGTTGCTCAACGGGCTGACCGCGGATGCGCGCGCCTTCATTGGCACGCCGCCGCAATCACTGTCGGAGTCGGGGGCCGATCGTGCGCGGCTGGTCGACGGATTCACCGCGCACAAGCCGGCGTTGCTCGCCGCCTTCGAGCGTTATCGGCCCACCGACACGGCGTACTCGCCGCTGTCGTTCTACTTCAACTTCTCGCACAACGTCGTGAAGGGCACGGTCGTCGACGCGTTGCTGTGGGGAGAAGCGTGGGACGTGTCGATGAACGACCTGCTGTGCGGCGTCCCCCGTGCCGGCCTGGAGGAGGGGTCGCAGCAGCTGCTGGCGACGACGCTGATGGCCTACGCGCGATCGAACCCCGATCGCATTCGCGGCAAGCTGATGCCCGTGATCGTCTACGACCCGCAATCGGGTCGTCGGGCCTACACGGTTGCGATGGACAAGCTCAGGGAGAAGTGACTTCTCACCTCTCACTTCTCACTTCTTACTAGCCTTCCACGCAGTGGTTGTGCCGTTGGCGGCCGTGGCCGTGCCGGTGATGGTTCTGCCGTCGGCACCGACCGTGCCCTTGAAGGTGGTGCCATCTGACGTGAAGCTCAGGTCGAGGCCGCGCAGGCGTCCCATGGCCACCGGCTGCGAGCCGTTGCCGGCGTTGATGGTGCCTTGCACCATCTGCCATTCCTGCGTCAGCGTCATGGTGCCGTTGCCCATGGACCACGTGCCGGCGATCTTCGCCGGGACCACCCACAGCAACGCCTCGCACCAGCTCTCGCACTCCGATGCCGGCGGCAACGTGACGCGCTCGTCGGGTTCCCAGCCCTCAATGCCGAAGGTGTTGGCGACAATGCGGGAGCCAGGCGCCAGGTTGTAGAACTTCGGCGCCAGCAGATTCATGTTCACCGGCAGCAGGAACAGCGCCATCACCGTGGCCTTCGAAATGTCGTACTCGTACATGTCGTACTCGACGAACTGTGCCTTGTCGGCCACGCCGGCTTCCTGCGCGAGCCGGCGCGACAGCGCCACCATGTCGGGGTTGAATTCCACGCCGAGCCCGCGCGCGCCACGCTTCGCGGCGGCAATGATGTTGCGGCCGTCGCCGGAGCCAAGGTCCATCACGAAGTCCTGGTCCGTGACGTTGCCGAGCTCCATCATCTTGTTGACCATGTCAGGGGGAGACGGCACCCACACGACATCCTTGCCGGCCTGGCCCGACACCGGCACGAACGGCTTCTCGGCGGCGGTCTGCGCCGACGCCATCGACGCGACCAACACGAACACACCGGCACACACAACGCGCATCAGTTCCCCTTTGCTCCGACGGCCTTCTCGAGCGCGGACAGCGGCACGATTCTATCAACGCGCAGGTGTCGCTTCTGAATGTTTTCAAGCAGGTTGGCCGCATACGGATGCGCCGCCGACGCCTCGCTGAAGGCATCCACCTCGACCAGCAGCCGATCCCGCGGGATGTAGACCATCGGCATGGTGTCGGAATGCGGGTTGCCGGCCAGGTGATACGCGACCACCGCCTGCGTGATCACCGTCATGCCCTCGGCACGTGATCTCGGAGGTGGTGAAGTCGTCCACCTTGGTGGTGATGCGCGCCGGCAGCTTGATGCCGTTCACGTCCTGGTAGGCGTGGAAGGTTGTCGTGATCACCACGTCGCCCATACGCCAGAACGTGCAGGAATCCCCGTCCGGCAGCCCCCACACCAAACATTTGGATCAGCCGCATGGCTGAAGTCGAATTTCCAGCCCAAAATGGAGCCGAAGGTATGAACCCGCGCTTCGTCCCGAAATTTCTCTGAAGACCGGTGACAATTTCCGGGCGCTTTGGGCGACAATACCGCCATCAGAAGAATCAATTGGACGGTGCGTAAACCGTTTCCTGTCGTTCACTTCGGAGGAAGAGGCATGACATCTGTTCGTCGGATCCTTGTATTTGCGAGTCTGGCCGTCTTTTTAGCCACCCCCCTTGCGTCCGCGCAGGTCACGACCGGCTCGATCGCCGGCGTCGTCACCGACGCGAGCGGCGCGGTGTTGCCAGGTGCCACCATCACGCTGTCCGGCGACCGTCTGATCGGCGGGCCACAGACCCAGGTCAGCGACACCACTGGCGCCTATCGCTTCGATCGCCTCGTTCCGGGCGCCTACACCGTGAAATTCGAACTCCAGGGCTTCCGGAACGTGGAGCGCCAGGACATCCGCATCAGCGCGGCGTTCGTGGCGACGATCAACGCCAAGATGGAAGTCGGCTCGCTGGCCGAGACGATTACCGTGACCGGTGAGTCGCCGACCGTCGACGTGCGTTCGAACGTGCAGCAGACCGTGATGAACCAGGAGATTCTGGAAGGCATCCCGACGGGCCGCGATCCGTGGTCGCTTGCGAAGCTGATTCCCGGCGTCCAGGTGGGGACCTATGACGTCGGCGGCACGCAGTCGATGCAGCAGAGCAGCATGTCGGCGCACGGCTCGAGCACGGCGGACGTCAGCTACAACATCGACGGCGCCACGGTGAACTGGCCGGGCGGCGGCGGCGGCGCGACGATGGTGTACTACGACCAGGGTATGTTCGAAGAGGTCAACTACATGACCTCGGCGATTCCGGCGGAAATGCTGGCCGGCGGCATCAACATCAACATGGTCACCAAGGACGGCGGCAATCAGTGGAAGGCCAACGTCCGATACAGCTTCGCGAACAACGCTCTGCAGTCAGACAACTTCGCCGCGACGCGGCGGCTCGTGCCGAGTTTCCGCGGCAACGCCACCGACGTCACCTATGACTTCAACGTCGCCGGCGGCGGCGCGCTGATTCAGAACAAGCTGTGGCTCAACGGCACGGTCCGCAAGTGGATCGTCAACAAGTTCGTCAACGCCACCAACGCCGACGGTTCGCAGGCGCTCGACGACAACGACTTGAAGAACTACTCCGGCAAGCTCGTCTATCAGCTCACCGCCAACCAGAAGCTGATGGGCAGCTACTTCTGGAACAACAAGATCCGCGGCCATCGGCGCGACAGCAACGACATCATCCCCGACATCGCCTCGGTCGTGCAGGGCAACCCGGTGCAGACCACTCAGGCGAAGTACACGGGGATCAGGGGCGGCCTGGTCTACGAGTCGAGCTTCAGCGTGATGGACGGCCAGACCGACTATACCTATCAGCCCGAAACCGATCGGTCGCTGGTCCGCATCATCGATACCGGCACCACCGAGGTGTTCAACGCGTCGACGCGTGAAGACCACCAGCCGAACTCCCGCACCCAGTTCGACAACGTCTTCACCTTCGGCAAGAGCGGGTTCGGTGGCGAGCACTTGTTCAAGGCGGGCGTGCAGTGGAGCCGCCTCTACTACGGCTCGGATTACTCGGTGTTGAACGATCACTGGCTGGTCTACAACAATCGCGTGCCGGTCTCGGTTCGCCAGTGGAATTCGCCGGCGTTCTCGGAGAACGTGGCGACGGTGACCGGGTTCTTCCTGCAGGACGCGTGGTCCATGAACCGCCTGACGCTGAATGTCGGCGCGCGCTGGGACCGCTATGTGGGCCGGCTGCCGGCGCAGTCGGCGCCGGGCGGCACGTTCGGTACCCCCCGAACGGTGGCGGCGCGGGAAGTCATTGATCAGAGCATTGCCGTGTGGCGCGCCGGCGCGTCGTACGACCTGACCGGCAGCGGCCGCACCGCGCTCAAGGCGAGCGTGAGCCGCTACGGTGTGCAGGTGGGCATCGACCGCGTCACCAACGTCAACCCGCTCACCGTCGGATCGCGTGACTGCCCGTGGAGCGACTTGAACAACAACCGCCGCTTCGACGCGGGTGAAATCACCGGTGCGTGCCCGGCGTTCAGCGGTGGCTCGGTGACCGGCTACGCCGCCGACGGCGTTGACTGGCCGTACTCGGACGAAATCACCGCCGGCATTGAGACGGAGTTGCCGGGCGCCGTTCGCATGGGTGCGATGTTCTACTACCGCACCAACCGCAAGCAGATGGGACAGATCAACACGCTGCAGCCGGCGTCGGCCTACACGGCCCACACGGTGACCATCGCGAACGGTCCCGGTGGCACCGTTGCCAACCCACGGCCGACCACGGCGACGGTCTACAACATCAGCGCCGCCGCCAACACCTTGGCCGCCAACGTTCGCGACAACGTCGATTACCTCGATACGACCTATAAGGGCGTCGAGTTCACCGCCACCAAGCGGTTTTCGCGCAAGTGGCAGATGCAGGCCGGATTCACGCTTGGCAAGAACGAAGGCGGTGTCTCGGGCGGAACGGACCTGAACGATCCGAACAATACCCGCTTCCCAACCGGCATCATCGGCAACGACTCCGAACAGGCGTTGCGCGTGTCGGGCAGCTACACGCTGCCGTGGGACATCAGCTTCTCGGGCTCGGTGGTCGCCAACAATGGCTATCCGTATGTGTCGACCTTCAACCTGACTCGGGCGGCGGCCGCGGCGCAGGGCATCACGTTGATCCGCGCCAGCCAGACCATTCAGCTCAGCAAGCGCGGCGAAGAGCGCTACGACAACGTCGTCATGGCCGACCTGCGCCTGTCCAAGTCGTTCCGCTTCGGCGCGCGCAACTTCACGCCGCAGATCGACTTCTTCAACATCACCAACGCCGACACGGTGGTCAATCACACGACGGCCGTGGGCGGCAGCTACCTGCTCCCGTCGGGCGGCGACCCGATTCTGTCGCCGCGCACCATCCGCGTCGGCTTCTCGCTGAACTTCTGATCTGGACAGATCGTGTCACGCGTGAGCGGTCTGTTCCGGTAGTTCGATAGCACCGCTGAGCCCCGCGCCGGCTGAACAAGCCATCCGGCGCGGGGCGTTCACTGTACGTGTAAGATTCCGATCGACGGATGATCCCGTCGAATGGGAGGAATGGACATGCGAGGCGGATTGACAGCGCTACTCGTCGCGGTGACCCTGGTCGCTGCCGCGGCTCAGTCGGGCGTCGATGGCAAGTGGGTGTTCGAGATGAACAGCCAGATGGGCTCGGTGACGTCGCAGGTGGAGCTGAAGGCCGAGGGCAGCACGCTCACGGGCCAGTTCGACATGGGCGGCGGCCGCACCTGGCCGGTGGAGAACGGCACAATCGAGGGCGACCAAATCAGCTTCACGATCAACCGTGACGGTCGCATGACCTACGAGATGAAGGGCAAGCTCGAGGGCGACAAGATCGTCGGGGCAGCCGGCGCCATGGGCACCACCGTGGATTGGGTGATGACCCGCGCGAAGTAGCCCCCCGGGCAGCGCGCGTTCGTGTGGGCCGGCCCGAATTGAACGCTATGCTCTGTGTCGCCAATGAATCAGCACAAGCCGACGGTCAGTTTCCTCAAGCTCGCCGGGCCGGGTCTCGTGGTCGCTGCGACGGGCATCGGGTCGGGCGACGTGGTGTCCGCGACCGTCGGCGGCGCCCGCTACGGCGTTGTCCTGTTGTGGGCGATTGCGGCCGGCGCGTTCTTCAAGTTCGTGCTGCAGGAGGGCATCGCGCGGTGGCAACTCGCCACCGGTAAGACTGCGGTGGAAGGCTGGGCGGAGTACCTGCCGGCCTGGGTGAAGTGGTACTTCGGCGTCTATCTCGTCATCTGGACCGTGTCGGTGAGCGCGTCACTGACCAACGCCACCGGATTGGGGATGGCGAACCTCACCAACGGCGCGCTGTCGCAGTCGTGGGGCGCGGTGGTGCACAGCCTGATCGGCGGGCTGGTGGTGTTCTACGGCGGCTACGACAGCTTCGAGAAGCTGATGAAGACCCTGGTCGGCATCATGGGATTCAGCATCCTGTTTTGCGCGATCTTCATGCTCAACCAGCCGATGGCCGCCGTGCAGGGCCTGCTGATGCCCACCATTCCAGCCGGCAGCGGCACCTACGTGCTGTCGCTGATCGGCGGCGTCGGTGGTTCCATCACGATGCTCTCGTACAACTACTGGATGCGCGAAGAGAACATGCGCGGCTCCGGGTTCCTGTCGTTCGTGCGCGGCGATATCGCCATCGCGTATTTGTTCACCGCCATCTTCGGCGGCTCAATCATGCTGATCGCGAACGACGCCTTCTTCGTGCAGGGCCAGGCGCTCACCAACGCCCAGGCCGTGCCCCGAATGGCGGAAGCGCTCGGCACGGTGCTGGGCACCTTCGGCCGCATCGCGTTTTCCGTGGGCTTCTGGGCCGCCGTCTTCGCGTCACTGCTCGGCGTCTGGCAGAGCGTCCCCTACCTCTACGCCGATCTCTACGGCATCGTCACCGGCATGTCCTCAGAGCAGCGGCAAGCCGCCGTCAGGGTGACCAGCACGCCATATCGTCTTGCCCTGCTGTTCATCACCCTGGTGCCGCTGCCGTTTGCGTTCACGGGCCAGCCGATTCAGGTGGTGATTGTGTACACCGTGGTCAGCAGTCTGTTCGTGCCGTTTGTCGCCGCGACCATGCTGTACCTGAACAACCGCGTCAAGTGGACCGAGCCCGTCCCGCATAACTCGGTCGTGACGAACCTGTTGCTGGTCGGAATCCTGGTCCTGTTCGCGACCGTCGGCTACCAGGAAGTCGCCGCGAGATTCTAAGCAGGCTAGCAGGCCTGCAGGCCTGCAGGCTAGCCCGCTGGCCCGCTAGCCCGCTAGCCCGCTAGCCCGCTAGCCCGCTAGCCCGCTAGCCCGCTGGCCCGCTAGCCCGCTAGCCCGCTAGCCCGCTGGCCCGCTGGCCCGCTAGCCCGCTAGCCCGCTAGCCCGCGATGTTTGATGAACGTGCCGTTCTGCAATTCCGAGTACGCCTGCTGCAGTTCGGCCCGGGTGTTCATTACGATCGGGCCGTACCAGGCGACCGGCTCCTCGAGCGGGCGGCCGGAGACCAGCAGGAAGCGGATGCCTTCTTCACCGGCGGTGACGGTAATCTCGTCGCCGCTGTCGAACAAGACCAGCGAGCGGTTGCCCAGCATCGACGGTGTGGGATCGTCCGACACACCGACCAGCTCGGTCTGCACCGGCAATGGCTTCGACGCGTCGCGGAACGTGCCCGATCCGGCGAAGACGTACGCGAATGCATGCCGGGAGGACTCGACCGGGAGGCGCCTGGTTCGGTTCGGCGGCACGGAAATGTCGAGGTACCGCGGATCGGCCGCCACGCCCTCCACCGGCCCTCGCTTGCCCCAGAAATCGCCCACCACGATCCGCGCGCGCGTGCCGTCGTCATCCACGACTTCGGGAACGTCCCTGGCCGCAATGTCCTGGTAGCGCGGGTCGGTCATCTTCAACGACTTCGGCAGGTTGGCCCACAACTGGAAGCCGTGCATGCGCCCCTGCGCATCGCCCTTGGGCATCTCCTGGTGCATGATGCCGCTGCCCGCCGTCATCCACTGCACGTCGCCGGCGCCGAGCGATCCACGATTGCCCAGGCTGTCGCCGTGATCGACGGTGCCCGCCAGCACATAGGTGATCGTTTCAATCCCGCGGTGCGGGTGCCACGGAAAGCCGGCCAGGTAATCGTCGGGCCGTTCGTTGCGGAAATCGTCGAACAGCAGGAACGGATCGAACTCGCTGGTGGCGCCGAAGCCGAACCCGCGATGCAGCTTGACGCCCGCGCCTTCCATGGTCGGCGTCGCACGGATGACTTGCTTCACAGGCCGAAGAGACATGACGGAAACTCCGCAAAGAATTGGCCTGGCGAACTCAGCGTTGCCAGGCCGACGGGACGTCGATGAACGAACCGTCCAGGTCGTTGATGGCTCCCACGCCGAGGAGTTTCATGGTGCGGATGACGTCGGTCCTGAGGATCTGGAGCGCGCGCTCGACGCCCGCATACCCGCCCGCCCCTAGTCCGTAGGCGTAGGCGCGGCCGATCAACACCGCGCGTGCGCCCATGCACAAGGCCTTGACGATATCGCTGCCTCGGCGAATACCGCCGTCGAGCAGAATCTCGGTCTGGCCTTTGACGGCCCGGACCACTTCCGGCAACACGCGAATCGTCGGCGCCACGCCATCGAGCTGGCGCGCACCGTGATTGGACACCACGATTGCGGCGGCGCCTGCATCCACCGCCCGCCGTGCGTCGTCGGCGGTATGCACGCCCTTGGCGATGATGGGTCCGCCCCACGCCTCGCGGATCCACGCGAAGTCCTGCCACGACGTCATCGAGGCTTCGAGCACCGCGCCGACATCCGCGTAACCCAGCGGCTCGCCGTTGATCAGGATGTTGGGGAAGTTCATCAGGCCGCCGTCGCCGAAGTAGTCGTAGAGCCACCGCGGCCTGACGATCATCTGTCCGAGGTGCGGCACTGATGACAGGTTCTTGGCGAGCAGCTCCTTGATGCCGTTGCGGGCATCGCGCTCGCGAAAGCCCGAGACCGGTGTGTCGATCGTGACGACCAGCGCTTTGTAGCCGGCAGACTTGGCGCGATGAATCGCGCTCAAGGCGCTGTCGCGGCCGCCGCAGAGATACAACTGGTAGAACGCGTGGCCGCTGGTGGCCTGCTTGACGTCTTCCATGCGGCAGCCGGAGAGGGTCGACAGGGTGTAGATCGTGCCGGCATTGCCTGCCGCTGCGGCCGCGTCCTCTTCGCCGCGCGGGTAGAACAGGCGGCTGCTGCCGACCGGGGCCAGGATCAGTGGCATCGAGATGGGCAACCCGAGCACGCTGGTGGTGAGATCGCAGGCCGGCGTGGCCACCGCGGAGCGCGGCCGGAACAGCACATCCTCAAAGGCACGCGTGTTCTCGCGCAGCGTCCACTCGCGCTCGGCGCCGCCGTCAATGTAGTCAAACACCATGCGCGGCAGACGGCGCTCGGCCATCCGCCGCAGATCGGCAATGTTCACGGCCTTCGAAACGGACATCTGCCGCAAATTGTAATCTGACTGAAGGCGGATGCTACACACGGCGCGATGAAGCCGTTGCTGCTGCTCCTCGCGGCCTGGTGGTGGTCAACTTCGACAACCACCAGCACGCCATCAACGAAAACCTGCGCGTCGGCCGCCTCCGGGCGGCGATCGACATCTTTGCGGCGCTGGTTACGATGTCGCGCTGAACGCTGTCAGCGTTTCTTCGATCACCGTGACCGCCTTCCAGTAGTCCTCGACCGGCAGGTGTTCGTTCGGCGTGTGATCGAGCGAGCTGTCGCCAGGACCGTAGGCGACGATCGGACACTGCCATTCCGGCCCGACGACGTTCATGTCGCTGGTGCCGGTCTTCAACACGAAGCCCAGCTTCTCCGACGGCGCCACGGTTCGTAGCCCCGCCAGGAAGCTCCTGACGAGCGCGTTGTTGCGATCCCCGCGCCACGCCTTCTCGTAACCACGAAACTTCAAATTGAACGTCGTCCTGTTGGCCTGTTGGCCCGTTGGCCCGTCGGCCTGTTCCCGCAGTTCACTCATGAAGGCCTTTGCGTCAAACCCCACCGGAAGCCGCCATGCGAATTGCCCATCCACCGTGTCGTGCATCTGGTCGGTCGTCGAGGTGATGAATCGCCGCAGGCTCGGGCGCAACTGATCGAACACCTTGTCCTTGCCGTGGTTCACGCGCGCGGCGTGTGCCGTCACCCAATTCCAGAAGTCGACGACCACGGCCGCCACGCTCGCATCAGGCCCCGCAGTGTGCGCCATCGGCTGAGCGGCGGTGAAGTCCATCAGCAGCCGCCCCTTGTAGCCGAGCGTGACACGGGTCCAGTGACTCGGTTCGCCGATGATGCAGGCCGTTGGAATGACGTCGTGCCTGCCGTCGAACCTCGAGGCGATGAAGCGCGCGCCTTTGCTGGTCGCCGCTTCCTCTTCGACAGCGCCGACAACGACGACTCGAATGCCTGCGGCCTTCGCCGCCGCCGATCCGAACCGCGCGGCTCCAGCGACAAAGGTGGCCAGCGGGCCCTTGGCATCAACGCTGCCGCGCCCATAGAGGAGTGCGTTCTCGATGCGAACGGGAATGTTGCCGGGGACGGTATCGATGTGGCCGAGCAGCACCATCGTCCGGGCCGCGTTCGGCTCGCCGAGCTCGCCGACGGCGTTGCCCGCCTCATCCACGAACGCGCGATCGTAGCCGGCGGCGCGCATCTGGTCGACGAGCCACGACGCGGCAGCGGCCTCATGCCTGGACAGCGACGGAATCGCCACGAGTCCATGCACGAGCTCAATCGCGCCTGCGCGATCGATCACGCCGGTAATTCCTTGATCGCCTTGGCGATGGCCTGCACACCGAGATCGATCTCCTTCTCGGTGATCACCAGGGGAGGCAGCAGCCGCAGTACGGTCGGCCCGGCCGGCAGCGCAATCACGCCGTGGCTGAGCATCAGGCTCTTCAGCACCGGCGCCACCTTGGTGCGCAGTTCAACCGCAATCATCAGGCCGAGTCCGCGGATGTCGCGCACCAGCGCCACGCCTTCGAGCGCACCCCGCAATTGGTTGCGCATGTTCGCGCCCAGAATGCCGCTGCGCTTGATCAGACCCTCATCGCGATAGGCCTGGATGGCGGCCAGGCCGGCGGCGCAAGCCAGCGGCGAGCCGCCGAAGGTGCTGCCATGCGCGCCGGGTGTGAGGACCTCTCTGATCGTCTTGGTGTACGCGAATGCCCCCATCGGGAATCCGCCGCCGAGTCCCTTGGCCAGGCACATGATGTCCGGCTCGATGCCGGTGTGCTCAACCGCGAACCACTTGCCGGTGCGTCCAAAGCCGGTCTGGATCTCGTCGACGATCAGCAGCGCGCCACGCTCGCGGCACACCTGCTGCGCGGTCTTGAGAAAATCCGGCGTGCCGATGTTGACGCCGCTCTCGCCCTGGACCACTTCCAGGACCACGGCGGCGGTCTTGTCGGTCACGGCCTTGTCGAGCGCGGCGGCGTCGTTGAACTGCACGTGCGCGGTTGCGAGCAGCGGCTCGAAGCCCTCACGATACTTCGGCTCCCACGTCACCGACAGCGCACCCATCGTCCGGCCGTGAAAGCCCCTGGTCGTGGCGACGAACGCCGATCGCCTGGTGAACAAGCGAGCGAACTTGAGCGCGCCGTCGATTGCTTCGGCGCCGCTGTTGGCCAGAAACACGTGTGGCAGGTGCTTGGGCAGCACGTCGACCAGCGCCTTGGCGAATTCCGCGCGCTTGTCGTTGTAGAGATAGCTGGGGCAGAGCGTCAGGGTGGCTGCCTGCTCCTGGATTGCCTCGGTCACACCGGCGTGGCAGTGGCCGAGCATCGCCACGCCCTGGGCCGATCCGAGATCGAGATATTTCTTGCCGTCCTCGTCGTAGACCCAGCAACCCTCGCCGCTGACAATGACAATGTCACCGCGGCGCGCGGTGGTGCCACCGAGCACTCGCTCTTCGATTTGTGCGTGTGTGGTCTGAGCCATCTGCGCCTGCTGCGGCCCTACGAAATGTGCGTGCCGGATCCGGCCAGCGCTTTCGTGATCGGCTCGGTGGTGCGGCCGTCGGCGAAGATCACCTTCCCGACGCCCTCGTTAATGGCCTCGACCGCGCCCATCACCTTCTTCTTCATGCGCCCTTCGGCAAACTCCATGAACCGGTCGGCCTGCCCCTTGGGAATCTCCGAAATCAGCGTTGATTCGTCCGGGAACGTCCTGAGCAATCCCACCTGGTCGGTGAGGATCACCAGGGCGTCGGCCTTGACGGCGCCGGCCACCATGGCAGCCGCGCGATCGCCGTCGACGTTGATGGCCTCGCCGGCCGTTGATGATCCCGGCGGCGTGAGCACCGGGAAGTAACCGGCGCCAATCAGCAGGTTCAAGAGTTCAAGATTGACGCGTTCGACCGTTCCCGTCCAGTCGTCGCGCAGCACCATCCGGCGGCCGTCGACGCGAATTCGCAGGGTGTCCTTGCGCGTGCCTTCGAAGATGCGGCCGTCGAGTCCCGACAATCCGACGGCGTTGATGCCGCTGGTCTGCAGCTTCTCGACCCACATCTTGTTCAACTGCCCGCAGTAGACCATCTCGAAGATCTCGAGCGTGCGGCGGTCGGTGCGCCGGCTGACGTGGCCGGTCTCGCTGGTCACGAACTGAGCGGGGTGTCCCAGCGCGTCGGCGACGGCGTTGGTCGTTTGCGCGCCGCCGTGCACGAGCAGCAGCTCCGTGCCGCTGGCCCGAAGCGCCACGAGGTCCGCGACGACGGCGTCGATGTTGAGCGAGGTGCCTCCGCCGACCTTGACGACAATCATTGGCGGGTTCTTCCGCCAAACGCGGCAAATGCGGCCACGGAGGCACGGAGGCACGGAGCCAATATGGATGAAGGCATTTTAGGAAACGAACCTCCGTGTCTCCGTGGCCGACTTCTTCAGATGGGATGCAACCCCGGAAAATCGAGTCCCAGCGTCTCATCCCAGCCCATCATGATGTTGGCGCACTGCAGCGCGGTGCCGGCTGCGCCCTTCATCAGGTTGTCGATGGCGCACAGCGCGACCACGCGGTTGGTCTTCGGATCGAACTCGAATCCGACGTCCGCGTAGTTGCTGCCGGACAGGATTTTCGGTTCCGGATACCGGTAGAGGCCGGTCTTCTCCTTCACGATGCGCACGAACGGCTCGTGGTTGTAGGCCTCGCGATACGCCTTCCACACGTCCTTCTCCGCGGTGCCGGGTGTGACGAAGACGTGCGCGGTGGCCAGCACGCCGCGGACGTTGTCGACCGCGGTGGCGCTCAGGTGGACGTCCGTGACCACGTTTCTCAGCTTCAAGGCCTGCAGCACTTCGGCGGTGTGCCGATGACCGGTTGGCGCGAAGCTCCGCATCACGCCGGAACGCTCCGGGTGATGCGTGGAGTCGTTCGACGCGGCGCCGCCTTCGCTGCTGCCGACCTTGACCTCGCAGATCACCCCGCGCGACGTGTCGATCAGTCCAGCCGCGGCAAGCGGCCAGATGGCCAACGTCGTGGCGGTGGCATTGCAGCCGACGCCGCTGACGTAGTTCGCGGTCTTCAAATCATGGCGATGCAGCTCCGGCAGGCCGTAGACGAACTTCGCCAGCCACGCCGGGTTGCCGTGCGGCTTGCCGTACCAGGTGTCGTAATCCGCCGCGTCGCGCAACCGGAAGTCGGCGCTGAGATCGACAATGCGATCGGCCAGCGTCGCGAGGTGATCGATGCGTGCCATGGCGCTGCCGTGCGGCAGCCCCAGGAACAGCAAGTCGCATTTCTCGACCGCCTCGGCGCGCACGAACTTCAGCTGTGTGCGCCGCCGTCCCTCGACACGCTCGGGACGGCCTGAGCCTGTCGAAGGCCGTAAGTTGGGATGCGTGAAGTGGACGAACTGGCCGTCGAGCCGCTCGCTCGTCACCTGCCTGACTTCGAGGTTGGGGTGGGCGAGGGCGAGGCGAAGCAGTTCGCCTCCGGTGTAGCCTGAGGCGCCGATGATCGCGGCCGAAACTCGATCCTGCACCGAATTCAACCCTGTCTGCGCATGCGGTGCCTGCTGCGGCTACGCGGATGCGCCGTCGGCAAGCGACACGGTCGCCAGCACCGGCGTCTCGTCTGTGGCCCAGCCGTTGGCCGCGTTCCAGCCGCGCGCCGCCACGTCGAGGCAGAAGTCCACCATGCGCTCGGGAATGTTCACGCCCGTCGGCGCAATGCTGTTGCGGAACTCCATGGTGTAGTTCACTTCATTGACCAGCAGGCCGCGATCCGGGTCCTCGAACAGGTCGAGCGCCACCATGCCGCCGCCGCACGCCTTGGCCGCGCCGGTGCAGATGTCGGCCAGCTCCGGCGTGATGGGGCAGTGGCTCGACGTGCCGCCGCGCGCCGTGTTGGTGATCCAGTTGGGCGAGGTGCGATAGATCGCGCCAATCGTGTCGGGCCCAACCTGGAAGGCGCGGATGTCTCGCCCCGGCTTCTTCACGTATTCCTGGATGTAGAAAATGCTGTGGTGATAGCTGCCGAGCGTCTCCTTGTGCTCGAGGATGGCTTCGGCGGCGTCACGGTCGTTGACCTTGCTCAGCAATCGGCCCCAGGAACCCACCGTCGGCTTCAGGACCGCGGGATAGCCGAGCTGCTCAATCGCCTGCAGCGCGCTCTCCGGCGTGTACGCCACCAGCGCCTTCGGCTGCGGCACCCCGGCCGCCGCCAGCGCGCTCGTGGTCATCAGCTTGTTGCCGCAAATATCCGCGCACAGTGCGGTGTTCACGGTCTTGACGCCCTGGTCGTTCAGGATTTTCAGGCTGTAGAGCGCGCGGCTGTGGTTGATGCAGCGCTCGACGATGACGTCGTAGTGCTGGTAGGGATGATGGTGGACGTCGGTGATGTCGAAGATCAGCTTTTGATCGTCGAGCAAGTCCAGCTGCACGCCGCGCTTCTCGAACGCTTCGAAGAGCAGTTTCTCTTCGACGCGGACGCGGCTGTAGAGCACGCCGACCTTGGCGCTACTCACCCCAGTCTTCCTCTTCCTGGGGCGCGAGCGCGAGCGTCAGCGGCTCCAGCGCGATGATCTCGAGCTCGGCGCCGCAGCCCGGGCACTGGGTGATTTCGTTCTGCATCACCGTGGACAGCGTGATGTCGGCAAAGCATTCGGGGCATTGCGCCTGCCCGGAGGCGGTCTCTATCGGCATTCTCTTCCTGGCGGTCCGGCGGCCTGTTAGTCGTTGTGATGCAGTTCGTACTCGCGCTGCTCGCGCGCCTTCTCCGAGCCCGCAATCTTGTCGCGCTTCCTGGCGGCTTTCATGGCCAGGCCATGTGTCGTCTCGGACTTGATCGCCGGCCGCGAGATCAGCTTGTCGAGCTCGGTGCTCTTGCACGCCGGACAGGACGGCGCGCCGGTGGTGGGTAATACCAGCGCCTCAAACTCCCGGCCGCAGCCCTTGCACGCGTATTCGAAGATGGGCATGACGGGACGATTATGGCAGGGATCCCCGATCCCTTCGTGTAATATCTCTCACTCTGGAGGCATCGATGGGACGTGCACTTCGAGCGGGTTTGATGGCCGCCGGTGCGGCGGCGATTATTCTGGCGGGTGGCGGGCTGCTGGCCCAGGGGGGCGCGCAGGCACCGGCGGCGCAGGGCGCGTGGATGTCGGCCACGCCGGCCAACGACCTGCCGAATCCGTACAACACGATTGAGGACTGGGCGAAGATGCCCGAAGGCCGCACGTGGGGTTCGACCAGCGCGGTGGACATTGACAAGGATGGCCGCAGCGTCTGGGTCGCCGAACGGTGCCAGGTCAACAGCTGCTGGGATCGTGCCAAGAACGAAATGTCGCCGTTGAACACCGTCTTCAAGTTCGACGCGAACGGCAAGATGGTCACCAGCTTCGGGCAGGGCATGTTCGTGTTCCCGCACGGCATCCATGTCGATCGCGACGGCAACGTGTGGGTCACCGACGGTCAGAGCAATCTGCCGGCCCGCGCGCCCGGCGCAGCGGCCGACTCGCCGCTGCCGCCGATGCCCGCCAAGGTCGTTGGTCACCAGGTGATCAAGTTCAGTCCGGAAGGAAAGGTGTTGCTGACCCTTGGCAAGGCGGGCGGCAATGTCCCCGGCCAGCCGGCAGACCCCGCGTCGTTCTATCAGCCCAACGATGTGATCACCTATCCGAATGGCGACATCCTCGTGGCCGAAGGACATGGCAATGCGCCGCCTTCCACGGCCAGGCTGATCCGCTTCGACCGCACCGGCAAGTTCCTCCGTGAGTACGGCAAGATGGGCTCCGGGCTCGAAGGCGAGTTCATGCAGCCACACGGCCTCGCGGTCGACTCGAAGGGCCGCTTGTTCGTGGCCGACCGCTCCAATAACCGCATCCAGATTCTCGATCCCGAGACCTACAAGACCCTGGACACGTGGTACCAGTTCAGCCGGCTGAGCGGCATCTTCATCGACCCGCGCACCGACACGCTCTACGGCGCCGACTCGGAGTCCGGTTCGGTCAGCCCGCCCCACTACCAGTGGAAGCGCGGCATCCGCGTCGGTTCGGCGCGCGACGGCAAGGTGACCGGATTCATTCCTGACCCGTCACACAACGGCCTCACCTACGAGATGGTCGATGGGAAAGTGGTGGCGAAGATGGCCGACGGCGGCAAGCCGCCAGGCGGCACGCTCGCCGCTGAAGGCGTGGCCGTGGACTCGCAGGGCGTGGTCTACGGCGCCGAAGTCGGGCCGCGGAAGCTGCAGAGATACGTCAGGAAGTGAGAAGTGAGAAGAGGGCAGTGAGAAGCTTCTCACTTCTCACTTTTCACTTCGTCTCACGGCGCACGTCGTGGTGGCGAAGGCATACAACCTGCCTTCGCCATCCTCGATCCGTCCCTCGGCAATCGCCGTCGTCCGCGTCTCGCTCAGAACCTTGCCGATTCCCCGCACCAGGCCGGTCTCGTGGGTCAGCGCGCGGATGTAATTGATCTTCAGTTCGAGCGTCGTGTAGATGTCGCCGGGGTCGAGCGTGCTGTGCACGGCGCAGCCCATCGCCGAGTCGAGCAGCGTCGCGCCGTAGCCGCCGTGCACGGTGCCGAGCGGGTTGTAGTGGAATTCCTGCGGTACGCCGCTGAACACCGCCCGGCCGCGTTCGACTTCCGTCAGCCGGATGTCCATCGTCATCGCGATTGGCGGCGGCGGAAACTCGCCGGCGACGGCGCGCTGCAACAACGCAAGCCCGGACTGGCCCTCGACGCGATGGCGAAACGGTATCGGTTCTTCCCAAGTGAAGGTGCGTTCCCTGGTCACGCAGATACGTTGCCACAGAGACTCAGAGACAGGAGAACATTTTTTCAAGAGACAGCGCTTCGAAAATATCGGCGCCGTGTCACCGTGTCACCGTGTCTCTTCGCGGCCTACTTGACTTCCACAGCCCATCCGACGCCGATTTTCAGGTTCGGCACGTAGCCGCCGCCGCCGACGCGGAACTCGCCGAAGAATCCGTTGTCGTGCTGGAACCCGAACAGGTAGCTGCCGCCGGCGCGCAGTTTGCGCGGGGTGTTTTCCAGCAGCCCGGCGAACGTGACGATCGAGATCGTCGGGCCGCCACCCTGGATCAGCGACCATGACGAGGTGCCGAGCGGAACCCTGACGATCAGGTCGATGTTGATGGTGCCCAGCCGCAGATCGTTGCCAAAGCCGCCGTCGATGCCGGGCCGGAGGTGGAACCGTCCGCCGAAGTCCGGTGATTGCCACGACACGCCGGCAAAGACCTGCTCGGGCTCAATCGACGCGCCGCCGCTGAAGTTAATAGAGGACTGCGCCGACGCGCGGGTCGTGGCAGACAGCAGGAAAGCGGCGATAAACACCGGGACAAGCGTCAAGCGGTGTCCTCTCGTGGGGACCATGAGCAGCCTCTAAGGCGGTCTATTTCAAAGTTGATACCAACGCGTCGATCTCCCTGCCCCCTGAGCCCTGATCCCTGATCCCCGTACAATACCCACGTCCTGCCCGACGCCTACGCAGCGCTCCGTCATCCTTTCGTCCGGTCGTTCGCGATCGGGCGCTTCGCTGCGATTGGCGGCTGGCAAATCATCAACGTCGCCGTCGGCTGGCAGCTGTACGAGCGCACCAACAATCCGTGGTCGCTCGGCCTGGTTGGCATCGCCGAGCTGTCGCCGGTCCTGTTGTTGATGGTGGTGGCGGGCAACGCCGCCGATCGCTATCCGCGCCGTAACGTCGGAATCTTCGCGCATGCCGTCCTGACGTGCGCCGCGGCCGGACTCGCCCTGGTGTCGTGGTTCGACGGGCCGACCTGGGCGATCTATGCGCTGCTGGCCATGGTGGGCGCCGCGCGGGCGTTCGCATCGCCCTCGGTCAACACCATCCTGCCGCAACTGCTCGCGCCGGCGGAGTTCGCCAACGCCAACGCGTGGCTCTCGTCCACGTTCCAGCTCGCCTCGATCACCGGGCCGGCGGCCGGTGGGATGCTGATTGCGGCCACCGGTTCGGCGACGATGCCGTTCGCGCTGGCGGCGGTGGGGCAGCTGGTGTTCATCCTGATGCTGCGCACCATGCCGGTGCGGCCGTCCGTGTCCGCTCGCGCCGACGCAGGCAAGCTACGGCCAGACCGCCGCAGCGCCGCCGACGTGTTCGCGGGCTTCAGGTTCGTCCGCGAGCATCCGCTGTTCCTGTCGGCGATCACGCTCGATCTGTTCGGCGTGCTGTTCGGTGGCGCGGTTGCGCTGCTGCCGATGTTCGCGAAAGACATTCTGCAGGTCGGACCGGCGGGTCTCGGGTGGCTGCGCGCTGCCCCCGGCCTTGGCGCGATGAGCATGGCGCTGCTGACCACGCGGCTGAAGCCGTGGCAGAGGCCCGGCCGCACATTGCTGTGGGTGGTGGCCGGGTTCGGCCTGTCGATGATCGGGTTCGGGTTGTCCACGTCGTTCGTGGTGTCGCTGTTGTGCCTGTTCTTCAGCGGCGTCTTCGACAACATCAGCGTCGTGATTCGCCTGACGCTCGAGCAGACCATCACGCCCGATCACCTGCGCGGACGGGTGTCGGCGATCAACTACGTGTTCATCGGCTTCTCGAACGAGTTCGGTGCCTTCGAAAGCGGCGCCACCGCCGCGGTGTTCGGTCCCGTAGCGTCGGTGGTCGGCGGCGGATTCGCGACGCTGATGGTGGTATGGATGGTGCGCTCAATCTGGCCGCAGCTGGCTCGCATTGGACCGCTGCAGACGCTGGCGCCATTGGATCCGCCGGGCGCGATTGCGGCGAGGGCGGAAGAGGGCTAAGTCCGCCGCCGCCCTGGTGAAGGTGGATTAGGATGTTATCCACATGAGCGTCGCGCGCACCATCCTCCTGAAGGTCTCCGACAACCAGTGGCTCCGCGAGAACGGCACCCGCGTGCCGTTCATCCGCCGCGCCGTCACCAGGTTCATGCCGGGCGAGCGCTTCGACGACATGCTCGGCGCCGCACGGGCGACGGCCGCCGAGGGTATTGGCGCGGTGTTCACACGGCTGGGCGAAAACGTCAACGACCCCGGCGAAGCGGACGGCGTCGCGAGTCACTATCTCGAGGGCATTGATCGCATTCACCAGCTGAACATCGCGTGCGAGCCGTCGATCAAGTTGACCCAGCTCGGGCTCGACATCGACCGCGAGCTGGCCTACGGCCACCTTCGCGACCTCGCCAGGCGCGCGCACGACGCCGGCAGCTACTTGTGGATCGACATGGAGCAGTCGCCGTACGTCGACGTGACGTTGACGCTGACGCGCCGGCTGCGCGAAGAGTTCCCCCGCATCGGCGTCTGCCTGCAGGCCTACCTGTTCCGCACGCGCGAGGATCTCGAAGACGTGACGTCTCGAGGCATTGGCGTGCGGCTGGTCAAGGGCGCCTACAACGAGCCGGCCACCGTGGCCTTCCCGAAGAAGAGCGACGTTGATGCCAACTATTTCGTGCTCGCGCAGATCATGCTCGGCGCCGCGGCCCGAGCCGCCGGATCGCGTGCGGTGTTCGGCACGCACGATCTGCAGTTGATCCAGTCAATCCGCTCGCACGCACAGTCCACCGGCGTGAAGGCGTCGGAGGTCGAAATCCACATGCTCTACGGCATCCAGAAGGCCGCGCAGCAGCGCCTCGTCCAGGACGGCGCGCAGGTGCGCGTGCTGATCGCCTACGGCGACCACTGGTTCCCGTGGTACATGCGGCGCCTGGCTGAGCGTCCGGCCAACGTCTGGTTTGTCGCGAAGAGCCTGTTTGGCTAGCCGCGGGTGGGTGGGTGGGCTCTGGGGTGGCGCTGCGCTGGTGGCGCTGCTGTGGCCCGGTCATCTCGACGGCCCGCTTGGAGGCGCTCCACTGGATGGCTTCGCCGAAGCCATCCTCATCGGCCTGGCCGCCCCGGTCCTTTGGTGCCTTCATCCGGCCTACCTCACCAATGTCATCACCCGGTCACTGATTGTCCTGCTGATCGTCAGCAAGCTGGCGTCGCTGTCGCTGGCGCGTGATGGCTGGTGTGTGCAGTTCGACACGCCGAGGCCGCTGGTGAGCGATGCAACCGGCCGCGTCCATACGTGGGACGTGCGCGCGGACTGGCGATCGCCGGCGCCGCAGTGCTCCGCGATACTCACAAGGCCGTATCGGGAGTTCAAGGAGTTCCCGGTGTGGTTCTACAACCTGCCGCCCACCGACAAGAACCTGCCGCGCTTCGAGGACCGCCCCCCAGGCGCGGAGCTCGACATGACGGTGTCCGGATACCTGTACGCTCACGAGCGCGGCGAACTCATCATCGAAACCGGTCCGACGATGGAGACGGCGTTGGTGCTGGACGGCCAGGAGGTCCCGCCGGCCGTCACCGGGCGCCACCAGTTGTTCGTGGATGCCGGCCGGCACTTCGTGCAGGTCAAGTCGCATCTCGTGCATCAGCGATGGGCGTTCGTGCCGTTGTGGAATGGCCATCCAATCGGCAGCCGTCAGTTCGCGGTCGCAACGACGAAAGTCCCATCCGCCACCGATCTGCGAGTCCGTGGCGCGCTGACATGGTTGATCCAGCTGGCGGCTGCCGCGCTGCTGCTCGGATGGTTTGGCGCGTTCGTCGTGTCGTGGCGCGACCCTGCGACGCTGGCGTTCTCCGGCATTGCATCGGCGATCGTCTACTGGCTCGGGGCGCACCCGTACGAGAACTACGTGATGACGCCGTGGGCGCAGTGGTCCATGACGGCGCTGGGTGTCGCAGTGTGGCTCAAGATCCCGGCCTCACATCAGACGCTGCGCGGCGCGTTCGTGTTGGTAGGGATTCCGTGGCTGGCCTTCGTGACCGGCGTGTTCGACAGCCACATCGGCCGCTTTTCGCTGTACGCCGGCGGCGACGACATGTGGATGTTCCAGCGCTGGGCGTATCGCATTTACCTGCAAGGCTACTGGCTGGAGGGGGGCGAGCTGACGTTCTGGTTCCAGCCGTTCTACCGCTGGGTCGCCGGCGCGCTGCACATGGTGTTCGGCGATTCGAGCATGGGCGAGTTCTGGTGGGACGCGATTGGCCTGACGGCGGGCGCCATGCTGGCGCACCTGACGGTTGCGAGCGCGTTCGGATTCCGCTGGGGACTGGCCGCCGCGACACTCACCCTGACCATCGTCATGCAGAGTCCAACGTGGCTCTATCTGGGTGTCGGACTGTCTGATGGCGCGTCGGCCGGATTCATCTACCTGGCGGCGCTGCTGCTGGCGTCGCACCGCCAGGGCGGCGACATCAGGGTAGTGATCGCCGTGGCCGCGGGCATGCTGGCGGCGATTGGGTTCTACACCCGGTTGAACAACCTGCCGATGGCGCTGGCGGTGAGCGTGTTTGCGATTCCGTTGTCCGTTCGCACCGCGGGGTGGTGGCAGATCAACCGCTGGCTGCCGGAGGTGTCGTGGAAGGGCGTGATTGGCGTGGCGTCGGTGATGGCCATTGCCGTGTTCCTGTTCACGTTGCGCACCTATCACTACACCGGGGTGTTCTCGTTCCTCCACGGCACGACGTGGGGGAACCACGCGCTGTGGCAGTCGGGTCACACCGTGCTGCAGAACCTGAACGCGATGCTCAGCAGCCTGATGATGGTGCTGACCATCAACGATCCGCCGCGCTTTGCCATCTACGCGCTGCCGCTGTTGATTGGCGCGGCGGTGGCGGTACTGTCGGTGCTCGGGGTGCGCGGACTGATGGTGCCGCTGCCGCTGGCGTTGTTCTTCGCGGTGGCGTGTTCGGGGGCGCTGGCGGCCCGTGGTGTGGCGTATTCCGGACGGTTCTCAGTGCACCTGCTGGGCGCGGGGTGCGCCTTGACGATGTGCGCGATTGCGAGCGTCGCTACCCGTTTCGCACCTTCTCGATTTTCCGATCCCGCTCGTGATTGAGCCGCTCGACGTCACGGCGATAGTTCTCCTCGAGAATCTGCCGCGCATCGCGGTCGACGAAGCCCTGCGTCTTTGACGTGAACAGGATCTCTTCCTGCGCCAGCCTGGCCGCGTAGGTCTTGCGGATCCCGGCGATCTCGTGCTTCTGGTCGTCGGTCAGCGATCGCTCGCTGACGCCTTCATCCGCGTCCTTCTTCTTGAGCCGCTCCATCGCCAGCTCGTACGCACTCTTCGGGGCGCCGTCCATGGGCTGATCATACTGCTCCGGCCGTTCGAACACACGTTCCTCCGTCGTTCGACGGTCGTTCAACCCGGCGTGTTGAGCAGGAAGGTAGCCATGTGATGGAAGAAACCGCGTAACAGGTCCTCCGACTCCTTTGGCAGCTTTGCCTCGTCCAGGGCACGATCCATCAGCTGCAGCCACCGATTGCGGGCGCGTTGATCGAGACGGTAGGGCATGTGCCGCATCCGCAACCGCGGGTGTCCGCGCCGCTCCATGTAGCGTTGCGGACCACCGAAGCGGCCAACGAGAAAGTCCCGAAGCCGTTCCTCGGCCCCCGTGAGATCCTCGGCCGGGTACATCGGACCCAGAATGTCATCAGCCGGCACTTGCCTGTAGAAGGCAGCGGCCAGACGGGCAAAGCCCTCCTCGCCAATGTGACCGTAAATCTCTCCGTCGGAAATCATTGCTTCTCATCATAGCGCCCGTCGAACGATCGTCGAGCGCCCGTCGAACGATCGTCCCAACGCTATTCCGACTGCAACGCCGATCAAAAGGACGCAGCCGCAGGGGCATGTTCCAGCTATCATCGCAGCATGCGTGAAGTCACGGTTGGTTGGGCGGGCGGCCCGTTCGCCCAGGACGTGCAAGTGGCCGGGCACCGGTTCCGTGCCGATGAGCAACGCGACCTAGGCGGGGAGGATACCGGTGCTGCGCCGCATGAGTTGCTGCTGGCGGCCCTGGGGTCCTGCACTGCGATGACGCTCAAGGTCTATGCCGAGCGGAAGGGCTGGCCGCTGAAGGACGTCAGGATTGCGCTGCACGGCGAGACCGGCCCGGCTGGCCTGGTGATCACGCGCAAGGTCGTCCTTGATGGTGACCTCGATGCCGATCAACGTCGCCGCCTGCTCGACATCGCCGATAAGTGCCCGGTCCACAAGAGCCTGGTCGGCGACATCACCATCCAGACGACGGCTACGTCATAACCAGGGACATCGTCAAGCGCTACTCACACGGCGAGTGTTGACTCGAGTAGATTCGTCGAGCAAGTTGAGCGGCGTCCCGAAGGTGCGTTGTCGATGGCAATCAAGACGCCCGCACAGCAGCCTCCACCGCGCGGCACGAGCGTGTAGTAAAATTCTATTGTCATCGTATTCATTCGGAGGCGGCCTTCATGCAGGTGATACCGGTACAGGCCGTCCACAGGGGCTTCGGGACCACGTCCCGTCGCGACAACTGGTGGGCGGCACCCCTCGGTGTGTTCTTTGGTTTGCTCGTGTTTCTCGTCTACGTCAACTGGGCGATGTTCCAAGGCGAGCATTACACGTTCGGTCCGTACCTTTCGCCGTTCTACTCGCCGGAGTTGTGGGGCAGCTCTCCCCACGCCTGGTTCGGTGAATACCCGCCGTTCTGGCCGTCGTTCATTCCGTTTTCACCGGCCCTGCTGATCTTGCCGTTCCCGGCGGGGTTCCGGTTCACCTGCTACTACTATCGCGGCGCCTACTACAAGTCCTTCTGGGCCGACCCCGTGTCGTGCGCCGTCGGCGAGCCGCGCAAGAGCTATCGTGGCGAGAACTCGTTCCCGCTGATCATCCAGAACATCCACCGCTACTTCCTCTACGCGGCGCTGGTCTTCATCTTCCTGCTCGCGTACGACGTGTGGCTCGCCATGTGGTGGGACACCGGCGTGGCGGGCGAGAAGGAGTTCGGCATTGGCCTCGGCACGCTGATCATGCTGGCCAATGTGGTGCTGCTTGCCGGCTATGCGCTCGGGTGTCACTCGCTGCGCCACATCGTGGGCGGGCGCCAGGATGAAGTCTCGAAGTCGCCGGTGGCCGACGCGTGCTACTCGTGCACCAGCAGCTTCAACGGACGCCACCAGCTGTTTGCGTGGGCGAGCCTCACCTCGGTGATGGCGACGGACATCTACATCCGGCTCTGCTCGATGGGGATCATCTCGGATCCGAGGCTCCTCTAATGGCCGCGCACGCCACCTATTCGTACGACGTCCTGATCATCGGCGCCGGCGGCGCCGGCCTGCGCGCCGCCATTGAGGCGGCCGGCGCGGGTGTGTCGGTCGGGCTGATTTGCAAATCGCTGCTCGGCAAGGCGCACACCGTGATGGCGGAAGGCGGCATCGCCGCGGCCATGGCGCACAACGACGATCGCGACAGCTGGAAGGTCCACTTCGCCGACACCATGCGTGGCGGCCAGTACGTGAACAACTGGCGCATGGCCGAGATTCACGCCAAGGAGGCGCCGGATCGCGTCCGCGAGCTCGAAGCCTGGGGCGCGGTGTTCGATCGCACGCCGGACGGCCGCATCAACCAGCGTAACTTCGGCGGTCATCGCTACCCGCGCCTGGCGCACGTCGGCGACCGCACCGGCCTGGAGCTGATTCGCACGCTGCAGGACCACACCATTTACCTGGGTGTGACCGTGCACATGGAGTACACGGTCATCGACCTGATCCTCGACGGCGGCAGGGCCGCAGGCGTGCTCGCCTACGATCGCGAGCGGGCTCGCTTTCACGTGTTCACCGCCAAGGCGATCGTGCTCGCCACCGGCGGCGTGGGCCGCGCCTACAAGGTCACCAGCAACAGCTGGGAAGGCACCGGCGACGGCCACGCGCTGGCGTATCGTGCTGGCGCTGAATTGATCGACATGGAGTTCATCCAGTTCCATCCCACCGGGATGGTCTGGCCGCCGAGCGTGAAGGGCATTCTCGTCACCGAGGGCGTCCGTGGCGAAGGCGGTGTGCTGCGCAACAGCGAAGGCCGACGCTTCATGTTCGACGACATTCCCGACAACTACAAACCGCAGACCGCGTCCGATCCGGAAGAGGGCTGGCGGTATACCCAGGGCGACAAGAGCGCGCGCCGGCCACCTGAGCTCCTGACGCGCGATCACGTGTCGCGCTGCATCAACCGTGAAGTGAAAGCCGGCCGCGGTTCACCGCACGGCGGCGTGTTCCTCGACATCGCGTGGATCAAAGAAAAGATCAGCGACGCCGAAGGGCATATCAAGCGAAAGCTCCCAAGTATGTATCACCAGTTCAAGGAGCTCGCCGACCTCGACATCACCAGGGAGGCGATGGAAGTCGGCCCGACGACGCACTACATCATGGGCGGCATTCGCGTGAACGCCGACTCGCAGGAGTCCACCATTCCCGGCCTGTTCGCGGCGGGTGAGTGCGCGGCCGGCATCAACGGCGCCAATCGCCTTGGCGGCAACTCGCTGTCGGATCTGATTGTCTTCGGCAAGCGCGCCGGCGAATACGCTGCGGAGTTCGCGAAGAAGAACCGTGTCACCAGGCTGGATGACGGCGCGGTGGATCGCGCGATGAAGAAGTCGCTCGAGCCGTTCGATCGCGGTGCTGCCGGCGAGAACCCCTACAAGGTACAATACGACCTGCAGGACACCATGCAGGCGCTGGTCGGCATTGTCCGCACCGAAAGTGAAATGCAGGAAGCGCTGCTCAAGATCGCCGGTTTCAACGAGCGCGCCGCGAAGGTGGGCATCGACGGCCACCGCGAATACAACGCCGGCTGGCATACGTGTATCGATCTTCGGAACCTGCTCGATGTCTCCGAGGCGATTGCGCGCTGTGCGATCGAACGCAGGGAGAGCCGCGGCGGTCATTTCCGCGAGGACTACCCGGACAAGAAGGACGAGTTTGCGACCGTCAACTTCGGCACCAAGCGGCAGGCAGACGGGACGATGACCACGTACCGCATCCCGCTGCCGCCGATTCCGCCTGAACTGAAGCTGATCATCGAGGAGCAGAAACAGTGAAGGCGACGTTTCAGATCTGGCGAAGCGAGCCCGGCGGCGCCGGCGCGCTTGAGAGCTACACCACCGAGATTTCCGAAGGCATGGTGGTGCTCGATGCGGTGCACAAGATCCAGGCGGAGCAGTCGCCTGACCTGGCGTGCCGCTGGAACTGCAAGGCCGGCAAGTGCGGCTCGTGCTCGGCGGAAATCAACGGCCAGCCGAAGCTGATGTGCATGACCCGGTTGAACTCGCTCGATCTCACCCAGCCGGTGACCGTCGAGCCCATGCGCGCCTTCCCGATCATCAAGGACCTGGTCACCGACGTGTCCTGGAACTTCCGGGTCAAGAAGGGGCTGAAGAAGTTCAAGCCGCGCGCCGTCCGCCCGGAAGAGCACGGCACCTGGCGCATGGCACAACGCGACGTCGATCGCGTGCAGGAATTCCGCAAGTGCATCGAGTGCTTCCTGTGTCAGGACGTGTGTCACGTGCTGCGCGATCATGGCAAGCACGAGGAGTTCATCGGGCCGCGGTTCTTGCTCTATTCCGCCCAGCTCGAGATGCATCCGCTCGACACCGACGACCGCCTCGCGGATCTGAAGCATAAGAACAACATCGGCTACTGCAACATCACCAAGTGCTGCACGAAGGTGTGCCCCGAGCACATCCATATCACCGACAACGCGATCATTCCGCTGAAGGAGCGGGTCGTCGATCGCTACTACGATCCGGTAACGAAGCTCCTGCGGATGATCACCGGCTAACTTCGGGGGGCTGGCCCCAAATGCTGCACCTGGTCGCAAAAAACCAGTACAAGTGGCAAGAACCGCTGAGATGTTACATTTGGGGCCAGCCCCCCAGATGACGGCCCGGATGACGCTAAGTAGCTGTGTAGACAAACAATTACAACACTTTCGCAAGTGATTTCGTATCCTGTGCTCACAACGACAGAGGGGAAGTACCGGGTGGGGCGTGGACAGTGAGCCGCTGTGTCCCCACCCGGGTTTTTGTCCGGTGTCGGTATAATCAAGAGCAGGCGCGTTCATTCAGGGAGATCGCATCCATGTTCGATAAGTTGCAGGGCTCGAGCCTCGATCGTCGCAGCTTCCTCAGGGGATCCGCGATGTTCGCCGCCGCCATCGGCGTGGCGGTGCTGCCGGCGTCGGCGCAGCAGCAGCCCCCTCCAAAACCCGAAGACGAAGAGAAGAAGAAGGAAAAGGAAAAGGAACCGAAGGATCCGTTCGCGGACGGCGAGAGCGGCAAGCAGGAAGAGAAAAAGCTGATCGACGCCGAAGGCCGCGAATACCGGGTCTGCCCGCAGTGCGCCTACAACATGTACAAGCAGGGCCGCATGTGGGTGTGCGAGAACTGCGGTTACAGCTACGTCGAGTAGCCTGCGTCTCCCGATAGGACGACCTTTCTCACCAGCAGCAGGAACGCCTCAATCGTCTCGAGAAGATACGCCTCCGGCGTATCTTCTTCCTTGCAGTGCGATAACCCGTTCGACGAATACGCGAACATCATGACCGTTGGCATGAACGGCACCATCTCGGCCGCATCGTGCAGCGGCCCTGATGGCAGGTGAGGCGCGTCCCCGGTCACCTCCCGCACGGCTTCATCACAGAGTGCGATCAATGCGGGCGCGAACGGCCGCGGCTCGATCTGCCAGATGCGTTTCCATTCCACGCTGACGTTGTTGCTGACGGCGGCCGTCCAGGCGGCGGCGCGCGCGTCGGCGAGCATCATGGCGAGCACGTCCTTGTCGAGCGCTCGCTGATCGAGCGAAATCTCGCAGGCGCCCGGCACCGCGGTCACGATGCCCGGCTCAACCCTGACGGTGCCAACCGTGCAGACCACGCGGCCAGCCGGCGTGGTGTATCTCTTCGCAATCTCGCGGAACGCCAGCGCGCTCTCGGCCGCCGCGAGGAATGCGTCTTTTCGCATCGGGATCGGGGTCGATCCCGAGTGGGCGGCCTGCCCGACGAACCTGAGCAGGTGCCGCTCGACGCCGAAGGTGCCAAGGACGACGCCGGTGGGTTTGTTCATTGATTCGAGGACCGGCCCCTGCTCGATGTGCAGCTCGAGGTACGCCTTGCCATCAACAGCGCGCAGGTAGTTCTGCGATTCGTGAATCCGCGACAGTTCCACGCCGTTCTCGCGGAGCGCGTCCACCAGCCTGACGCCGGTCTGGTCCACCAGGTGCTCGACCTCGGAGATCCGCAAGCTGCCGGCGGCCGCCGAGGAGCCCAGCAGGCTGCGGCCGAATCGCGCGCCTTCCTCGTCCGCCCAGTCCACGACCTTCAGCGTGACCGGCGGCTGCTGCCCCTTGAACATGTGCAGCGCTTCAAGGCCCGCCATGACGCCGAGCGCGCCGTCGAGCCAGCCGCCGTTAGGCACCGAGTCGAGGTGGCTGCCGATGATGACGGTCTTGTCCGACGCGCCCTCGAGCGTTGCCCAGCTGTTGCCGGCGGCGTCGATTTCGGGTGTGATGCCGATCTCGGCGAGCTTGCCGTTGAACCACTGGCGCGCCTGCCGCCACACGGGACCCCACGCCAGCCGCTGTGCGCCATCGGCGGTTGACGTGAGCCTGGCAAGTGCGCGGAGGTTGGCGACAACATCCTGAGCGGCCATGCGCGCAGTATATTGCGTCCACCGATGACACCGATGACACCGATCACCCCCGACACGATGCGCCTCATTGCCAGGCCCGGAGGGCCTGCCGCCTCTCACAGGACTCGCGCATCGGTGAAATGTGTGTAATCTGTGGATGACCACATGCTGAAGAACAAGACGCTGTTCATCACCGGTGCATCCCGCGGCATTGGCCACGCGATTGCAATGCGCGCCGCTGCCGATGGCGCCAATATCGTCGTCGCATCGAAGACGACCGAACCGCACCCGAAGCTGCCCGGCACGATTCACACCGCGGCTGCCGATTTCGAGCGTGCCGGCGGCACAGCCCTGGCGGTAGCCACCGACATCCGCGATGAGGCGCAGGTCGATGCGGCGGTGGCCGCGGCGGTCGATCGGTTCGGCGGCATCGACATCCTCGTCAACAACGCCTCGGCGATCAGCCTTACGGGCACGCTCGAGACGCCGATGAAGCGTTTCGACCTGATGCATCAGATCAACACCCGCGGCACGTATCTCTGCACGCAGAAGTGCGTGCCGCACTTGCAGCGCTCGGCCAACCCGCACGTGTTGAACATCTCGCCGCCGCTGCATTCAACGCTCAGCCCGCGGTGGTTCGCGCCGCACGTGGCCTACACGATGGCGAAGTACGGAATGTCGCTGTGCGCGCTCGGGATGGCGGAGGAGTTCAAGCCGCTGGGCATTGCCGTGAACGCCCTGTGGCCGCGCACCGCGATCGATACCGAAGCCATCCGTCTCATCGCCGGCCAGGACGCCAGGCTCAAGACGCGCAGCGTGGAGATCATGGCGGACGCAGCGCACTGGATCCTGTCGCAGCCGTCGCGCAAGTTGACCGGCCGCTTCTTCCTGGACGATGAAGTGCTGCGGTCGGCGGGCGTCACAGACTTCTCGCGCTACCGGCAGTTGGGTGTCGCTGAGTCCGACCTGATGGCCGACTTCTTCCTTTAACCGGCTCGGATGCGAGCACCTGCTGCAGGACGCGATGGGGCTCGCGCTGTTCATTCCCATCGTGCTGGCGCTGGGCGAAAGCGTCAGCATGCAGGCGCTGACACTGACCCTGCAGAGCATGGCCGATGGCCCGATCGTCTGGAAGACGATGTTGCGGTCGCTTCGGAAGGAGTTCAGGACGGCGCCGCTGCTGGGCATCGGATGCGGCGTGGTTGTTGGCCTGGTGGTGTATGCCTGGCGCGGGCAGATGGATGTGGTCGGAACGATCATGCGCGCGATTACGGCGCCGATGATCATCGCGTGCCTGCTGGGAGTGGCGGTGCCGTCGGCGCTGCGCGTGGCGAACGCGGATCCGCGAATCGCGGCCGGTCCAATGGTGCTTGCTGCCGCGGACGTGGTGACGCTGCTGTTCTATTTCGGCATGGGCGCGCGTCTGCTGGGCGCGGCGTAGTAGCCCGGAAACGCCGCTCGTAATTCGTCCTCCGAGAGCTCGCGCCACGTTCCTGGTGCGAGCTGACCGAGCTCAATCCCGCCGAACTGGACGCGCCTGAGCCTGGTCACGCGATGATCGACGGCCTCCAACAGCCGGCGCACTTCGCGGTTCTTGCCTTCAAGCAGCGTCACCACCAGGTGACTCTCCCGGCCGGACGCCTTGCGAACCGTGACGTCCGAGGCGGCCAGTCGCGTCCGGCCCACCGTGATGCCATCAACCAGCAATCGAGCGGTGTCGTGCGTCACCCGGCCGCTGACGGTGACGAGATATACGCGCGGCACGCCCGAGGCGGGATCGGTCAACCAGTTGCCGAACTGCGTGTCGTTGGTCAAGAGCAGGAGGCCACTGGTGGCCAGGTCGAGACGCCCGACGGGAACCACTGGTGAGGGCACGTCCCCCAGCAGGTCGTACACGGTCTTGCGGCCCTCCGGGTCGGAGCGCGTCGTCACGCAGCCCCGGGGTTTGTGCAGAAGAATGGAGAGCGGCTTCGCGGTGCGCGGGGCGTGCCCGTCGATGGTGATGCGGGCGCTTTCGGGGACCACGCGGAGCCTGGGATCGCAAACGGTATGGCCGCCAACGGCCACGCGTCCGCCGAGGACGAGCGCCCTCGCCTGAGCGCGGCTGGCGAGGCCGAGTTTCGAGAGCGCTCGCTCGAGCGAGACTCCTGGCCCGCCGAAGCGTCTTCGCGCAGAAGGGTTAGCGGTAGTTCCCAAACTGGAGGGCGATGCCGAAGTCGTGAGCGCGCAGCGCCTGCATGGCGCCCTGCAGGTCGTCTTTCGACGGCGAGGTGATGCGCACCTGGTCGCCCTGGATGGATGCCTGCACCTTCTTCAGCTTCAGGTCCTTGAGGTGCTTGACGATCTCCTTGGCCGCCTCGATGGGGATGCCCTGCTGCAGCGTGATCACCTGCTTGACCGACGAGCCCGCCGACGGTATCCGGTCGCCGCGCTTCATGTTCTTCACCGGCACGCTGCGTTTGATCAATCGCGTCTGCAGGACGTCCCAGACGGATTCGAGCTTGAAATCGTCCTCTGCCGTCAGCGTCAGCGTGCCCGCTTTCTGATCGAGCTCGATGGCTGCGATCGAACCCTTGAAGTCGAAACGCTGGCCGATCTCCTTGCGCGCCTGGTTGACGGCGTTGTCGACCTCGGGCATCTCGATGTTCGAGGTGACGTCGAACGAGTAGGTGGCGGCCACGCTGCAATCGTATATCGGGTGAACCGAATGGTCGTCGTGGAAATATCTATGGAAGCGCGCTGACGGCGGCCGCCTACCTTGAACGAGTGACGCTGTTTCCGATCGTCGAATACTGGTGGTTCTACCTCGGGTTCACGCTGTTTGTATTGCTCATGCTCGCGGTGGACCTTGGCGTCTTCCACCGCAAGGTCCATGCGGTCAGCATCAGGGAAGCCGCGCGGTGGAGCGCGGTCTGGATCGGGCTGTCCCTGACCTTCAACCTGCTCTTGTATCAATACGCCTCCGGGACGTTCGGCCCCGAAGTCGGCAAGAACGTCGCGCTGCAGTTCCTGGCCGGTTATGTCGTCGAATACACGTTGTCCGTCGACAACATGTTCGTATTCGTCGTCATCTTCTCGTTCTTTGCGGTGCCGGCCAACCTGCAGCACCGCGTGCTGTTCTACGGCATTCTCGGTGCGCTGGTGTTCAGGGGCATCTTCATCGCGCTGGGCTCGGTGCTGTTGTCGTATCACGCGATCGTGGTCGTGTTCGGCGCGCTGCTGATACTGACGGGCGTCCGCATGGTGTGGTTCGACGGGTCGCAGGCCTCGCCGGACAAGAACCCGCTGGTGCGGCTCACCAGGCGGCTGGTGCCGGTGACCGAGGAATTCCACGGCAAGCACTTCTTCATCCGCCGCAATGGCGTGCTGCATGCGACGCCGCTGTTCCTGGCGCTGATGGCCATCGAGATGAGCGACATCGTGTTCGCCATCGACTCGGTGCCGGCGATCTTCGCGCTGACCAAGGAGCCGTTGATCGTCTTCACGTCGAACGTCTTCGCCATCCTCGGGTTGCGATCGTTGTATTTCGTGCTGGCGGCGGCGGTGGCCAAATTCTCGCTGCTGCGCTTCGGCCTGGCCGGCGTGCTGGTGTTCATCGGCCTGAAGATGGTGTGGCTCAACCCGGCGTATGGCGGCCACTTCCCGATCGGCTGGTCGCTGGCCATCATCGGCACGCTGGTTGGCGGTTCGATCTTCGCCTCCCTCGTGTTGGCGTCACGGGAAAAAATCGATCAGAGTCAGCAGTCGAGCGTCGACAGTTAAGGGTTTTCAGTCAGCAGTCCGCAGTTCAGTCTCCAGTCCAGTCCGCAGTCAGCGGTCTGGAGTCCAGCGGACGGTTGTCGTCCGCCCGGACTGTAGACTAAGACTGCAGACTGCCGACTGAACTGTAGATCGTTGACTGACAACTCTTAACTGCCGACCGTCGACTGTTGACTGCTTGGGTCTTTCTGACACCCCGGGCACCAGTAGCAGGAGCGGCTCTCCATCCCCATCTTCTTCATCTCGATCGCCGTGCCGCACTTACGGCACGGCTTGCCGCGCCGGTCGTAGACCCACAGGCTGTCGTAGTGCTCGTTGGCCGGATTCAACTGGCGGAGGTTCCGGAACGTCTGGATGGTCGGGGAGCTGCCGTCGATGACGTTGTCCCGCAGCAGGCTGCGGGCGACGTCCAGCATCTGTTCCAGCGTGGCCGGTGGCACCGCGCTCGACGGCGTGTCCGGATGCACGCCCGAGAGAAACAACACTTCTGACTTGTAGATGTTGCCGATGCCCGCCACGATCCGCTGATCGAGCAGGGTCATGGCAATCGGCCGCGCCGCGCTGGCCACCATCCGCCGCACCGCCTCGTCGCGGTCGAACGCCGCGCCCAGCAGATCGGGACCCAGCTGCGCGACCGGACCGCGCGTCTCCAGCTGTCGAGGCGTCACAAACTCGGCAACCGGCACGTTGAACGCGACCGCGACCCAATCTGCGGTATCGATTCGCACGCGCATCGCCTGCGGCCCACGCCACCAGCGCTCGCCGGTCCGGTAGATGTGCCACGACCCGTTCATGCGCATGTGGGTCCGCAGAATCAGCTCGCCGCTGAAGAAAATCAGCACGTGCTTGCCGTGCGACTCCACCTTCTCGACCGTGCGGCCGGCGATCGGCGTGTCGACGTTCACGCGATCCAGGTGCGCGTACGCCGTCTCGAATCTCGTGACGACGTGACCACCCAGCGCCTTGTGGAGCGCCCGGGCGGCCCTGAATATCGTGTCGCCTTCAGGCATCGCCGTCCGGTTCGTCGGATGCGAGCTGGAGCGGCCGCCGAGCCACGCGCAGCTGCAGGCCCATCGCTGTCGCAGCGAAGCCGGCTTCCAGCAGGTAGTGGCGCGATGCGTGCTGCGCGGCAGGTTCGCCGTTGATGTCTTCGATCAGCCACCCGCGCCGCCCGTCTGGCGCGCGATGCGCGACCGCCACCAGCTCGCGCGCCAGCGCGCGCCCCACCCGCGATCGCTCAGGCTCATCGCCGGGCAGGCTCACGATCAATTGACGCTCGCCGCGTCCGATCCACGCCGCCGCGCGACCGTTCACCAGCACGACCCGTGCGCCTGCCGTTCGCGTGGCGCCGCGCGACTCGCCATCGGGAGCAACCGGCCAGGGCATCAACACCCCGTAGGGATTCGCGGGATCGGTCGCTGCCAGGGTGACGGTAAGCGTATCGTCGCTTTCGTCGCGAGCGTCGCGCAGGAGATCCACCGCGCCTGGTGGCGCGAACTGCGCAGCGCCAAGACCCGCCACGAAGTAGCCGCGCCGAATGCGGCCGGTCTCCTCGAGCCGGCGAAGCACGGGATACATCGCGGAGAATCCGCCGGGCAGCTGCTCGATCGCCGTTACATCGCGCGTGACGATGCCGTGGCGCGCCAGCAACTGGCTGGCCATGGCCGTCGCCCACGCCGTGGCCGATGCAGACGCGGCGGGTAGCACGGTCCAGCGTCCTTCGGCTGATGGCGGCACCAGGCGCCGCGATCGAAACGTCGCGCCTCGCACCGGCCGCCGCGTGCGTTCCGGCGGGGCCGCATAGGCGCGCAACGCATGGAGCATGTCATTCGTCAGCAGGCCCTTCCACACCAGATCCCAGATTGCATCCACCGTTTCCTGCGGGAAGCCGCCGCCCGCAGCCTCGTGCAGCGGACCGAAAAACGACGCGCCATGCCGATGCAGGAACGCGACGATCTGCGCTTCCCGCCCAGTCAGGCCGTCGTGGCCGTTGCCGGACAGCGCTGCCGGAGGCCGCAGCGTCGAGAGGTGATCGGTGAGATACAGCGCGATGCGTCCGTCGCGATCGCCGAGCGGTTCCACGCCGACCCAGGCCACTTCACCGGCGCCCAACAACGTATCGAGCATCGCCGGCGAATAGTCGCGCACGCGTGCGGCGAGGATCTCGCTGTCGAGCACCGACGCGGCAATCGGCACCCCCTGCAACTGTTCGACGACGTCCAGCAGTCCATCGAGTCCGAACTTCGGCCGGTTCAGTGAGTGCCAGCCCACCAGGAATCGGCCCAGCGCCGCCGACTCCACCGGCTCGACATCCTGCCGCAGGCGTGCCAGCGATCGCTGGCGCACCGTGCGCAGGACGTCCGCATCACACCACTCCCGACCGACGCCACCGGGACGGAACTCACCATCGACCACGCGGCCGGCGGACAGAAGCCGGGCCAGGGCGGTGTCGACAACCGCCACGCCGAGACCGAGCCGCGCCGCCACGTCCTTGCTGGTGAAGGGCCCGTGCGTGCGTCCGAAGCGCCGCACCAGGTCGCCAATCGGATCCGCCACCGGCTCGAGCAGAGCGGCCGGCAGCCCCGGCGGCAATGGCACACCAATGGCGTCGCGATAGCGGGCGGCATCTTCGACCGCGATGAAGCGCTGCTCGTCGGCAAACCGGACGGCGAAGGCACGCCGTGCTCTCACAAGTTCGTCGATCGCCATCTCGGCGACACCGGGCTGACTGCGCGCGTCGATCTCGGTTCGTGACAGATCGCCGAGGCGCAACAGCAGGTCGTGGACCGCGTCGGTGGATCGCGCATGGAAGCGCGGCGGCAGGTGCTGCAGCTGCTGTTCGAGCGTGTCGAGTACACCCTCATCGAGCAGATCGCGCAGCTCGGTGTCGCCAATCAGGTCGCGCAACTGGGATTGATCGACCGACAGGGCCTGGGCCCGGCGCTCGGCCAGCGGCGCGTCGCCGTCGTAAATGTAGTTGGCGACGTAGCCAAACAGCAGCGAGGCCGAGAAGGGCGACGGTTTCGGGGACTCGATGCTCACCACGCGGATCGACCGGCTGCAGACGCGCCGCATGATGTCGGTCAGGGCCGGCAGGTCAAAGATGTCGCGCAGGCATTCGCGATACGTCTCGAGGATGATCGGGAACGATCCGAACCTCGCCGCCACCGCGAGCAGATCAGATGCGCGCTTGCGCAGCTGCCACAACGGCGCCCGCGCCCCGGGCCGGCGGCGGGGCAGCAGCAGCGCCCTCCCGGCCGCTTCCCTGAAACGCGCCGCGAACATCGACGTCGATCCGAGCTGGCGCACGACCAGCCGTTCGACCTCATCGGGATCGGGCAGCAGCAGCGAGGTGTCCAACAGCCGCTCGCCATCCGGATACCGGATCACGAACCCGTCATCGGACCACATCACCTCGACGTCGACGCCGGCTTCATCGCGAATGCGCGCGGTGGCCGCCATTGCCCACGGTGCGTGGACGCGGCGGCCGAGCGGGGACAGTACGGCAACGCGCCAGTCGCCGAGGTCGTCGCGCGATCGCTCAATGACGATGGTGCGATCGTCGGGCACGGCGCCGGTGGCGGCATGCTGGTCGTCGAGGTACGCCACCAGGTTGGTGGCGGCGCCGGCGTCCAGACCGTGATCGCGCTGGAGCGTCGCCACCGCGGCGCCCGGCGTCATCTTGCGGACGTCGCGCACCAGCTTGCCGATCGCCATCCCCAGTTCGACCGGGCGCCCGGGACCCTCGCCTTTCCAGAACGGCATCTTGCCCGGCTCGCCGGGAGCGGGTGAGACCAGCACGCGATCGTGGGTGATCTGATCGATGCGCCACGTCGAGGCGCCCAGCAGGAACGTTTCGCCGGCGCGCGCCTCGAACACCATTTCTTCATCGAGCTCGCCGACCCGCGCCTTGTCCTTCTCCGCGCCACTCAGGAAGACGCCATACAGACCGCGATCGGGAATCGTGCCGGCATTTGCGATCGCCACCCGTCTGGCGCCCTGGCGCGCCATCACCATGCCGTTGACCCGATCCCACGTGAGGCGCGGCCGTAGCTCCGCGAATTCGTCCGACGGGTAGCGGCCCGACAACATGTCGAGCACGCCGTCGAAGATCGATCGTGACAGCTCGGCGTACGGTGCAGCGGAACGAACCGTGCGATACAAGTCGTCTACCGCCCATCGTTCCATGGCGGTCATCGCCACCAG
Organism: Acidimicrobiia bacterium; assembly: GCA_016871275.1. Classification (GTDB taxonomy): domain Bacteria; phylum Acidobacteriota; class Vicinamibacteria; order Vicinamibacterales; family UBA2999; genus 12-FULL-67-14b. Next base: position 30,907 of record VFZG01000012.1, on the reverse strand, counting down.
CTGTTGTGCCAGGACGTCGAGCGGATTGCGCGGGTAGCGAGACGATTCCACCTTGCCCTGCCGCATCGCGGCGGTGACCGCCGCGCACGCCACCAGGTCGCCGCGGAACTTGGGGAAGATGACCCCTTCGCTGATTTGGCCGATGCTGTGACCGGCGCGGCCAATGCGTTGCAGTCCGCTGGCCACCGACGGCGGCGCTTCGATCTGGATCACCAGGTCGATTGCGCCCATGTCGATGCCGAGCTCGAGCGACGAGGTGGCGACCAGCGCGCGGAGGTGCCCGCCCTTCAGCAGGTCTTCGATCTCGGTGCGTTGGCCGTGCGCCAGCGAGCCATGGTGCGCGCGCACCAGCGGCTCACCGGCAATCTCGTTGAGGGCGCCTGCCAGCCGCTCCGCGAGCCGGCGGCTGTTGACGAACAGCAGCGTGGAGCCATGCTCGCGAATCAGCGCCACCAGGCGCGGATGAATCGAGCTCCAGATCGATTGCGCCACGCCACTGCCGGTGGCTGGCCCCAGAGCTGCCGACGCGGGTCCGCTCCGGAGCGGCTCGGCTGGGCGCCCCACTTGCGCCATGTCTTCGACCGGCGCCTGCACGGTGATGTGCAGTTGCTTCGGGGCACTCGCATCGATGATCGTGACGGGCCGATAGGTGACCGAATGATCGTCTTCGAATTCCGAGTGCACCGAAGCAGAGAAGTCGGGCTTCGAGGCACGACCCCTGGGCGAGCGGCTCGATTTCGCGGGAGTCGACGCGCGAGTCGAACGGGCACCGCCCAGATACCGCGCCACCTCGTCCAACGGCCGTTGCGTCGCCGACAGGCCGATTCGCTGCAGCGGTCTGCGTGCAATCCGTTCCAGCCGCTCGAGCGAGAGCGACAGGTGGGCGCCGCGTTTCGTCCCCACCATGGCGTGAATCTCGTCGATGATCACGGTCTCGACGGACCGCAGGCTCTGTTGCGCGTTCGAGGTCAGCAGCAGGAACAGCGACTCCGGTGTCGTGATCAGGATGTCAGCCGGCGCGCGCTGGAACCTCGCGCGCTCCGAGGCCGGCGTGTCGCCGGTTCGCACCGCGATGACCGGCGATTGGAACGGCACGCCCTTGGCCGAGGCCAGGTTGGCGATTCCCGCCAGCGGCGCGCGTAGGTTGCGTTCGACATCGACCGCCAGCGCCTTGAGCGGAGAGATATAAAGCACCCGGCACCGGTTCGCCTGCTCGGGGACAGGCTCGAACATCAATCGGTTGAGCGACCAAAGAAAGGCGGTGAGTGTCTTGCCACTGCCGGTCGGCGCGAGGATGAGGGTCGATTCGCCGCGCGCGATTGCCGGCCACCCGCGCTTCTGGGGCGCGGTCGGCTCCGCGAACACCGTGCTGAACCATTCAGCAACGGCGACATGAAAGTCCCTCACCGTCTTATCTAATTACAAAAGCCGGCGAACCCGCTGCACTATAATGTGCAGATTCATGGGTGACGCTGGAGAAGGACTGATCGACGCTGAAGCGCGCTTGCAAGAGCGCATGGACGAACTCGAGGAGAGCCGCAAGGTCGCGAAGGATCGCGGTCCCAGGGTCGACCCCGAGCATCTGCGGCAGGTGGAATCGCTCCGCCTGGCGCGCATCGAACTGCAGCGGCAGTTGGACACCACGCCGCACGAGGCTCGCAAGACCCAGCTCGGTCAGGCGATCGCGGAAATCGAGCGCCGCCTGGGTGTGATGAATACGAAGAAGAAGTAGGAAGTGAGAAGTCAGAAGTCAGAAGTACTTCTCACTTCTCACCTCGCAGCGTCGCGCGGCCAATCGCCTCGGCCACCTGCGGCTCGACGCCAGTGAAGTCCACCTTGCCTTCGACCTGCCGCATGCCGATGTCGAATAACGACGCGCCACTGTAGGGCAGTCGCATCGTCAGCATTTCGTACGCCATCACCCCGAGGCTGAAGACGTCCTTCGACTGTTCAGCGTCTTTGGGGGCTGGCCCCAAACGTCGCATCTGACCAGAGTTCCTGGGGGCTGGCCCCAAACGTCGCATCTGACGGGTTAGAACGCGTGACGCTGAGCGGCACCGCGTCACCCGGTCTCTGGCGCTGAGCGTCGCGCCAGAGGCGCAGCACGTCCGCCGGTTCCTGTGGCAGCGTCTGGATGGCATCGCCCTCGCGCAATCCGGCGCGTTCGGCGGGGCTGCCTGGCCACACCCGCAAGACCGACACCGTTGTGCCCGCCAGGTCGCTGACGTCTGGAGGTCGAATGACCGCAACCGGGCGGGGCGCGGCCAGCATGCCCATGACGGTTTCGCCCGACAGGGCGACTCCTGCCCCGGCTGGCCACAAATGTGGCCGCAACACGAGCGCCTAAAACCCGAACGTGACCAGCGAGATCGCCATGACGGCGCCGATGAGCCATCGCTCGGTTGAACCTCGCCTACTCAGGGGATTCCACCTGCCCACCGCGCACCCTCCGCGCGGAGGGGACCCCGCAGCGCGTGTGATATCCTTCACAAGCGCCTCAAATTCTGGCGCGTGACACACTTTTTAAGAGCACTGCACACATGTCGGGCTGGGGCGGAATCCTCCTTCTAGCGGTCATCGCAATCGGGTTTGGCGTCGTGTCGGTCGTCATTTCCCGCTTTCTCGGCCCCCGCAATCCCACTCCAGAGAAACTCGCGGCGTATGAGTGCGGCATGCCGCCGGTCGGCGATGCGCGCGAGCGGCAATCGGTGAAGTTCTACCTGATTGCGATGATCTTCCTGCTGTTCGACATTGAAGTCGCGTTCCTCTATCCGTGGGCGATGACCATGCGAACGCTCGGCTGGCCCGGGCTGATCCAGATCACCGTCTTCTTCCTGATCCTGGTCGTCGGCTACATCTACATCTGGCGCAAGGGCGTGCTGGATTGGGGTCCCGAGTTCGATCCGGATTACCAGCACGCGCCAAAGCCCGGCCCCGCCGTGGTGAAGAGATACCGTTATGGGACTCGAAACTGATTACGAAATTCCCGTTGTCACGACCTCCGTCGAATTCATGGTTCAGTGGGCGCGCCGCTCGGCGATCTGGCCGGTGGCGTTCGGCCTGGCCTGCTGCGCGATCGAGATGATGGCGACCGGCGCGAGCCGCTACGACATGGCGCGGTTTGGCGCCGAGGTGTTTCGCGGCTCGCCGCGCCAGGCGGACCTGATGATCATCGCCGGCCGGCTGTCGCGCAAGATGGCGCCGGCGATGCGCCGCATCTACGACCAGATGCCCGAGCCCAAGTGGGTGATCTCGATGGGCGCGTGCGCGTCGTGCGGCGGCGTGTTCGACAACTACGCCATCGTGCAGGGCGCCGACGAAGTGGTGCCGGTCGACGTGTTCATTCCCGGCTGCCCGCCGCGTCCCGAAGCGCTGATCTACGGCATCGTGCAGCTCCAGAAGCAGATTGCTGCCTCAAAGCTCGATCAGACCCCGAAGGTTCGTATCGCATGACCGCTGAAGCGATCATCGCCGCGATCGCGCCGGCGATGCCTGGCGCGTCCTACGCGGCGCTGGCCTCGTCCGACGCCGCGGTGACGCCGACCATCGGCGTGCCGCGCGAGCACCTGGTCGCCACCTGCCGCGCGCTGCAGGCACCCGGGCTCGAGTTCGTCGCGTTCTCCGACGTGACGGCGGTGGATTTTCATCCCAACCGCTCGCCGCGCTTCGACCTGGTCTATCACCTCGTGTCGCCGCATCGCCGCGCGCGCCTTCGCCTGAAGGTCGGCATCCATGCGCAGGAATCGATCGAGACGCTGACGAAGCTGTATCCCGGCGCCGGCTGGCCCGAGCGGGAGCTCTACGATCTGTTCGGCATCGTGTTCGACGGCCACGAAGACTTGCGGCGGCTGATGATGCCCGACGACTGGGACGGCCACCCGCTGCGCAAAGACTACCCGGTTCAGCTGCGGAAAGACGCGCAGACCTACATGCCGCTGCAGGTCACCGAGGAAGAGTTCAAGGCCAACCTGGAACGCGACCGCTACCAGAGGGGTCAACCGTCGGCCGCGGGGAAGAAGTGAGCGGGCTTCGGGGAGACAGGCTGTGATGGACGAGGACACTCGGGCCGCGCATGTCGTTCGCGTGTTGAAGGAAGCGGCGGCCGCGCACGAGCGCATGGCCGCCAACGCGTCGCCGATTGTTGCAGTGGCCGGCGCAATTGCCCGGTCGCTTCAGCAGGGCGGCAAGGTGCTGGTGTTCGGCAACGGCGGCAGTGCCGCCGACGCGCAGCACTTCGCGGCGGAGCTGGTGGGCCGCTACGAGCAGGAGCGCCGGGGATATCCGGCGATCGCGTTGACGACCGATACCAGCGCCGTGACGGCGATCGGCAACGACTACGGTTTCGAGCGCGTGTTCGCGCGGCAACTCGAGGCGCTGGGTAAGGCGGGCGATGTCGCCCTCGGCATTACGACGAGCGGGAACTCGGCCAACGTGTTGCGGGCGCTCGAGGCCGGCAACCAGCGGGGACTGATAACGGTGGCGTTGACAGGCGGTGGCGGGGCAGCGGGGACGCTTGCGACGCATCACATCGCCGTGAATGAATCGCGCACCGCGCGGATTCAGGAGGTGCACGCCACGGTGCTGCACCTCCTTTGTGAGCTGGTGGAGCGGGAACTCTAGGATGGCAGATCTCCGCACCGAAACGATGACCGTCAACATGGGGCCACAGCACCCCAGCACGCACGGCGTGCTGCGACTGGTGCTGGAGCTCGATGGCGAGACGGTCGTGTCCGTGTCGCCGACCGTCGGCTTCCTGCACACCGGCATCGAGAAGACCGCCGAGCAGAAGAAGTGGCAGCAGGTCATCCCGCTGGTCGAGCGGATGGATTACCTTGGCGCGCAGTCCAACAGCCTGGCGTTCTGCCTGTCGGTCGAGAAAATGCTCGGCATCACCGAGCAGATGCCGCAGCGCGTCAACGACATCCGCGTGCTGATCGCCGAGCTGCAGCGCATCAGCAGCCACCTGGTGTGGTTCGGCACGCACGCCATGGAAGTGGGCGCCATCACCGGCCTGCTCTACGCGCTCCGCGAGCGCGAGCAGGTGATGAACCTGAACGAGCTGATGGCCGGCTTCCGCTTCTTCCCCAGCTACATCCGGGTCGGCGGACTGCGCGAAGACCTGCCGCGCGGCTTCAAGGCCGCGGTCAAGTCGTTCATCGATCGCTTCCCCGGCAAGCTCGACGAATACGAGACGCTGATCACCAAGAACCCGATCTGGCTCGATCGGACCCGCGGCGTCGGCGTGATTTCCTACGAGGACTGCTGCAAGTGGGGTTTGTTCGGCCCGATTGCGCGCGCCGCCGGCGGCGACTACGACGTGCGCCGCGCGTTCCCGTACATCGGCTACGACACGTATGAGTTCGATGTCATCGGCGCGTCGAACGGCGACGTCTACGATCGCTACCTGACGCGCGTCGCCGAAATGCGCGAGAGCGCCAAGATCATCCAGCAGGCGCTGGCGCGCATTCCCGATTACGGACCGTGGGCCGTGAACGACAAGCGCATTGTCCCGCCGCCCAAGGACCAGGTCTACACGGAGATGGAAGCGCTGATTCAGCACTTCCTGATCTACTCGCAGGGCTTCAAGGTGCCCGCGGGCGACGCCTACGTGCCGGTCGAAGGGCCGCGCGGCGAGCACGGCTGCTACGTGGTGTCCGATGGCACCAACCGTCCGTGGCGTGTGCACATGCGCGCGCCGGGACTGTTTGCGTGCCAGGCGATGCACAAGTTCGTCGTGGGCGGCATGATCGCGGACGTGATCGCGGTGATTGGCTCGCTCGACGTGGTGATGGGGGACGTGGATCGATGAGTTTTCATCCCACGATGCCGTACGGCACGGAGCAGTGGCACCGCTCGCAGCGCGCCACGCTGCCCGAAGGCCCGGAGTTCGCGTTCACACCGCAGAACCTCCAGAACTTCGAAGCGTTTGCGTCGCACTACCGCCCCGAGCATCGCGCCTCGGCCGTGATTCACGCGTTGTACCTGGTCCAGGATCAGCAGGGATACATCAGCAACAACGCCGTGCGCCACGTCGCGCAGGTGATTGGCTGTACGACGGCGGACGTCGAGGACGTGGTGTCGTACTACGTGATGTTCCACTGCGCGCCGACCGGCAAGTACGTGTTGCAGGTCTGCACGACGCTGTCGTGCGCGCTGGCCGGCGCCGAGCGCGTGGTCGAAGAACTGCAGCACAAGCTGGGCATCAAGGTCGGCGAGACGGATCCGACCGGCATGTTCACCATCCAGCAGATGGAATGCCTGGGCGCGTGCGATCGCGCGCCGGTGATGATGGTGAACAACGAGCACTGGCACGAGCTGTTGCAGCCGGAGCAGGTGAGCGGCCTGGTCGATCGCATGAAGACCGACGGCCTGAAGGCGCTCAGTGGCTGCCACCTGAGCGAGGCCCGCATCACCGAGGGATCGAAGACCACCACGCCCTCCACAGCGAAGGCGCTGCCGAGCTACCAGCCCGTGCTCACGCAGTATGCCTTCACGCCCGGCGGCGCCGAGCTCGATCACTACGTGAAGCACCAGGCCGGCTACCAGGGAGTGAAGAAGGCGCTCTCCATGTCGCCCGAGGCGGTCATTGAAGAAGTGAAGAAGTCGGGCCTCCGCGGCCGCGGCGGCGCCGGCTTCCCGACCGGGCTCAAGTGGCAGTTCGTCGACAAGAAGTCGCCGAAGCCGAAGTACATCGTCTGCAACGCCGACGAATCCGAGCCGGGCACCTTCAAGGATCACCTCCTGATGGAGCGCAACCCGCACCTGCTGGTGGAGGGGTGCCTGATCGGCTGCTACGCGATTGGCTCCCAGGCTGCCTACATCTACATCCGCGGGGAGTTCTATCACCTGTTCCCGACGATGCAGAAGGCGATCGACGATGCGCGCAAGGCCGGATACCTGGGCAAGAACATCCAGGGATCGGGCTTCGATTGCGAGGTCTACCTGCATCGCGGCGCCGGCGCATATGAAGCCGGCGAAGAGACGGCGCTGCTGGAATCGCTCGAAGGCAAGCGCGCGCAGCCCCGCTTCAAACCGCCCTTTCCGGCCGTCGAGGGCGCGTGGAAGTGCCCGACCGCGGTCAACAACGTCGAGACGCTTTGCAACGTGCCGCTGATCATGACGCGCGGCGCGGACTGGTTTGCGGCGCTGGGCCCAGAGAAGAACGGCGGACCGAAGCTGTTCTGCGTCAGCGGCGCGGTGAAGCGCCCCGGCGTGTTCGAAGCGCCGATGAAGGTCACGCTCAAGGAACTGATCGACGACTACGCCGGCGGCGCGAAGGATGGTCGCACCATCAAGGCCGTCATCCCCGGCGGTTCGTCGGTGCCGATCCTGATGCCGGATCAGCTCGACATTCCGGCCAGCTTCGACGACGTGCAGCGCGCCGGATCGTTGCTCGGTTCGGCGGCGATCATGGTGCTCGACGACACCACCGACATGGTGTGGCTGGCCGAGAACCTGCTGCACTTCTATCGCCACGAGTCGTGCGGCAAGTGCACGCCGTGCCGCGAAGGCACCGATTGGCTCTATCGCCTGCTGCACCGCATGACGCAGGGCCAGGGCACCGAGAAGGACATCGCGCTGCTGGAGAGCGTGGCCAACCAGATCAACGGCAAGACGCTGTGCGCGTTCGGCGACGCCGCCGCAACGCCGGTGCTGACCACCCTGAAGTGGTTCAAGCCGGAGTTCGAGGCCTATGTGCAGGGCAGGCAGCCGGCGCCGGCCGACTACAGAGCGCGCCAGCCCGATGCCGCCGCGGATGCGGATGCAGCGGCCGGAAACATCGTCGGGAGTCACTGATGCAGGGCATCATCGAAATCCTGACGGCGCCCCAGACCATCGCCTACGCCGTCATCGTCGGCGTCGTGTTCATGGGCCTGCAGATCATGGCTGCGGTCATGGTCTATGCCGAGCGGAAAGTCGCGGCGCTGATGCAGCAGCGTTATGGTCCGTACCTGGTCGGCCCCAAGGGCCTGCTCCAGCCGATCGCCGACATCCTCAAGTTGTTCTTCAAGGAGGAACTGCGGCCGAAGGCCGCAGACGCGTTCCTGTTCACGCTGGCGCCCATCATTTCCGTGGCGGCGGCCTACCTGGCGTTCGCGCCGGTGCCGTTCGGCGCGCCGACCACCTTCTTCGGCCTGCTCGACGAGCCGATCAAGCTGCAGGTGTCCGACGTCAACGTCGCGGTGCTGGTGATCTTCGCCGTGGCCTCGATGGGCGTCTACGGCATCGTGCTGGCGGGCTGGGCGAGCAACTCGAAGTACTCGCTGCTCGGCGGCCTGCGCAGCTCGGCGCAGATGATCAGCTACGAGCTGGCCTACGGCATGTCGCTGGCGACGGTGGTGATGATGGCGGGTTCGATGTCGCTGACCGAGATGGTCGATCAGCAGTCGGGCTACTGGTTCGGGTTCATCCCGAAGTGGTACATCTTCCTGCAGCCGGTCGCCTTCTTCGTGTTCGCGTGCGCGGGCGTGGCGGAAACCAACCGCGCGCCGTTCGACTTCCCGGAAGCCGAGCAGGAACTGGTCGCGGGCTATCACACCGAATACAGCTCGATGCGCTTCGCGATGTTCTTCATGGCGGAGTACATCAACATGGTGACGGTCTCGGCGGTGGCCGTGAACCTGTTCCTCGGCGGCTGGCACGGTCCGTTCGTTCCCGCCACCTACGGCTGGATCTGGTTCGTGATCAAGCTCGCGTTCCTGCTGTTCGTGTATCTCTGGTTGCGCTGGACGCTGCCTCGCTTCCGCTACGACCAGCTGATGTCGTTCGGATGGAAGGTGCTGTTGCCGCTGGCCACCATCAACCTGCTCGTCACAGCCGCGGGGGTGCTCTACTTTGGCCTCTGACGCGCTGTTGTTCTACCTCTTCGGCGGCGTGACGGTGCTGGGCGCGCTGGCGGTGGTCACGCAGCGGAACCCGGTCTACAGCGTGCTGTCGATCATCGCCTCGTTCTTCGGCCTGGCCGGGCTCTACGTGCTGCTCGAGGCGCCGTTCGTGGCGGTGGCGCAGATCATCATTTACGCCGGCGCCATCATGGTGCTGTTTTTGTTCACCGTCATGCTGCTGAATGCGACGCGCGAAGACGCGGCGGAGTGGGATCGCTCGCATCCGTTGTACCGGCCGTTCGCGGTTCGCGTCGGCGGCGTGCTGGCGGTGCTGCTGGCCCTGCAACTCGGTTGGGCGCTGTCGCGCACCAGCGGGCTGGGCGTGCCGATCGACCTCGATCGCCCGGCGGTCTCGTCGGTGCAGGAGCTGGGCCGGGTGCTGTTCACCGATTACATGTTCGCGTTCGAAGTCACGTCGATCCTGATCATCGCGGCGATGGTCGGCGCGGTGATCCTGGCGCGCAAGAGGGACGAGTAGTCATGCCCCTAGGACACTATCTCGTGCTGTCAGGCCTGCTGTTTGCCATCGGCACGGCCGGCGTCTTCCTGCGCCGCAACCTGATCACGCTGCTGCTGTCGGTCGAGCTGATGTTGAATGCCGTCAACCTGGCGTTCGTCGCCTTCGGGCGGCAGTGGGGCGCGGTGGACGGGCAGATCATCACGTTCTTCGTGATGACGGTGGCCGCGGCGGAAGCCGCGGTCGGACTGGCGCTGGTGATTGGCCTGTTCCGCCATCGCGAGTCGCTGAATCCCGAAGCCTTTACCTCGTTGAAGTGGTGATCAGGTGCTAGCACTCATTCCACTGCTTCCGCTCGGCGGCTTCCTCGTCAACGCCTTCATCGGCAGGCGGCTGCCGAAGTCCGTGTCCGGCGGCCTGGCCACCGCGCTGATGGCGGTGTCGTTCGTGATCTCGGTAATGCAGGTGCTGGCGCTGGCCGCCATGCCGCCCGAGAACCGGCAGATCAACCAGCTGCTGTTCAACTGGATCGCGGTTGGCGACTTCACGCTCGACCTGGCGCTGCGGCTCGACGCGCTGTCGGCGGTGATGATTCTGGTCGTCACCGGCATCGGCTCGCTGATTCACCTGTATTCCACCTCGTACATGCACGAGGAGACCGACGCCGACTTCGCGCGGTTCTTCTCGTACCTCAATTTGTTCTGCTTCTTCATGCTGATGCTGGTGCTCGGCTCGAACGTCCTGGTGATGTTCGTCGGCTGGGAAGGCGTCGGCCTCTGCTCGTACCTGCTGATTGGCTTCTACTACCAGAAGCAGTCGGCCGCCGACGCCGCCAAGAAGGCGTTCGTCGTCAATCGCGTCGGCGACTTCGCGTTCATCCTCGGCGCGCTGCTGCTGGTCGTCACCTTCAACTCGCTCGACTTCAACACCATGGCGCTGGCGGCCAAGGCCATGCCCGTCGAGACGGGTTTTGGCACGCTGTCGCTGATCACGCTGCTGATGTTCATCGGCGCGACCGGCAAGTCGGCGCAGATCCCGCTCTACACATGGCTGCCGGACGCGATGGAAGGCCCGACCCCGGTGTCGGCACTGATCCACGCCGCCACCATGGTGACCGCGGGCGTCTACATGATTGGCCGCAATGCGATGTTGTTCGAGCATGCGCCGATGACGCTCCAGATCGTTGCCGTGGTTGGCGCCGCCACGGCGTTGTTCGCCGGCACAATCGGCCTGGTGCAGAACGACATCAAGCGCGTGCTGGCGTATTCCACCGTCTCGCAGCTGGGCTACATGTTCCTGGCGATGGGCGTCGGCGCCTATGGCGCCGGCATTTTCCACCTCTACACCCACGCGTTCTTCAAGGCCTGCCTGTTCCTCGGCTCCGGCGCGGTGATTCACGCGCTGCACGGCGAGCAGGACATCCGCAAGATGGGCGGCCTCAAGAAGCACATTCCGATCACCTACTGGACGTTCGTGATCGCGTCGGTGGCGATTGCCGGTGTGCCGCTGCTGTCGGGCTTTTTCTCGAAGGATGAAATCCTGTTCGAGACCTTCGTCGAAGGCCACCAGCTGCTGTGGGTGGTCGGCGCGGTGACGTCGTTGCTGACCGCCACCTACATGTGGCGCCTCGTGCACCTGACCTTCCACGGCGAGGAGCGCTTCGGCCATTCCGAGGCGCACGGCCACGACGACCACCACGCACCCGCGCAGCCGGCCATCCAGGCGCACGGACACTCAGGCGCCCACGGGCACGGCGCGCCGCACGACGCACCGTGGCCGATGGCGACGGCGCTGGTGGTGCTCGCCGTTGGTTCGATCGTCGCCGGCTACGTGAACGTCCCGCACGCCGTCGGTGGTCATGCGAACCTGCACGAGTGGCTCAAGCCGGTGTTCAACGCCACCAACTGCGGCCAGGAGGTCACGACCGGTGGTCTGGCGGGCCTGGCGATTGCGGAGTGCACACCGATCGAAGAGCGCAGCGGAGACCATACCGCGCTCGAGCTGACGTTGATGGGCGTGTCGTCGCTGCTGGCGTTTGCCGGCATCCTCCTGGCCACGTTGCTGTGGCTGAAGAACCGGCAGATTCCGGCGCGGCTGGCCGCCCAGTATCCTGGCGTGCACCGGCTGCTGTTGAACAAGTACTACGTCGACGAGTTGTACGACGCCACCATCGTCCAGCCGATCAAAGTCATGTCCACCGAAGGGTTATGGCGCGGCTTCGACGTCAAGGTCGTGGACGGCGCCGTCAACGGCGCCGGCTACCTGGTGAGCGGCGTGAGCGTCGTGCTCCGCCTGCTGCAGAACGGGTCGGTCAAGACCTATGCGGCATCGATGTTCGTAGGCGCAGTCGCGGTGCTGGCCTACTACTTGTGGAGATGACCCGGCGATGAAGAGTTCTGTGTCATCTGCGCTGTCTGCGGCCCTGGTCGGGGACGCGGAGCTTTCGGTGGCCCTGGCATGCTGACCCTCGCGATCGTCACGCCGATCATCGGCGCCATCCTGCTGATGCTGATCCCCAACCGGGACGGCTCGAAGGACGCGCTGATTCGCTACGTCGCCCTCGGCGCCTCGCTGGCCGTCTTCGCGATCACGCTGGCGCTGTGGGCCGGATTCGATTCGTCGGCCGAGGCCGCGGCGTTCCAGTTCGTCGAGCGCGTGCCGTGGATCCCCGCGTTCGGCATTGACTACTCCCTCGGTATGGACGGCCTCAGCCTGATGCTGCTGGTGCTGACCGGTTTTTTGACGCCAATCGCGCTGCTGTCGTCGTGGGAGAGCATTGAGAAGAAGGTCAAGGAATTCTCGATCTTCATGCTGCTGCTCGAGGCGTCGATGCTGGGCGTGTTCGTGGCGCTCGACATCTTCCTGTTCTACATCTTCTGGGACTTCGTCCTGATCCCGATGTACTTCCTGATCGGCATCTGGGGCTACGACCAGCGCATCTACGCGGCGATCAAGTTCATCCTCTACACCATGGCCGGCAGCGTGCTGATGCTGGTCGCGATCATCGGCCTGTCGTGGATGCACCAGACCATGACCGGCGAATACAGCTTCGACCTGTTGAAGCTGTACGAACTGCAGATCCCCGAGGGCACGCAGTACTGGCTGTTCCTGGCGTTCACGCTCGCCTTCATCATCAAGGTGCCGCTGTTCCCGTTCCACACGTGGCTGCCCGATGCGCACGTGCAGGCGCCGACACCCGGTTCGGTGATCCTGGCCGGGGTGATGCTGAAGATGGGCGGCTACGGCCTGATCCGGCTGGCGTTCCCGCTGTTCCCCGAAGCCGCGCTCTACTTCGCGCCGCTGCTTGCCACGCTGTCGGTGATTGCCATTGTCTATGGCGCGCTGGTGGCGATGGTGCAGCCCGACATGAAGAAGCTGGTGGCCTACTCGTCGGTCAGCCACATGGGCTTCGTCATCCTCGGCATTGCCGCGTTCAACGTTCAGGGCGTCCAGGGCGCCTCGTACCAGATGCTGGCCCACGGCATCAGTACCGGCGCGCTGTTCTGCATCGTCGGCATGTTGTCGGATCGCCGGCACACGCGCCAGATCAGCGAATTCGGCGGGTTGAAGGCCACCATGCCGCGCCTGACCGCAGTGATGCTGATCATCACGTTGTCGTCGATCGGCCTGCCCGGCATGAACGGCTTCATCGGTGAGTTCCTGATCATGCTGGGCGCCTTCAAGTGGGATCCCCGGTTCGTGGTGATCGCGGCGCTCGGCGTGATTCTGTCGGCCGTCTACATGCTGTGGATGTTCCAGCGGGTGTTCTACGGCAAACTCACCAACGATCACAACACCGGCCTGCCCGATCTATCGTTCCGCGAGTGGGCGATCGTCGGTCCGCTGGCCGCGGCGGCGATTGGCATGGGCGTGGTCCCGAACGTGTTGCTCAAGCCCATGGAGCCGGCGGTGCAGCGCCTGGTCGAGCGCGTGCAGGCGCGCCAGCCGTTGCGCGTGGAAGCGGTGTTGCCAGAGTCTCTGAAACCGAAGCCGAACGCGCCGACTGCTGAGAAGCAGACGCCCGCACGCCCGCAGGAGGTCGCGCCGGCCGTGCGACCCGTGACGGTGGCGGCTGAGACGCTGGCCTCCCGGAACGTCAGCGGAGGTGGGCGATGACCAGCGGCCAGTTCGACGCCGTCATCCCGATCATCTGCGTCACGCTGGCGGGCCTCGTGGTCCTGCTGGCCGAGGCGTTTCGCCGCAAGGGCGAGCACATGCCGATTGGCGGCCTCGCCATCATCGGCCTGCTCGGCGCCGGCGCGGCCTCGATCCTGCTCTGGGACAGCAACGCCGAAAGCTTCGGCGCCGTGACCGCCGACAACTTCGCGTTGTTCGTGAACCTCGTCCTGGTCGGCGTCGGCATCCTGACCGTCGTGTTCTCGTCGCAAACCGTCGATCGCGATCGGCTGCCCGCGGGCGAGTACTACGCCATGCTGCTGTTTGCCATTGTCGGCATGATGCTGATGGGGCAGGCCACCGATCTGCTGGTGATCTTCCTGGCGCTCGAGACCATGTCGATCGCGGTCTACATCCTGACCGGCATCCGGCGCGACCAGCAGCAGAGCACCGAAGCGGCGTTCAAGTACTTCCTGCTCGGCGCGTTTGCCAGCTCGTTCTTCCTCTATGGCATTGCGTTCCTGTATGGCGTGACCGGCACCACCAACATCGAGCGCATGTCCACGGCGATTGCCGCGCAGTCGATGAGCGGCAATCCGATGATCCTGCTCGGCATTGGTCTGCTGATTGTCGGCTTCGCGTTCAAGGTTGCGGCGGTGCCGTTCCACATGTGGTCGCCGGACGCCTACGAAGGCGCGCCGACCATTGTCACCGGCTTCATGTCGACCGGTGTCAAAGCCGCGGCCATTGCCGCCTTCGTGCGCGTCTTCCTGAAGGGCCTGGACCCGATGATCGCCGACTGGGCGCCGGTGCTGTGGTGGATCGCGGCGGCGACGATGGTCGTCGGCACCGTGGTCGGTGTGGCGCAGACCAGCCTGAAGCGCATGCTGGCCTACTCGAGCATTGCGCACGGCGGCTATATTCTGGCGGCGCTGGTCGTCGGCACCGACGTCGGCAAGGCGGCGATTCTGTTCTATCTGGCCGCGTATGCGCTGACCAATCTTGGCGCGTTCGGCATCATTGCAATCCTCGGCACGCGCGAGCGCGCCAACGACGACCTCCGTGACTACGCCGGCCTGTGGCACACGCATCCGGCCCTGGCCACGTTGATGACGCTGTTCCTGCTGTCGCTTGGCGGCTTCCCGCCGACGGCGGGCTTCATTGCCAAGTGGTATGTGTTCTCGGCCGCGATTGGCTCGGGGTATTACGGCCTGGCGATCATCGGCGTGCTGTCGAGCGTCGTCTCGGTGTTCTTCTACCTGCGCATCGTGGTGATGATGTACATGACCGACCGCGACGCCCGCCCGATCCCGCCGCCGGTTCACCCAGTGGCGATGGGTGGGCTGGTGGCGGCCTTGATTGGCGTGCTCTACCTGGGCGTTCTGCCAACGCGCCTGATCGATCTCGCGCAGCAGTCGATTTCGACGATCTTCTAATCCGGTTTCATTTGCACGAGTCTGCGATTCAGCCAGCCGTCACTGCCGCTGCCCGCCGGGCCCAACAACACTCCCCCAATGCTGCGGCAGCATCCGGCCACTGAGGTCGCCGCCGGCCATGCACGGTCTGACACCGAGTCGCGGGTGCTGGTCGTGGCGGCCCGAGACGATGGATGCGGTCGCGGCCGCACCGGCCAACCATCGGGTGCTGCTTGAAACGGACCGCGTTCGGGTTCTGGACGTCACCGTTGAGCCCGGCGAAACGGAACCGACCCATGCGCATCGCTGGCCCAGTGTCCTTCACATTGACCAGGCAGGTGACTTCATCGACCGAGACGGCGAGGGTCGAGTCCTGTTCGACTCGCGTTAGGCGGCCGCGATTACCTACCCGGTTACCAATGGGCAGGGACCGCAAGCGCCTCACTCGATCACCAATCTCAGCAAGACGCAGAGAATTCACCTGATTCGTGTCGCGTTGAAGCAGTAGGTGCGTTGTGCAAGGCCCTGGATGAGGTGATGCGATGAAGCCGCTTCCGGCCGTGTGTGCCGCCGTTGCGACGTTGGCCGTCGCCACGAGCGGGCAGGTCGACCGCACGTTTCCAAAATGGTCACCCGCACGCTCGACATCCATCACATCAACACCGGCCGCGAGCAACTGCGCGCGCACAGCCACGAGTTCCGGGAGGAGGTCATCAAGGTCGTTGACGGCGTTCATGTCGCCGTTGGCTACTCGCTTGGAAACGCCATCCTGATCCAGGGCGATGGCGGGTCGATCATCGTCGACACGCTCTCGAACGTCGCGGACGCGCGAGAGGTCAGGGCGGAGTTCGACAAGATCTCGAGGGCGCCGGTGCGCGCCATCGTTTACACGCACTTTCACCCCGATCACGTCGGCGGCGCTGCCGCGTTTTCCGGCAAACGACCAGCCAGACATCTACAGCCACCAATTGCTGGCAGAGCGAGCGCCCGACATTGGGCGGGCCAACAAGGACGGCGGCAACCAGTACGGCTCCGGCCTTGGCGGGCGGCGAGTTTCAATGGGCCGCTGAGCTGGCAGATTTCGTTCCCGCCCTGGATGCGGCGAGCCCCGTTGCCCGGCGCCTCAAAGCGCAGGCCCTGACGGAAATCGGCGAGCGGCAAATCAGCGCCAACGCCCGGAACTACCTGCTCTCGGCGGCGCAGTGTCTCGTGTGCGATCTCAAGTAGCGGCCGAGGGCCCTCGTCCGTCTGTCTGCGCGGCGTCACGCGCCGGCGGAGGCGGGGACGTCCGCCACCACGCGATTGCGGCCCGCGTGCTTGGCGTGATACAGACGCTGATCCGCCTCCTTGATCATGAGGTCCCACTCCAGCAGCGCGTCCTCGACGTCTTCCGATGTCGTCACCCCGAGGCTGATCGTGATGTGGCCGGAGTGATCGGGGAACACCGTTGACGCGATGGCGGCCCGCATGCGCTCGGCCACCTCGCGCGCACCGGCGGCGTCGGTCGCCGGCAGCACGGCGATGAATTCCTCACCGCCCCAGCGGCCGAGCGCGTCGCTTTCGCGGAGCGCCCCCCGCAACACCTGCGCCACCCTGACCAGCGCGGCGTCGCCGGCTTCATGCCCGTGGCGGTCGTTGATGTTCTTGAAGTGATCGAGGTCGCACAGGATCACCGACACGGGCGCGCTGGAGCGCTTCGCAAACTTGAGTTCAACGTGGCCGCGCTCCTGCATGGCCCGGCGATTGGCCAGCCCGGTGAGCGTATCGGTCCGTGCGTCTCGATGCTCCTCGAGTTCGAGCAGGAAGTTCCGTCGATACGAGCTCTCGAGCACGCGCCCCAGCAGCGTGCTCACCACGCTGGCCAGGACGACGAACACCACCGTGCCGGCGATGTCGAACGGATCCATCGAGAGCGCGACGATCGTCACCGCCACGGCGATGAGCGTCAACGCATGGGTCATCACCAGATCGCGCGAGTCGATGGCCACGTACGGACCGGTGAGGAAGATGACGATCAGGCCGGCCACGCCGAACCCGTAGCCCCGGTCGAGCATCGACGCCGCGACGATGGATACCACGGCCGCCACGAGCAGCCGGACCTTCGCCAGCGGCACCATCCATCGCGCCCTGCCAGGCAGGTTCTGGAACAGGCCGGTGGCGGCGACGATCACCGCGCCGGCGAAGCGAACCGCGAAGGCGTTCGGCCAATTGACGGGATCGACGTAGGCGTCCCACAGGCCGAACGCCAGGAGAATGATGACGATCGACCAGTAGGTGTGCAGGTTGACGGTGATGAGCGTCTGGATACGGCTCTCGCGGAACTGCGCATCGAGTTCCGCTGGCGACCGGTAGACGGGCCGTGGCTCGCTCATGAATCGTGGGCGAGCAATGATACGAGCAGATCGTCCTGGCCGGGTAGCACCGTCCGCAGGTCAAGCAGCACGCGATCGTGCTCGATTCGCGCGATCACCGGTGGGTCCAGCGATCGCAGCCAGCGTGCGGTGTCGGTGGCCGATTGACCGTCGCGCTCGAGCGCCACCAGCACGGTCGCCAATTCGAGCCCTGGTGCGCTGCCGCCGCCGACGGCGGAGGAGCCGCTCATCAGCGAGACACGCCAGCCGGCCGAGGTGAGCTGATCGGCGACCGCCTGGGCGCGTGCCTCGATTTCGTCCGCGCCGGCATGGAGCATCCGCTGCACGGGAACCGTGTGCGCGGCATGACCGCTGGCATATTCAGCCAGCGTGGCCTCGAGCAGCGCGAACGTGACTTTGTCGGCGCGGATTGCACGCATCAAGGGGTGGCTGCGCAGGCGCGCGATCAGCGCCTGTCGCCCGACAATGATGCCGGCCTGGGGGCCGCCGAGCAGCTTGTCGCCGCTGAAGCACACCAGATCGACACCGGCGGCGATCGAGGCCTGCACGGACGGCTCGCCGCGGATGTCGTCGAGCAGGCAACCGCTGCCAATGTCTTCAACCACCGGTACGTGCATCGCCCGCGCGATGCCGACCAGTTGAGCGAGCGAGGGGCGCTCGGTGAATCCTTCGATCCGGAAGTTCGACGGGTGCACGCGCAGGAACATGGCGGTGGCCGGCGACACCGCCGCCGTGTAGTCAGTCACCCGAGTGCGATTGGTCGTACCGACCTCGCGCAGCACCGCGCCCGACAGGCGCATGATGTCGGGCACCCGGAAGCCGCCGCCAATCTCGACCAGTTCGCCGCGTGAGATCACGACGTCGCGTCCGGCGGCAATGCCGCTGAGGATCAACAGGGCCGCCGCGGCATTGTTGTTGACCACGACCGCCGCCTCCGCGCTGGTGATCGACGTCAACAGCGACTCCGCGTGGACGGTGCGCGAGCCGCGCGCGCCCAGCTCGAGGTCGTATTCGAGGTTGGAGTAGCCGGCGGCGACCGCCGACACCCGCGCGATTGCCACGTCGGCCAGCGGCGCGCGGCCCAGGTTGGTATGCAGCACCACGCCGGTCGCGTTGATCACCGGCCGGAGCGAGCCGCGCGAGCGCCTGGTCAGCGCATCGCCGGCAAGCGTTTCGATGGCCTCGGCCGGTTGCGCCAGGTGCTCGCCGGCGCCAATGCGCGCGCGCAGTCGCTCCGCACCGGCACGTAAGGCCTTCACGGTCGCCTCGGCGCCGTATCGCGATTCGAGCGCGCGCACGCCGTCGCGCTGGCGCAGCGCCTCGATGCTTGGAATCACCCGGAAGTCAGCCAAGTCCGCTAAAATTGTAACTCTTGTCACCCTGGTAAGCTTTGTAACCCTCGTAACCTTGGAGTACGATTCACTGCCTAGCAGATGACGAAGAGGACGCATCGCCCCTCGCAGCGCTACTGGCCGTACGTCGAGAAGCCGGAAGAACCCACGACAGAGGAACTGGCGGCCCTCGATCCGGACTTGCACGCCACGCTGTTCGGGCCGCGCGACCTGCCGTTTTCCATCACGCTGGTGTTCCCGCGGTTCGAAGGCGACCACTACCCGCGCGCGATCGAAAAGGCGCAGGCCTCCCGCGAGTACGTCGAGACCGGCGACGGACCGGCGCGCCGCCACCGTGCGAGGTTTTTTTCATCCGACGCGCTGGCCTTGCGCGATCTCTTCGAGCTGGTCGACCCGGTGCCGGGCACCGAAGTGCTGATCGACGATCGCCCCGTGCCGTACTCGCGCGAGATGTGGCTGCCGCTGTTGTGGCTCCAACTGCTCCAGTGAGCGCATGCCGCCGCAGCAGTCCGAGTGGGAAAAGCAGATGCAGGCGCTCGACGCCGAAATTCGACGGCTCGAGGCCGAGTTCAACATGTTCTTCGCCGGCCGCCTGCCGCGCCCGCCCTCTGCGACCAAGGCACGCGTTGCGGCGCTGGTGAAGAAGTACGATAACGGCTACATCCGCAACACCGCCGATCGGTTCCGCTTCGAATCACTCCAGAGCCGTTACCAGAAGTTCATCGAGTTGTGCGATCGCCAACTGACGAATCGCGAGCTGGGCCGCCCGATGCTGGGCGCGCGGCGCGAGCCGCCCAAGAGGGTGCCCGAGGCCGCCGAGCGCGTGGTGCGATTCGGACGCGATGCCGGCGACGACCGCGTCACGGCGCAGGTGTCGAAGCTTGGCGGCGATGGTACGGATGTGGACTTCAAGGTGGCAGTGAAAGACGGGAAGGTGTTGCTGACGGTGAAGGCGGAGAAGAGCGGTGAGGGGCCAAGCTAACCGGAGCCAGGAGGGAGCCTGGCTCCGGATCGGTCAAAACGTTCTAGGCGGCGCGGGTCACGTTGCCGGCCTGCGGACCCTTGGGACCGTCGACGATCTCGAATTCAACCGGCTGGCCCTCTTCGAGAGAGCGGAAGCCGGCGCCCTGAATCGCCGAGTAATGCACGAACACATCGCTGCCGCCTTCGCGCTCGATGAAACCGTAGCCCTTGGCGTTGTTGAACCACTTGACCTTGCCTGTAATACGCATCGTTCTCTTCCTGTCTTACTGGTAGCTGGCAGCTACCGTACTGATCCACCCCTGCCGCATCGACTCTTTGATGAGCGGATGAGGTAGGAGCAACAAAAAAAGGCCGCAATTGCGGCCTTCTGGTCCGCAGAAATGGACTGCGCCGATGATACTGGACCGTTACATTTGGTGTCAATTCTGAAAACCGATCCAGAGGGCTGAATGTTCGCCGTTTGTTCGTCTGCGGTTCCCAGTCGGGTGAGGGGATGTGTTGATGCGCCGTGCCATTCTGAGTGTTTCCGATAAGACCGGGCTGATTCCGTTTGCTACGGCCCTGGCCGCACGGGGGTTTGAGCTGGTCTCGACCGGCGGCACTGCCAGAGCCCTGGCCGACGCGGCCCTGCCAGTGGTCAACGTCAGCGACGTGACGGGCTTCCCGGAGATGATGGACGGCCGGGTGAAGACGCTGCACCCGAAAATCCACGGCGGCATCCTTGCGCGTCGTCATCACCCCGAGGATCTCACTCTCGCCGCGCAACACGGCATCGGCCTCGTCGATCTCGTCGTCGTCAATTTGTACCCGTTTGTGGAAACGGCTGCGAAGCCAGGCATCAAATTTGACGATCTGATCGAACAGATTGACATTGGCGGTCCGAGTCTCGTGCGTGCCGCATCAAAAAACTTCAAGGATGTCCTGATCGTGGTGTCGCCGAAGGACTACAACTCGGTGATCGCCGAGCTCGATCGACCGGCGGGTCCGTCCGTGGCGTTTCGCTTCGAGTTGGCACGCCGCGCCTTTGAACACACCGGCGCCTACGACACCGCGATTGCCTCGACGCTCGGCGGGGTCACCGTTGAGGGTAATGAATTCTCAGGCCCCTCAGCCACGGCGGCGGCGGCCCTCACCATCGACGCAGCGAAACTCAGGGACCTGCGTTACGGTGAGAACCCACATCAGCCGGCCGCGTGGTACTCGCTCGAGCAGGCCGGCCTTGGGGCGCCGGCGATCCTGCAGGGCAAGGAGCTGTCGTTTACGAACCTCCTCGATCTCGATGCGGCTGCCCGCATCGTGCTGGAGTTCGACGGCCCTGCGGCCGCGGTGATCAAGCACACCAACCCGTGTGGGGTCGCGACTGGCGGGTCGATCGCGGACGCCTACGTGCGCGCACGCGAAGCGGATGCGCTGGCGGCGTTCGGGGGCATCGTTGGCCTCAACCGTTCGCTGGACGAAGAGACGGCGCGCGCGATTGTGTCGACCTTCATCGAGTGTGTGATTGCGCCGGACGTCCAGGACGCCGCACGGGCGATTCTCGCCGCCAAGCAGAACCTGCGCGTCATCGTCGCCGACTTCCACACGCTGGCTGACACGCGCGAGTACCGGTCGGTCCTTGGCGCGATGCTGGTGCAGGAGCGCGATCGTGTCGCCGAAGCGCAGTGGCCATGGCCGGTCGCGAGCGGAGTCGAGGGGCCGGCCGCGAACATCAAGGTGGTCACCAAGCGGCAGCCCACGCCCGAAGAGTGGCAGGGCATGCGTTTTGCGTGGCGCGTGATGGCGCACGTGAAGTCGAACACCGTGATCTTCACGGATGCCGTGCGCACGCTGGCCATTGGAGCGGGGCAGATGAGTCGCGTCGATGCGGTGAAGGTGGCAGTCGCCAAAGCCAACCGCTGGGCAGTCAGTGCTGAGCCTGCTGTGGCGCTGAAAGGCTCGGTGGCCGCGTCAGATGCGTTCTTCCCGTTCCGCGATGGTCTTGATGCCGTGGCGGCCGCCGGTGCCACGGCCGTCGTGCAACCGGGAGGATCGGTGAAGGACGAGGAAGTCATCGCCGCCGCGGATGAACACGGTCTGGCGATGGTGTTTACTGGCCGGCGCCACTTCCGTCACTAGAGCGCTTTCATAAGGGTGCAGCCACGCGATAGCCGTTAGTCCACAGATCGCACCGGTTCCACAGATGACGGCCGCTGCTCGCGGCCGGCCTCACAGACATGATCGACCCGCCAGCGTTAGAACAACGCCTTCAGTTCCTGCGGTGACACCGTGGCCGCGCCGAACCTTCCCACCACGAGGCCCGCGGCTTCGTTGGCCAGTCGCGCCGCTTCCGCCATGGTGGCGCCGGCCGCCAGCCCGAGCGCCAGCGTCGCGATCACCGTGTCGCCGGCGCCGGTGACGTCGGCCACTTCGCGCGCCGAGGTCGGCAGGTAGCCGTCGGCGCCGCCATGATCGAGCCACATGCCGTGCTCGCCGCGGGTGATCAACACGCTCTCCACGCCAATCCGCTGGCGCAATGCTTGTGCGGCACGACGCGCATCGTCGTGCGTGACAATGTGGCTGTTGGTCGCGCTCTCCGCTTCGAGGTGATTGGGGGTGACGAGCGCGGCGCCGGCGTAGTAATCGATGTGCGGCACCTTGGGATCGACGATCACCGGCAGGCCGTTGGCGTGCGCAAACGCCAGCACGCTGGCCATTGACCGGCGCGTCACCACACCCTTCTGATAGTCGGATACCAGGATGACGTGCGCCGACTTGGCGCGCATTTCCACGTGCGAGGCGATCGCCTGCTCGACGGCTGCGCCGACTTCGTGATCCGATTCGAAATCGACGCGCGCGACCTGCTGGTTGCGCGTGGTGACCACCCGCATCTTGGTAGTGGTGCGGCGCTCCAGATCGGTAATCAGGCCGGTGCCGTGAATACCCCTGGCCGCGAGCTCGGTTTTGAGCAGGCTGCCGGATTCGTCGTTGCCGATGACGCCGATGAGATCGACCGACGCACCGAGCTGGCGGAGGTTATTGGCGACGTTGGCCGCGCCGCCGAGCCGGAACTCCTCGCGGTCGAAGACCACGACCGGCACCGGCGCTTCCGGCGACAGCCGGCTGACGCGCCCGATCAGGAATCGATCGAGCATGACGTCGCCGACCACCGTGATGCGGCGACTGGTGAACTTGTCGATCAGCTCGTGGGCGCGCGCCGATGCAATCTCGGGAAGCTGTTCGACGCTCACGACGGTAGCCCTGCATCCCGGTTGGCGGCGAACGGCAGTGTCAGGATCACCAGCAGCAGCATCTGGAACTCGGAGTCGCCGAAGTTGTACTCGGTCAGGCCGGCCGCCAGCATCGCGGCCATGCTGCCGAGCGCCGCCGCCGCGAGACTCTTGTGCCGGCTCTTTCTCACCAGTTCGAACAGGCCCAGGCCGGCGACCGCGACGAACCACAGCCAGGCGGCCAGCGCGGGCAGCCCGCGTTCGGCGGCAATCTGCATCGGCACATTGTGCAAGTGCGGATTGGTGGGCTTGACGGCATCGGGCACGCGATAGCGCGGGTAGACGCGCTCCACCTGTTCAGGGCCGACGCCGGTCAGCGGGTAGTCCTTGACCATCTCCACGCCGGCCTCGAGCATCGCGATGCGATCGCGGCTCGTCAGGTCGTTGCGGTTGAAGATCGAGAAGAAGCGGTCGGTCATCGCCTGTGGCGCCAGCAGAATGGCGCCGACCATCACGATCGGGATCAGCGCGAGCAGCCGGAAGTCCTTGCTCATGAACAGCACCGCGACGCCGACCGCGACGCCGACCCACGCTCCACGGGTCAGCGTCAGGCTGACCGCGACCAGCAGCGCCGGCATGACGAACGCCGCCCACAGCCGGCCCGAGGTGCCGTACAGCAAGCGCGCGGTCGCGCCGCAAATCACCAGCATCAGCGTGCCCGAATAGGTCATCCAGTGCGACAGCGTGCCCTGCGGTCGGCGGCCGAGACCGTCGAAGTTCAGCACCGCGTACTGCACGATGCCGTAGAACGCGCTGGCCGCGCCGATGGTCAGGACGATGCTGAGGACGGAGTTGGCGCGCGCGCCGCGCGCGAGATCGTAGGTCAGCGGCACGAGCATCAGCAGCACGAGCTGCTTGCAGTCGGTGAAGCTCGCTGCGGGGTCGTGCGAGAAGCCCGCCGACACCAGCGTCAACGCGGCGTAGAGCACCAGCGGCCAGAAGAAGGGCGGCGCCGCCAGGCGCTCGCGCCGCGTGACGTGCGACACCAGCCAGGTCAGCGACGCAATGGCCAGCAGGATCTGCGCCGCGGCAATCGACAGCTGCATCGCCGCGACAATGCCCACCAGCGACCACAACCCGATCTGTTCGAGTCGGTCGCGCGGCGGCATACCAGCGGTGAGTGACAGCGTCGTCATGGGGTGAGCAGCCGTTCGGCTGCGTCGATCACCATGGTAGGCGAAATCATCGTCAGACACCGAAAGTCGCCCGGCACGCAGTGACGCTGATGGCAGGGCCGGCAGGGCAGCGGCCCCGCGTCGATCGCGATGGCGCCGATTGCCGGATCGCGCCACGGCATGGAGCGCTCCGGCAGGGTCGGCCCAAACAGTCCGACGACCGGGGTGCGGGTGGTCGACGCGATGTGAAGCGGACCGCTGTCGCCGCCGATGTAGAGCGCCGCTCGTTCGAGCAGCGCGCGCAGTTCTGAGAGGTCGAACTCGCCGCTCCGGACGATGCCGGCGGCCGCGGCACCGGCTCGGTGCCTGGCGTGTGCCGCCACCGATTCAGCGGTGGCCGATTCGGAGGGCCCGGAGGTAATCACGATGCGTCTCGACGCGCCGCCTTGCGCCAGCGCGGCGGCGGTTTCGGCGAAGGCGTCGGCGGGCCAGCGGCGAAACGGATTGCCGGCGCTGACGTGAAACACGATCACGCGATGCGTGTCGTCAATGCCGGCGTCCCGCAATCGCTGCGCCACGCGATGCGAGGCATCCGCATCGACCGGCATGGTGGTGGGGTCGGCGGCGGGATCGGCCGGCGCGATGCCGAGCGGTTCGAGCAGCGCCCACTGGTTGAGCACGGAGTGGCGCGGCGGCGTCAGCGATCGCGTCCACGGCACGCGGGTCGTATAGCTCCACCACCGGCCCGGCAGGTCGTAGCCAATGCGTTGCGGGGCGCCCGACGCGAGCGCCAGGACGCCGCTGCGCGGGCCGCCATGGAAATCGACGACCAGATCGTATTGCGCGGCGCGCAAGCGGCGCGCGAGTTGCGCGTCGTAGGCGATGCGCTCCAGTCCGCGGGGCCGCTCGACCACCACGACCTCGTCAATGCCGGGATGGTGACGGACGACCGGTTCGGCGGGAGATTCGACCAGGTAGGTAATGCGCGCGTTCGGAAAGCGCCGCCGTAGCGCAGCCACGGCCGGCGTGGTGAACACCACGTCGCCGATCAGCCGGAGGCGGATCAGCAGGATCTTCAATCGAACTACGGCTCGATGGTCGCCTCGTCGATCAACATCACCGGAATGTCGTCCTTGATCGGATACACGCGGTGACAGACTCCGCACTTCAGCGCCCTGCCATCTTTCACCAGCGTGACCGGCGTCTTGCAGGCGGGACAGGCGAGGATTTCGAGCAGCTCTGCGTCGACTGGCATTCGTGAATCTTAGCTTATGATCCAGCCATGAAGGTCGCCCGTGCCGCTCTCGTCGTGTTGCTTTCGGCAGGCCCTGCCTACGGGCAAGCCACCGCGGCGGCGCCGCAGGATCCCAGGGCACAGGCGATGTGGGAATTCATGATGGCGCGCCGGCTCGAGTCGTCGGGCGATGGCCCCGGAGCGCTGGCCGCGCTCGAGCGCGCTCGCGCCCTCGATCCGCAGGCGGCGGAGATCCCGGCCGAGATTGCCGGCTACTACTACCGCCAGAACCGCCCGACGGCTGCGGTCACCGCGGCCAACGACGCGCTTGAGCTCGACAAGGAGAACCTCGAGGCTCATCACACGCTGGGCAACATCTATGCGGCGTGGGCGGAGGGTCAGGGCCCGCCGCCGGCCGGCGAGACCACGACCACGACGCGCGCCAAGGCGATCGAGCACCTCTCGGCGATTCAATCGACGCCGCTGATGGCGACCAATCCCAACTTGCAGATGACGCTCGGCCGCCTGCAACTGCGGGCCGGCAAGGCCGACGCGGCGATCCCGATTCTGGAGAAGGTGACGCAACAGGCGCCGTGGTCCCCACAGCCGCTGCTGTTGCTGCACGAGGCGCAGGTTTCGGCGGGGCGCTTCGCGGATGCGGAGGCGTCGCTCGTGCAGGCCGCCGAAATCGATCCGCGCTACTCGGCTTCGCTCGGACAGTTCTACGAGCGGCAGGGGAAGTGGGACGAAGCCGCCGCAGCCTACGAAGCGGCGGTCAACGGCGCCAAGCAGCCC
Organism: Acidimicrobiia bacterium; assembly: GCA_016871275.1. Classification (GTDB taxonomy): domain Bacteria; phylum Acidobacteriota; class Vicinamibacteria; order Vicinamibacterales; family UBA2999; genus 12-FULL-67-14b. The sequence continues at coordinate 4,916 of VFZG01000012.1, read as the reverse complement.
AGCCGTGACGTGCAGATTCGTTATGCCGCCGCGTTGATCAACACCGAGAGCGGCGCCGGCAGGGCGCGCACGGTGCTCAACGAGTTGTTGAAGGGCAGTCCGAACGACGCGCGGCTGCTCTACCTGTTGTCGACGGCCGAGCGGACTGCGGGCGACGACCAGGCCGCCGAGGCGACGGCGCGCAAGCTGATGGCCCTCGATCCCGGCAGCATGGGCGGTCTCCGCGCGCTGGCGTCGGTGTTCTACGATCGGTTTGACTACCGGGGATTGGTCGACCTGGTCTCGCCGCTGGCGAAGGACCCGACGCGCGCCAGGGGCCGGGAGTTCGAAGGCGCCGCGGCGCTCGTGCAGCTGGGGATCGCAGAGCAGCAGCTGGCCAACTGGGATGGCTCGATTGCGGCCTTCGCTGCCGCGAAGTCGCTGACGCCGCGCGATCCCGAGATCGACGCCTACCTGGTGCAAGCCAATCTCACCGCCCGCCGCTTCGATCGCGCCGAACTGCTGGCGCGCGAGGCGCTGGCGCGCGATCCGAACCAGCCTCGCATGGTCCGACTGCGCGGGCAGGCGCTGCTCAAGGGCGGCAGGACCGCCGAAGCCAACCGGCTGCTCGAGGACAGCGCGGCCCAGAATCCCAGGAACCGCGAATTCGTGGTCGGCCTGGCCGATCTCTACGCCGAGCAGAAGCGCACCGATGATGCGTTGCGCGTGCTCGAACAGGCGCGCGCGACGTTCGGCGACGACCTCTCGATTGTCATGCGCATGGTCAGCGTCTACGAAGAGGGCGGCAGGCTTGCCGAGGCGGAACAGCAACTGCGCCGCTTGATGGCCGAGGATCCGCTGAATGCCGACGCGATCAATCACCTCGGCTACCTGCTGGCCGACAACAATCAGCGCCTGCCCGAGGCCGTCGAACTCGCCGAGCGCGCGTTGAAGATTCAACCGGGCAACCCGTCATTTCTCGACACGCTCGGCTGGGCGCTGTTCAAGCAGGGCCGCACGCAGGAGGCGGTCACACCGCTCAGCAAGGCCGCCGCGATGCTCGCCGGCAATTCGGTGATCCAGGATCACCACGGCGACGTGCTCGCCAGGATGGGCAGGAAGGCCGAGGCGATCGCCGCGTGGCAACGCGCGCTGGCCGGTGACGGTGAGCACATCGATCGCGCCGGCATCGAGAAGAAGATCAAGGCAGCCAGGTGACAGTCCGCCTCCAGGCGGACCCCACCGCGTGGTGGCATGCGGCGTTCGCCGGATTGCTCCTGGCAGCGACCTTGACCGCATGTGCCGGCAAACTCCCGCCCCGACCCGTCGGCACACCGAGTCCCGATCCGACGGCCGCTGACGCATTTTTGGCGGCGACGGCGTCCTGCACGGGCTTTCGATCGATTGAAGGCGAATTGTCCTTGTCTGGACGCGCGGGAGGCGAGCGGGTGCGCGGCCGGATCCTGACCGGCCTGGAATCCGGCGGCGCCGTGCGCCTCGAGGCGGTGGCCCCGTTCGGCGCGCCGTTCTTCATCCTGGCCGGCCGCAACGAGCGCGCCACGCTGGTGCTGCCGCGCGAGCGCCGCGTGCTCAGCGACACCGGCGTGCGCGACGTGCTCGAGCGCATCACCGGACTCGCGCTGGGCGCGGACGATCTGCGGTTGATTGTGTCGGGATGCCTCGTCGAGCGCGCCGAACCATCCGCAGGCCGCCAGTGGGGCGCGGACTGGAAGGCGGTGACGATTGGGCCCGAGCGCGTGGCATACATCCGTATCCAGAACGGCCGGCCGGTCGTGACGGCGTCCGACTACGGGCCGTGGCACGTCGACTACTCCGGACACATCGGCGGCTACCCGCGCGTCGTTCGTATTCGCAACGGCGTGCCTGGCCTTCGCGGCCCTGGCGACGGCGGCATCGACATCACCGCGCGCGTCGAGCAGCTGCAGGTCAACACGCAGATCGACCCGCGCGCCTGGAGTGTTGATGTACCATCCGATGCCGACCCGATGACCCTTGCTGAATTGCGATCGATCGCGCCGCTTGCGGAAAAGAAGCCGTGAGATCGGTCAGCCTTCCCTCCTTTGCCAAGATCAACCTCGATCTTCGAGTGCTCGGCACGCGGCCCGACGGCTACCACGACCTGAAAACGATCTTTCAGTCGCTGGCGCTGTTCGACAGCGTGACGGTGACGGCGCGTCGCGGCCCGCTGGCGGTGGCGTGCGATGAACCCGACATCCCGACCGATCAGCGCAACCTGGTGTGGAAGGCGGCGTCGTTGCTGCATCGCGTGGCCACCGGCCAGTCGTCGACGCCGCACGATATCGCCATCGAGTTGCGCAAGCGCGTGCCGTCGGAAGCCGGACTCGGCGGCGGCAGCTCGAACGCGGCCATGACGCTGCTGGCGCTCAACAAGCTGTGGAAGTTGAATCTCGATGTGGCGTCGCTGTCGCGCATCGGCGCGCGCCTGGGGGCGGATGTGCCGTATTTTCTGGTCGGCGGCACGGCGCTCGGCCTGGGGCGCGGCGACGACATCTATCCACTGACCGACATGCCGCCGGTGCACGTCGTGATCCTGCGCCCCGGGTTCGGCGTGGCCACCGCCGATGCCTACGGCTGGTTCGACGAAGAATTGCGGCGCTCTACGAAGGAACCGGCGCCGCGTCCGGTGCCGCCGGGCTGGCCCGCCTGGTCGGCCACGCTGCGCAACGACCTGGAAATTCCGGTGGTGCGCCACCACCCGGCGATTGGCCGCATCCGCCAGTCGCTGATCGATGCGGGGGCCACCTTTGCCGCCATGTCAGGGTCGGGATCCGCCGTATTCGGCCTGTTCGAGCGGGGTGACGCGGCGCGCAGAACCGCGAACGACCTCGCGCGGCCCGGGTGGCTGTCACTCCATACCCGCACCTTGAGCCGCCGCGACTACGATCGCCGGGTTGCCCGGTCGCTGTAACATCAGCTACGCTAAGTGTTTCCACCCCCACTCCGCAGTGTCGGCAGAGCGGGGGCCTTGAAGTGAGGGTGTTGGGGCGTGGCCAAGCGGTAAGGCGCCGGCCTTTGGAGCCGGTATTCGAAGGTTCGAATCCTTCCGCCCCAACCAGTACTGGCGAAGTTGGAGGTTGGAAGTCGGACGTGAGAAGCAATGCGTCGTTTCTCACCTCTCACCTCTCACTTCTCACTTGTTTATGCGAGCAACGGGTTTCGGAGAACTGAAAGTTTTCTCTGGCAGCGCTCATCCGCAGCTGGCGGCTGAGATTGCCGAGTTCCTCAAGGTGGAACTCGGCCAGGCCCGCTTGCGCCGGTTTCCCGACACCGAGGTGTCGTTCCAGATCGACGAGAACATTCGCGGCACCGACGTCTTCATCGTCCAGCCGACCTGTGCGCCCGTCGATCAGAGCCTGATGGAGCTGATGATCATGACGGACGCGTTCCGTCGATCGTCGGCGGCGCGGATCACCGCGGTAATTCCGTACTACGGCTACGCGCGCCAGGACCGCAAAGACAAGCCGCGCGTGCCGATCTCGGCCAAGCTGGTCGCCAACGTGCTGACCGCATCCGGCGTGAATCGCGTGCTGACGATGGATCTGCACAAGGCGCAGATCCAGGGCTTCTTCGACCTGCCCGTCGACCACCTGTTTGCGGCGCCGGTGCTCATCGATTACCTGTCGCGCCAGTCGTACGAGAAGCTGACGATCGTGGCGCCCGATGCCGGTGGCGCCGAGCGCGCCCGTGCCTACGCGAAGCGCCTCGATGCCGAGCTCGCGGTGATCGACAAACGCCGCAGCGAAGACGGCACCGCGGAAGTCATGAACGTCATCGGTGAAGTCGCGGGCCGCACCTGCGTGATTGCCGACGACATCATCGATACCGCCGGCACCATTCAGAAGGCCGCGCAGGCGTTGACGGCCAACGGCGCCGAGCGCGTGCTGGCCTGCGCGATTCACGGCGTGCTGTCGGGGCCGGCCATCGAGCGCATCGAGAAGTCGCTGCTCGACAAGTTGGTGATTACCAACACGATTCCGCTGACCGCGGATCGTGCGAAGTGCCAGAAGATCGTGGTGTTATCCGTCGCTCGGCTCTTGGGTCAGGCGATTCGCAGTATTCACGAAGAAACATCTGTCTCGTCTCTGTTCGTATAGGGCCCGGGGCCTCAGGGGCGTAGGGCCTGAGCCCTTAAGCCCCTCAGCCTCTGCGCCCTCGTCAACGCGGTAAAGGGTGTAGGTTCGCCGAAGCCCGATGGAAGGTAGCAATGGAAGCAGTTCTCGACGCAGTCAAGCGCAGCACCAAAGGTAAGAACGAAGCCCGCCGTCTCCGTGCGGCCGGCAAGATTCCCGCGACACTCTATGGCGCGCAGAAGGCCGGCGATGCGCCGGCTCCGGAATCGATCACCGTCGATCCCAAGCCGTTCATGCGCATCATGCACTCGGCCTCGGGTCTCAACACCCTCATCACCCTGAAGCTGGCCGACGGCGGCGACGCTCGCGTGCTGGTGAAGAACGTGCAGCTCGACCCGATCTCGCACCACCCGCTGCACGCGGACTTCTATCGCGTGAACATGGATCGCAAGATCAAGGTCACGGTGCCGGTGCACCTCAAGGGCGAGGCGCGCGGCGTCAAGCAGGATGGCGGCGTGCTCGACTTCGTGCACCGCGAGATCGAAATCGAAGTGCTGCCGGCGAACATTCCGGATGCGATCGAAGTCGATGTCACCAACCTCGGTATCGGCGACTCGGTCCACGTCCGCGACATCGCCGCCGATGCGGCCTGGACACCGATCAGCGACGCCGACATGATGATCGTGCACGTCGTGGTCATCAAGGTGGTCGAGGAGGCGCCGGCGGCGCCTGGCGCCGACGGCGCGGCGGCTCCCGCGGCCGCCGCAGCGGCCGGCACGGCGGCTCCCGCGGCCGCGGCGGCGGTTGGCACAGCGGCCGAGCCCG
>VFZG01000011.1 GCA_016871275.1 Acidimicrobiia bacterium | reverse complement strand
CCGGCGACGTGTCGGAGTACGCGTCGCTCGGCCCGGACGCGAAGGTCTCGCCGCAAGTGACGTCCGCCATCGCCGCGTTCATGGCGAAGGCGCTCAAGGAGTGAGCTCCCGGCCTTGGCCTGAGGCTACGGCGGGGCACGCCAGTGCCTTACTGATCCGCATCACTGGTCACCTGCGGCGCGATGGGGACGCGCTGGCCCGGTTGCATCGCGCCGGCGAACTCACCGCGATCTGCATTCCGATCCCCGACGATGAGGCCTTCCGCGAGCTCGTCCGCGCGCGCGAAGACGCGGTCGGCCTCAGTAGCCAAGCCCAGCATCGGTTGCAAGCATTCCTGCTGCGTCAGGGCCGACGCTACCAAGGCCGGCAATCCGCACGCCCGGCGATTACTCGCGGAAGCGGCGTGGGCCTATCAAGGCATCCCCCGCCTCGAGCGGCAGATGCTGTATCGCCAGGACGGGTTGCCCAACGTGATTTGTGACATCGCCTGCCGGTCGTGGCGATCGTCTACAACAACAACGCGTGGGGCACGTGGACCCTCGCCACCCAGGATCCCAAGGCGATGCCGATCCACCTGTTCCAGGAACACCTGCGCTACGACAAGCTCGCCGAGGCGCTCGGCGGCCACGGCGAATACGTCACGCGCGCCGGCGACTTCCGGCCCGCGCTCGAGCGCGCCTACCAGCTGGCCGCGAAGGAAGGCCGGCCGGCGGTGATCAACGTTCAGGGCAAGAAGGAATTCTGGAACCGCACGGAGTTCCCGCCGGGCATGCTCGGCAAGGTCGAGCCCGGCGTCATGTCGTACTACCATTGAGCAGGGACCGGGGATCGGCGATCGGGGATCAGGTGTCCGCTGCGCTACAGCGGTACGCCGATCGTGACGTGTTCCGCGGGTTCCGGGCCACACCTGCAGCTCGCGGGCGCATCGAGTATCAGTTCTACTGGCTGACGAAGAAACCCGTCACGGCGGTGTTCGATCCAAAGGCCCGCCGTCTCAGGTTTCCGTCAGTGTTGCCGCAGGTTGACACCGACACTGCAACGGCGATGACGGCGGCGGTGCGCTCGCGCGCCTCGCGTTCGGAACCTGATCACAAACGCGTCGACGCGCGGAAGTGCACGATCGCCGGGACGGTCAGGAAACGCGACTTCTCACTGACGATCGATATTCGTGGTGCCAATCACCAATACGCGGTCAGCAAGGCGCTCAACCTGGTCAACGACATGTTCGTGACGCTGCACGAGCATCATCCTGAGTATCTGGTCGAGCGTTTCGGGATATCGGCCGAGTAGCTAGAGCCGCTGCCACATTTCATCAACCCGGTCGCGCAGGCGGCGAGCGGTGTCGCCGTAGTCGGCGTCCTCCGCGAAGTGCATCGGCTCACCGATGGCAATCTTCACGCGATGGCCGCTCCACGGCCACACCACGCCCCAGTTGATGGCGCGGTTGCGCGGCCAGATCTCGTACACCCCCTTGATCGCCACCGGCACGATCGGCACGCGGAGATGCTGCGCCAGAATCGGCGCGCCCTTCTTGAACTTCTTCACGGTGCCGTCGATCGATCGCTCGCCTTCGGGAAACAGCACCAGCCCCTTGCGATGGGTCAGCCCGAATGCGCCCGCCTGCATGGCCGGAACGAGGTTGGAGTCCGCATCGACCGGGACGAGGTTCGTGAGGCGGGCAAACCACTTCGCGAACGGCGTCTCGAAATACTCGACCGCGCCGACGAAGAACAGGTTCCGGAACACACCGTACGGCAGCGTGGTGCACAGCACGAACGGATCCAGGAAGCTCTGGTGGTTCGGACAGATGAGGTACGCGCCGTCCGGCGGCAGGTGCTCGGTGCCGGTGATGTCGACGCGCGCCACCAGCGGCCTCACCAGGCGGCCCAGCGTGAACAGCGCCGGCGCGGCCAACGGCCGTGACTCGAGCAGGCCGCTCAGGACGGGATCGTTCACCGGCGGCAGGTCCTTCAGCAGGATCGGCCACGATTGCGCCGTCGTCTCGCCGGCACCGGGCGTGCTGGCGGCCCCAAGCGCGGCGGCCAGGTGCCTGATGGTGTAGATCTCCTGTGCCACCTGCTGCGGCACCTTCGTCCCGAACCGCTGCTCCAGCTCGGTCAGCAGCTCGACCCGCTCCATCGAGTCCATGCCGAGGTCCAGCTCGAGATTGGCGTCCGGGAACACCCGCGCGCCCTCCTTCAGCCGTCCCTTGATCGCTCCGATGACCGCCGCGGAATGCGGCAGTTCCAGCCACGCTCGATCGGCGCTGTCGAGCGAAGCGCCAGGGTCGGGAGCCGACGCCGCCCGCTGCCGTTCGCGGACGCGGCGCTCCACCTCGTGACGCTTGATCTTCTGGGTTGTCGTGCGCGGCAGCGGATCGAACCAGACGTCGTAGCCGAGCACGCGTTTATGCGGCGGCAGCCCGGCCGCCAGGCCTTCCATCTCAAAGCGGATGATGTCGCCGGCGTTGACGATCTTGCGCTCGCGCAGCAGATCCATGTTCGGCACCACCACGCCGAACAACCGCTCGGTGGTGGGGCGGCCTGGGTCCGCCAGCCCCATCACGCAAATCTCCTTCACGAACGGCGACTGGCGGTAGTGCGCTTCGATCTCCTCGGGATAGATGTTCTTGCCCGAGGCGAGCACGATCATTTCCTTCTTGCGGCCCGTGATGGTGATGCGGCGCTGATCGTCCATCCGGCCGAGGTCACCGGTACAGAACCAGCCGTCCTTCATCACGTCGGCAGTCGCGTCGGGACGATTGTGATAGCCCTGCATCACGATCGGCCCGCGCAGGAGGATCTCGCCGTCGACAATCTTCGCGTCGACACCCGGCAGCGGACGGCCGACGGTATCGACGTGCGCTTCGTCGGGTGTGTTGATCGTCGCGGCGGCGCTCGTCTCCGTAAGTCCGTAGGCCTGGAGGATCGTGAATCCAAGCGAGTAGAGGTCTCGCCCGATCGCCGGATCGAACTTCGAGCCGCCGGTGACCAGCAACCGCATGTCGCGGCCCATCACGTCGTGCACCTTGCCGAAGAACACGCGACCGAGGTTGATGCCGGCGCGGCGCAACCGGAAATTGAGCGCCAGCAGCACGCGAAAGACCGCGCGCGTGACGATGCCGGATTTCTGGACCTGCTGTGTCACCCGCTGGTGGATCAGGTAGAAGAACTGCGGGACGCAGGCAAAGATCGTGATCTGCCGTTCCGACAGGGCGCGTACGAGATCGGTCGAGTTGAGCGTCTCCAGGTAGACCACGCGCGCGCCGACCGCGAACGGCAGCAACAGGTTGGCCAGCTGCGCCAGCGAGTGAAACAGCGGCAGCACGCCCAGAATCGCATCCCGATCGCTGACATCGACCACGGCAAACGCCGCGTCGCGTTCCGCGATCAGGTTGGCGTGCGACAAGGTGACGCCCTTGGGATCGGACGTGGTGCCCGAGGTATAGAGGATGACGGCGGTTGACGAGGGCCCGACCTCAGCCGGCGCCGACGCCGCATGGTCCGGGACCTGGTGCAGGTCAACGACCGGCACGGCCGCGTCGCCGGCGATGTCCCGGAACGTGCTGCTCGCGATCAGCAGCCGTGCGCCGGAGTCGGCGACGATGATCCTGACTTGAGCCGCCGAGTAGTTCGTATCGAGCGGCACGGCGACCGCGCCGCTCTTCAGGATGCCGAGATAAGCGGCGCACCAGTGCGCGTCGTTGTGCGCCAGGATCGCGCACCGATCGCCGGCGGCCATGCCCTGCGACTGCAGCCACGCCGCCCAGGACGAAGCCATGTCGTGGAGCTGGCGATAGGTAAACGCGTCGAGACGATCCGGACGCTGGATTTCGACAGCCGTCTTGTCGCCGAAACGGGCCACCGTTTCGGCGAACACGGCCCACAGATTCTGCGGCAACCGGTAGATATTACCTTGGAGCGACCCAGCGCACTTCCAGGTAGGTCACCGGCTGGTCGATCGACGCAAACCAGTGCGGCGAGCCGGGCGGCACGATGAAGACGTCGCCCTTGACGAAGCGCTGGCTGATGCCGTCGCTGACCGAGGCGGGCTTGCCGTTGGCGGCTGGCACCAGCCTGCCACCCGTCACCATCGTGCCTTCCCCCTCCAGGATGTAGAGCAATTCGGAGTTGCCGGCGTGCGCCAGCGCGCCGGCGGCCTTCTCTCGTTTGATGACGCTCGCACGATACTGATCGTTCGTCGTCACGTTCGACGAAAACATGCCCGCAGCGTTCGGCTTGACGGAATTCAGCACCGTTGCCAGGTCGGCGCCGCTCTTGAAGGTGGCCGGCGAACCTGGGACGGGCGCAGGGGAAGGAGGTGCCTGGGTGCCGGGTGCCTGGGTGAAGCTGCGCGTGCCGAGCACCAGAACCACCAATAGCGTCGCGACGGTTCGCATGGAATCTCCTGGTAAAGAGTGCCGGCCAATCGCATGCTTCAGCGCGAGCGTCGACGCGCCGGCGCCAATTGCGCCTTGACAGGCAAAAGGTCCACACTGAGGCTGACGAACAGCGTGCCGCATACCACACGAATGCTCACCGGATCAGTGCGGCGCAGGGGTCTTATACCACTGCCCGCCGTCGTCACGTCGGTGACGCTGTCGGCGCAGCGGAACTGTCCCACCGGGCAAAAGCCGCCGCCCTTGAGCGCAGGGAGCTCCGGCATTAGCGGGACGGTGACCGACGCGGTCGCCCGCCGCTAGAATATTAGCCAGCCGATGCCCTCTCCTCTCCGCATTGCCTTTCTCGGCTGCGGTTTTATCACGCGCGTGCACAGCCGCAACCTGCGGCGGTTCCAGAGCGAGATCGTCTGCGGCTACGCCAGCCGCGACAGGGCGAAGGCGGCGGCGTTCTGCGGCGAGTTCGGCGGCACCGGCAGCTATGCCGACTACAGCGACGCCCTCCACGATCCGACCATCGACGCGGTGGTCATTGCCGTGCCCCCGGCGTTCCACCTCAACCTGACGCTGCAGGCGTTGAACGCCGGCAAGCACGTACTCGTGGAGAAACCTGCCTATCCGACGCTGGGCGACTACCAGGTGGTGAAGGCGGCGCGCGATCGCGCCGGGCGTGTCGTGCTGATTGGCGAGAACGACCACTACAAGCCGCTCGCCATCAAGCTCCGGCAACTGCTGGCCGACGGCGCGATCGGCGACATGGTGTTCGGCCACTTCAGCACCATCGCGAGGCGGCTCAAGTCGGCGGACGACTGGCGCAACGACCAGTCGATGGCCGGCGGCGACGCGTTCTTCGAAGAAGGCATCCACTGGCTGCACCTCGCGTCGAGCCTCGGACCGCGTATTACCCGCATCAGCGGCTTTCGGCCGGCGCGGTCGAGCGAGGGTCCCGACACGCGCGTCAAGAGCATGTTGGTGGCGTTTGATTACGACAACGGCGCCGCTGGAGCGCTGTATTACTCACGCGAGATTCCGTCGATGTTGAAGGGACTCCGCCTGTCGACGCTGATGGGGCGCAAGGGCGTGATCACGTTCGAATCGAACGGCGCCTTGATACTGGTGCGCGACGGCGGCATCCCGAAGATCGTGTTCCCCGGCTTCCGCGATATTCGCGGCTACCAGGCGATGTATCGCGACTTCCGCGACTCGATCCGCACCGGCCGCGCGCCGGAGATGAGCCTCGAGCGCGCCATGGAAGATCAACGCCTGATGGATCAGGTCTACGTGTCCCTGATCCCTGATCCCTGATGAGCCGCACGTTCGACATTGTCATCATCGGCAGCGGCGCCGGCGGCGGCACGCTGGCGCGCGAGCTGGCGCCCACCGGGCGACGCATCCTGATCGTCGAGCGCGGCGACTTCATTCCGCAGGAAGACCACAACTGGAACCCGGCGTCGGTGTGGAAGGATCTTCGCTACCGCACCACCGAGACCTGGCTCGACGAGCGCGGGAACGACTTCCGCCCCTACACGCACTATTGCGTGGGCGGCAACACGAAGTTCTGGGGAACGGTGATGTACCGGTTGCGCCCGGATGACTTCAAGGAAACCCAACACGCCGATGGCGTGTCACCGGCGTGGCCGATCGACTACGACACGCTGGCGCCGTACTACGACCGCGCGGAGCGCATGTACGAGGTGCACGGCGAGGCCGGCACCGATCCCACCGAAGGCCCGCGTGGACCGTTTCCGTTCCAGCCGGTGCCGCACTCGAAGGTCGTCGGCGCGATCGTCGATCAACTGAAGGCGCAGGGGCTGCACCCCTCGCCGCTGCCGCTCGGCCTTCGGGACAACTGCGTTTACTGCGACACCTGCAATTCCTTCCCGTGCCGGATCCACGCAAAGAGCGACGCCGAGGTGATCGGGGTGCGTGCGGCGACGGCGAATCCCAACGTGACGCTGTGGACCAACGCGATGGCGAGAAGGCTGCTCACCGATCGGATCGGCCGGCGCGTTGAAGCGGTCGAGATCGAGCACGACCGCCGTGTGGAGCGCGTGTCGGCCCCGCTGGTGATCGTCTCGTGCGGCGCGGTGAACTCGGCGGCGCTGCTGTTGAAGTCTGCGAGCGACCAGCATCCGAAAGGCCTGGCCAATTCGTCGGGACTGGTCGGCAGGCGCTACATGGCGCACCTGGCGACCATGATGCAGGGGTTCCATCCGCTGAAAAAGAACGACACCGTGTTTCAGAAGACGGTGGCGATCAACGACTTCTACTGGAAGGGGCCGTCGTTCAGCTACCCGCTGGGTCAGATTCAGTCGCAAGGCCGCACCCACGGCGTGATGGCGCAAACGGTGGTACCGCAGGTGCCGCTGTGGGCCTACGAGGCCTGGGTGGCGCGCGGGGTCGACTGGCTCGCGATGACCGAGGACCTGCCGCGGCTCGAGAACCGCGTCACGCTCGAGCCGGGCGGGCAGATCCGGCTGCACTACCGCCCCAACAACATCCGCGCGCACGAAGAGCTGGTCGCCGAGACGAAGCAGATCCTGCGGACACTCGGCTTCTGGATCGTGATGACGCACTCGCACAAGTCGAAGAACACCACTCACCAGTGCGGCACGCTGGTATTCGGAGCGGATCCGAAGCACTCGGTTCTCGATCCGTACTGCCGGACGCACGACGTCGAGAACCTGTATGTCGTTGATGCGTCGTTCTTCCCCTCGTCCGCCGCGGTGAATCCCGGTTTGACGATCGTCGCGCAGGCGATCAGGGTTGCGGACTACTTGAAGGGCGGATAGGCGAATAGGCCAATAGGCCCGTTCGCCTATTCGCCTAATCATCGCCGTAATCCGTGGATGAATGCTATGCTCCGCGGCGAGGAGCCGCACATGTTCCAGCTCAGGGCCGTCGCCATCATCCTGTCCGCAGCGCTGTGTTCCGGCGCCGCCGCCCTCTTCGCGCAGCAACAAGCCGCTGAAGCACCGGCTGCCGCACGGCCGTTCTACTCGCGGCCTGCCGTCGCGGCGTTGAACGGCGCCGTCACCACCGGCCATCCCATCTCATCGTCTGCCGGCCTGCAGATGCTGCTGAAAGGCGGCAACGCGTTCGATGCGGCCGTGGCCGTGGGTGCCATCGCCGGACTTGGCGAGCCCGAGATGAACGGCATCGGCGGCAACGGCTTCATGACGATCTTCGAGAAGAAGACCGGCAAGGTCCACTCGGTGTCGATGGCCGGTGCAGCACCGAAGGCCTTGAAATTAGCGGAGATGACGCCGGAGACGCTCAATGCCGGCATGAAGGCCGGCATCGTGCCAGGCAACCTCGGCGGCTACCTGATGCTGCTCGATCGGTTGGGGACCATGAGCATCGCCGAAGTGTTCGCGCCGGCGATCCAGTATGCCGAGCAGGGCTATCCCATTGACCAGATGCTGGCGCAGTCGATTGCGCGCGGCAGCAAGAACCTGGCGAGATATCCCACCACCGCGAAGCTCTTCCTGCCGAACGGGCAGCCGCTGAAGGCCGGCGAGTTGTTCAAGAACGCCGACTACGCGTCGACACTGCGCAAGCTGGTCGACGCGGAGCAGCAGGCGCTGGCACAGAAGAGGACGCGGTCGCAGGCGATCGCGGCGGCCTTCAATCGTTTCTACAAGGGCGACATCGCGCAGGAGTTCGAACGCTTTTTCAACGAGAACGGCGGCCTGTTGACCGCCGCCGATCTCGCGGCCTACCAGCCGCAGTGGACCGAGCCGTTGAAGACGGCGTATCGCGGCTATGAGGTCTACAGCAATCCGTCCACCTCGCGAGGCGGCTTCGAGGTGTTGATGCAGGCCAGCCTCGTTGAACGCTTCGACCTGGCGTCGTTCGGCTCGGGATCGGCGCAGGCAACGCACGCGATGATCGAGGCGATCAAGGTCGCCAAGTCGGACATCTACCGCTACGTCGCCGATCCGGCATTCACCACGGTGCCGGCGGCCGGTTTGCTGGCCAGACCGTACCTGGCGGAACGCAGCCGCCTGATCGACATGCAGCAGGCTGGGCCGTATCCGGATCCCGGCGCTCCCGAGGGACGCGCGACGACGTCGGCGTCCAAGGGCGGCGCGTTCCCCGAGAACTACGACGCTGAACAGCACACGACGAGCTTCTCGATTGTCGACAAGGCCGGCAACGCCATCGGCGTCACGCCGACGCTCGGCGGCCTGTTCGGCAACAACGTCGTTGTCGGCAACACGGGGCTGCTGCTGAACAACGGCATGCGCCTTGGATCGACGTCGCCGTATCCGGACAACGTCAACTACGTCGGTGCGGGCAAGGTTCCGATCCTCAACAACTCGCCCATCATCGTGTTGAAGAACGGCAAGCTGGCGTTCGTGTTCGGCACGCCGGGCGGCGAAACCATCGGCCAGACCCAATTCCAGGTCCTGGTGAACTTGATCGACTTCCAATTGCCGGTGCAGCAGGCCATTGAGGCGCCGCGCTTCTCGCTCGATGCCGACCCGAATTTCTACAAACCGGGCTCGGCCATCGAGGTGTCGATTGAAGGCCGCATGCCGGACACCACCATCAACGCGCTGAAGGCGATGGGCCACAAGGTCCGAGTGCTCCCCGGCTGGGGCAGCATTGGACATATGCAGACGATCAAAATCGATCCAGTCACCGGCGCGATAACCGCGGGCGGCGATCCGCGGCGCACCGGGTACGCCGTCGGTTACTAAACACTGCTGCGCCACGGAGACACGGAAGTCACGGCGCTACTTCCTGGAGTGCCCGGGAAGAAGCTCCGTGTCTCCGTGGTGCCTTGGCTCGGTGGCGCATCTGACATTGAAACTACTTCACTCCCGTGAAGGAAAATTTCTGGGCGCGGACGCCGGCTTCGCGCGGCTTGCCGGTGACGGGGTCCTTCACCTCGGGGCCCTGCGCCTCGCCGACGAAGAGATTTCCTGACGGATCGACCGCCAGGTTGTGCGGCCGGCCAAGCTGGCCCACGCCGACTCCCGGCCCGCCGAACTCGCCGACGATTTCCAGGTCGCTGCGCCGCAGCACGTTGATGACGTGCGATCCGCCATCGGCGCTGTAGATGTAGGTCTGCGGTCCGTCGTGCGAGAACGCCAGCGAGAACGTGGCCTCGTTGCCGCACGGCCGCTTCGGCGTCCACGTGGCCTGCTCCTGCGCGCCGCAGCGCGGCCGCAGGATTGTCTCGCGCACGAACTCGCCGTTCTGCCGGAACACCTGAATGCGGTTGTTGGCGCGATCGGCAACGTAGATCAGTCCATCGCGCGATCCGGCAATGCCGTGCGGCACGCGCAGCTGCGCCGGCGGCGCCGCCGGCACCTCGGCAGTCTGCACACCCGGTGTGCCCTGCCCGCCCTGCGCGCCCGGAGGAGGATCTTCCGGCCGCCTCCCGTACGCGCCCCAGTGACGCAAATACTTGCCGGTCGCGCCATCGAACACGATCACGCGGCGGTTGCCGTACCCGTCGGCAACGAACACTTCGTTGTCGGCTGGGTCGACCCAGATTTCAGCGGGGCGGCCCATCAGCGACGGGTCGTTGCTGCCGCCGGTCTTGTCGAACTGGCCGATCACCAGCGACACCTGCCCGGTGCGCGTGAACTTCACGGTGAGGTTGCTCTCGCGCGCGTTGGTCCACACGAAACCGTTGTGATCGACGAACAGCCCGTGAATGGTGTTCCACTTGCCGTCGGGCCCGCGCGCGTCCCATGACTGCACCAGCTTGCCCTGCGGATCCCACTCGTAAATGCGGCCGCGGGTCGATGCCCACACGTGGCCCTTCGAGTCGGCGAAGATGCCGATCACCTGTCCCCACGTGAATCCGTCCGGCAAGATCGGCCATGCGGGATCGGCGGCGAACTGCGGCACCCCTTGCAGCGCGGGCGCCTGTTCGACCGCGATGGAGCCGGCCGACGCCGTCAGCATCGCGAGCGTGAGCACAATGATCTTCATGATCGCGAATACTATTACCAAATGCGCGTCAGGTCATTCAGTCACGTCGGCATCACCGTCCGGGACTTCAACGAATCCGTCCGCTTCTACTGGGAGGTGTTCGGCTGCCCGCTGGTCGGCGTGTCGACCGCGGATCCGCGGCGTGTCAGAGCCTTCTTCGGGGTCGATGTGCCCGAGGCGTCGTGCAAGATCGGGTGGATCCGCATCCCCGGCGGCGGCGTGATTGAGATCTTCGAATTCACGCCGCAGCAGCCGTTCACCGAGGCGACCTGGAATCGACCCGGCGTCACGCACTTCAGCCTGCGCGTCAGCAACATCCGCAGGTGGTACGACTACTTGAGGGCCAAAGGCGTCACCGTGCTCGAAGAGCCGCAGCGATCGCCGAACGGCGGCCAGGAGTTCTTCTTCATCAAGGACTGCAACGGCATCCTGATCGAGATCATGGATCTGCGGGGCATGCACTACGTGCTGCAGTATCTCGGGCCGCTCGGCGGCTTCCTGGCCCGCAACGGCTGGGTCCGCGACTACTCGGGGTATTACCAGCCCAAGCAATAGCCAGCAGCCAGAGAAACGCTCTTCGGGCGACGGGCTGCGGGCTATGGGCTGCGGGCGGGCTACGGGCTACTCGCTACAGGCTTCGGCGGATCGACGTGCAGGAACTGGAACGACAGGTTCGACACCAGGCAGTAGGCCACGAAGTAGTAGAAACCCGGGTGGATGCGCGCATCGAGGTTGTCGATCGCGTTGCCCGCCATGAAGGCGATGAACACGCCGACCGCGAACACGTCGGCCATGGCCCACTTGCTGACCGAGCGTACGAACAGGTACCAGCGATAGCGGGTCGCCTGGTCCTTGGCCCAGAGGATCACGCCCAGCAGGGCGGCCTTGATGAACGGCACGATGACGCTGAACAGCAGAATCAGGCCGGCCACGAAGTAGTTCTGCGAATCATACAGACGCTTGATCGCCCGCAGGATGCTCTGCGTTTCCCTGAAAATCTCGGTCGGCTTGTTGAAGATGGGAATCGATGCGGTGATCGTCATCGCGTCGCTCTGCAAGCCCGGCACGATCAGCACCAGCGAAACGATGGTCAGGGCAACGGCTATCCAGTTGCGGATCGACATGGCCGCAATCTAGCATGAACGCCGTGCGCGTGCTGATGGTCCTTGTCGCGGCAGTCGCCGGCCTGCTGGCCGGCGCGCCGGCGGCCTGGCAGCGCTCCCAACCCTTCATCGGCATCACTTACTTTGCCCGCACCGAGTCGCAACCGCGCCCGCTGCGCATGCACGTGGCGCAGATCGATCTCCAGGCACCGGGCATCCGCTTCAAGATGTCGCCCCCTGGGGGCGATCGCGAAACCATCCGCCAGACGACACTCGACTTCGCCAGGCAGGAGCGCGCGCAACTGGCGATCAACGGGCACTTCTTCCTCCCCTTTCCTTCGGAAGACCGCACCGCGTGGGCTGTCGGGCTGGCCGCGTCCGAGGGCACGGTCTATTCAGCATTCGAGATTCCGCAGCAACGCTACGCGCTGGTGGCGTTTGCCGAGGCGCTCAACATCGACCGCGAGAATCGCGCGTCGATCGTTCACTACGATCCGGCTTTCCCCGACGGCAGGCAGGTGCGCGAGGCGGTCACGCTGTGGAACGTCATCGCCGGCTCCGGGCAGATTGTCACGAACGGGCAACCATCGGTTCCGGCCTACCGCGACGACCACCACTTTGACGGCGCGCTCGAGCCCGGCGGGCCCAACGATTACTCCAACCACCGGGCGTGGGCCGACGTCCCCACCGCACGAACCGCCATCGGCCTGTCGCGCGATCGGCGAACGCTCACGCTGTTTACGGTGGATGTCCGGGGAGGGAGCGATGGCATGCGGTTGTCGGAAGTCGCGGCGATCCTGATCCGAGACTTCGACGTGTTCGATGCGTTGAATCTGGACGGCGGGGGTTCGACCACCATGGTGATGGAAGGCGAAGCCGGCTCGCCTTCCATCGTCAACATCTCATCGGACAATCCTGGTGGCCGGTCGGTGGCGACCAGCCTGGCAGTGTTTGCTCAGCGCCGCGAGCGATAAGCCGTCGACTGCTGCTCGACCAGGTTCAGCAGGTTGCCCATGACGAGGTTCACGTCGATCAAGTGCAGGCCCCAGTTGGCCAGCGGCTTGACGCCGCCAAGATCGCCGGTGATGTCGTCCACGCGCGGATCCGCCGAATCGCCATTGACGGTGATCTCGAGATAGGTCGCCTGTTCGTTGCTCTTGCACTGTCCCGTCAACAACCCCGGCACGCTCACGAACGGCGTCTCCACCGTCTTGTCCGTGGCCCACGGCTTCAGCGGCGGTCCACCCACGGCGATCAGGCGGCCCGTGCTCGACAGATAGGCGTGCAGCGGCGCGCCGGCTGCGCCGAGCGTGGCCGGGTTGGTGCAGTTTCCCGACATCGCCGGATCGGCGCTCGAGCCGAACAGCGTGTTGGCCGGAGGCGGCAGGGTCGATCGAAAGGCGGAGTAGTTGACGACGCAGCCGAGCTGCCCGGGCTTCCTGCAGAGCGGAATCTGCTTGAACTGGCCGCCGACATCCTTGCCCTTCGGGGTAAGAAGCGTCGCGCCAAGAATGTAGGCACCCACCAGCTGTTTCTGGATCGGCTTGCCCTCGATTTCGGCGGCGATCAGGCCCTGCAGTATGTACGCGCCCTGTGAGTGGCCAATCAGCACCACCCCGCGGCCCTGGTTGTCGTTCTTCAAATAGTGCTGCCACGCCGCCTTTACGTCGTCGAACTGCTGCCCCGCCGTGAACAGCGCCAGCGGATCCGCGTTCTTCGCCAGCGCCACCTGCAGGCTCCGCAGCGTGAGCTGCCGGTAAATCGGCGCGAAGGTCCGGCACTTCGATCCGAAGCGCGCGAACTGCTGGGCGACCACGTTCTTCTCCGCGGAATCCGCGGTCATGTCGCTGTTGGTAGCGGCGTCGGTCGATACCGTCGGGTAGACGTAGAAGCAATCGATTGGCGCCTTCGGGTCGGCAGTGAACGCCTCGCGCGTCAGCGTGCCGTCGGCGGCCACGATGGTGGTGGTGAGGTCGATGTCACACGCATCACCTTTTCGACCGGGCTTGCATAACCACGATGCATCGTCCTGATAGTCGACGGGCTGTGGCACGGCGGCGGGCTGCGCGGGAGCAGGCGCCGGGGCCTGCCCGACCACCGTAGCGCCTGGCGCGGAGGTGGACGCGCTGATTTTGATTTGGCCGGCGAGAAATCCGAGGATACCTACACAACACAGCACACGTCTCATAACGCCTCCGTGGCGCGATTCTACCTCCCCGAAGCTGGCGGGGAAAGCAGTGCTGCGCGCCAGTGCTACACTGCGCCTGATGAAGCTCTTCACGGTGTCGATCGCGCTGGCCGCGGCGCTGGCGCAGGCTGGAACCGCCGAACGGCCGCCGACGCGCAACGTCGGATCGATGAGCGACCTGATGGTCAAGATCATCTATCCCGCATCCGACGCTCTCTTCTACATCGAGTCGCGCACGCCCAGGACGGACGCTGAGTGGACGGCGCTGGAGGGCCAGGCGCTGATGGTCGCCGAGTCGGCGAACCTGCTGATGCTGCCCGGCCGCGCGCGCGATCAGAAGCAATGGATGGCCGACGCGAAGCTGATGCTCGATGCCGGCGCCGCGGCGGTGAAGGCCGCGAAAGCGAAGGATGTCCAGGCGATCGTCGCGCTGAGCGATCAGCTGTACGAATCCTGCACCGCCTGCCACAAGAACTACCGGCCGGGTTATGGAAAACCGAAGCCGCAAGGCCCGTAACACCGCACGGACGGCGATGATCGTCACGGCAATGCTGCTGGCGCCGGCGCTGGGCCTGAGCGAAGTGGAAGGCCAGCAGGCGCCGGTGGTGCTGCACACCTCGACCGAACAGATTCCGTTGAAGGCCTATGCGGAAATGATGCGGGTCGGCACCTTACGATTGGCTTCGGGGTCGTCTCGAGACATTCCTACCGTTACCGACGTCAGCTACTTCCGTTGCAGCCTGACCGGCTGGTCGCCGAAGGGCGTGCTGGTGTCGTCGGAAGAGTTGTTCACGTCGGAATATGCGGAGCGGCGCCTGTTGCCGGTGTCCATCCGGCCGCTGGCGGTGTCGACGGTTGCGGCGCGAGCGGCCGATCTCGAAAAACCGGAGCGCCTTACCGCGTTGGGCACGGCCGTCAAGGCGCCCGAGGGCGGCGACCAGCTGTACTTCTTCCTGATTCTTTCGTCGGGCGACCTCACCCGCTACTACCCGTTCAGGATCGCGACCCCGAAGCAATAGCGCGAGTCACGCGCCGCCACAATGCCTTCAAGGTCGTGGCGCTCAGCACCAGGCCGCCGACACGCAACCTTCCTTGCGGGCGATGGTGCCGTGCCTTGGGTCGAAGTACGGCCATGGCCGTTGTGGATCCCCCTTGCGCACACGCAGCACCGGTCCAGTCCCAGAACCGGCCGGGCGGTGACCGCTCACGTCAGCGGAAACGCTCTCCCTTCCGGCTCATCAGCATCGGTCTTGTACCGCAGGAACCTCTTTCAACTTTGGACATTAGACTCTACACTTCGCGAAGCGATGTGGACATTGCAGTCGGTTGGGCCTGCTGACGCCGGATTGACCTTCCGCTTGCTGCCCGGCACGCTCAAGACGATGGGGCGGGCGCCGCGAGCGGATTTCGTCGTCGATGCGGCGCTGGTGTCGCGCGTGCACTGCCGGTTCGTGCTGGACGAGCGCAATCAGCTCCAGCTCGAGGACCTGGGCAGCACCAACGGCACATTCGTGAACGGCAAGAAGATCGCCAAGGTGACCCTGAGCAGCGGCGACACGCTGACCATCGGTCGCGTGCAGTTCATGGTAAACGCCGAAGCCACCTCGACGTCCTGAGCGGCTCAGCGCCGAACGAGATACTCCAGCACGAACGGATTGCTCGCCTTCTCGCGGCCGATAGTCGTCTCAGGGCCATGCCCTGAGTAGACGACCGAGTCTTCCGGAAACGCGAACAGCGCCCTGGTAATCGCCTCGAGCAGGATCTCGTAGTTGCCGCCCGGCAGATCCGTCCTGCCGATCGACCCGGCGAACAGCGTGTCGCCCACGAACAGATCCGGCGGGCCGGCATGGCCTTTCTTCGACAGCGCCAGGCAGACGCCGCCGGGGCAATGTCCCGGCGTGTGCTTGATCCGAACCTCGTAGTCGCCAAACAGGATGGGACCTTCGCCTTCGTAGTACCGATCCACGGGCGGCGGCTGCTCCACCGTCAGGCCGAACATCTGACCGGTCTGCACCGTGCGGTCATACAGAAACTGATCGTCCTTGTGCAGGTAGATGGGCGCACCGAGCGCGCGTTTGGCCGGCGCCACGCCCGACACGTGATCGACGTGCGCGTGCGTCAGCAGGATGTGTTTGACCGACAGCTGCTCGGCCGCGATGAACGCCAGCAGCTGATCGACTTCGTCTCCCGGATCGATGAACACCGCCTCGCGCGTGCGCTCACAGCCAACCACGTAGCCGTTCTTGAAGAACGGGCCGACCGCCGCGCGTTCCAGAATCATTACGCTAGGATACTCGGAACATGCCGCTGCCGGCCGTCACCGACGTTTACGAGGCGCGTCGCCGCATCGGATCCCGCATCCGGCGGACGCCGCTGGTGCATTCCGAGTGGCTGTCGTCGATCGCCGATGCGACGGTCCACCTCAAGATTGAATCGCTGAACCTCACCAACTCGTTCAAGATCCGGGGCGCCTTGAACGCCGCGCTCAGGCTCAGCGAGCGCCTCGGCAGCGGGACGCCGACGATTGTCGCCGCCTCGGCGGGCAATCACGGGCGGTCGCTGGCGCTGGCGGCAGAAGAGCTCGGCTTGCCGTGCGTGATCTTCACGCCGTCAACCGCGCCCGAGGCGAAGCAGGCCGCGATCCGCCGGCATGGCGCGGTGCTGCACGCCGGCTGCGAGAGCTACGATGCAGCCGAGCAACACGCCAAGCAGTTCGCCGAGGCTGAACGCGGTGTCTACATCTCGCCGTACAACAACGCGGACGTCATCGCCGGTGCCGGCACGATAGGACTGGAGCTGGTCGAGGCCATGCCGTCGTTCGACGTCGTGATCGTGCCGCTCGGCGGCGGCGGTCTGGCCAGCGGCGTCGGACTGGCGGTGAAGGCGGCGGCGCCGCGTGTCAGGATCGTGGGCGTGGAAGTCGAGGCATCCTCGCCGTTCACGCTCAGCCTGGCGGCCGGCCGCGTCACCGAAATCACGCCGCGGCAGTCGCTCGCCGACGGGCTGATTGGCAACCTCGAGCCTGGTACGATCACGTTTCCGCTGGTGCAGCAGGTGGTGGACGACGTGGTGACGGTCAGCGAAGACGAACTGGCGCGCGCGATGAAGGGCCTGGCCACAGAGCAGCGATTGATCGTCGAAGGCTCAGGTGCGGCCTCGGTTGCGGCCATCGTCGCCGGCAAGGCCTCCTCGCCAGGCCAGCGCGTGATCGCGCTCGTCACCGGCAGCAACGTCGATCTCCCGAAGTGGCTGTTCGCCATCAGCTGAGCGCGTTAACCCGAAGCCCGTGGCCCCGCTAGAATAGTCGCCGTGAGTACCGCCGTCATCCTCGGGGCCGGCGAGATCGGCGGCGCGTTGGCGCGCCAGCTGGCCGCCGCCGATCTCGTCTCCCGCATCGTCATCGTGGACGATCTGGCGAACGTCGCCGCGGGCAAGGCGCTGGACGTGGCGCAGTCGTCGCCGGTGGATGGGTATCACACGGTGATGTCCGGCTCTGGCGATGTCTCGGCCGTGGTGGGCGCCAACGTGATTGTCGTCGCCGACTCGGCCGCAAGTCCGCCGATTGAATGGAAGGACGAGGCCGGTCTGGCGCTCGTGAGGCGCGTCGCCGGGCTGAATCAGCTGGCGCCGATTCTCTGCGCCGGTGCATCGCAGGCGAGCGTGATCCAGAAGGGCGTGAACGAGGGGGGCGTGGCGCGGGCCCGTCTGTTTGGATCCGCGCCCGAAGCGTTTCGATCCGCAATCACGGCGATCGTCGCGCTCGAAGCTGGCGCGGCGCCCCAGGATGTTTCGCTGTCGGTGCTGGGCCGCCCGCCTCAGAACGTCATCGTGCCGTGGGATGAAACCGCCATCGCCGGGCGCTGCGCCACGCACGTGCTGAGCGCGGCGCAGCTGGCGCGGCTCGATGCACGCCTTGCGCGGCTGTGGCCGCCCGGCCCGTATGCGCTGGCGGGCGCGGCGACGCGGCTGATTCGGACCGCGCTGACCAGGTCGCCGCGTGTCCACGCCGCGCTGGTGGCGGTGACGCGTGATGAAGGCGTGGCGGGACGCTCGGCGATGATGCCGGTGACGCTGCAACCGGCGGGCATCGCGACGCTGGTCCCGCCGTCGCTGTCGACGCGCGATCGCGTGCGCTTCGAAACCGCGCTGCGCGCGTAGCAACCAGCAACCAGACGCATCGACAGGCCGTTTGCGAAGTCGGCCAGGTTTTCCCGCAACCGCAACCGGCCGCGATGCAGGCGCGACTTCAGCGTTTGGTCCTTGACGCGCAGTCTGGTGCTGGCCTGTTCCGTCGTCAGCCCCTTCAAGTCTCGCAGGACCACCGGCTCCCGATAGATTGCCGGCAGATCGTCAACCGCCTCCACGAGCCGCTCGCGCAACTGCCGGCGCAGCAACTCTTCGTCGCCCACGTGGGACCCGTCGGCCGGATCGTGCGCGTTCAGACGATCGTCGGACACCGAGCCAATCTCGAGCTCGGTCACCTCGAGCGCACGCCTCGCCCGCCAGCGGCGCCGCCGCGACATGGCGGTGTTGAACGTGATGCGGTAGATCCACGACGACCAGGCCGAGTCGCCGCGGCACATTTCGATCTTGCGGAACACCTTCATCAGCACGTCCTGGACGACTTCCTCGGCCTGCTCGTGATTGCGCACGTAACGGAAGGCGAGTTGAAAGATCCTCTGGCCCTACAACGACGACCGCTCCGCAACGGCACGCCCGTCGCGCCCGCGGAGCCGCTCCACGAGGGCGGACTGGTGCTGGTGCATGCCAGTGAAGAACCCGGCAGTGGCGGGTTGTATTTCATGGCGCTCACACTGCTGATCGGTCTTGACTTACGGATCTGTCAAACACGCTCGACAGGTGCGCCACGATCCGATCTTCCACCTCGGCCATCGCAACGGCGCGACCCAGCCTGGCCGACAACGACGTCACGCCGCGGTCGGCTATGCCGCACGGCACGATCAGGTTGAAGAAGTTCACGTCGGTGGTGACGTTGAAGGCAAAGCCGTGGCTGGTGATCCAGCGCGAGATGCGCACGCCAATGGCGCCGATCTTCTCGTCCTCGATCCAGGCGCCGCTGAGGTCTTTGATGCGTCCGGCTGCGAGGCCGTAGTCCGCGCAGACGCGGATCATCACCTCTTCGAGATCGCGCACGTACTTGTGCACGTCGCGGCGGTCGGGATTGAGGTCGAGAATCGGGTAGCCGACCAGCTGGCCGGGACCGTGATAGGTCACGTCGCCGCCACGGCCGGTCTCGACGACATCAACGCCGAGCGACGACAACCGATCGGGGGTCGCCAGGATGTGCTGCCTGCCGTCCTGCTTGACGCCGACGGTGAGCACGTGCGGATGCTGCAGCAGGAGCAGCGTGTCGGGAACGCGATCGGCCTTGCGCTCTTCGACCAGCAGCCGCTGCAGCTCGAGACCGTCAGCGTATGCAACGACCCCGAGGCGTCTGACGGTGAGCGGCTTCATGTCACAGATGCGACACGGAGACACGACGCCGCGGAGCGTCCCTGATCAATGCTCCGTGCCTCGGTGACTCCGTGGCGAATGGTCACGCCTGCGACGGATCAAAGTTCTCGATCCCGCGCTTCACATCGGCCATGAACTGATCGGCCACCGCGCCGTCCACCAGCCGGTGATCGTAGCCGAGCGTGAGGTAGCCCATCAGCCGGATGCCAATCGTATCGTCCACCACCACCGGCCGTTTTTCGATGGTGCCGACACCAAGGATCGCCACCTGCGGCTGGTTGATGATCGGCAGGCCGAACTGCGCGCCGAAGTTGCCGGGATTGGTGATCGTGAAGGTGCCGTGCTGGACCTCCTCGGGATTCAGCTTCTTGGCGCGGGCGCGCTCGGCAACGTCCTGGATGGCGCGCGACAGGCCGAGCGTGTTCTTCTCACCCGCCGCCTGCACCACCGGCACGATCAATCCGTTCTCGAGCGCCACGGCGATGCCGAGATTGATGTCGCTGCGGTAGACGATGTTGTCGCCGTCGATCGACGCGTTGATCGTCTTGTGCCGGCGCAGGCAATCGACCGCGACCTTGGCGATCAACGACGTGAAGGTCAGCTTCACGCCGGCGCGCTCGTAGTCGCCTTTCTTCGCCTGGCGGATCTGGTCGACACGCGAGTAGTTGACCTCGAACACCGAGTAGACGTGCGCCGACGTGCGCTTGCTGAGCACCATGTGCTCGGCGATCTTCTTGCGCATCACCGACATCTTCTCGACCTGGTCGCCGGCCGCTCGCGCCACCGGGCTGGGTGGCATCCCTGCTCCCTGGCCCCTGCTCCCCGCTCCCCGCTCGACGAAGCCGAGGATGTCCTGCTTGGTCACGCGGCCGCCGATACCGGTTCCCTGGATCCGCGAGATATCGAGGTTGTGTTCCTTGGCGATCTTGCGAACGAGTGGTGACGACTTGTGACGATCACCGCTCTCGGTGTCGTCAACGGGCGGCGGCGCAGCAGCTGTCGCCGAGGCAGGCGCAGCGGCTGCCACGGTCGCGCCGCGGGGGCCCGGATTGGCGGCCACCGGCGCGGCGTCGGCGACCTTGCCGGCCACGCCGATCGTGGCGACGACGCTGTTGACCGGCACCGTTTCGCCTTCCTTCACCGAGATCGCGGTGAGGACGCCCGCGGCGGGCGAGGGGATCTCGGCGTCGACCTTGTCGGTGGAAATCTCGAACAGCGGCTCGTCGCGATCGACCGTGTCGCCGACCTTCTTGATCCACCGAACGATGGTGCCTTCGGCGATCGACTCGCCCATCTGGGGCATGACAACAGGTGTAGACATAGCGCTCTCTCGGGCTACGGGCAACGGTGCGGCGACGACTGTCGTGGCCGTCGCCCGTCGCCCATAGACCTCACAGGTGTATCGCCGCCCCGTGCGCAGCGTGGGCGGCTTCACCCACCGCCTCCGACATCGTTGGGTGCGCGTGAATCGTCTTGACCAGCTCTTCGACGGTCACTTCCATGCGCAGCGCCATCACCGCCTCGGCCACCAGTTCCGTGGCGCGCGGGCCGATAATGTGCACGCCAAGAATCTCGTCGTACTTTTTCTCCGCGACGATCTTGACGAAGCCGTCGGTCTCGCCGGCCATGCGGGCGCGCGCCAGCGCGCGGAACGGGAACGTCCCGACTCGCACGTCATGTCCCTGCGCGCTGGCCTGCGCCTCGGTCATGCCGACGCTGCCAATCTCAGGCTCGGTGTAGGTGCAGCGAGGCACATGGTCGTAGTTGATCGGCTGAACCTGATGGCCGGCAATGCGCTCGGCGAGCACGATGCCTTCCATCGACGACACATGCGCGAGCTGATAGTGCGGGCCGCCCATGGTAATCACGTCGCCGATCGCGGAGACACCGCGCACATTCGTCCGGAACATCTGATCGACCACGATGTAGCCGCGGTCCATCTTCAGGCCGAGCTGCTCGGCGCCCAGACCCTCGGTGACGGGTCCGCGGCCGGTGGCGACCAACAGCAATTCGAAGCTGAGTTTCTGTGGCTTGCCGTCAGCCCCTTGGACGTCGATGTCCACGGCCTTGGCGCCGGCTTTCGCGGCGGTGACCCTGGCACCGGTCATCACCTTGATGCCCTTCTTCTTGAAGACGCGCTCAAGTTCGGCCGACACCGCCTCGTCCTCGCCGGGCACCAGCCGCGGCAGCAGCTCGATCACCGTGACCTCGCTGCCGTAACTCTTGAAGACCGACGCGAACTCCACGCCCACCGCGCCGCTGCCCATGATGGCAATCGACTTCGGCACCGCCGGCAGGCGAATCGCCTCGTCGCTGAAGATGATCTGCTTGCGATCGACGTCGATGCCGGGCACGCTGCGCGGCGCCGATCCGGTGGCGACGATGATCTCTTTGGTGGCGGTGATCGACTGCTTGCCGCCGGCCTGCCCTGAGGCTGTCGACGGGCCGTTGAGCGTGATCTCGACGCCAAGCCCGCCGGTCAAGCGGGCCGTGCCCTTGATCCAGTCGATCTTGTTCTTCTTGAACAGCATCTCGATGCCGCCGGTGAGGCCGGCGATCATCTTGTCCTTGCGCGCGTGCACGGCCGGCATGTCGATGGTCACGGCGGCGCCGTCGATGCCGGCTAACCCCCATTCCTTCGCCGCCTGCGCCACCTTCAGCGCGTGCGCGTGTTCGAGCAAGGCCTTGGTGGGAATGCAGCCCCAAATCAGGCAGGTGCCACCGAGCGCTGTCTGCTTCTCGACGACGGCGACTGTGAGGCCCAATTGCGCGGCGCGGATGGCGGCGACATATCCGCCGGTGCCGGCGCCAATAACTACGACGTCGTACTCGTTAGCCACAACCCACCACTGTAGCGCATTTAGCGAGGGCCTGCCTCGCCGGAGCCCTGGCGAAGGCGGGTCAGGGGAACGAAGCCTGGTGAAGGCGTGTTGGCAGGAGGGCTGGATGGCTCGACCCTGGCCTTGAGCTCACCGTGATCGAACTTCAATTGCCAGTACATCTCCGTCAGCTGCGCGAGCTGCCGCGCCGCGCGGCGCGCGTGCAGCAGCGCGAGCAGGGCAATGGCAAGCGCAGACGCCGCGATGACCCACAGAACCATAACTGACTGTGAAGTTTAAACCTTAAACTTCGTCCGATGGCGGGACGCAGACCGTTCTCGTCATCGACGCGCCGGACGAGGCGCGCGAGCGGGTGTCGCAGATGTTGCGGCGCGATTACCGCGTGATTCGCGCCGCGTCGGCCGAGGCCGGGCTGGCGCTGATGGATCGCGAGGACGTCGACGTGCCGGTGGCCCGAGCACGGCGCTGCGGAACGTGCTGGAGACCGTGCACAAGGTTGCGAGGCTGTCCGCGACGGTACTGATTCTCGGCGAAAGCGGCACGGGCAAGGAGCTGCTGGCGCCTCTGCTGCATCGCCAGTCGTCCAACCCTGACGCGCCGTTCGTGGCGGTGCACGTCGCCGCCATTCCCCGCGAGCTGGTCGAAAGCACGCTGTTCGGCCACCAGAAAGGCTCGTTCACCGGCGCGCTGTTCCTCGACCAGATCGGCGATCTCAAGCCCGACCTCCAGGCCAAGCTGCTGCGCGCCATCCAGGAGGGTGAGGTCGAGCGCGTCGGCGGCAATCGCGCGATCCGCACGCAGTTCCGACTGATTGCCGCGACCAACGTGGATCTGCCGTTCGAGATGCACGTCGTGGAGCCGGATCGCACCAAGTCGGACACCAGCCTGCTGGATCGCGCGCTGGCAACGTTCGAGCGGAAGTTCCTGGTGAGGGCGTTGGCGCGGAACGCCTGGAACGTCACGCAAACGGCGCGTTACCTCGGCGTCCCGCTCAGTACGTTGAAGTTCAAGATGGAGCGGCTCGACATTCGCGAGCTCGCCCGCAAGATCAAGAAGTAGTCACGCCGGCTTCTTCGGCAGAACGGCGTCCTTCAGCTGCTTCACGATGCGCGCCTTGACCACGGTCTTGGCGGCGATGGGAATCGGCTGCCCCGTGGCGGGATTGCGGCCGGTGCGGGCGTTGGTCTTCTTCAACACCAGCTTGACCATGCCGGGAATCACGAATTCCCCGGTGCGTTTGAGCTCCTTCTCAGCCAGCGCCGCCAGCTCGTCGAAGAACTCACGAGACTGCGTACGCTTGATGTCAAAGCGCTCGGCGAAGTGCGAGAACAGTTCCGACTTGCCCATCTTCCGGGCGTCTTCCATGAAGTCCCCCAGCCGCCCGCCGCGGCGGGCATCAACACTGCTGTCTGTGCGAGGCGCAGCCTCGCCCGAGTAGTTAAGAGGGCCGTATGCTATCCCCGGCCCCTGGGGCTGTCAATGTAGACTGATCGGCAATGTCCACGTCCACGATCGAGACCTTCCCGAACCCTCGTCCCGAACGTGAGTTCGAGATCGCGATCGACTGCCCCGAGTTCACGTCGATGTGCCCGAAGACCGGCCTGCCCGACTTCGGCACCATCCGCATCCGTTACGTCCCCGAGGCGCGGTGCATCGAGCTCAAGTCACTCAAATACTATCTGCTCGAGTTCCGGAACAAGGGGATTTTCTACGAGGCCGCCACCAACCAGATCCTCGACGACCTGGTCGGCTGCTGCGCGCCGCGGCGCATGACGGTGGTCGGCGACTTCACGGCGCGCGGTGGCATCACCACCAGGGTGACCGCTGAGTATAGTCAGCAGTCGAGAGTCGGCGGTTAAGAGTTTTCAGTCAGCAGTCGGCAGTCCAGTCTGCAGTCACCAGGCGTGGAACACGACCCTCCGGAAGTCCCGATCGGGGACACGATCGACCTGCACAGTTTTGCGCCGTCCGACATTCTTTCCCTCGTCGACGAATACCTGCTCGCCGCGAGCCAGGCCGGCTTCAGCGACGTGCGCGTGATCCACGGTCGCGGCAAGGGCGTGCAGCGGGCGTCGATCCAGCGGCTGCTTGGCACTCACCCGCTGGTGGAGCGGTTCTGGGACGCGCCGGAGTCGCACCTCGGCGCGACCGTCATCCGGCTACGACGCCACGGCCCGGACGTTTGACCGGTGCCGTTGGTCGGCGGTCTGTTCCTGGGTGAGCTCGCGAAGGGTCGACAACGCCCGCGCGATGGTGTCGAGTTGGGCGGTGAGCTCCGAGGCCTTGGGGGCCCTGGCGACCAGCAGGATCGCGTCATGTTCACGTCTGAGGCAACCGCTGTGCCATTACGCGCAGCAGGAGCCTTGCTGGGGAAAACGGCGGCCGTGTGCAACTGGCGTGATGCGCGAGCGGTCAGAACTGCAAGTCACCGACGCGAACTGTCGCTCGGTCGCCGGCTCAGCATGTCGCGTGAACGAGACCGCGTAACGCCAAGTTCAGCCGGCACGAAGAATGGGCTCGACCGCGAGGTCTGGTCGGCCCGTGGCACGCGACTGGCTCCCTCGCCGGTGGCTGTCCCGAAGCCGAGCGGCGAACCGCTCAAGACCCTGGCGAGACTGTCGAAACGGCTGGCGGCGTCAGGCGTGGAAGCCGGCGCCGACGACTACGCCCAACTCAATGCCCTGGCCGCACACCGCTGCGGTCTGTCGCGTGACGACTTCGCATACGTCGTCGCAACCTTCCCGCTGCTCCCGGAGGCACTCCGCTCCGCGTGTGTGCGGGTCTACCAACACGCTACGAAGCCACGAAGTCTAAGAATCACACGGCTCCGTGCCTCGGTGTCTCCGTGGTGCATTCGCTACTGGGCCGGCCCGTGCTCCCAGGGCTTCAACAGAGCATAGAGCGTGGATACGATCGGGACCGGTACGCCGTGCTTCCTGGCGCGGCGCACGGCGGCACCCTGCAGCGCCTCGACTTCGATGCGCTTGCCCATCTGCAGATCGATCAACAGCGACGAGCGCGTCGAGGGCGGGATGTTGGTCATGTATTCCTGCAGTGTCTCGAAGCGGTTCGCGGAAATCGTGATGCCTTCCGCCTTCGCGATCGCCGCGATCTCGCGCGAGGCGGCGTCGAACATCTCGCGCGCGTGCTCGTGCTGCCAGACCGGGCCGATCGGCAGCCGCGCCGCGCCGGTGAAGCCGGAGAAGGCGACGAGGTAGACGAACTTGTCCCAGATCGGCACGCGCGCATCGGCGACGGGCGTGACATCAATGTCGGCGGCGCCAAGCACGTCGGCGATCGCCTGCACGCGCGGCGTGATGCGGCTCACGTTCCCCACCGTCGCCGAGGCATCGGCGGGCAAGCCAAACACTTCACCGAAGATGATCGAGCGGTGCACGCCGGTCTGCACGATCAGGCCGGGACCCTCGAGCGCGGTCGCGACATAGGTCGTGCCGCCAAGCACATGACGTTCCCCGACCACCGCCGCGACCTGATCGCTGCTGTCGACGCCGTTCTGCAACGTCAGCACGACGGTCTTTGGACCGATCATCGGCGCGAGCATCGGCAGCGCGGTGGCGTTGTCGTACGCCTTCACCGACACGATCACGACATCGACCGGACCGACCGTCGCGGTATCGCTGTGCGCGGCGGCACGTACCGTGAAATCGCCGAGCTTGGCGCTTTGCACTTGCAATCCCGTGGTGCGAATGGCGTCGAGGTGGGCGCCGCGCGCAATGAAGGTGACGTCCTGTCCTGCCCGCGCGAGTTTCGCGCCGAAATATCCACCCACCGCACCCGAGCCGAGAATGGCGAACCGCATCCGCAAATATTGACACGGCGGCGCCCACACGCTGAAACACGCTAGAATTTGCCTATGGCGGCCCGCCTCACGGCTTACGCCGTGGCGTTCATTGTCGGGGTGACGTTCATCGCCGGTCTCATCGTCCGCGCCCAGCGCGAAGACGACGGCCCGGTGGACCTGATCGTGATCAACGGCAAGGTTTATGCGGGTGGCGGGCAGGCCGATCTCGCCGAAGCGGTCGCGGTGACGGGCAACAAAGTGGTCCGGGTCGGCACCAATCGCGAGGTGCAGCGCCTCCGCCGCGCCCAGACCGTGGTGATCGACGCCAAGGGCGGTGCGGTGGTGCCCGGCTTCAATGATTCGCACGCGCACCTGGTCAGCGGCGGGCTGTCGCTCGCCCAGGTCAACCTGTCCGACGCCACCACCATCGACGACATCAGGGACACCGTGCGCGTCTGGTCCGACGCGCATCCCGATCGCGACTGGGTTACCGGCCGCGGCTGGTACTACCAACCCTTCAACGGCGCGATGCCGACGCGACAACTGCTCGATTCGGTGGTGCCCGATCGTCCCGCGTATCTGATCGCCTACGACGGGCACACCGGCTGGGCGAACACCAAAGCGCTGCAGCTGGCGGGCATTACGCGCGCAACGCCGTCGCCGGCCAACGGCGTGATCGTGAAGGATCCGCGCACCGGTCAGCCGACCGGCGCGCTCAAGGAAGCGGCCATGGCGCTGATGAGCGCGGTCGCGCCTCGACCATCGGAAGAGGATCGCCTGGCCGCGATTCGTGCCGCCATGGCACAGGCGCATCGCCTCGGC
Source organism: Acidimicrobiia bacterium (assembly GCA_016871275.1). Classification (GTDB taxonomy): domain Bacteria; phylum Acidobacteriota; class Vicinamibacteria; order Vicinamibacterales; family UBA2999; genus 12-FULL-67-14b. Next base: position 75,079 of record VFZG01000011.1, on the reverse strand, counting down.
ATCACCAGCGTGCAAGACGCCGGCGGACCGGCCACCGATCTCGCGTTGTACGATCGCCTCCGCAGGCGCGGCGAACTGACACTGCGGGTGTATCAGGCGCTGCGCGCCGACGCCACGCTGGATGAAGCCGGCCTCGAGGAACTCGAGCGCGTGCGCACCCGCTTCGCCGACGATCCCGCGCTGAAGGCCGGCGCGATCAAGCTGGTGGCGGACGGCGTCATCGAATCACATACCGCCGCCATGCTCGAACCGTACGCCAATCGTCGCGCCAGGGGCGATGCGCGATTCACGCAGGAGCAGTTGAACACCATCGTGACGATGCTCGACCGGCGCGGGTGGCAGATCATGACGCACGCCATCGGCGACGCCGCGGTGCGCATGACGCTGGACGCGTACGACGCCGCCGCCGCAGCCAATGCCGCGCCGGAGCGTGGCCGCCGCCATCGCATCGAGCACATCGAGACCATCGATCCCGCAGACATTCCCCGCTTTGGCAGGCTGGGTGTGATCGCCGCCATGCAGCCGGTGCACGGCACGCCGAGCCCCACGCCGGGCGACGTGTGGAGCACGAACATCGGCGAGGTCCGCGCGGCACGCGGCTGGCCTTGGGCATCAATCGCCGGCGCCGGTGGCCGGCTTGCCTTCGGCAGCGACTGGCCGGTGATGACCTTCAATCCGCTCCAGGGCCTGCACGTCGCGGTGACGCGCACCACGCAGGACGGGCTGCCCGCCGGCGGCTGGATTCCGTCGGAGCGGCTCGCGTTGCGCAAGGCGATTGACGCCTACACCAGCGACGCCGCGTTCGCCTCCTTCGACGATCAGCGCAAAGGCAAGATCGCCAGGGACATGCTCGCCGACATCGTCGTCCTCACCGACGACATCTTTTCAGGGCCCGCCAGCCGCCTGACGACCGCGGATGTGGCCGTGACGATCGCCGACGGCAAGGTCGTATACCGCCGCGATCCGCCTGAGAACACGACCGCGCAGTAGAATGCTCAGACGCGCGACCAGGGCCGCAGCAGGCACCGATCGCTCAGACCGGCGAACCATCGGTCGCAGCCGCTCGTCACATTCGAGGGATTCCATGCTTCACGAATCTGTCCTGGCGCTGCTTTGCATTGCGTTGGCTGGGGTTGTGCCTGCTGTGCCTTCTGCGGCCCTGGAGCCTTCGGTGGCGCCAAGCGACCTCGATGCCTTCATGGAGAAGGTGCTCGCACGGCGGGACGACAACTGGAAGAAGCTCCAGCAGTACGTCCTCGAGGAAAGAGAGGCGTTCGACATCACCGGCCCGGGCCGCTTGCCGCTCTGGGGCATGCGGCGCGAATACACGTGGTTCATTCGCGACGGCATTTTCGTCCGCAGCCCGGTCGCGGCCAACGGCGTGAAGCTGTCGGAAGAGGATCGCCGCAGGGAAGAAGCCAACTGGCTGCGCCGCCAGCAGAACCGCGAGGCGAACGAGCGCCGCCGCGCCGAACGGCGCGCGCGGGGCGAACAGGCCGACGAACAGTCGACCAGCGTCGCCATCACGCCGGCCGGCGTGCAGGTGAACTCGTCTGACGATCGCGAGCCGCGCGATCAGACCACGCCGATCACCAACACCGAGGACATGCTCAAGCAGGTGCGCGAGCCGCAGTTCGTGTCATCGGCCTACTTCCTCAAGTTCCGGTTCGAGTCCGGCAAGTACGCGCTGGCCGGGCGCGAGCAGATCAACGGCGTCGACACATTGAAGATCGAGTACTACCCGCAGTCTGGCCTCTTCAAGGACGGACGCTCCAAGCCCGATCGGCGGGTCAAAGACGACGATGAACGGTTCGAAAAGAAGATGAACAAGGCCTCGATGGTGACGCTGTGGGTCGATCCCACGCGCCACCAGATCCTGCAGTACACCTTCGAGGACATGGACTGGGACTTCTTCCCCGGCCGCGCGCTGGTGCGGGTCGGCGGCGTCCGGGCGACGATGCAGATGGGACAGGCGTTCCCCAACGTGTGGCTGCCGAGCAGCATCGAAATGCAGTTCGAGATGATGCTGGCGGTCGGCGCCGTCGACGCGGCGTATCGCGTGGCGTATCAGAACTACCAAGAAGCCGCCGTGTCCTACAGGATCAAATGAGGGTCACGGGCTCGAGGGTTCAACGGCTGAAGAGTTCGCTGGTCCTCGCGGCTCTGGCGCTGTCGGCCGCGACCGCGTCCGGTCAGACTTCTCCCGGCGTGGTCGGCGAGGTTCGCGTACACGGCAATCACACCACGCCCGATGCCGACATCCTCGACCTCGTCGGCGACGTCGTCGGCAAGCCCGCAACCGATCAACTGATCGCGGAGGTGCAGATCAAGCTCGAGCGCAGCGGGCGGTTCGACGATGTCGAGGTCCGGAAGCGTTTTCGATCGATCGAACACCCGGACGACATTCTCCTGATGGTCATGGTCAACGAAGTGCCGGGCATCGATGCACTGGACCTCACGCCGGGCCCGATGAAGAAGTTCTGGAGCAGCGGCATGTTCCTGCCGATCCTGCACTCCGAAGACGGCTACGGATTCACCTACGGCGTGCGCACCAGTTTTGTCGATCGCCTGGGACCGCGCAGCCGTATTTCGATCCCGGTGACCTGGGGTGGCGAGCGCCAGGCGAAGGTGCAGCTCGAGCGGTCGTTCACGGCGGGCCCCATCGAGCGGGTATCGGGCGAATTCGGCACCCTGCGCCGCGAGAACCCGCACTACGAAGTCGCCGATCGCAGGGTGGGCTTCGGCGTGCGGCTCGAATCGGCGCCGGCGCGCTGGCTGCGCCTTGGCGCCGGCGGCCGGTCGGAGGAGGTCAGGTTCGGAACCGCGGAGGACACCGTCAGGCGCATCGGCGGCGACGTCACCATCGACACGCGCGTCGATCCCGCGTTCCCGCGCAATGCGATTCACGCCACGGTCGGTCTCGACCGTCTGACGTTCGACGCCGGCGGGGCGCGGCAGCGTCAGGCGGACGTGCGCGGCTACCTCGGCCTGTTCGGTCAGTCGGTGCTGGCCGTGCGGGGTCTCAGCATCACCACCGACCGCGCGCTGCCGCCCTACGAGCATGTGCTGCTCGGCGGCGCGGCCGACCTGCGCGGTTACGACGCGGGGTTCGAGGCGGGCGACAACCTGATGGCGGTGTCCGCGGAGGTCCGCCTGCCGATCACGTCACCGCTGAATTTCGGCCGCTTCGGCATCAAGGCGTTCGTGGACGCCGGCACCGTCTACGGCGCCGGCGCGAAGCTGACGGACCAGGACCTCGTCCATCGCGGCATCGGCGGCGGCGTCTACCTGCACATGACCATCCTCAGCGTGTCACTCGACGTGGCCCGCTCCCGCGCTGGCGACACGCACTACCACTTCGGCATGGGCGTGACGTTCAAGTAGACCCGTTGTAGACTCTGCGGCTGGAGGTTCCATGAGCCGTCTCACGGTGCTCAGACTCGCCGTTGCCGCCGCGCTGCTGGCCGTTTTTGCCGGCAGTGTCGCCATTGCTTCACAGAAGAGCGCCGCCGCGATGGCGAACGCCGCGACCACGTTCGTCGACAGCCTGAGCGCCGAGCAGAAGGCCAGGGGCGTGATGCCGTTCGAAAGCGACGACCGGCTGCGCTGGCATTTCGTCCCCAACGAGATGTTTCCGCGCAAGGGGCTGATGATCAAGGAGATGAACGAGACCCAGCGGCGTCTCGCGCACGACCTGCTGCGCAGCGGACTCAGCGCGCAGGGCTACGCCAAGGTCAGCGGCATCATCGAGCTCGAGGACATCCTTCGCCTCCTCGAAAACGGCGGCAAGTTCCCTCGTGACAAGGAGCAGTATTACTTCACCGTGTTCGGCGCGCCCGGGCCCAAGGGCAGCTGGGGCTGGCGCGTGGAGGGCCATCACGTCTCGCTGCGTGTCGCGGTCGTCAACGGCGCGGCGACAGGCGACGTCTCGAGCTCGCCGATGTTCCTCGGCACCAACCCGGCCGAGGTGCGTGACGGCGACAAGAAGGGCTGGCGCGTGCTCGCCGCCGAAGAGGATGCCGGCCGCGCGCTGGTCCTGGCGCTGTCGGCCGACCTGCAGAAGCAGGCGATCGCCAATCCGGTCGCGCCGAGCGACATCGTGACGATGAACAAGCACGACATCACGCCGCTGCCCGACCAGGGGGTGTTGTACTCGGCGCTGCCGGCGCAGCAGCAGGCGCTGCTGATGCAATTGATCGAGGTCTACACCGGCAACATGGAAGCCGACCTCGCCGCCGAGCGCCTGGCCCGCATCAAGGCCGGCGGTCTCGACAAGATCCGCTTCGCGTGGCTCGGCGAAACCGAGAAGGGCAAGAAGCACTACTACATGGTGCAGGGGCCGTCGTTCCTGATCGAATACGACAACACGCAGAACAACGGCAATCACATCCACTCGGTGTGGCGTGACTTCAACGGTGATTTCGGACGGGATGTGCTACGCGACCACCTGAAGGAGGTGGCACATTGAAGTGAGAGGTGAGAAGCAGGAAGTACTCGTCACTTCTTGCTTCTCACTTCTTGCTTCTCACTTCTCGCTTACCACCGCAGCACCCGTCGTCCCCTCCACATGGGGCCTTCCTCGACGTATGGCCACTCCGGGTTCTGCTGAAGATCCCGGCGTGACATCAGCACCTGATCGAACACCGGCAGCGACTCATCGTCACACTCGAAGTAGGTGACGAAGTCGAACTCACCGTTGCTCTGGTAGCCGTCCGGGTCGTGGAACACCCGCCGGAACAGACACGGAATGCCCTTCTCCGCGGCACGCGCGTGTCCAGGCACCGGCGTGCCGCTGGCGTGGTCGACGCGCGGATAGAAATACGCGTGGCGCTCGAGCGTGGTCTTCTGCCACCGCTCGGGCGTCTTGCGGATCGGCATGACGATCGCGTTCCTGCTCAAGCGTCCCGAGCGCCGCGGCGACGCGCCGCCGCGAGCCATGCGCGTCGTCATCCGCGCGCGCGATGACGAACAGGAACTTGGGGAAAGCGAGGTTGGCGCCGGCCTGGCCGCAGCCATTACCCATGACCTCGGGCGATCGGTAAGTGCTGAAGTGGGCTGTATGAGTGTGTACAGGAGTGTGCAGAAATGGCGCCGTGCCAACCTGATACAGTAGAAAGGTTATGAACCCGTGGAATCAGTTTTCAGGGGCCAACGCGGGGTATGTCCACGAGTTGTTCGAGCGCTACCAGCGCGATCCTTCGTCGGTTGACGAGGCCACGCGCCGCGCGTTCGCTACCTGGCCCGCCGTGGCGCCCTCCGGGCGCCCAGGCGGGGAACCGGTAGACGCCGCGATTGCCGCACATACCCTCGCCGAATCGATTCGACGCTTCGGACATCTGGCCGCCCGTCTCGATCCGCTCGGCTTTCACGATCCGATTGGCGATCCCTCGCTGGCGCCGCAGTCGCACGGACTGACCAGCGACACGCTGAAGAGACTGCCCGCGTCGATCGTGTCGGGACCGGCGGCCAACGGCGCGGCGAACGCGTTCGAGGCGATCGCCAACCTTCGGCAGATGTACTGTTCGACCACGGGTCACGACTACCACCACGTGTTCGTGCCGGAGGAGCGCGTCTGGCTGCGACAGGCCGTCGAGGCCGGCCAATTCCGCCCGCCCAACGACCCGATCGACGGCCAGGAGCTGCTCGATCGCATCACGCAAGTCGAAACGTTCGAACGGTTCCTGCACCGCACCTTCCCCGGCAAGACGCGTTTCTCGATCGAGGGCCTCGACATGATGGTCCCGATCCTCGATGAGATCGTGCACGACGCCGCGGAAGGCGGCGTGCAGCACGTGATGATCGCGATGGCGCATCGCGGCCGGCTGAACGTGCTCGCGCACATCCTGCAGAAGCCGTACACGCAGGTCCTGGCCGAGTTCAAGGATCCGATTCCCGGCAACCGCCTGCGGGTCGACCTTGGCTGGATGGGCGACGTGAAGTATCACGCCGGCGCCCGCGTCGAGGCCCGGCCCGACGGCCTGCCGAAGCAGGTGGTCATTTCGATGCCGCCGAACCCGAGCCACCTCGAAGCGGTGGATCCGGTGTTGAACGGCATGGCGCGCGCCGCCGCGACGACCGCCGATCGGCCTGGCGCACCGCTGGTCGACAAGGGCAAGGTGCTCGCCATCCTGATCCACGGCGACGCCGCATTCCCCGGTCAAGGCATCGTCGCGGAAACGCTGAATTTGTCGCGCCTGGCCGGTTACGACGTGGGCGGCGTCATTCACATCATCGCGAACAACCAGCTCGGGTTCACGACCGATCCCGGCGAGTCGTTCAGCACCAGCTATGCCAGCGGCCTGGCCCGCGGCTTCAAGATTCCGATCACGCACGTCAATGCCGACGACCCGGTCGCGTGCATTGAAGCGGCGCGGCTGGCGATTGCCTACCGCCACCGCTTCAAGCTCGACTACCTGATCGATCTGGTCGGCTATCGCAAGTACGGCCACAACGAGGGCGATGAGCCGGCGTTCACGCAGCCGCAGATCTACCAGCTCGTCCAGGCGCACCCGACGGTTCGCGAGCAGTACGCCAAGGCGCTGGTCGAATCCGGAGTCGTCACGCAGCAGCACGCCGACGGTCTGGTCCGGCAGCGGATGGCGGAGCTCGAGCGCGCCTACGCGTCGGTCAAGCCGGAGCAGGATTACGTCGCGCCGGTGCCGGACATCCCGCCGAGTGGCGCGGCCAGGAAGGCGAAGACCGCCGTGCCGATCGCCACGCTGCAGGCGATCAACGACGCCTTGATGAAGGTTCCCGAGGGGTTCTCGGTGCATCGCAAGCTGGAGCGCGGCCGCGAGCGGCGCAGGGCGATGTTGGCGTCGCCCACCGAACGCGCGATCGACTGGGCGTCGGCCGAAGAGCTGGCCCTGGCGACGATCCTGGCCGACGGCGTGCCGATTCGCTTCACCGGCGAAGACGTCGAGCGCGGCACCTTCAGCCATCGCCACGCCGTGTACCACGACGCGGTGTCCGGCGAAGAGCACCTGCCCTTGCAGTCGCTGCCGCAGGCCAGGGCGTCGTTCGAGATCAGGAACAGCCCGCTCTCCGAATACGCGTGCGTGGGCTTCGAGCTTGGCTACAACCTGCAGGAACCGGCGCGGCTGGTGCTGTGGGAAGCGCAGTACGGCGACTTCATCAACGGCGCGCAGATCGTCCTCGACGAATACCTGACGTCGGGCCGCGCGAAGTGGGGCATGGCGCCGTCACTGGTGCTGCTGCTCCCCCATGGCTACGAAGGTCAGGGACCGGATCACTCGAGCGCGCGGCTCGAGCGCTTCCTGAACGCCGCGGCCGACACCAACCTGCGCATCGCGAATTGCACCACCGCGGCGCAGTACTTTCACCTGCTGCGCCGGCAGGCGCACCTGCTGACCACCGATCCGCTGCCGTTGATCGTGATGACGCCGAAAAGCCTGCTCCGCCATCCGTTCACGGCATCGGCGCCGAACGACTTCGCGGCAGGCGCGTTCCAGTACGTCATCGACGACCCTTCGACAAGCTCAGGGCCGCCCCGGGCGGAGTCGCGGGGCGACCAGGCGGTTGCGGCGCAGCCGGCGAAGGTCCGCCGCCTGGCGCTATGCAGCGGCAAGGTTGCCGTTGATCTGCTGACCAGCGACCGCCGCAAGGACAACCCCAACGTCGCGGTGGTGCGCGTCGAGCAGCTCTATCCCTTTCCGGCCGAGGAGATTCGCGCCGTCATCGAGCGCTATGCGAAACTCCGCGAAGTGTGCTGGGTGCAGGAAGAGCCCGAGAACATGGGCGCGTGGGAGTTCGTGCGGCCGTTGCTGGAGTCGATCGTCGACGGCCGTCATCCGCTCCGCTACATCGGACGCTCGCGTAACTCGAGCCCGTCGGAAGGTTCGTCAACCTGGCACGCCGCCAACCAGCGGGCCATCGTGGACCAGGTATTCGACGCGGCGACCGAGCGCCGCGAGCTCGATCGCGTCCTCTCCAAACAAGTCTGAGAATCATGTCGACCAACATCGTCGTCCCCGAACTGGGTGAATCCGTCGTCGAAGCGCGCGTCGCGAAGTGGTTGAAGAAGCAGGGCGATGCGGTGACCGCCGGCGAGCCGCTCGTGGAACTGGAAACCGAGAAGATCGATCTCGAAGTGAGCGCCGACCGCGCCGGCGTGCTGGCGAACATCAGGCACCCGGAAGGCGCCGACGTCAAGGTCGGGGAGGTGCTCGCCGTACTCGAGGAGAGCGCCAATGGCCGGGTTCCAGCGGTCGCGGCGGTTCCAGCGGTCGCCAAGGGTCAGGTTCCGAAGGCGGTGACCGGTGCAGAGAAGAAGGCGACACCGACCGCCAAGAACGTCGCCAAAGCTCACGACGTAACACTCGAAGCCGTTGAGACGTCCAGCAACCGGGTGACGAAGCAGGATGTCCTGAAGGCGGCGGCGCCGGCGCCACCGGCAGCGACGCCCGGCGCCGCGAACCCGCAGGCCCGCAGGCCGCACGCCGTCGATCGCAGCGAGACGCGCGAGCGCATGAGCAAGCGGCGAGCGACCATCGCGCGTCGATTGGTGGAAGCGCAACAGACCGCGGCGATGCTGACGACGTTCAACGAAGTCGACATGAGCGCGGTGCTGCAGTTGCGCGAGCGGCGCAAGGAAGCCTTCACCAGGAAGTTCGGCGTGGGCATCGGCATCGCGTCGTTCTTCGTGAAAGCGGCCATCGGCGCGCTCAAGGCGTTTCCGCAGATCAACGCGGAGATCCAGGGCGACGAGATTGTCTACAAACACTATTACGACATCGGCATGGCGGTCGGCGCTGAAGGCGGCCTGGTGGTGCCGGTGATCCGCGACGCCGATCGCCTGGGCTTTGCGGACATCGAGCTAAAGATTCGCGACTTCGCCAAGCGCGCGCAGGACGGCTCGCTCACACTCGAAGACCTCAAGGGCGGCACCTTCACGATCACCAACGGCGGCGTGTTCGGGTCGCTGATGAGCACGCCGATCCTGAATCCACCGCAGGTCGGCATTCTGGGGCTTCATAAGATTGCGGATCGCGCGGTGCCGGTCAACGGCCAGGTCGTCATCCGGCCGATGATGTACCTGGCCCTCAGCTACGACCACCGCATCGTCGATGGACGCGAAGCGGTCCAGTTCCTCGTCACGATCAAGGAGTCCGTCGAGGATCCGGGCTGGATGCTGCTCGAAGGCTAGCGGCGACTGGAATGCGTTCCCCACGCGCGCGCCGCCTCCGCAAGCTGGTCGCCGACCGCGACGAGTCGCGCGGTCTGCTCATCGCCTTCGAAGGGCCGGACGGCTCCGGCAAGACCACGCAGCGCAAGCTGCTGACGCGCTGGCTCGAGAGCCGCAATCACGACGTCGTCTCGACGCGCTGGGCCTCCTCGCCCCTCGTGAAACCGCTGCTCAAGGTGCGCAAGAAAATCCGCACCCTCTCGACCGAGGAGTATTCGCTGCTCCATGCCGTGGACTTCCGCCACCGGCTCGAGACCATCATCCTGCCGGCGTTGTGGGCGGGGAAGACGGTGCTGGCGGATCGCTATCTGTTCACCGCGCTGGCGCGCGATGCCGCGCGCGGGCTCGACCTGGATTGGCTGCTGCACGCCTACTCACCGCTGCTGTGGCCGGACCTGGTGATCTATTTCTCGATGACCCCGGAGGATTCGCACCGCCGCGTGGCGTCGACGCGCTCGCCACGCTTCTACGAGGCCGGACAGGACGTCACCGGCATCGCCGATCCGCTCGCCAGCTACAGCCGCTTCATCGATCGCGTGGTGACGGAGTACGAGAACCTGTCGGTGGTGTTTCAGTTCGTGACCGTGGACGCCGGCGACGCGGTCTATCGCCAGCACACGCGGGTGCGCGAACTCGTGCAGCAGGCTGAACGGCGGCCGTGGCCGACATTCAGCGAGAAAGCCGTCGAGGAATGGCTGACCAGATCACGTTTCCGGGCCGTCTGATCGCCGTCGACGGATCGCGCGGCAAGGACGTGGCCCTGGCCGCCAACGCGGTCGCCGCGGAGCTGACGCGCGCCGGCCGCGAGTGCGCAATCAGCCGCTGGGACGCCTCGGGCCTGTTCGCCGAGCTCGCCGCCGGAGGCCGGGGCGATCGCAGCATTTCGGTCCGCACGTTGTCGCTCGTCTATGCTGCCGACCTGGCGTTCCGCCTGCGGTGGGAGATTCGGCCAATCCTCGAAGCGGGCGGCGTCGTCATTGCGGCACCGTACGTCGAGACCGCGGTCGCGTTTGGCGTGGGCTGCGGACTGCCGGAGCAATGGCTGCGGGAGCTGCTGCGGTTTGCGCCCGCGCCGAAGCTGCACGGCCGGACGCAGGAGCGCAAGATCGATCGGCCGTGGAAGCGCCGCGCCGATCGCGGCTACGCCGAGTACTGCGCGCTGATGCTGGATGCCGCGTCGAGCGGCCTGTCGAAGAGGGAGCGGCGCGCCATGATGGCGGCGCTGGACCAGGCCCGCGGCCGCAAGCCTGTCACGCTGACCCCCAAGGGTGTCGCCGCGCTCGCGACAGCGATCAGCGGCACCCGGACGGCAACGCCTGGTTCGTCAGCTTCGAAACCTCGCAGCGGACGTAGGTAATTCGCGCATCAGGAAACGCCAGCAGCGAGTGGCGAGCCGTCTCATACTCGACATTCGAGTACGGCTTGAGCCGGTCTTCCAGCATCGCCTGGTGAATCAGGTCGAACTGGCGCTGCATCTCCTGCTGCAACCAGCCGGTCGCCGAGTCGGCGGCTTCCAACAAGACGCCGTAGTACTGCGATACGTAGGTGGTGTTGGCCAACAGCTTGCTCGTCAGCACGTTCTCGGTGATGCGGGCGTCAACCTGATAGTCGGTCTGGCGGAACGCGTTGTCTTCGTCCCAGGCAATCAGCACGTGCGTCGGGCTGTTCTCCAGCCGGTAGAGGTAGAAGTTGTTCATGCCGGCGTAGCCGTTCAAGCCGTCGTGGTCGGCCACGAAATTCTGCGCGGCCAGGAAGCGCGTCAGCGCCGGCAGATCGATCCGGGTGCCGATGGCCTGTTCGAAATCCGCGCTGGTTGACTCATTCGCGATCCGGACCATCTCCTCGATTGGTCCCCAAATCGTCGACTCGGCGTGGCTCTCGTTGGTCTTGATGTCGAACCGCGCCTTGTAGGGCGCCAGCGCCGGGCCTTCGTACTCGAACCGCCACGGGCTGTCGAGCACGTAGTTGTATTCGAACAGGTAGCCGTCGTTCTGAACATTGCCGTTGATGCTGCCGAACACGCGGCCCATCATCGTCTTGTCGACCGACTCGACCAGGCCGTACAGCCCGGCGTACTGGCCGTTCACATAGAGGCGCGTGTGCGTCTCGCGCGGACCGGGAATGCCGAGCCGCTCGTAGAAACGCATCACCACCGACTCCTTGATGCCGGTGTGGTCCTGCGTCAGGTTGTCGAGGATGAACGACTTGAGCCTGAGGAACTCCTGGCGGGTCGAGTAGCGGTCGAAATCGACGCGCAGGCCCGGCTTGGTGCTGCTGCGCGATCCGAGGCCACGCGACCGGATGCCGACGTTGTTCACCGTGATGCCGTTCCAGGTCAGGTCCGCCGGGTAGTAGGTGTTCTTCTGGAAGTTCTGCCGGAGCTTCGCCCAGTCGGCGGCGTTCAGCCACAAGTCGATGCGCTGCAACGTGTGCGGGTTGAACAGGTCGTCGGACGTCCGCGAAACGGCCGGCACGGTCGCCATCGCGGCGGCGACGATTGCGCCCAGTAGCACCCGCCTGAGCTGCCCTGCCCGACCCACTGCCCTACCCGCCTTCTTTAGAACACGACGTTGAGCCGGACCAGCCCTGACCAGTAGGAGTCGGTTCCGGTCAGCGGCGCACGGCTGTCGTCCTCGATGGTTTCGCGAATCGCATTCGCCATCACGCGTGTCCACCTGCTGGTGATCCAGTTCACGCCGAAGGTCCACGCCCGGTCGCTGTTCGGCACCTGGTGATCCGAACGGGGATTCGTGAACGCCGTTCCGGCGGTGGAGGCGCTGCGGAACCCCAGGTATTCGTATCGGACGGCGAGCTCGATCGCTCCAATGCCGCCCCCCAGGAGCGGCCGCCGGGGCTTGACGTTGCCGTCCTTGCCTTCGCCCGTGACGAACCACGTGCCGGCAACGTACCAGGCCTCGCCGATGAAGTCCGAGAGATCGGCGTTGCGATTGCTCTGCTGGTTGCGCTGCTCGCGCGATTGCATCCACTCGGCCTTCACCGACGTGGGGCCGGGCGTCCACTCGAACTGCGCCCCCAATCGCTGGCGCCGCCCCTTGACGTAGACATGCTGGAAGAAGTCAGCGCCCCACAGCGCTTCACCGCGCAGGCTGTTCAGTCCTTCGGGGAGATCCGAGGTGGTGTAGGCCACACCGAGACTGGCGCTTCGCAGCCGGCCCACCGGCAGCAGCCGCAGCAGGTCGCCGCTGACGCGCACCGCCACTGACGGCCCGACGTCCTCCCGGTCCTGGCCCTGCTGCACGAACTGTGGTTCGTTCGATTCGCCGTTATCGCCATCGGCGTCGAACACACCGGCTTCGTAATTGAAGCGGCCGAGGTCGCCGAACGCCATGACGCCGCGATCGCGGCCCGGCGCAATGGCGTTCGACCCGCCGGTGCGGTAGGCGAAATCCAGGCTGCTCACGCCGGTGTTCTGCTCCAGGCCGAATGGCATCTTGAAGCGGCCGCCGCGCACCCGAACCTTGTCGAACGTCTTCCATTCGCCGTAGACGTCCTTCCACTCGCCGAACTCGACCTTGTCATCGAGCTCGTTCCAGACGATCTCCCGCTCCACTTCCCACCCCAGGTGGCGGGTCAATTCGCCGGCCAGGCCAATCCGGGCGGTGCGCAGGTTGAAGGTGTCTTCACCAATCTCGGGATCGAATTTCCGCCACTCCAGCAGCGCGCGGCCCTTCACCTCCACGCTGATGTTGTCGCCGAACACCAGCGCCGGGCGATCGTTCCAGACGAATCCACGCTGATCCTGTGCGGCCACCGGCGCGGCGGCAGATGCGAACAGGATCGCGACGAGGGACACTCGCTTCATGCGGTTCGATCTCCTGGCAGGCGCGAGGCCGCAGTTCCGGCCTTCGCGCTCAACTGTTGATACGACATGTTCAGCTGTTTGACCAGCGCCGGCTCGTGAACAACCAATGAGACCTCGCGCCGGAAGTCCAGGCTCAGCGTGGATAGCGCAGTGCTGCCCAGAATTGCACGGGATTCGTCGATGATCATCATCTTGCCGTGCGGTTCGACGCCGCCCATCGGCTGCGTGCCCAGCACCGACACGGTAATGCCATCCGACCGCCGATCGCGCAGCAGCGCCACCACGTCGGGGTCCGACAGCTTGTGATCGAGGATGCGGATGCTGTGTTTCGCGCTGGTGATCAGCGCCATGATCTCCGGGCGCGAACGCTCCGGGCCGACGATCAGCCGGCCGCCGAGCGGCCGCCGCGACGGCAGCGGCACTCCCGCGGCGTCGGCCTTGAAGAGCGTCAGCAGGCCCTTGATCACGGACGGGTCCTGCGTAATCACGACGGCGTCCCAGGTGCGCGCGAAACACTTGCGAGTGGGATTGAGCGTGGTGACCACCGCGGTGGCTTCGTCGGCGACCAGGTACTTCGCGTGGTACTTCACCACCGGGTCGGCGTAGCGGGTCACGACGGCGCCCATTTCCTCGAGCGCGCCCCACAGCTTCTTCAGCCGCCTCTTGCCGCCCTTGGCCCGCTTGGTGAGGATGGCCTCGACCTGGACGCCGCGCTCGAGGGCGGCGGCGAGCGCGTCGAGGATGGAGAAATCGTCGCAGCGGAACAGCGACAGCACCAGCCGGCGTTTCGCCGAGCCGATCACGCCAAGCAGCGCCGCCTTGCGTTCCGACGCCGCCAGCACGAGCCGTGGCGCCGTTCTAGTTCCTCTTGGGCGGCGACCAGGAGACATTCTTGATGCCCTTCTTGCCGTCGCCCATCAGTTGCGCGCTCAAGTCCTCGAGCGAATCGGTTGGTTTGAGCGTCGTCAAATACTTTGTCGTGGCTTCGTCGCCCTGCGACACCTCGCGGGGCTCGAACAGAATGCCGTTCACCGCGAACACGTGCTGGACGTGCGCGGTCGGGAAGTCGCGCTCCTCCGCCACGATCTCGACCAGCATCTGGCGCGGACGCTCCGAGGAGAACAGGTTCAGCAGCGGGATCAATCCACACAGGAACAGCGTGCCGAGTCCGGCAACGGCCAATGCGCCGAGGCCGGCGGCCATGCCCAGTCCCATCAGGATGAACAGGATGGTGATGTCGCGCGCATCTTCCACCGGTGTCCGGAAGCGGATGATGCTCGCCGCGCCGGCGATGCCGAACGCCCGCGCCACCGAGTTGCCGATGATGATCATCATCAGCGCGCCCGAGACGCACAACAGCACCTGGGCCTGATCCAGCGCCGGGTTCGACGACCGCTCCGGCCGGTACTGCCGATGGACGATGGTCACGAGCACGCCGATCACGGCGGCGGCGATCAGCTTGACGACTTCGAAGAGCGGATTCGCCATCGCCCCGCCGGCGTCGGCGGCAGCGCCGCTGGTGACCCCGGGAATGCCGCCGCCAGTTCCGGTCGACATCCCGAACGACGGCCACCACACGCTTATGCCGACGAGCGCGCCGCCCACGAGCGCGACGGCAACACCTGACCAGACACGACCCCAGTGGACCGTCTTCGTCCTGGCTTCAACGAGCGTGTCGACCACTTCGAGCACGTTCGTGAGCAGCGACAGTTCAAGCAGCTCGCGGACCCTGGGATTTGGCGAGATGAGCGTGAAGCGGCGATTCAGCCGCTGCGCAGAGGTGTGTCCCCGCACCAGCGCGCGAATGCCGGCGCTGTCGGCGGTCGGCACGCCGCGCAGATCGATGACCACGTGCTCGTAGCCCGACTTGAAGACGGCCTGGATGCGGAGCTCAAGCTCCTCGGCGGGCCCACCCGCGATGAGCGCTTCCTGCGGCGAGAGAAGCAGCCGGTCCTTGCTGCCTTCGACGGTCATGGGGGGCATACGACGGGTGGCGGAACAGTACCACGTATGGTAAAGCTGGGCCAAGGGCGATGCGACTCACACGAAGCGGTTACGCCGCTGGCGGGATCGCCACAGCAGTCCTGCTGATCGCATTCGGCCAGGCGTGCTCCGGCTCGTCTCCGTCCGCGCCCACGACCGGCCCCGGCACCGGCGGCAGTAATCCCGGAGTGCGGGTAGGAGGGGTCGCCGTGACGGTGATCGGCGTGGGCGACATCGGCTGGTGCGGCCGCGCTGAGGTCGCACAGACCGCGCGGGTGGTCGCCGGCATCGAGGGAGACGTGCTGCTGGCCGGCGATATTGCCTACCCGCATGGCACCACGGAAAACTTTCGCGACTGCTTCCATCCCTCGTGGGGCCGGTTCCGGCCGCGGTGGCACGCCGTGCCGGGCAACCACGAGTACGAGAGCCCGGGTGCGGCGCCGTTCTTCGCGTATTTCGGCGAGGCCGCCGGCACGGATGGCACCGGCTATTTCGTGATCAACCAGGGCGACTGGACGGTCCTGATGTTGAACTCGAACATTCCGGCCGGGCGCGGCTCCCCGCAATACGAATTCGTGCGAACCAAACTGGCGTTGCAACGGACACCGTGCACGATGGCGGTGTGGCATCACCCGCTGTTTACGTCAGGACCCAACGGCGACAATGTCTTCATGCGAGACATGTGGGCGCTGCTCGAGACCGGACGAGTGGAGGTGGTGCTGAATGGACACGACCATCTCTACGAACGGTTCGCGCGGCAGTTGTCCGATGGCACCGCCGATCCTGCCAACGGGATCCGTCAGTTCACGGTGGGTACCGGCGGCGCCGAGCTGTACAACTTCGTGCGGGTGGCGCCGAACTCCGAGGCGCGCCTGTCGCGGTCCGGCGTGATGAAGTTCACGCTGGCCCCGGCCCAGGTGAGCTGGGAGTTCCACGGCATCGACGGCAGCATCAGCGATCGCGGACTCGACACCTGCCGGTAGGCTGGTGGCTGGTTGTTGGTTGTTGGTTGTTGGTTGTTAGTTGTTGGTTGTTAGTTGCTGTACGATGGCCGGATGATTCGAACCCTCTCCGCCCTGGTTGTGGCGCTGGCGCTGGGCGCCACGCTGATCGCGCAGCAGAAACCCGCCCCGCCCACTCCGGTGCCGGCGCCCGACAACGTGGCGAAGCCGCCGGCCGACGCCACCAAGACGGCGTCTGGCCTCGCTTCGATCGTGCTCCAGAAAGGCACGGGGACGGAACGGCCGGGACCCACCGACTTCGCGACCGTGAACTACAGCGGGTGGACCACCGACGGGAAGAACTTCGACAGCTCGTCCTGGCGACCTGGCACACCGAGCAGCTTCCCGCTCGAGCGCGTGATCAAGGGCTGGGGCGAGGGCGTGCAGCTGATGGTCGTCGGCGAGAAACGCCGCTTCTGGATCCCGCAGGAGATTGCCTACAACGGCATGGCGGGACGACCGGCCGGCATGCTGGTGTTCGACATCGAATTGCTGGAGATCACACCGGACCCGCGCAAGCCGCCGGTGGATGTCGCCGCTCCGCCAAAGGACGCGCGACGCACCGCGTCGGGACTCGCCTACAAATCGCTGCGGCCGGGCAAGGACGGCGCGAGCCCGACCAGCAGCAGCACGGTCACCGTGCACTACACCGGCTGGACGACCGACGGCAAGATGTTCGACACGTCGGTGGACAAGGGTCAGCCGATCAGCTTCGGGCTCGGCGACGTGATTAGCGGATGGACCGAAGGCCTGCAGTTGATGAGCGTCGGCGAGCGAATGCGTTTCTGGATTCCGGAGAAGCTGGCTTACAAGGGCGAGCGTCCGCCGCGCGGCATGCTCGTCTTTGACGTCGAGTTGATTTCGTTCAAGTAGAGTCACTCCTCATGATGCCCGGGCATTTTCCAGGCGTGCCCGGGCCGCGGTCGCCAATGGCCGCGGCAACGGCGCACTCCGCAAGATCGGTGCTGTGCAGGAAGGCGTGCTGCGGCAGTGGTTCGTCCGTCCGTCACGGCGTGCGCCACGATCAGGTGTTGTGGAGCATCCTTGCCAGCGACGGGCGCCTGCAGCGCCTGTCGCAGGAACCGACGGTTCACTAGGTTTCGTCAGCTGACGTTGATCCGGCCGCTTGTCCAGGGGCGACCGGACCGTTTTCTTTCCAGTACACTGCCGGATGTGGAATGGCGAACGCTGCGCCTCGACCGCGGCGATCATGGCCGGCGTGTCGACCTGGTCCTGCGGCGGCACCTGCGGGACGAGAAGGGCGTCTCGCGCAATCGTATCCAGAAGTGGATCGATGCCGGCAATGTGCTGATCAACGGCTCGCCGCCGGCGCGATCGGCCTGGCGCGTGCAGGATGGCGATGAGCTGCGCGTGAGGGTCGACGACGTGCCGAAACGCGAGCGACCTCGCGCAGAAGCGCTGCCAATCGATGTGCTCTATGAAGACGATGACTTGCTGGCGGTGAACAAGCCTGCCGGCATTGTCGTGCACCCGTCGTACCGGCAGGCCGGCGGCACCTTGATCAACGGACTGCTCGAGCGCGCGCGAACCTGGCCGGCAGGCTCAACGCCGGCGCTGGTTGGTCGACTGGACAAGCAGACGTCGGGCGTGGTGCTGGTTTCGAAGCGCACCGACATTCACGCCGCACTGCAACGAGCCATGGCCGCGCGGCGCATCGACAAGGACTACCTCGCGATCGTGCGCGGCAAGGTCTCTCCGCCGAAGGGGACCATTGACCTGGCGATCGATCGCGACCCGTGGGACCGACGGCGTGTGACCGTGACCGACCGTGGCGGACAACCGTCGGTCACCAAGTACGAGCGCGTGTCCACCGCCAATGGATTCTCGTTGCTGCGGTGCCGGCTGATCACCGGCCGGACGCATCAGCTTCGCGTCCACCTCGCCGCCAGGCGGTGGCCGATTGTCGGTGATGCGGTCTATGGCGACGGAGCGGCAGAGCCTCGATTCCCCCGGCAGGCGCTGCACTCCTGGCGCGTGAGGTTTCGGCAACCGCGAACCGGACGCGAACTGACGATCGAGGCCCCTTTGCCTGATGACATGCGCACGCTCGCAGCCGCGATAGCTTTACCGGTATGAGCACCGCCGCAACCGCGAGGGTGAGAGCCGCGCTCGCCCGGCAGCCCCGCACGACGCTGACCATTCTGCCGACGCCGCTTCAGGAAGCGTCGCGGTTTCGCGATGCGCTCGGCGGGCCGGGTCGATGCCCGAGGATCCTCATCAAACGCGACGACCTGACCTCGTTGGGCCTGGGCGGCAACAAGGCCCGCAAGCTGGAGTACCTGGTGGCGGATGCGCTGAGCCTGGGTGCGACGACGCTGATCACGACGGGCGCGGTCCAGTCCAATCACGCGCGCATGACCGCGGCGGCGGCGTGTGTGGCGGGCCTGCGATGCGTGCTGGTGCTCACCTCGACCACCGAGCGGCCGGCGGTGGCCGGCAACCTGCTGCTCGACAAGTTGTACGGCGCCGACATCCGGCTCGTCCCGTCGATCGATCCCATGCTCGCCGTCGGGAAGGACGAAGCGGTGGTGGCGCGGGTCGTCGAGGAAGAACGGGCTGCGGGATGGACTCCGTACGTGATTCCAGTCGGCGGCTCGAGCGGTGTCGGCGTCTGCGGCTACCTTGGCGGGTCGGCGGAACTGGTCGATCAGCTTGCCGACGCCGGCCTCGCACCAAGCCGCCTGTATTACGCGAGCGGCTCACGTGGCACGCAGGCCGGGCTGGCGCTGGGCGCCCGCCTTGCGGAGGCGACGTATCGCGTCTACGGTGTCGCCGTGAGCGCGGGCGAACCGGAAAAGATCGAGCGGGCCAGGCGGATTGGTAACGAGGCGGCGGCGCGGCTCGGGTTGCCGGAACGGCTGGATTTGAGCGAGCTCTTCACCGATCAGGGCTTCATCGGCGAAGGTTACGGCATCCCCACAACGGCAGCGCTCGAGGCAATCGCGCTGCTGGCGAAGACTGAAGCGATCCTGCTCGACCCCTGCTACACATCGAAGGCGATGGGAGCGTTAATGGCCCATGTGCGATCGGGCGAGGTTGAGGCCTGCGAGACCATCGTGTTCCTGCACACCGGCGGCATGCCGGCGCTGTTCACCGAGAGTTTTGTGGCGGGTGCGGATCCAGCCACTCGGTAGGGACCTTCGCCACGTCTGCGGCCTCTTCGAGCTCGGTCCACTGCTGCATCACGCGATCGAGATTGAGCTGCAGCCTGGCGACGGCGGCGGCGTTGCGTGCCTCGGCGGCCTCGCTACGCACGCTGGGACGGCGCAACACGTCGAGCCGTTTCTGGAAGTCCTCGATCTGTACGCGCAGGGTGTTGGCACGGCCGCGCCAATGGCCTTCCGACAACGTGGCCTGCGGATCGGGAGTCAGGCTCGCGTTCGTGTACACCTTCGTCGCCCTCTTGGCGGCTGCCCGATCCTGTCCGGCCTTCCGCGCAATGTCGCCAAGCGGCAGCGCGGGCTCCTGGGCGGCCGTGGCCGACGCCCACAACATTGCCGAGACGATCAATGCCGCCAGACGCACGCTATCGCTCCATCCAACCCGTGACGTTGTAGGTCTTCGTCTGGGTCGACGTATCCTCATACCAAACCGTTTCGATCTCGCCGAGCGTCCCGTTGTAGGTGATCGTCGGGTTGCCGGAAATGGTGTTCGATGACGCCGCGCTGCCGCTGGTGCTGGTCTGGTTCTTGACGATGATGCGACCCTGAAACTCAGGGTTGCCGGAGATGACCATCTGCTCGCGAACCAGGATCTGGCCTTCGACCGACGTCGGATCGTCAAGGTCGACGTTGCCGGAGATGACCAGGTCCTGGTCGGTGACGAACTGAATTTTGGACTCGTTTTCCGGCGTGAACTTCGGCGTGCCGCTGATCTTGATCGAACCGGTCGAGATCAAGGACAGCGCGATTGCTCCGCCCTTCTTCCCGGGGTTGCCGGAAATCGAGACGTTGCCTTCGACGTAATACGTGCCCGCGGTCACCGCGCTGCCCGCGACGCTGAAGGTGCTGCCGCTACCGGTCCACCCATAGGCGCTGCATTTGGAGGTGCACAGCGCTGTTGTACTCCAGGCGCTGCCGGTGCGCGCGAAGATCTGTATCTGGCCGCCGCTGTTGGCGCTGATCTTGTAGTCGGCCAGGCCCTCGTACTCAGCCGCCGAGACATTCGGCACGTTGATGGTCGGCCGTCCGCCGCCCATTTCACCGCCCGCTTCCCAGTTCTGGTTGTGCGTGAAGGTGCCGCTCGCGGTCGCGTCGCCTTCGACGTCGGCCGCGTTGCCGTTGAGCGTCATGTCGCCGTTGGCGTGCACGTTGCCCTGATCGCCCAACAGAGAAATGTTGCCGGAAATGGTGAGGTCGCCATCGACCAGGATCGCCGGATTTGACAGCGCCGTATGTTCTTCCTGGCTCTCCTGGGTCGAGACGGTGATTTCGATGACACGCGACAGGTGGACGATGGTGTCCTTGGGTCCGTAGCCCGTCGCCCGCAGAATGAGCTTGTTGTTGGTATCGGTATACGCGTTGTCGTCTTCCGACGCCGCCGCCGCCAGCGCGGTCATTTCACTCGAGGTGAGCTCCGGATACAGATCGGGATCATCATCGTCGAGAATCTCCACGTCGAAGGTGTAATCGCCGGAGGACCCGAGGGCGTGCGGTCCTGGGGCACCAAGGTAGCCATCGAGCTGGCCGTTGTCCTCGTTGACGGCGGCGGCGTCGTCGTTTTCGTCAAACGCACCGTCGGCGCCAGCCAGCAGGTCGGTCACGTTGTCGTTGATGGCCACCACTTCGACGATGGCGCGATTCAGTCCGGCCTCGGCGGCGGCGCGCGCCCCCGCGTGGTGGACTTCGTTGGTGGCCATCTGCACTTCGACGTTGCCGTTCATCGCCAAGCCGGTGGCCAATCCGGACAGCACCGCCATCATCAGAAGCACCACGACGAGCGCGATGCCGCGCTCGGACGATTGGTGCGCCGGCGGCTGGTTGTTCATCGTTCTCTCACCCTGACTTCCGACGACAGGATGCGGGTGTCGGGATTGCCAGTGGCGGCGTTGATCGTCCTGGTCCTGATCGTGATTCGCACTTCCACGTAGTAGGCGTTGTCGCCGGTGCTTTCGCCGTCGAACGCCAGCTCGTCGCCATCCGAATCCTTGTAAACGAACTCGAGGCCGTCGATCACCGCATCGGTGCGCGACGTGGCGGTGGCCTCCGCATTGTCGAGGAAGGTGATGGTCCGGGTGGCGCTGTCGTAGGAAATCGTCACGTGCTCGCCGGACTGGTCGCAGTCGGGACTGGCGCCGCCGATCAACCCGTCGGCCGGATTCGAATCGCTCTGCAGCGTAATATCGTCGCTGGCCGAGTCGCCATCGGGGTTCGGGATGATGCCTTCGAACGCGGTGGCCGACGATGGGCAGTCCGAAACGGCGGCGCCGAACGGGTTGTTGCCGGCGCCGCGGAGATAGCGGCTGATCCACTCCAGCGCGTAGCGGGCTTCCTGTTCGCCCACCGCATCTTCCATTTGCCGGCGGTAGCCGTTCTGGATCTGCGAGGTCAACGCCACCGCCCCGCCGAGCACGATGGTCGTGCACACCGACGCCACCATCAGCTCCATCAGCGAGAAGCCGTTCTCCTCACGCACGCGTGCAATGGGGTTGGTCATGGCTACGGATCACGGATGATGGTGACCAGCTCAATCGGCGACGTCGTGCGCCGATCGACCACGTCGGGAATCAGCCTCACCGTCAACAACCGCACTCGGGTCTCGCCGGCAATCGCTTCAATCTTCCAGCGGCGCGTGAAACCGACCGTGTCGGCTGGCACATCGTGGTAGCCATCCGCGTCTTCATCGAGGTCGCCGCCGATGGACGCCTTCGACCCAGCCGCGTCGAAGTCCACCGCCACCAGCTCGTCGAGCTTCGACTGCGCCAGGCGAACCGCCGCCGTGTCGTTCCTGCCCATCATCTGCATGCGCAGCGTGATGGCCATCAGCTCCGCCAGGGAGACCAGCGCGACGGTGAGAATCACCATCGCGAACAGCACTTCGACCAGCGTGAAACCGCGTTCGTCATTCATAGAAGGCAATCTGCCCGGTGCCTGAGACGTGCATCGAACGCGATGATGTGCCGGAGCTGACGGTCAAGACGGCCGGAATGCTGCCGGTCGATGTGAACACGCCGCGGCTGTTGACCGTCAGCGTCGGCGGGCTGTCGCCATACGAGACGTTGCCCGGCATCTGGTAGATGCCACTGTCGTATTCGAGCGTGTCGTCACAGCGATCGTCGGCGTTGTCGATGGTGCCGTCGCCGGTCACCCTGAGGACTCGAAGCTGGCCGGCGGCCGGGCAATTGAACCGCACCCGGAACGACATGTTGCGGCTGATCGCCTTGAGGCGAGCCTGGCGAATCTGCGCGCCGATCATCTCCGACGCCGTCCACACCTGGTTGCGGGTGGTGCCCTCCATCAGCACGGGCACGGCGATGGCGCTGACGACGGTGATCAGCGCCATGACGACCAGCAGCTCGAAGAACGTGAAGCCGCGCCCTGAGAGCATGCCTCCCAGACAGCAAGACGCAGACCACCGCTGAGTTCAACGGCTAAGGTGTTGACTGCCCATCAGTTCGGCTCCTGCGGAGGGTTCTGATCGCGTCGCGAGTGTGCCGTTCCGAGTCAGCCGATTACGAAAGTGTAAAGGACGCGACGCTTCTACTCTTCTGCCATATACGGATACTTGAAATCCGTTGGCGGTGCGAAGTTCTCCTTCACCGTCCGGGCGCTCACCCAGCGAATCAGGTTCATCTTCGAGCCGGCCTTGTCGTTCGTGCCCGACACGCGTGCGCCGCCAAACGGCTGCTGGCCCACAACCGCCCCGGTCGGCTTGTCGTTGATATAGAAGTTGCCGGCCGCGTTGCGCAGCGCCGACGCCGCTTCGATGACGGCGCCGCGATCCCTGGCGAACACTGCGCCGGTCAGCGCGTACGGTGAGGTGCGATCCACGATATCGAGCGTCTCGCTCCACTTCGCATCGTCATACGCATAGACCGACAGCACCGGCCCGAAGATTTCTTCGCAGAGGAGGCGATAGTTCGGATCCGCCGACTCGACGAGCGTCGGCTCGATGAAGTAGCCCTCATCGCCCTGACAGCCGCCGCCGACAATCACCTTCGCGTTCTTCCTGCCGTCGTCAATGTAGCCGCTGACCTTGTCGAACGACTTCCTGTCGATCACCGCGCCCATGAAGTTACGGAAGTCGCGCACGTCGCCGACCTTGATCTCCTGCATCATCGCGACCATCCGATCGCGAATGTCGTTCCACCGCGACTTCGGCACGTACATCCGGCTGGCCGCAGAGCACTTCTGGCCCTGGTACTCGAAGGCGCCGCGAACCGCGGCGACCGCAACCTCCTGAGGATCCGCCGACGCGTGCACGACGATGAAGTCCTTGCCGCCGGTTTCGCCGACCAGCCGCGGGTAGCCGCGGTATTTGCCAAGGTTCTGGCCGACCTTCTGCCACATGCCGTTGAACACGCCGGTGCTGCCGGTGAAGTGAATGCCGGCGAGATCGGGATGGTCGAGCACGACGTTTGAAATCGATGCGGCATCACCAGGGACGAAGCTGATCACGCCCGGCGGCAGGCCCGCGGTCTCGAGCAGGCGCATCACGTAGTAGGCGCTCAGCATCGAGGTGCTGGCAGGCTTCCAGACCACCGCGTTGCCCATCAGCGCCGGAGCGCCGGCCAGGTTGCCGCCAATCGCCGTGAAGTTGAACGGCGACACGGCGTAGACGAATCCCTCGAGCGGCCGGTATTCCATCTGGTTCCAGACGGTGTGGCTGCTGTCCGGCTGTTCAGCGAGCAGTTCCTGGCCGAAGGCGGCGTTGAATCGCCAGAAGTCGACCAGCTCGGAGGCGGCATCGATCTCCGCCTGGAACGCCGTTTTCGACTGGCCGAGCATCGTGGCCGCCACGACCGTGGAACGCCAGGTGGTGGTCAGCAGCTCCGCGGCGCGGAGGAACACGGCGGCGCGATCGTCGAACGACCAGCTCGACCATTCCCGGCGGGCTTTGACGGCGGCAGCAGCGGCCTGACGGACGTGCTCCTCGGTCGCCTTATGGAAGTGGCCGAGCACGTGGCCGTGTTTGTGGGGCATCACGACCTTTGCGGTCGCGCCCGTCCGTATCTCCTTGCCGCCAATGATGATCGGGATGTCGACGGTCTCGGCTGCCATGGAGGCCAGGCGGGCCTTGAGCTCGGTTCGGGCGGGCGTGCCCGGCGCGTACGAAAGGTTGGGGTCGTTCTCGGGCCGCGGCACACGGCGACGGCCGGCAAATACATCTGGCATATGACAGTTCCTCTGTGAACGATGACGACCTGCCATTGTACCTCCGCGTGTCGCGCCGCCTGACATTGACGATTGGGTGATTCCTCATTAGTGGGCGACGGCCATATTGCGCCACTTGCCCTGGCGGAACCTGGCCACGGTCAGCACACAGCGTGTGAAATGCCCCAGCACGATCGCCAGCCAGATGTCGCCCGGCTGAAGCTGGCGAGTCGCCTGGATCGCCGTACACATGCCGATCGGCACCGCGACCTGTGACGCCAGCGTGATGAACAGCGGGCTGCGCGTGTCACCGGTGCCTTGCAACCCGCCGGTGTAGGTCAGCGCCACTGTGATGAAGAAGCCAGACAGCGCGAGATACTGCAGCAGCTGCCGGCCGATGGTCGTGACCGCGGGATCGGTCGCGCCGAACAGCCAGAGCAGCGCGCCTGGGAAGGCGACGAACGTGAAGCCGACGCCGGCGGCGACCCACAACCCGATCTTCGAAGCGGTGTGCACGCCCTGCACGACCCGTTCGGGATGGCCGGCGCCGAGGTTCTGCCCGGCAATCGTCGCCGCGGCACCCGTCAATCCCACCGACGTCCAGGTAATCAGCGAGAACAGCTCGGTGTAGCCAATCGCGTAGGCGCCCTGCGCTGCGGCGCTCTGCTCGAGCGAGCCGATGAAGCGCAGCAGCATGACGCCGGCGATGTTCATGGCGATGCCCTGCACGCCGGTCGGCAGGCCGAACCGAAACAGCGAGCGGATGATCGTCCAGTCGGGGCGCCAATCCATGTGCCGCGACAGCTTGATGACCAGCCGGCCCTTCAGCAGCCGGTAGAGCGCAAACGCGCTGACCGTGCCCGACGCGATCATCGTGCCGAGCGCCGAGCCCATCGTGCCGAGCGCCGGAATCGGGCCCAGGCCGCGAATCAGAATGATGTTCAGCACCACGTTGAGAATCGTCATCGCGATGCCGAGGCGCATCGGCGTGCGCGCGTCA
This sequence comes from Acidimicrobiia bacterium, assembly GCA_016871275.1. Taxonomy (GTDB): domain Bacteria; phylum Acidobacteriota; class Vicinamibacteria; order Vicinamibacterales; family UBA2999; genus 12-FULL-67-14b. The sequence goes on along the minus strand of VFZG01000011.1, from coordinate 49,734 downwards.
CCGGCGGCGCGCAGCGCCGACGTCAGCATGAAGAACATCAGCAGGCCGATGCTGAAGGTGAAGTTGACGCGCAGGAACGGCAGCGCGAGATCGCGCACTTCGGGCGAGGTGTTGGCGAAATCCAGCAGCATCGGCGCAGCGAAGTAGCCGAACGGCGCCAGCACCAGGTACATCGCGAGCGCGGTGAGAATGGCCTGCTGGACGGTCCGGTTGACGCGCTCGACGTCGCCGGCGCCGACGTAGCGCGCCACCAGAACCGCCTGGCCGGTGAACAGCGACGCCATGAAGACAATGACCACGAGGAAGATCTGCCAACTGACGCCGATGGCGGCGTTGGCGGCGTAGCCGAGGAGGTTGCCGACGAGCACGTGGTCGATCAGGCCCTGGAGGCCGGCGATGACGTTCTGGAGCATGGTCGGCCACGCCAGCTTCCAGACGGCGGGTCCGATGGGGCCTTCCACGAGCGACCGATCGTACGGGGACTTCTTCTGTGCCGCGACCTCAGACAAACCGTTCGATTGTATCGCTAAACATCCAGCTCCACCGCGTCCTCGGCCCGGTCCATGATGAAGCGGAAACGGGCCGACGCATCCTTGCCCATCAGCTCGTTGATCACGCGGTCCGTCACCAGTTGATCGGCGATCTCGACCTTGAGCAGCCGCCGCGTGCGGGGATTGAGGGTGGTTTCCCACAGCACCTTCGGCATCATCTCGCCGAGGCCCTTGAAGCGCGTGATTTCGGGATGGGCGCGGCCGGCCTGCTTGACGATGTCGGCTTTCTGCTGCTCGTCGAGCGCCCAGTGCGTGTCCTTGCCGATGTCGATGCGATAGAGCGGCGGCTGCGCCAGGTAGACGCGGCCCGAGGTGATCAGCTGCGGCAGGTGCCGGAAGATGAACGTCAGCAGCAGCGTGGCAATGTGATGGCCGTCGGAATCCGCGTCGGCCAGGATGATCACCTTGCCGTAGCGCATGCGGGCAATGTCGAAACTCTTGCCGACGCCGCAGCCGAGCGCGGTGACCAGGTCAACGAGCTCCTTGTTCTCGAGCACCTTCGCGGTCGACACGCCCTCGGTGTTGAGCACCTTGCCGCGCAGCGGCAGAATCGCCTGGCGCGCGCGATCGCGGCCCTGCTTGGCCGAGCCACCCGCCGAGTCGCCTTCGACCACGAACAGCTCGCTGGTGATCGATCCGGGATTGGTGCAGTCGGCCAGCTTGCCCGGCAGGTTGACGCGTCCGGCCGTCGGGCCCTTGCGAACGACTTCGGCTTGCGCGGCGCGGCTCGCTTCACGGGCACGCGCGGAGAGGATGATGCGCGCGACGATCGCTTCGGCGACCGACTGGTTGTTGTTCAACCAGTGCTCGAGGCCGGGACGCACCAGGCCGTCAACCGCCGACAGCACCTCCGGATTGTTCAACCGGTCCTTGGTCTGTCCCTGGAACTGCGGTTCCTGGATGAACACCGACAGCACGCCGGTCATGCCTTCACGGATGTCTTCCGCGGTCAGCGTGACGCCCTTCGGCGACAGGTTGTGCGTCTCGATGTAGTTGCGCACCGCCTTGCCGAGTCCGGCGCGCAGGCCGTTTTCGTGGGTGCCGCCGGATCCGGTGGGGATGCCGTTGACGTAGCTGCGGAGATGCTCGTCGGTCGCTTCCGTCCACTGCACCACGAACTCGAGCTTGACGCCGTTCTCCTTCTCGAGCGTGAACGGCGCGTCGTGCACCGGCTTGGCGTTCTTCCCGGCGACGATCTTCTCGAGGTAGTCGACGAGGCCTTCCTCGTGCTGGAAGACGTCCTTCAGCCCGGTGGTTTCGTCCTCGAAGATCACCTTCACGCCGCGATGCAGGTAGCTGGCAATCTCCAGCCGCTCGCGGATGATCGGCGGATCGAATTCGACCTTCGGGAAGATCTGCGGGTCGGGCTTGAAGTACACCGTCGTGCCGGTGCCGCGAGCGGCGCCGGTCTTCTTCAGGCTGCCGGCCGGCTTCCCTTGTTTGAACGACATCTGGTACTGGTAGCCGTCACGCTTGACGGTGGCGACCAGTTCCCGCGACAGCGCGTTGACCACGCTGGCGCCGACGCCGTGCAGGCCGCCGGCCGTCTTGTAATTGCCGGCCTCGAACTTGCCGCCGGCGTGGAGCACGGTGAAAATCACCTCGAGGGCGCTCTTGTTCGTCTTCGGATGCACGTCCACGGGAATGCCGCGGCCGTCGTCTTCAATGGTGATCGACGAGCCGTCCTTGTGCAGGGTGACGCGAATGTTCTTGGCGTGCCCGTTCATCGCCTCGTCGATCGAGTTGTCGAGCGTCTCCCAGACGAGGTGATGCAGACCGGTGCTGCCGACGCCGCCGATGTACATGCCGGGGCGTTTCCTGACAGGCTCCAGGCCTTCGAGGACGGTGATGTCCTTCGCTGTGTAATTCGATGCCACTACGCGAAAAAGTATAAAGGGTCCGAAGGTGCCGGGGGTTCCAAAAGTACCAGGGGTTCAGTGCTGTTCTGAGCTCTTGGCATTGGCACGCTTGACAGCCCTGGCGCCCTTGGAACCACCCGAGGCGTCGCCGAGCGACGCATCGGCCTCTGCCGGCGCGGGGTGCGGCGCCATCGTCACGTGTTCGTTGGCTCCCGGCAATTCCACCAGCGTGCTGCGACCCTGGTGCTTGAGCGACACCAGCCCCTGCTTTGCCAGCTTGTCGGCGAATTCGCGGAACGTGCCGGCGCCGTAATCCCGTTCGGAAAACGACGAGTCGAGCTGCAACAGCGTGCTCTTCAGCAGCCCGAGTTGCGGCGTGACTTCCCGGTCGGCGAGCACTTTGAGGGCTCGCATTACAAGAGGTTCGGCCTGCTCAATGGATTGCCGGCCGGCCGGCGGGCCAGCCGGCCTGCTCGCCTGCTTCGGCGGCCGGCCGCGATCGTCCCTCGACTGCGCTCGGGACGACCCTGAGCGTGTCGAAGGGTCGGGAATGATGTTTTCGTAGGCAATGAACTCGGTGCAGTTCTTCTGCATCACCTGGCTGGTGAACGCGCGGCCGCCAACCACGAACACCTTGCGGTCGTACTGCTTGAGTTTTTCGACGAGCGTGATGAAGTCGCTGTCGCCGCCAACGATGACGAAGGCGTTGATGTGGGCGTGCGTGAACGCCATTTCCAGCGCATCGAGCGCCAGGTTGATGTCCGCGCCGTTCTTGTCGCCGCCGGGCGTCATGACGCGCTGCACCAGCCGCACCGCGTGCTGCGCCATCGCGCGCCCGTGATCGCCCGAGCGCTTCCAGTCGCCATAGGCCACCTTGGTGACGACCTCACCACGCTCCTTGACGGCTTCAAGCACCGCGCCAATGTCGAACTGGACATTCAGCGTCGTCTTGACGCCAATCTCAATATTGTCGAAATCGATGAATACGGCGATTTTCAGGCGTTGATCTGACATTTCGTGCTTTCAGTGCTTTCCAAGCCGTCCGTGTGGCCGGAGCCGTCTGCGGCGCTGTTGAGGCGGGAAACCGTAGCGAATAAAGGACGTCTAATTAAGTATATATGGCCCGCCATCTCTCTAGCTTGTCCGCGCTTTCTGGGGCCCTGGTGGTTCTGACCGTTTCTGCACCTGCCGAGGCCCAGAAGCCAGAGGTTCAGCGTTTTTTCCAGTCGGGTTCGTACCAGCAGGCCGTTGACGCGGCCCGCGACGGCGATGCCGCCTCAACCTACCTGGCGGCGCAGTCGCTGCTGAAGCTTGAGCAGCCGGATCAGGCCAGAGCGGAGTTGGCGCGCTTGCGAGACGGCGATCAGGCCTGGGGTCTGATTGCTGAATCCGCCGAAGCGCAGCTCGCCGGCGACAACGGGCGGGCGGTCGAATTGGCGCGCCGCGCCGTTGAGGCTGACCGCGGCAACGCCTTCGCCCACTACCAGCTCGGTCTCGCCGCCAGCAGGGCGACCGACTGGGGTCGCGCGGTGGCCGGCTTCACGAAGGCACTTGAAGCCAAGCCTGACTTTGCCTACGCGCATTACTACGCGGGTCTGGCCTACCAGCGTCAACGGCAGCTGCCCAAAACGGCGGACCACTTCGACGCGTTCCTCCGCCTTGCACCCGATGCGCCGGAACGGTCCGCCGTCGCGGCTATTCTGCGGACAATCAAATAGTTGCTGGTTGCTGGTTGCTCTAGTAACCAGCAACCAGCAGCTAGAAGATGTGCCCAAAGCCGAAGTACCAGCGCACGCTACGACGGCTTCTGGCCGCATCGCCGCGCGGGAAGCCAACGTCTCCACGAATCAATCCGATCGGCGTATCGAACCGCAGACCCGCGCCGTAGCCCACCTCGAGGCCCGTCCACGGCACGCCCTTCGCGAAGATGTTGCCGGCGTCAAGGAATGCGACGCCATTCGCCCATCGATACAGCGGGAAGCGCGCCTCCTGGTTGAGGATCACGAGGCGATCGCCGCCGCTTGGCAGCTTCGTGTCTCGGTCGCGCGGCCCAAGGCTCTCCTCCCCGTATCCGCGCACGCTGGTTGCGCCGCCGGCGCGGAAGCGATCCGACAACGCGAGCGGATCGCGGCCGAACGCGAAACCCAACTGCGCGCGTGACGCGAGCACCAGCCGGCCAATCGGCACGAACGCGAACTGCTGCATCAGCAGCTTGCGGTTGTTGACGTCCGAGCCGAGGAACGGCGCTGCCTGATCGAACGAGGCCGAGCTGAAGAATCCCCTGCGCGGGTTGATCGGATCGTCGCGGCGGTCGTAGAGCATGGCGGCGTTCAACTTGGCCAGGTAGACGGTGAAGTCGAACGGAATGAAGTCGGTGAGCGTTCGCGGATCGACGGTGTGGTTCTGTTCGAAGCGGTAGCCGTAGACGAGCTGGAAGCCCTTCGGCCTCCAGCGCTGATCGACGCTGATCCCCTGGCGATCGGTCACGGCTTCGATGACGCCGGCGTCGTCTCGCAGCCGGTCGTGGGCGTAGAAACCATACAACGTCGACCGCGCGCTCCAGCCGAACAGCCGCGAGCTGGCCACGAACACCGTGGCGTCCTGACGATCGCGCTGATACATCCCGAACACACCGCCGGTCAGCGCCCGCCCGAACAGGTTGGGATTCCGGAGTTCGGCGACCACGCCGGCGTTGCGCGTGCTGGTGAACTCATCCGGCTCCGAACGACGCTCTCCTTCGAGCTGGACGCCGTAGCGGAACGACCACGCCGGGATCTCCTCCACCGTCACCGACGCCTTCACCGGATGCAGGCCGTTGACCGGGTCGCCGTCCGGCAGCGGCTGAATGTCGACGCTGCGGAACACGTTGGTGTCGTAGAGACGCTTGCGGGCCAGCGTCCACTCATCGAAGTTGACGGGCGTGCCGAACTCGAACCTCAGCGCCTGGGTGAGCACCTCGTCGTTGGTGACGGCGTTGCCTTTCAACTCCACGGACTGCAGCACCTGTTGCACGCCTTCGCTGACGTTGAAGGTGACGGCCACCGTGTCGTCCGGCGCCAACGCCGGCTGCACTTCGACCTCGGCGCCGTTGAAGCCCTCGCGCCGGTAGTAGTCTTCGATGCGCCGTCGTGCCTCGGTGACGTCGGCGATCACGAACGGTGACGGCGTGGTCAGCGCGGTGGCCTTCTGAATCTCCGGCAGGCGCGATTCGCCCACGCCCGTCCATCTCAGGCCGGTAATCCGCGTGCGCGGTCCCTCCTTGATGTCGATCCACAGCACGCCTGTCGTGCCGTCGATGGTCAGCGGCCGGCCGGCGACCTCCGCCTCGAGGAACCCTGCTTCGTTGTATGCCTGGCGCAGAGCACGCTCGACCAGCGTGCGATCGAGCCACGCGTCGAGCTCCAGCCCGGCATCGCGGATCTCGGCGTTGAGACGATCGGTATTGAGCTCGAGGTTGCCGGCGAACCTGATCTCGCGGCTCGACACCGGCGCGCCCGGCGTCACCTCAATGCGCAGCCGCTTGGTGTCCGGCGCGGGACGATCGATGCGCCCCACCACGATGCTGCCGAGATCCCCGCTGTTCACCAGGTGCCGTCGAACGCGGTTGGTCAGGTCCTCGATCAGGAATTGATCGAACACGTTCTTGTGCCACGCCTGCTCGAGCTCCTGCACGAGGCCCGCCGGCGCGATCAGGCCATCGACCTGCAGCACCGACCGTGGCCCGCGATTGACGACGAACTCAATCGCCACCGACCGGGCATCGTCCGATTCCGTGCGGCGGGTGCGGACACGGGCTTCGAGATAGCCCCGCTGCTGGTACGAATCGCGGATGCGATCGATGTCGTTCTGCAGCGCGAGGAAATCGAACGCATCGCCGGCTTCGAGCCTGATCGCCGCCTGTGACGCGGCCGCGGTGGCGGCGTCGACGCCAGTAACGGTGATGGCGCTGATCGTCGGCCGCACACGCCGCTCCGACGGCGGCGTGCTGGTGCCGCGGCCGAACGTGATCTGATGCCGCACGCCCACGCTCACGGTGCCGCTGTCGCGCGACAAGGCCCTGAGCTCGACGTTGCGACGGGGGAAATAGCTGACCACGAACGACGCCTTGCCGTTCTCGCGCAGGTTCTGAGAAGCGGTGAATTCAACCTTGTCGCTCAGCCGCTTGCCGATAGTCAGGCGCGTCGTCGGGTCGGTCCGGTTGTTGCCGATCAACGCGGGGTCGTCGGCGTAGTCGCGGAAGTCCCGATCGGAAAACGCGCCGCGCTCGACCCGGAACGCATCGAGACCGATCGCCCGGCCGGTCACGCCGAGCAGGTCCGCGGACAGCAGCGTGAGCGCGGTTTCCGTGTTGGTCTGACCGACGATGCCGGCGGCAATCTCGCCCGGTGTCAACGAACCGTCTTCGGCGGTGAGATCGATCGTCGGGTGTTCGAGCGAACCGGTCAGCGTCAGCGTGACGTTGCCGCCTGCGGCACCCAGGTTGGCCTCGGCGGCGATATTGAACTCGGGATGGATGTGCCGCCGGTCGGTGAAGGACACGTCGCCGCGGGCGATGCGGAACGTGCGGCCGGCGAGAAAGATCTGCCCGTCCTCACGCAGTGTCACGCGGCCGTCCATGCCGGGCGCGGCGACGGTGCCGAGAATGCGGACGTTGGCGCCCGCGGCCACGCGGCCGTAGTTGTTGTCCAGGATCAGATCGTCGGTGGTGGTCAGCGACAGGTTCAGCGCCAATCGCTCGGCGTACGGCCGCTCGGCCGATAGGCCGGCGGCCACGGGCATCGCCGCCTGTCTGGCGAGCGCCGCCAGCGTGATCGTTTCGGTGTAGGCGCTCTGGTTGACGCGGATGTCGCCGGTCAACGATGGGTTCCTGGGGTCGAGCCTGAATGTCAGCAGCGCGCCGAGCTCGCTGCGGAGGCCCTTCGGCAACTCGATCGCGACGCCTTCGGCCTGGATGTTGAGCTCGCCGCCGCTCAGCACCAGCCCCTCGAACTTCACCGGCCCGTCGACTATCAGCTTGCCGCCATTGGCGGTGCCGCGCACGTTGTCAAACACGGCGCGTGGTCCCTCGAGCACGATGGAGCCGGTCAGGTCCGATAACACCACGCGCGGATCGGCGATGGCGATTTCCGCGTCATCAAGCGTGATGCGGCCGCCGAGCATCGGCTTTGCGACCGTGCCTTCGACGCGGGCATTCACTTCGGCGTTGCCGTCGAATCCAACCGCGCTGGTCAGCGCCGAGAGGACGCGGAGGTCGATCAAGCCCTTGAGCGACAGGTCCAGGGCTGGGTCCTCGGCGCCAATCGTGATCGCGCCGCCGAACAACAACGGGTTCTCAGCCACCGTCCACGACAGGTCGGCCATCTCGAGCGTGCTCTTCGACAGCACAAAGCGCGATGGGCGCTGCTGCTCGACGGGAATGCCGGAGAACGTGAACCTGGCCTCGTCGAGCGTGACGCCGCCGTCAATGGCGGCCAGCGACAACCCCGGCAGCCGGGCCGCGCCCGTCGCAGAGAAGTTGCCGACAATGCCGCCGGCGGCCACCGCACCCGTGATGCGGTCGATTTCGAGCTGCTCGCCGTTCAACGTGGCTGTGATGTTGAACGACTGCACCGCCGCCGCGGCGTTGACCCAACCCAGCATGCCGTTGGTGATCGACAGCGTGCCGGATGTGCCGAGCCTGGTACCGTTGCTCCTGAGGTCGAACTGCATCAGCCCGCTGCCGTCGATCGAGACCGGGACACCGAACGCCTTGCCGAGCCGGAGGGCATCCTGCAAATCGCCGGCGAACTGCGCCTGGAGAGCGCCTTCCAGTCGGCCAGGATGCTGTGCCGTCTGCGGCTTCGATGGTCCGTCGAGCCTGGTGTGCCACGATCCGCTCGCGCTCAGGCGACCTGAACCGACGCGAACGGACAGGTCCTTCAGCGCCAGATCGTCGCCGCGCAGCGTGGCGTTCAATGGCGACAGCAACGATACCGGCACGCCGGCCACACCGGCATCGAGCTCGGTGATGTTCACCAACGCGACGCGGTCCCGGTCGTCTGCGAGCCGGCCGGAACCGGTGACGGTGCCGTTGGCGAATCCGCGGATCTCCGTTTCGATGGCACCGAGCAATGGAGACAGCCTCGCCAGCTCGAATCGATCGAGTTGCGCATTGACCGTGTAGTCGTACGGCGATGCGGTGGCGACCTCCGCGCTGATCGACGCGCCAATCATCGGCAGCCGCGCGGCGATCCTCGCGTGATCGCCGAGCAGGTCGGCGGTCGCCGCCCCTGCGCCGATGAACACCCCCGCCTCGCCGCCGGTCAGCGTGAAGTCCAGCGTCGCCTGGCCCTTCGGCTGCGCGGTCGTGCCGGAGCCGGTGAACTGCGCGTCGAGCAGCGCCTGGGTGTCGGCGGTGGACAGCAGCGTGCCCTGCCACGTGAGCCGGCTGCCCTTCAGCGTCGCGTCGTATGCTCCGGTCTCCCAGGCATAGCGCACGCGGCCCGCGAGATAGCCCGCGCCCTGATGAAGCTCGAGCAACGACACGTCGATCGCCTCGGGGGTGACCATCGCCTTCGCGCTCGCGCGATCGATCGGTTGGCCCGCAAACCTCAGCGCCCGGCCGCTGAGGACCGTGTCGAGCGTGTAGTGATCGAACGTCCCACCAAGACTGGCGTCGGCCGACAGGGCGCCGTCAACGCGCCACGGTTCGGAAATGCCGGCCTGCAGTTCGGCGGCGTTCGGTGCCTCGACGTGCAGCTTGCCGCTCCAGGTTCGCGCCGTAATGTTGGCCACCGCCTCGCCGGTGATCGATGACGACCCCTGGCGCATGTCGATGGCCGACATGGTCGCCGTGCCGGTGTCCGCAACGACATTCACCGACGCGCGCACACGGCCCAGCAACGGCAGGTCGACCGCATCGCCGGACACGGTGGTATCGACCTTCGGGTTTCGGTACGACCCCCCGAGCGTCATCGGCGCGTCCACGGCGCCGCGCGTCTCGAACATCACCTCGGCGACGGGGAAGCCGAGCGTCTGCACGCTGACGGCGGCCTGCGCCACATCCTCGACGCGGGCGTGCGCCGGACCGTTCATGGTGCTCAACAGCGCATCGCCGCGCACGATGCGCCCCGCCATCTGTCCCTCGAAATCGAAGCCGGGGAAACTGTGGCGGTGGTCGAATCGATAGTCGTCGCCGACGATCGTCGCGTTGATCGTTCCGGTCATCGGCACCACGCCGCTGCCGCCCGTCCTGAGCGGCGTCGAAGGGGGTCTGCCGGTGGAGCGGTTCTCGATGACGAACCGGCGCGGCTCGCCGAACTCGAACGTGCCGCGCCCTTCGAATGCCGCGCCAATGGCCTGCGGATCGACGTCGGCCATTCGCAATGCGGCCGCGGAATCGACGCCGCGCCATTCCGCTTCGGCAGTACTGATCGACGCCCTGATGCTGTCGGAACTGCCGGTGCGCTCTGCGGCCCAGGGCACGTTGAACCTGGCGCGCACCGATCCGCCGGAGCGCGGCGTGATCACTATGCCCTCGCCGGAGAACGCCTTGAACGTCACGTGCACCGGTCCGGCGAAGGTGAGATCGCGCTCGCGTCCGACCGCCAGCGTGTTGCTCCGCACGCTGAGATGCGCGGCGAAGTTCCGTGCCGGACCGACGACCGAACCCTCAATGGCCACCAGTCCCGCCACGGGAACCGGCGGCGGGGGCACCCACGCGATCGCCTGGTCGAGATGGACGCGGCCCTTCAGCGACAGATCGAGCGCCGGTGAATCGAGCACGCGGTTGATCGGACCGCTCAGGAAGGCCTCGATCTCCGGTGACGACAGCCGTGCCTGCTCGATCGAGACGTTCGAGCCGTCGAACGTCATCACCGTCTCGAACGGCGCCAGCGTCATCACCCGCTCGGGCAGCCGGACGATGATGCCGCCCCGCGCGGCGAAGGTGCCCCTGGCGCCGAGCGCCGTGTCGCGGAGCATGGACTCAATCCGCGGCACCTTCACGCCCCAGTTGCTGAACTGGTCCTCATACTGCACGTCGAGGCCGTCGATCGTGAGCGATCGGATGTCGATCTCCCGCGCACGCTCACTCGGCGGGGTGTCTGTCGACGGCGGCAGATTCACGACGTTGTTCCGATCGCGCACGATGTCGACGATCCCGCCGTCGATGGCGAGGTGATCGATGGCGAAACGGCGCCGCAACACGCTCAGCGGCAGTGTCACTTCGATCCGGCTGGCAGTCAGGAACGGGCGGTCCTTGAAGCCCCGAGCCGCCAGGCGAACGTCGGTGACCGAAATGCGGCGGGTCAGTGCATTGTACGAAAGGCTTCCTGCCTCGAGATCGAGGTTGAAGCGCGCGACGAAGTCCGATGCCCAGGCCAGCGCGCGGGTCCGGGTCCAGGGCAGGTGCGCGACCAGCACGACGGCCAGCACCACGCCGGCGACCGCCGCCACTCCGATGACCAACCACCTACGCAGCCGTCCCACCATTCGATTCTAGGGCCACAAAAGGCGCCGACAACCAGTGCCGCCGAAGGCGCACACGGCGCGGACAAACGATGGCCTGGGCATGCTGGTTACGCCTGCAATTGGGATACCATTCCCCGGTGGAGGATCAGCTGATGCGCATGAAGTTATGGCTCAAGGCTGCGATGGGCGCAGCATTGAGCCTGGTGACGAGCGGCGCGATGGCCCAGGCGCCGGCCGCGGAATTGCAGGTTGGTGGTGCGGCCCCCGCCTTCTCGTTGCCGGGATCGGACGGCAAGACCCATACGCTCCAGGAGTCGCGCGGCAAGCAGGCGGTCGTGCTGGCGTGGTTTCCCAAAGCGTTCACCGGTGGTTGAACGGCCGAATGCAAGTCGCTCCGTGAGAGCGGCGATCTGATTCGGCAGTACAACATCGCCTACTACATGATTAGCGTCGACAACATCGAGGACAACACCAAGTTCGCGCAGATGCACGAGGCGGACTACCCAATCCTCAGCGACGTAAAGAAGGAGATTGCCAACGCATACGGCGTGCTCGGCGTGACGGGCATGGCGCGGCGCTGGACGTTCTATATCGCTCCCGACGGGAAGATCCTCTACATCGACAAGGAAGTGAAGCCGCAGTCAGCCGGTCCGGACATGGTGGCGAGGCTTGGCGCGCTGAACGTCGCGAAGCGCAAGTAGGTTCGGCAGTTTCGTCAGGGCCTCCGGCCGCAACCGCTGGAGGCCCCTACCTCATCACCAAGCGCCCGGCATTCACGGCGCTCGATCACACTGCGCTGACGCGCCTGGCAGCGTGCTGTGCCGCGACCAGTCCTCTGCCGCGAATCGACTCCTGGCCGGCAGCCGAGTGGACCGAGGTCGTGGAACTGGCACGCGGTCACGCGGTGTCCGGGCCGCTGCGACATCGCCTCACGCGGCAGGGCTCGGCATCGGCGCTGCCGGCGGCGTGCCGCCGGCGGCTCGCAGACGACGCGAGAGCCATCGCGACGGCGAACTTGCGACGCTTCGGAACACTCAAGTCCATTCTTGCGGCGCTCGACAACGCCGGCATCCCGGTGATCCTCTTGAAGGGCGCGCACCTGGCGACCGAGGTGTATCCCGACCTGTCAACGCGGCGCATGAGCGACCTCGATCTGCTGGTGAAGCCGACGGGCATCGATCGAGCGGTCGACGCCTGCCACGCGCTCGGGTTCGAGACCCGTCACCCGCCGATCGTCAAGGGGTACTCGCTGCGAATCCACGGCGCGAACAAGCGCACGCACTCGCGCGCGAACGCGCCGGACACGTGGGTGGCAGTGAAGCTACGCCACGATTCCGGGAACGTCGTGTCGCGCATCACCTGCCTGGCGTTGTAATTGAAGCGGCGATTCGATCCCGCAGCACGACCGCCCCGGAACACGGCGTCGTCAGGCCAGTCACTAATCAGCTGTTGCACCCGTTGGTCTGGCCGCGCGTTCCCGACGACCACGTGTGGGAACGGCTCGGTCACCACGTCGTGCTCGGTCAGGCCCTCGACCAGGCGTGTGGCCATTCCCGCCTATCCTGGCCTGACCACGCACCCGGCGCATTGTGTTCATCGGCTCGGTAGTGGTGAAATGGCGGCGCCATCGAGATCCGCATGCGCAACCGCTTTCAGTCCCGACACGTCCCGCACCTCGAAAACGAGGCGATCCATATCATTCGCGAAGCCCTCTCACAGTTCGAGCGGCCGGCGATTCTGTTCTCTGGCGGCAAGGACTCGATCGTGCTGACCTGGCTGGCGCGAAAGGCGTGCTTCCCGGCGCGGCTGTCTTACCCGCTGCTGCACATTGACACCGGTCACAACTTCGACGAGACCATCGCGTTCAGAGACGAGTTCGCCGCGCGCATGAACGTGACGTGTCTGGTCCGAACCGTCCAGTCCTCGATCGACGCCGGCCGGGTCCACGATGAGCGCGGCCCCGGCGCCAGCCGCAACGCGCTCCAAACCGTGACGTTGCTCGACGCGATCGGCGAGCTGCGGATCGATGCGGCGCTCGGCGGCGCCCGCCGCGACGAAGAGAAGGCGCGCGCCAAGGAACGCGTGTTCTCGCATCGCAACGCGTTCGGCCAATGGGAACCGCGCAGCCAGCGGCCGGAACTGTGGAACATCTACAACGGCCGCTGCCGGCCGGGCGAGCACTTCCGTGTCTTCCCGCTGTCGAACTGGACGGAGCTGGACATCTGGCAGTACCTCGCGGCTGAAGGCATTCCGCTGCCGACCCTCTACTTCGCACACCGGCGCCAAGTCGTCGAACGCCGCGGCCTGCTGTTTGCGCACACCCCGCACCTCGCGCCGCTTCCGGACGACCGGCTGTCAACCCGCACGGTCCGCTTCCGCACCGTCGGCGATGCCACCTGCACCGGGGCGATTGAGTCGACCGCGTCCACGATCGCGGAAGTGATCGACGAAATCACCGCGGCGCGCATCAGCGAGCGGGGCGGCCGAGACGACGACCGCCGTTCCGACACCGCCATGGAAGACCGCAAGCGGTCCGGGTATTTCTAGTTGGCGACCGGCGACCTCGATCTGCTTCGCTTCACCACCGCCGGCAGCGTGGACGACGGCAAGAGCACGCTGGTCGGCCGGCTGTTGTACGACACCAGGTCGCTGCTCGACGATCAGCTGGTGTCGGTTGAAGCCGCCAGCCGGCGCTCCGGCGAAGACGCGATCAACCTCGCGCTGCTCACCGACGGCCTGCGGGCCGAGCGCGATCAGAAGATCACCATCGACGTGGCATATCGGTATTTTGCGACGCCGCGGCGGAGATTCATCATCGCCGACACGCCCGGCCACGTGCAGTACACCCGCAACATGGTGACCGGGGCCTCCACGGCCGACCTGGCGGTAATCCTGATCGACGCCACCACCGGCCCCGGACGGCAATCCCATCGTCACGCGTTCATCGCGTCACTGCTCGGCATCCGACACCTGATCGTCGCCGTCAACAAGATGGACCTGGTCGGCTACGCGCAACAGGCCTTCGACGACGCGATGGGAGCATTTCGTGAGTTTGCCGGCCGCCTGACGATCGACGACATCACGTATGTTCCGCTGTCGGCGTTGCACGGCGACAACGTGGTCAGCGCGTCGGATCGCATGCCGTGGCATGTCGGCGGGCCGCTGCTCCACCGGCTGGAGACGGTCCAGATCAGCCGCCACAACACGATCGATTTCCGGTTTCCGGTGCAGAGCGTGGTCCGTCCGGACCGCCGGTTTCGGGGCTACACGGGTAGCGTGGCATCGGGTTCGGTGTCGACCGGACACGAGGTGCTGGTGCTGCCGTCACGCCGGCGGGCGCGGATCGCGGCGATCGACACCGCCGACGGCCCTCGACAGTCCGCCCATCCCGGTGATGCCGTCGTAATGACGCTGACCGAGGACATCGACGTCTCGCGTGGCGACATGATCGTCCGCCCCGGCAATGTTCCCGCGACCGGCGTGGCCCTCGATGTGTATCTGTGCTGGCTCGATGGAGACGCGCTCGATGCCTCGCAGCCGTACATCCTGGCGCAGACGACACGGCGCGTGCCGTGCCGAGTCTCCCGGTTGCGCTACCGCATCGACGTGACGACGCTGCACCGCGAGGAAGGCGTCGAGACGCTGGCCATGAACGACGTCGGGGTGGCTGCGATCGTCGCTGCCGAACCGCTGTTCTTCGATTCGTATCGCGTCAATCGGGCCACCGGGTGCTTCGTGTTGATCGATCCGCGCACCAACCACACCGTGGCGGCCGGCATGATCCGCGGCGCGGCGCCGGCGCACTCGGCCGAACCGGCGCGCCGGGACGTCGTGCGCAACCCCGCCAACGTGCCCCTCGGCGATCGCGAGACCAGGAACGGGCACAAGGCCGGTGTGGTGTGGCTGACCGGGTTGCCCGGTTCCGGCAAGACCACCATCGCGCGCGACCTCGAACGGCGGTTGTTCGGCGATGGACATCACGTGGTGACGCTTGACGGCGACGACCTGCGCCACGGCCTCACCAGGGACCTGGGCTTCACGCCGGAAGACCGCAGCGAGAACATCCGCCGGGCGGGCGAGGTGGCGCGGCTGCTGTTCGACAGCGGCGCCATCGTGCTGTGCGCGTTCGTGTCGCCATCGCAGGCGGATCGCGACAACGCCCGCGCCCTGCTGCCGGCGGGACGGTTTGTCGAAGTGTTCGTGCGCGCCAGCCTCGACACCTGCCGGGCGCGTGACCCGAAGGGACACTATCGACGCGCGGCGGCCGGCGAGATTCCGCAGTTCACGGGAGTGTCGGCGGCGTACGAACCGCCACCGGCCCCCGAACTGATCGTGGATACCGATCAGTCGTCAGCCCCCGCCGCCACCCAGCAGGTGATCGATCGGCTGCGCGCCGCGGGCTGGCTGAGAAGCTAGGCGGCACGTTATTCGTCTGCCGCTTCTGCTTCACAGACTTGCGAGGATCTTTCACCGACGCGACGATCAGCTTCTGGAGCGTCGGCTGGTGTAGCGTGCCGGGATCAGGGATCAGGGATCGGCGATCGGGGATCAGGGAGCAGGAGCTCCGCCAGCCGCGGCTCGAGTTCGGCGACCGACGCGTATTCGTATACGCGCACGCGGTCGCAACCTGCAATCATGCCGGACACCTGCCTGCCTGGCGACGGCCGGTAGAGGCCAATGACCCGGGTGCCCCACTCAACGGCGCGGCCGATCTCGTAGCCCACTCCCAGGCTCGGCGTCGTCACTTCGGCCACCAGCACGTCGGCCCGGCGCAGCCACTCGAGGTCGCGATCGTGGATCTCGGCGTCGGTCATCGACTCGCCGGAGGCCGTCAGCTTCTGGTTGCCGATGTGTTCGGTCAGCACGGTGCCGTGCCGCCGCAGCAGCGCGATGATCTGTTGGTAGAGCGCCCGATCGTTCCGTCCGCCGCGAATCGAGCCGGCAAAGTAGATGGTCATGGTTAGGGACTACGGGCTGCGGGCTATGGGCTATGGGCTATGGCGTTGTCGCTGACGCAATACTTCATAAACTGCAATGCCCACGCTGGTCGAGAGGTTTAGCGATCGCACCAGCGCCGACTCGATCGGCATGGTCAGGAAGCGGTCGCGATACGTTTCGTGAATCTCCGGCGCCAGGCCGCCGGTCTCCCGGCCGAAGATCAGCACCACATCGTCCGCATCTCCCAGCGGCGCGTCCCACAGTTGTCTCGATGCCCGGGTGGAGAAAAAGTACGCCTCGCCCATCGACGGCAGCGCGCGCTCGAATGCCGCCCAGCCGGGCCAGACCCGGAGATCGACGTGTTCCCAGTAGTCCAGCCCGGCGCGCTTGACCTGCTTCTCGTCGAGCGAGAACCCCAGCGGCTCGACCAGATGCAGCGTGGCGCCGGCAGCCAGGCACGTGCGGCCGGCGTTGCCGGTGTTCCAGTGGATCTCGGGATGCACGAGCACGACGTGAATTGCCACTACTTGACGTCGAGGATGACGGGCCGCCAGGTCTTCGGGTCGTTAGTGAGCTGGTGGCGGGGGCTGGACACTTCGAAGCGCGTCGGCCGCAGCTCGAACAGCATGAAGTCGCTGCCTCGACTCTGCTCTTGGTAGAACGGCTGCCACTCCGCCTTCCAGCGTGCGGCTTTCTCTGCGGCGCTGGTCACCACTCGCGCGGTCGCACGAAGCGCGACGTACTCGCCGGCCTTCTCGTTGAAGAACATCAGCGAGACGCGGGGATGGTTCTGGATCTCCTTGACCTTACGCGTCAGCGGATTGGTCGCGATCCAGATTGAGCCTTCGGCCTCGGAGACCAGCGGATCGACAATGCGCGCCTGGGGTTGGCCGTCTTCGTCGACCGTGATCAGCGTGCAGTAGCGCGCCGCCCGCATCACGTCGAACGCAGCGGACCGAATCGCGGCCGGACTCGGGGCAGGCTGCGGCAGCAGTCCGACGGCGAGGATGAGCCAGCCCATCTTCATCGCCACGATACTAGCGTATGATGCGGAGCGGCCCACGGGCCGGGAGAGGGAACCATGAAGCGAGCAATGGTGTTGGGACTGCTGGTGGCAGTCGGCAGCGTGGTGATGGTGGCGGCAGCACAGCAACCTGCGGCCAATGCGCCGAAGGTGGTGGACGTCGAAAAGATCAACGACAGTCTGTACGTCCTGCGGGGCCAGGGCGGCGGCGGCAACACCGCGGTGCTGATCATGGCCAACGGCGTCGCGGTCGTTGACGCGAAGAACCCGGGCTGGGGCCAGCCGATTCTCGCGAAGATCAAGGAGCTGACACCGAAGCCGGTGACGATGCTGGTCAACACGCATACGCATGGCGATCACGTCAGCGGCAACGTGGAGTTCCCGGCGTCGGTGGACTTCATCGCGCACGAGAACGCCAAGGTCAGCATGGAACAGATGCCGATTTTCAAGGACCACAACGGCAACGGCCTGCCGAAGCGCACCTTCAAGGACAAGATGAGCATCGGCAAAGGCGCCGACCAGATCGATCTCTACTACTTCGGCCGCGGCCACACCAACGGCGATACGTTCGTCGCCTTCCCCGCGCATCGCATCGTTCATACCGGCGACATCTTCGCCAGCAAGGCCGTGCCGTTGATCGACACCAACAACGGCGGCAGCATGCTGCACATTCCGGACACGCTGCGCAAGGCGCACGACGGCATCCCGAACATCACGACGATCATCAACGGTCACACGCCGGCGCAGACGACGTGGGCGGACCTGAAGGAGTTCGCCGACTTCAACGCCGATCTGGTGGCCTACGGGCGCGCCGGGCTCAAGGCCGGCAAGACGCCGGAACAGTTGGCTGCCGAGTGGAAGCTGCCGGAGAAGTACCAGGGCTATTCATCGACCGTCAGCACGATGATGGGCGGCCTGGCCGGCAGGTTCCAGGGGTTGCAGAAGGAAATTCAGTAGCGGGGTTACGGCTCGAGATCGAACGTCGGCAGCTCCAGATCGGCGGCAGCCAGCATTCCGGTTTCAACTGCCACGATCACAAGATGACCGAACGCGTCCGCACCAGGGGCTCGGCAAGCGCGACGTCTCCGGAGACGACGATTCGCGATCGATCGACCGGCGCGTTGAAAAACAACCGCCACACGTCATCAGACGCCATCTCCACCGTCGCGGCAGGCTTGTCGGCGGCACCGGCCGAGACGTGCCAGTTCGCCCGATCGCGATGAAGGGTGTACGTTGCGCTCGTCTCGCCCGTGACTCGGAGCACGAGTGAAGACCCGGCAGCGACATCGACTGATCGGTACGCATACGGCAGCGCGCGCACGGACATGTCCAGCAGCGGCATCATCCATTGGGGCTGCAGCAGGAGTGGCGTGGCGCCGACCGCGTCGCGGATCTGCATCTGGTGATGCCAGTGTTCCGTGTATTCGCGGCCAGTGTCCATCCAGTTTGCAGACTCCCCCTCACCCGCCCAACTGACGGCGAAGATGGCGCGGTCGTGCGGCGGCAACGCCTCGATCACCTCGGCGACCCACGCACCGCTGATGGCCAGCAGATCAACCAGCAGCCTCGGGCTCAAGCGCGCGCCAAACTGCACACCACCGGCATTCAGGCCGTTCACCAGTTGCGCAATCTCGACGTCGCTGACCGGTGCCTTCTCAACAGCGGGAAAGTGGCGGTCACGGTAAATGGCGACCCGTCGAAGCTTGCCGTCGAGCAAGTGCGCAGCGACGTCGCGCACGCGCCAGTGCGGCGCCACCGTCGGCCGCTGCCAGTCCTCGGGCGAGAGCGCGCTCAACAGGGCCAACAATTCGGCGAGCAGCGGCCGAAACAGCGGCGCGGTGTAACAGGGTGGCAAGTTGCTCACTGGGTCCGCTACCAAATCAACTAATTTCCGTATTTCCTGAACGAGGGGTCGCTGGTCGCGTCGTACTGGTTGGCACCAGCTTCGCCTACGATCCGGCGCCCTCGAGCGTCGGCATCGCCACTTCGCCCGGCACCACGCACGTGAAGCCGCCGCGCTGCATCAGCTCCTTGCCCTTGCCGCCACGGCCGGTGACTTCGTACTTGGTCGTGCTGATCGTCTGCTCGCCGCCGCGGCTCGTCTCCACGGTCAACAGGTCACGATCGCCGCTCGACACCATCGCGCCGATCACCTTGTCGTCGTCGCCCAGCTTGATCAGGATCACGCCGCGTCCCGGGCCCGACAGAAAGTTGATCTCGTCGGCCTTCGCCAGCATGGCGCGGGCGTTCGAGGTGGCGGCAATCACCGTCTCGTCACCGGTGGTCAGCCCGACGTTGACCACCGCGGCGCCCTCGGCGGTGCGCGCGTAGCGGCGGCCCGAGCGCGTGCTGACCTCGAGGTAGGGCTGCAGCGAGAACCGCATCGCGTAGCCGTCGCTGGTGATGCCAATGGCATGCACCGGCGGCACGTCGCCGTCCTTCTTCGCCTCAATCTTCTTCGCGACGCGCGGATCGAGGCTGAACGCCGCCACGATCTTCTCGCCGTCTTTCAGCTTGAAGAGCTTCTGGATTGGATCGCCGTAGCCGGTCGAGGCCGGCACGTCGACAATCCGGCTGGTGTAGGCCACGCCGAAGTTGCTGAAGAAGACCAGCGTCGCCCTGGTGGAGCCGGCAACCGCCGCCAGCACGCTGTCCCCTTCCCGCAAGCGCGTCGTCGACAGGTCCTTCACTTCCTTCTGCCGCTTGACCCAGCCGTCGCGCGACACGATCACGACGTTGTCTTCCTCGACGATGAAGGACTCGGCGGTGTATTCGACCTCTTCGGCCTCCTCGATGCGCGTGCGGCGCGGATCGGTTTTCGGATTGCCGTAGGTGTTCTGAATCTCCTCGAGCTCGTCGCGCACAATCTGCCAGCGTCCCTCCTCGTCCTTGAGCAGGCCGCCGATCTGGCGGGCGCGCTTGCGCTTCTCGGCCAGCTCCTGCTGGATGACCAGGATCTCGAGGCGGGCCAGGCGATACAGCTTCAGCTCGAGGATCGCGTCGGTCTGCTCGGCATCGAGCGAGAACCGCTTCATGATCTTCTCCGCCGAATCGGCCTTGCCGTCCGACTTGCGGATGATCCTGATGATCTCGTCGAGCGCGTCGAAGACCTGTTCGAAGCCTTCGAGGATGTGAATGCGCTGCTTGAGCTGCTCGAGCTCGTGCTCGAGGCGGCTGGTCACCACTTCAAGGCGGAAGTGGAGGAAGTGCCACAGCATCTGCTTGAGGTCGAGCCGTTCCGGGCGGCCGGCCTCAGCGTTCTCCGTCGGCACCAGGCACGTCATGTTGACCGCGAAGGTGGTCTGCAACGAGGTGTTCTTGAACAAATACGCCATCACCAAATTGTCGTCGGCGCCGCCCTTCAATTCGAGCTCGATGCGCACATCGTCGGTCGACAGGTCCTTGACGTCGATCAGGTGCGGCATCTTGCGGCTCAACACCACGTCGCCGATCTGTTCCACGAGCTGCGACTTGTTGACCGCGTACGGAATGCTGGTGATGTAGAGCTTCTTGCCCGAGCGCGATGCCGGACCCTCTTGCCAGGTGGCGCGGAGGCGGATCGATCCGGAGCCGGTCTTGTAGATCTCCTTCAGCTCGTCTGGCGGGTTCAGGACGTGGCCGCCGGTGGGAAAGTCGGGGCCTTTCACCCAGCGGCACAACTGCAGCGTCGACAGGTCGGGGTTGTCGAGCAGCTTGATCAGCGCGGTGCACACTTCGCTGAGGTTGTGCGGCGGAATGTTGGTGGCCATGCCGACCGCGATGCCGGTGGTGCCGTTGATCAGCAGGTTCGGAATGCGCGACGGCAGGACGACGGGCTCGGACCTGGTGCCGTCGTAGCTCGGGCGAAACGCCACTGTCTCCTGCTCGATCTCCTGGAGTACTTCATCCGACAGCCGCTGCAGCCGGCATTCGGTGTAGCGCATCGCCGCGGCGCCGTCGCCGTCGAGCGAGCCGAAGTTGCCCGAGCCGTCGATCAGCGGATAGCGCAGTGAAAACGACTGCGCCATGCGGACCAGCGTTTCGTAGATCGCGCTGTCGCCGTGCGGGTGATAGTTGCCCATCACGTCGCCGACCACCTTCGCGCACTTGCGGTGCTTGGCGTCGGCGGTCAGGTTCTGCTGCCACATCGTGAACAGGATGCGGCGCTGCACCGGTTTCAAGCCGTCGCGCACGTCCGGCAGCGCCCGCGACGTGATCACCGACAGCGCGTAGTTCAGGTAGCGGGACTGCGCGGCTTCATGCAGCCACACGTTCGACGTGCCGTCACCGGTGCCGCCGGTGATGCCACGGGTCGGCGGTGGTGGTGTCCCGCTGTCGCTTGCTTCTGGGAGGTCGAAGAGAGAGGGCGCCGATTTTCTACGCTTGGCCACTGAATGCACAGAATAGCACTCGCACCGCCGGCCAGGGCCACAGAAGACGCAGATTATTCAGGAATCAGCTTCCCCGGATTCATCAGGCCCGCTGGGTCAAGCACCCGCTTGATCGATCGCATCACGACGAGCGCCTCGCCGTGTTCAGCGGGCAGGTACTTCAACTTGCCGACGCCGACGCCATGTTCGCCACTGCAGGTGCCGCCGAACTTCAGGGCGCGCGTGATCAACCGCTCGCTGATGCCCGATACCGCGGCGAATTCCGCCGGGTCGTCGGGATTGAGCATGATGATCAGGTGGAAATTGCCGTCGCCGGCGTGCCCGACCAGCGGCGCCTCGATGTTCGACTGCCTCAGGTCCGCCTGCGTCTCGAGAATGCACTCCGCCAGGTGCGAGATCGGCACGCAGATGTCGGTGGTCCAGGCGCGCGCTCCCGGGCGGGAGGCCACCGCCGCGTAGTAGGCGTTGTGCCGCGCCTGCCAGAGCGTGTGGCGATCGTCGAGCGAGGCGGCCCAGCGAAACTCCTTCGCACCGTGCTCGCGCGCGATCTCCTCGACGGCGCGAATCTGATCTTCGACCGCGATCTCGCTGATGCCCTGGAACTCGAAGAACAGCGTCGGCGCCAGCGGATAGTTCGTCTTCGAGTAGGCGTTGACGACCCGCAGCTGCACTTCGTCGATGATCTCGATGCGCGCCACCGGGATGCCCAGTTGAATCGTCTGGATCACCGTGTTGGCGGCGCCCGCCATCGATGCGAACGGGCAGATGGCGGCACGCACCGCGTCCGGGCGGCCGTACAACCGCAGCGTCAGCTCGGTGATCACCCCGAGGGTGCCTTCCGACCCGACAAACAGCCGCGTGAGATCGTAGCCGGATGATGACTTGCGTGCCCGGCCGCCGGTCTTGATGATCCGGCCATCGGCCAGTACCACCGTCATGCCGAGCACGTTGTCCTTCATCGTCCCGTAGCGAACTGCGGTCGTGCCCGACGCGCGCGTCGCCGCCATGCCGCCAAGCGTGGCGTCGGCGCCGGGATCGATGGGGAACATCAGGCCGGTGTTCTTGAGGTGCGCATCGAGCTTGAGCCGCGTCAGGCCGGCCTCGACCGTGATGTCGAGGTCTTCCTGGCTGAGACGCAGCACCTTCGTCATCCGCGTCAGGTCAATCGACACGCCGCCCTTGATCGCGTTGACGTGTCCCTCGAGCGAGCTGCCCATGCCGAACGGCACGATCGGCGTGCGGCTGGCCGCGCACAGCTTGACGACTGCCGCGACTTCCTCGGTTGACGTGGGAAAGGCGACGGTATCGGGCCGTCCGGGCGCGTGCCACGACTCCCCGTGGCTGTGGTGTTCGCGGACGGATTCGGCAGTGGAGACGCGGTCTCCGAGCAGCGCGCGCAGGGCCTCGATCACGATTGACGATCATAATGGTTCCGCACCTGCCAGGGTTCCCAAAGTTCCACGGCATCGTTCCACCGCCACGCTTGGCCGGATGACAGCTGCGTGGCTCTACGTCCAAGTCGCGCCCGGCTGGGCGTGGATCGGCAGGCTCGGCGATCGGCTGACGCCGGTGCCGCGCGGTGCCACTCAGTTGACCAATGACCGCTTCGGAGCCAGCCAGTACAACACGGCGCCGGCCAGCAGCGCCGCGCCGCCGGCGCGCAGTTGAGCGGGAGTAGCGCCCGCAAGAATTCCCAGCGCCACAATGGCAGCGACGACCGGAATGACGGGACCAAGCGGAACCGTGAATCGCGGCGGCGCCACCACGTCGAGTGGATCATTGACATGCGTGCCCACCTGGGCCGCGATAGCCCGATCGCGTTTACGCAACACCAGCGTCGACATGCAGACGGCGAGATACATCACCAGCCGCGCAATCGCACTGACGGCGGCCAGCGTCACAAACGATCCCGACAAGGCCAGCACCAGCGCCACACCGGCCCCGAACAGGATGGCGTTCGAGGGCGTTCGATAGTCCGCGTGGACCTTGCCGAACCAGCGCGGCAGGTCGCCGTTCTCGGCCAGCGCGAAGATCGTGCGCGACCCGTTGAGCAGCTGCCCCATGTTGTTGCCGGTCATCGACACGACCGAGCCGATCGAGATCATCGCCGCGCCCCACGCGCCGAGGAACAGGCCGGCGCCGTCGGCCAGCGGCGTTCGCGTGGCGGCCACATCGGTCAACACGCCGGTGGCGACGAGCGACGTGAGCGACATCACCACCGACACCGTGATGAGGCAGGCGACGAACGCGAACGGCACATCCTTGCGAGGGTTGGCGGCTTCTCCGGCCAGCACGCCGGTCACTTCGTATCCGCCATAGGCAAAGATCAGCAGGATCGCCACAGCGGAGATCTGCTCCTGGCTCACCGGCGGCATGGCGGTGAAGCGTGCCGGGTCAATGAACCAGATGCCGCCGATGATGAAAATCGCCAGCGGCAGCAGCTTGCCGACGGTCAGGACGTTCACGAACCACGATGACTGCCTGATGCCCCGGAGGTTGATCCACATCAGCACCAGCGTTAATGCGGTAATCGTGGCGGCGCGCGGCAGGCCGGCCGCCAGCGACGGCCAGTAGAACGCCAGCGCCAGCGTCAGGCCGTTGACCACCGATGCGTGGCTGGTGACGCGCGCAAACCACATCATCCAGCCGACCTCGAAGCCGACGAATCGCCCGAACGCGGCACGCGCCGGCAGGTATGGACCGCCGGTGGTGTCGAAACGGCTGCCCACTTCGGCAAAGCACAACGCGATCGACAGCGACAACAGGCCGACCGCCATGAAGGCCGCCGGGCCCCATGGGCCGACCTGCTTGGCGACATCAGCCGGCAGCAGGAAGATAGCGCTGCCGATCACCTGGTTGACGCCAATCGCCGTCAGGTCCCACTTGCCAAGCGCGCGCCGTAATCCGGTGGGGTCAGACGCTCCGGCCATCCGCCTCTTTCCTTCCGGTGATCAATGCCTTGACTCGGGCCGCAAGCGTATCGGCGGTGAATGACTTCATCAGCAGGTTGGTGGCGCCGGCGGGATCGAGGCCGGCGCCGGCGCATTCGGGATACCCTGAGATGAAGAGGATCTTCAGCCCGCGCCGCACCGATCGGTCGTCCTCGGCCAGCAGGATCGTGCCTTCGCCCTTCACGGTCACGCCGCTCGACGGCGTCGGCACCGGCATCGGCGCGGCCGACGGATCGGCGTGTCGCGGGAAGTACACCATGACGGTGGTGCCCTGGTTCGGCGCGCGCTCGACCAGGATGTGGCCGCTGCTCTGCCGCACAATCGCGTGGGCCATCGACAAGCCGCGGCCGGTTCCCTGGGCGCTCTCCTTGGTGGTGACAAACGGCTCGAACAACCGCTCCCTGATCTCGCACGACATACCAGCGCCGGAATCGCGGCGGGACAGCAGCACATGCGGGCCGGGGATGACGTCGGCCTGCTCGGTGCCGAGCTCGACGTTGGCGGTCTCGATGGTGAGCGTTCCGCCTTTCGGCATAAGGTCACGAGCGTTCACCACCAGATTCATCAGCACCTGGCCGATCTGCTGACTGTCGGCGCTGATCAGGGCCAGTTCGGGATCGAGCGAGCACTCGAGCTTGATCTCAGGCCCGATCAAGCGGCGCACCAGATCCTCCATGTGCGCGACCACGTTGTTGACGTCGACCGAGTGCGAGATCGACGCCTGCCGTCGGCTGAAGGCGAGCAGACGCTGCGTCAGCGCGGAGGCGCGATCCGCAGCGCGCCGGACTTCGACCGCGGCCGAGTGGACACTGCTGTCGCGCGGTGCTTCTTCGATCAGCGCATCGCTGTAGCCGAGCAGCGCGGTGATGATGTTGTTGACGTCGTGCGCGATGCCGGTCGCCAGCCGGCCGACGGCCTCCATCTTCTGCGCCTGCCGCAGCTCGTTCTCGAGCCGGTGGTGCTCGCTCAGGTTGCGGCCAATGGCGGCGACGCCGACCACCTGCCCGCCGCCGATCAGCGCGCGGACGTGCACTTCGACGGGCACGCGATTGCCCCGGCGCGGCACCATCTCCGAGCGCAGGGTGCGCGGCGAGCTCTCCGGCCCCTCTCTGATGATGTCGGCGACCGCATCCATATAGTCCGCGCCGAAGATCCAGCCGGCATCCAGCATCCGGATCTCTTCGCGAAGGTAGCCGAGCGCTTCTTCGCCGCTGCGATTGATGGTCGACACGCGACCGCGGCGATCGTGGACGACCAGGATTTCGCTGGAACGGTCGAACAGCTCGTCGAAGCGCGCCTTGCGCGCCGTGTCGCGCGCCAGCTGGCGGCGAATCGTCTCCTCCTGCGCGCGGGTGCGCCGGTAGAGCACCGCCGCAACGCCGAACGAGGCGGCGGCGAGCACGGCACACAGCCAGATCCGCCAGGGTGCGTTGACAAGCTCGTTCACAGACACGGCAGAGCGCGGACCGGCCCGTCGACTCGCCGCGCGAAGGTGTTCGCTCGACTCGCTCAGGACGATGCCGGTTGTATCATGAAACCGCGATGGCGACTACCTCTCCGCGGGGGCTGCGCACCACCTTACCGGCGCGGGTTTACACCGATCCGTCGTGGTTCGCGCTCGAAATGGAGCGCGTCTTCGCGCGGATGTGGGTGGCGGTCGGCCGAGCCGATGCGTTGCGCGGCGCCGGCGCGTTCATCCGTCGAGATCTCGCCGGCGCCAGCGTGCTGATCGTCAATGGTAGTGACGGCGTGATTCGCGCGTTCCACAACGTGTGCCGCCACCGCGGCACGCAGTTGTGCTCGGCACATGACGGCGCGTTCCGAGGCAGCATCCAGTGTCCGTATCACGCGTGGACCTACGGCCTGGACGGTCAGTTGCTGGCGGCGCCGCAAATGGATGAAGTCGACGGCTTCGATCGATCGGAGCATCCACTCCGGCCGATGGCATGCGCGGTCTGGGACGGACACGTTTTCATCAATCTGGGCGACGCGCCCGAGCCGCTGGCCAGCCAGCTTGGCGATCTGCCGGCGCGATTCGCTCCGTGGCGCATGCAGGATCTCAGCCTCGCCAAGCGCATCGAGTACGACATCGCCACCAACTGGAAGCTGGTGGTGCAGAACTACAACGAGTGCCTGCACTGCCCAGTGATTCATCCGCTGCTGAACCAGATGCACCATTACCTCGGCGCCGCCAACGTCCCGTCGACCGGGACCTACTGCGGCGGTGCCATGGGGTTCAAGGATGGCGTGGAGACGCTCAGCACCGACGGCAAGCGCCGCCGGGCGTTTCTGCCGGGCCTGTCTGCGGCAGACCGCGCGCTGGTCAACTACTTCGCGATCTATCCGAACTTCCTGTTGACGCTGCATCCCGACTACATGATGACGATCACCATCTGGCCGGTCGATCCGGGCCGGACTCGACTGATCGCCGAGTGGCATTTTCATCCCGCCGAGATGGCGAAGCCCGATTTCGTGTGCGCGGACGCGATTGAATTCTGGGATCGCACCAATCGCGAAGACTGGGCGATCTCGGAGCAGTCATACCAGGGCATCAGCTCGCGCGGCTACCAGCCGGGGCCATACTCAGAGCGCGAAACGCAATTGTGGGAGTTCGATCAGTTCGTGCTTGCTCGAATGCGCCACGGGGACGCTGAAACACCGCGCTGACTACTTGTTCAGCCAGTCGGCGTAGAGCTCGGGGCGTCGATGCCTCATGAACAGCTTCCGCGCATGGCTGGCACTGAGCTTCGAATAATCAATGTCGGCGTAGAGAATGTCGTCCTCGCTGAGCGGCGCGCGAGCCAGCACCTCTCCGTCGGGGCCGCAGACAAACGACTCTCCCGCGAAGTTCAGGCCGTCTTCCTGCCCAACGCGATTGCAGAGCGCGGTGAAGTAGCCGTTCTGGAAGGCGGCGACCCGCATTTCCGCTTCGTAGAGTCCCTCCGGCCATTCGCCAACGGCGCCCGCCTGCGGCACGATCACCAGGTCGGCGCCGTTTACCGCCAGCGCGCGCATGAACTCGGGATAGTGGCGGTCGTAGCAGATCGACACGCCAATCCTGCCGGCCTTCGTGCTGTACACCGGCGCACCCTTGTCGCCGGGCGTGTAGTAACCCTGCTCGTGGAAACACGGGTACTCGGTGATGTGAATCATCCGGGTCACGCCGAGGAGCGTGCCGTCGGCGTCGATCACCGGCGAGCTGTCGTAGGTGTGATGCCCTTCCCGTTCGTACAGGTTGATCACCGTGACCATGCCGAGCTCTTTCGCCTTCTTCTGAAAGGCCGTGACGGTCGGCCCGTCGATCGGCTCGGCGAGATCCCGGCAGCCCCTCTCAGCCGGACGCTGCGGGTAGAACCACTCGAACGCCAGCTCCGCGAAGCAGGCAAGCCCGGCGCCGCCGCGGGCGGCGGTTTCGAGTGCCGCCAGCCCGCGCGCGACGTTGGCGTTCTTGTCCCTGGTTGCGTGTTGCTGGATAAGTGCAATCTTCATTGGTCGCTCGCAGGTGCAAGTCTCCGGGCGCTGGCGGAAAGATTATGTCCCGCCGGAGGGCCCAGGGCTTGGAAGTACAATCGGGTCATGCCTGGTACAACTCGTCTGTTCGGTCTGGTGCTGATTGTTCTTGGTGTCGCCAGCTATACCTTCACGGGCCGTTCGAGCCTGACCGCCATGATTCCCGCGTTCTTCGGCGCGGCGCTGGTGGTTTGCGCGATGGTCGCCCGCAGTGAATCGGCGCGGAAGCACGCGATGCATGCGGCGGTGGCAATCGGCCTGCTCGGCGGGCTTGCGGCGCTGGGACGCGGCCTGCCGGCCGCGATCGGCGGTGACGTCATGCGGCCGGCGGTGCTCTCTCAACTGGTGATGGGCGTGCTGCTGCTGATCTACGTCGCGCTCGGCGTCCAGTCGTTCATCGCGGCAAGAAAGGCCAGACTGGGTCGATAGCGGGTCCGCGGTCGCCTCCGGCTTCAGCCGGACGGTCACGGCAGCGCGGTCTTCCTGGCCGGGTTGAAGAACGGCGTCGGCACCACGGTGGCGGCCGCGCGATGGCGTACCGCTTCCACCGTCATTTCCATTTCGACCCTGGTGCCGACCGCATAGTGCGGCGCATCGACGGTTGCCAGCGCAATCATCTTCTTCAGCGTCGTCGACCAGGTCGTGGACGTGGCGCGGCCGATCTGCGTGCGGCCTTTGTAGACGGGCACCGCGACGCGAGACGTTCCGGCCGGCGCCGTCGGCGGCAGGCCCACGGCTTCGTAGAGCTTCTCCACTTCCGTCCAGTCGAGCTCCAGGCCGACAATCTGCCGCGCGATGCCGCGCTTCACTTCCTCCCTGAGTGCGGCGCGGCCGACAAACGGTCCCTTCTTCAGATCCACCAACCTGCCGAGGCCGAGCTCGTAGGGCGAATACTTCTGCGCTTCGATCAGCGCCTTGCGGCTGCTGTGAAAATCCACGTCGATCAGCAACAGGCCCGCTTCAATGCGCGCGATGTCGAGCGCCAGCATGCCGACCGGATGCAGATCGAACGCGTGGCCGGCCGACGCGAATGCGTCCCACACTGTGACTGCCGCGTCCCACGGCATCCAGATCTCGTAGCCAAGGTCTCCGGTGTATCCGGTTCGCGACACGTCCACGGGCACCCCGGCAATGTGCCCGCTGGTCGCCCGGAAGTACTTCAACGACGACAGATCCGCGTCGCAGACCCGTGCCAGCAGCCGCGCGGCGGTCGGCCCCTGCAGCGCCAGCGCGGCCATGGTCTCGGAGATGTCTTCGACGTGGACGTTCAAGCCTGATGCGTTCTCCGTGAACCAGCGCAGGTTGGGATCCGCGGCGGTCCAGCGGAACACCTGTTCCGCCACGCGCGTCACCGTGCCGTCGTCGATCACCTTGCCGTCGTCGTCGCACCACGGCGTGTAGTAGACCTGTCCGGCCGACATGCGCGAGGCGTCACGCGTGATCACGCGGTTGACCAGGCGCAGCGCATCAGGGCCGGAAAGGCGGTACTTGTAGAGCGGTGAAATGTCGATCAGGCCGCAGGCGTTCCGGAGCGCGTTGTACTCGTGTTCGTGATGGGTTTCGTAGGCGCTGACCGCGTAGTAGCCCGCCCAGTCGCGATAGTTGAGGCTCTCGCACAGCTCGAGCGTGCGCGCGTGGAAGGCGGAACCAACAGGCACGGGGAGAATGTTACAGCGGGCTGCGGGCTGCCGGCTACCGGCTACCGGCTGCGGGCTGCGGGCTTGAGAGATAATTCAGGCGGTGAAGTATGACGCCATCGTCATCGGAGGCGGGCACAACGGGCTGACTTGTGCCGCCTACCTCGCTCGAGCGGGGCGCAAGGTCCTGGTCCTCGAGCGGCGTCACGTGCTCGGCGGCGCCGCCGTCACCGAAGAGGTCTTCCCCGGCTTCAAGTTCTCGGTCTGCTCCTATGTCGTCTCGCTGCTGAGGCCCGAGATCATCCGCGAGCTCGACCTGCCGCGCCACGGCATGGAGCTGCTGCCGCTCGACGGCACCATGACGCCGATGCCGAACGGCGACTACCTCTGGCGCGTCAACGACCACTACAAGACCCGCCGCGAGATCGCGCGCCACTCGCGGCTCGACGCCGAAGCCTACGATGAGTACGGCAAGGCGATGGTCGAGATGGGGCGCTTCGCGAAACCCATCCTGCGCATGCTGCCGCCCGACCCGACGTCGCTCGAGCCGCGGGGTCTGCTGGAGCTGCTGTCGATCGGCAAGCGCTTCCGCGGCATGCGCTTCCACGATCGCCTGAACCAGGTGCAGCTGTTGACCATGAGCGCGGTCGACTTTCTCGATCAGTGGTTCGAGACCGACGTGCTCAAGGCGACGATGGCCGCCTCGGGAATCATCGGCACCTTTCTCGGCGTCCGTTCGCCGGGCACGGCCTACGTGCTGCTCCACCACTACATGGGCGAAATCGACGGCGCCTTCCGTTCGTGGGGCCTGTCGCGCGGCGGCACCGGTGCAGTGTCGAATGCGATAGCCGCCGCGGCCCGCCAGCACGGCGTTGAGATTCGCACCGAAGCTCCGGTGGCGCGAATCCTGACGAAGAACGGGCGCGCGACCGGCGTGGTACTCGACAACGGCGACGAGATCGCCGCCAGCGTGGTGGTGTCCAGCGTCGATCCGAACCTGACGTTCCTGAGGTTCATCGACGAACGCGAGCTGCCGCCGGACTTCGTCGAGGGGGTACGGCGCTACAAGTTCCGCGGTTCATCCGGCAAGGTGAACCTCGCACTCGATGCACTGCCCAACTTCACGTGTCTCCCTGGCCCCGGACCGCACCTGCGCGGCGCGATTTCGATTTCGCCGAGCATCGACTACCTGGAGCGCGCCTACGACGAGGCGAAGTACGGGCAGTTTTCTCGACGGCCGTACATCGACATGGTCATCCCGTCGCTGACGGACCCTTCCGTTGCGCCGCCGGGCAAGCACGTGATGTCCTGCTTCGTGCAATACGCGCCCTATCACCTCAGTGATCAGGGATCAGGGATCGGGGATCAGGGGAATGCCGCCAACTGGGACCGCCAGCGTGATGCGTTTGGTGACGCCGTCGTCGACACCATCGCCGAGTATGCGCCGAGCATCAAGGACATCATCCTGCACCGCCAGGTGCTGACGCCGGTGGACATCGAGCGCGACTTCGGGCTGACGGAAGGCAACATCTTCCAGGGGGAGCTCACGCTCGAGCAGTTGTTCTTCCTGCGGCCGGTTCCCGGCTGGGCGCAGTACACCACTCCGATCGATCGCCTCTACATGTGCGGCTCAGCCACGCATCCGGGCGGCGGCATCATGGGCGCGCCCGGAAAGAACGCAGCCGAGCGCATCCTGAGGACGTCAACGTGACGTCGGCCACGTACGGCGCGATTGTCATTGGCGGCGGCATCAACGGCCTGGTCTGCGCAACCATGCTTGCCAAATCGGGCGTGCGCACGGTGCTGCTCGAGCAGCGCGCCAACGTGGGCGGATGCGCGGCGGAAGACCAGATTGCCGAGGGCTTCCGCGTACCGGTCCTGGCGCACGCCGCCGGGCCGGTCCGGCGCGATGTCGTGGAGGACCTGCAGCTGTATCTCCACGGCCTGGCGTTCACCGCTTCGCCGATGCACGTGAGCGCGCTGTCACCGGACGGGCGGCCGCTGATGATCTACGACGATCCGCGCGCGACGGCCGAAGGGCTTCGCGGCTGGTCCACGAAGGACGCGGCACGGTGGGGGCCGTTCCAGCTGACGCTGCAGCGGCTCGGCGCGCTGATTGGATCGCTGTTCATCAATACGCCGCCGTCGGTCGATGCGCCGTCGGCACGCGATGTGTTCGCGTTGATGCGCACCCTCGGCGACTTCCGATCGCTGCCCAAGGACGATCAGTGGCGGCTGTTGCGCTGGGGGCCGATGGCGGTCGCGGACCTGGTCGCCGAATCAATCGACACCGAGTTGCTGCGCGCCACGGTCGCCGCCGACGGCATTTTCGGGGCGATGCTGGGACCATGGTCGGCGGGCAGCGGGCTGCAGTTGCTGTTGGCGTCGGCGAACCGCTCACTGGCGTGGCCGGCAGGCCGCGGCGTCGCCGGCGGACCGATTGCGCTGGCGCGGGCGCTCGAATCGGCAGCGGTGCGGTTCGGCGTCGAAGTGCGCACCAACTGCCGGGTGGCGCGCGTGGACGTGGAGGACGATCGCGCGGCTGGCGTGACACTCGCCGGCGGCGAGCGTCTCGAGGCCCGCGCCGTGGTATCCGGTGTCGATCCGAAACGCACGTTCCTGACGCTGTGCGACGCCGAATATCTGCCACCTGAGTTCCTGTGGCGCATGAAGCACTACCGCTCGCGCGGCACGCTTGCGAAGGTGAACCTCGCGCTGTCGGCGCTCCCCTCCTTCACCGGCGCCACGCGCGGCATGCTCGCCGGGCGCGTGAGACTTGCGCCAGACATCGACTACCTGGAACGCGCGTTCGATCACGCCAAGTACGGACGCTATTCGACGGAGCCCTGGATCGAGTTCACGATTCCGTCCATCAATGACCCGGCGCTGGCACCGCCGGGGGCCCACGTGTTGTCGGCCTATGCGCAGTTTGCGCCATACGCGCTGCGCGATCAGCACTGGGACACCGCTCGAGATGCGTTCGGCGACATCGTCGTCAAGACGCTCTCGCAGTACGCGCCCGACCTGCCGTCGTTGATCGTCGAACGGCAAACGCTGACGCCGCTGGATCTGGAGCGGGGGTGGGGGTTGACGGGCGGCCACATTTTCCACGGCGAACTGTCGCTCGATCAGTTCTTCACCATGCGGCCGTTGCTGGGCTTCGGCCAATACCGAACGCCGCTGCAGGGGCTGTTTCTCTGCGGTTCCGGAACGCACCCCGGCACGGGACTGACCGGGGGATCGGGCATGAACGCGGCCCGCAGAATTGCACGCGTCCTGACGTAGTCCAAAGATAAACGCCACACCCGAATCGACGGTAGTAACGTCTAACAGGTCGGTCTGCTTCAAAGGGGTCTCGCGATGCGTTTGCCTGGGCTTCTGCTTATCCTGCTCGTTGTCAGCACTCCGGTGTTCGCGCAAGGCGGCGGCCCGCAGGAACGGCCGGGCGCCGGCGCGGCTGGCCGCGGACAGCGCCCGCAGCGCGCGCAGCCGCCGCGGGTGGAGGCGCCCCGTGGCACGTCGATCATGCGCGGCCAGATTGTCGCCGCCGACAACGGCGCGCCGATTCGCCGCGCGCAGGTGCGCATTGCGGCACCGGACGCGCGCGAGAGCCGGGTGGCCACCACCGATGCGCAGGGGCGCTTCGAGTTCAAGGAGCTGCCCGCCGGGCGCTATTCGATCACCGGCAGCAAGGCAGGATTCGTGACGCTGCAGTACGGACAGCGTCGCCCCTCGGAGTCGGGCACGCCGATCGAGCTGGGCGACGGCCAGACGCTCGAGAAGATCGCGATCGCGCTGCCCCGCGGCAGCGTGCTCGGCGGACGCATCACCGACGAGTACGGCGAGCCGGTCGCCAACGCCGCGGTGATTGCCTGGCGATACGCCTACGCTGGTGGCGCGCGGCGCCTGACGCCCGCCGGGCAGAACTCCCGCGATTCCACCGACGATCAGGGACAGTACCGGCTGTTCGGCCTCCCTCCCGGCGAGTACTACGTGAGCGCGTCGCTGCGCAGCGGCCCGGAAGTCACCGACACGTTGGGGGAAGTGTCCGGCTACGCGTCCACCTACTATCCCGGCACGTCGAACGTCGCCGAGGCGGCGCGTGTCACGCTGGCCGTTTCGCAGGAAAACACCAGCGTAAATTTCGGCCTGACGGTGACGCGGCTGGTGCGCGTCAGCGGCTTGGTGTTGATGTCCGACGGCGCGCCGGCCAACAACGGCACGGTGATGCTGGTGCCTGTCGCCGCCACCGGCCGTCCCGGCGTGGCCATGCAACAGGGCGGCGCGGGCAACCGCATCGAGCCGGGCGGCGGATTTCGCATGGCCAACGTGGCGCCTGGGCGCTACCAGGTACAGGCGCGCACCGGCGGCGCACGCGACGTCGAGTTCTCGAAGATGGAACTGACCGTCGGCAACGAGGATGTGGCTGGCTTGACCATGGTCACGGCGCCGGGAGCGGTCGTCACCGGCACGATCATCAGCGACACCGGCGAGCCGTTCGACTTCAAGCCGCAACAGATTCAGATCGGCGCGCGGCTCGCCTCGGCCGAGACCTCCGCCCCGGGCGCAATGCAGGCCACCCGGCCGGGCGATGACTGGTCGTTCGCAGTGCGCAACATCACCGAGCCGGTGTTGATTCGCGTGACGACCACGCCGCCGGGATGGACGCTGAAGTCGGTCTCCGCATCGGGACAGGACATCACCGATACGCCCATGGAGTTCCCGCAGGGCCAGGCGATCACCGGCCTGCAGATCGTGCTGACCAAGAAGGTCAGCAGCCTCTCTGGACTGGTGACCGATGCCAACGGCAACCCGGTGCTCGACGCCACCGTCGTGGCATTCCCGGGCGACGAGAAATTGTGGACGTCTCAGTCGCGATTCATCAAGGCCTCACGGCCCGACCAGGAAGGCCGCTATCGCATCAACGCACTGCCGGGTGGCGATTACCTGATCGTTGCCCTCCAAAGCCTCGAGGACGGACAGGCCGGCGATCCGGATTTCCTTGCGGCCATCAAGGCGCTCGGCACGGAAGTGGCCATTGCCGACGGGGAATCGAAGGCGATTGACGCTAAACTCTCCGTCGTCAAGTGAGGGTCCACGATGAGCATGCGCTGCAAGAACTGCGCTAGGTCGTTTCCGACAAGTCAGCCGTTCGATCTGTTCGAGCTACGCCGCCACCGCTACGTCCCGAACACCGCCTAGCGACTGACCTGTTCGGATGCGATCGAAACGGCGCCCTGTTCTGCTCGCGAAAGTGCCTCAGCGACTACTTGACGGCGAGCGACAAGGCCGGCTTGTTCGATCTCGGCGTCATGAGAAAGAAGCTCGATGGCCAAGGACCCGGATCAAAAATAATCGGCGTGCCAATAGACCACTTCCGCCGCGGCCAACGGCGGCAGCGGCAGCATGCGATCGCGCAGCGGCCGGATCATCAACACCGATTGCGTGGGCGTAATCGCGGCGACCTTCAGCTGCGGCGGGATGAGTGCTTTCGGCCACCAGCCTTTGATCTCCGGCAGCCGCTCGCCCGGGTGGCGCGCCAGCATCACCTGGAGCATGGCGCCGAGCCGCGCGCCCGACGGATCGCGATCGCCGGCTTCTTCGATCATCCATCGGCCAGCTTCTTCCGTGCATACCAGGTAGGCGACCGCCTGGTGGCCCTCTTCGACGACCAGGAACTCGGTGGTGCGCAGGCCTGAGGGCGCAAGGCCCGAGTGGAGCCGCTGGCGCGTGATGTTGAAGCGGATGAAATCCTCGTTGCGATCCAGGACCAGTCGCGCGTTCTTGCCGCGCGCCGCGCTCATCTCGGCAATCGCCGGCAGGTCCCGGTCGTCGCCGCTTCGCACCAGCATCGCCGGCGCCCCGCCGCGTTTCTGATCGACCTCGATGGTGGATTCGACCAGCGGCACCGGCACGAAGTCGAGCTGCTCGTAGAAGGCCGGCGCAATCTCCGAGAACAGCATCGCGAACTCCTGTCCCTCGGTCACGGCGGTGTCGAGCAGGCGCGTCAGCAGCTCGCGCGCGCAGCCACGGCCGCGGTGCGCCGGCGGCGTGAACACGGCGCCGATGCCGAGCACCCGGCGAATGCGACCATCGAACCGCACCGACAGGTCGTAGCGCTTGGCGCTGCACATGACGTGGGGGCCGTCCACGAGCGCGACCCGGTCGAGGTGCTGCTGTCCCCACGGGGTCTTCAGCTGCGCCACCCAGGCTTTCGCGTAGTTGTCGCGGGATAGCCCGTCACCCCAGAGTGGATGGGTGTCGCTCAGGACTTGTTCGAGGACGGCACCGGCGGTCGGGACAACCTGGAATGGCATGTTTAAACGATCGGCGGGTGGATCGGGTCGAAGTAGATAGCACCCCCCGTTGCGAAGCTACCCGGGGGAACAGGTAGAGGTTACCGCATGTCGATCCGACTCATTGCCCTTGTCGCACTGCTGGCGCTGCACGCCGCCCTTTCCCCACACCTGCGCGCAACGTCAGGGCCCTCCGACCACGGCGAGATCCTGCATGTCCTCAACCGGCTCAGTTACGGGCCGCGTCCGGGCGACGTGGAACGCGTCAGCGCAATGGGAGTGCAGCGATGGATCGAGGCGCAGTTGACGCCGGCGAAGATCGACAACGCGGCGCTCGAGCGCAAGCTCACGCGCCTTGAAACCCTGGCGCTCGATGCTCGTACCCTCCAGCGCGACTACTTGGGTCCGGCCATGGCTGAGCGGCGACGGCGCCAGGCTGCGGAGGGCACAGGCGGCGCGCCCAGGTCCCCTGAAGGCACAGACAACGCCGATTCGGACATGCGCGGGCGGACACCGGCCTCAGCAGCCCAGCGGAAGAGTCGCCAGGTGCTGGCCGATCTCGAGGAAGCCAAGCTGCTGCGCGCTGTCTACAGCGAGCGGCAGCTCGAGGAGATCCTCGTCGACTTCTGGTTCAACCACTTCAACGTCAACGCCGGCAAGGGCGCCACGCGCAACTACGTCGGCGACTACGAGCGTGAGGCAATTCGTCCGCACGTGCTCGGCCGGTTCCGCGACATGCTCGGCGCGACCGCCAAACACCCCGCGATGCTCTTCTACCTGGATAACTGGCTGTCCAGCACGCCAGGCGCGCCCGGCGCACGCAGTTCGGGCCTGAACGAGAACTATGCGCGAGAGCTGCTCGAACTGCACACCCTCGGCGTCGACGGCGGCTATGCGCAACAGGACATCGTGAACGTCGCCAAGGCGTTCACCGGGTGGACGCTGCAGCCGCGGCAGGGATCCGGATTCATCTTTGCCGCGAACCGCCATGAGCGGGGCGCCAAGGTGGTGCTCGGTCACACCCTCAGGGCGGGCGGCGTGGATGACGGCGAGCAGGTGCTGGATATCGTGGCGGCGCATCCGTCAACCGCCCGTCACCTTGCCACCAAGCTCGCCATCCGATTCGTCAGCGACACGCCGCCGGCCGGGCTGATCGATCGGGCGGCGGCGAAGTTCACCGCCACCTCAGGGGATCTTCGCGAAGTCGTCAAGCTGATCGTCACGTCGCCGGAGTTCATGGCCGCCGACGCGTCTCGCGCCAAGGTCAAGACGCCGCTCGAGTACGTGGCGAGCGCCTTGCGCGCGACCGGTGCCGACATTCGCAACGCCGTGCCGCTGGCCCGTGCGCTACGAGACATGGGCATGCCGCTCTACTTGTGCCAGCCGCCGACCGGTTACGACGAAACGGCGGCGACGTGGGTCAACGCCGGCGCGCTGGTGAGCCGCATGAACTTTGCGGTCGATCTGTCGAAGAACGCGGTGCGCGGCGTGCGCGTGCCGCTCACCGAGGAGCAGACTCTGGCGATGAAGATTGGCGCGCCTGAGTTCCAGCGGCAGTAAGGCCTCGGAGAACCGGGGCCACAGCAGGCACAGAAAGATTTGAGGCATCTCATGTCACAGCGCCATCACGCACCCCACCAACACGCCCACGAGCCGGAGTGCGCATCGCGGCGCATCTTCCTGCGGCAGGGTGGCATGGCGCTGCTGTCACTGGGCGTCGCGCCCGGCTTCGTGTCGCGCATCGCCGCGGAATCGGCCGAACGCCGCAAGCTGCTGATCGTCGTCTTTCAGCGCGGAGCCGTTGACGGTCTCAACATGGTGGTGCCGTTCGGCGATGCCGACTACTACGGCTCGCGGCCAACGATCGCGATTAGGAAGCCGGGATCGTCCGACGGCGCCATCAATCTGGACGGCTTCTTCGGCCTGCACCCGCGCATGTCTCCGCTCATGCCGTTGTGGGACAACAAGTCGCTGGCGGTCGTCCACGCGTCGGGCTCGCACGACACCACCCGCTCCCACTTCGACGCGCAGGACTACATGGAGTCGGCGACACCAGGCATCAAGAGCACGCGCGACGGATGGCTCAACAGATATCTTCAGGGATCAGGGATCGGCGAGCAGGGATCGGGGAATCCGCTGCGCGGAATTTCGCTCACCACCCAGATGCCGCGATCGCTCCAGGGTGCGGCGCCGGTGCTGGCCATCGGGCGGGCGTCGGAGTTCACCGTCGCCGACATGAGCGCGCGCACCTCGTTCGAGGAGCTCTACGCGGCGGCACAACAGGACTTGGCGCTCAAGTCGACGGCGAACGACGCGTTCGATGCCATGAAGACGCTCGCCAGGAAGACAGCCGGCGTGTATCGCGCCGAGAACAATGCGGTGTATCCACGCTCCCCGTTCGGCCAGGCCCTGCAGGAGATTGCGCGGCTCGCGAAGTCGGACGTCGGCCTCGAGGTCGCCTTCGCGGAGAGCACCAATTGGGATCACCACGTGAACGAAGGCGCGGCGAGCGGACAAATTGCCAATCGCCTCGACGATTTTGCCCGCGGCATTGCCGCCCTCGCGCAAGACCTCGGCGACCGAATGGCCGATACCGTCGTCCTGACCATGTCGGAGTTTGGCCGGGCGGTGGCGGAGAACGGCAGCCGTGGGACCGATCACGGGCATGGCAACGCCATGTTCGTGATCGGCGGGGACGTACGGGGCGGGCGGGTCTACGGCAAGTGGCCCGGGCTCGCCGTCAACGATCGATTCGAAGGGCGCGATCTCGCCATCACCACGGACTTCCGGGACGTCTTCGCCGAAGTGGTGATGCACCTGGGCGCGGATCGCCGCACGCTTGCGACCGTGCTGCCCGCCTACGCGGCCGACTCCGCCAGGTTCAAGGGACTGCTGCGCCGCTAGTGCATGTCCGGAGACTGGTAACGCCGGACGAGGTCCCGGCGAGCAATTCCAGCCTTTTTGTCCTGGCGCGCCCCGCATATAATTCCGCCCTTCGAGGTGCGTATGCGTTGGACTTCCGTCGTGCAAGTTTCCGTGGTGGCCTGTGCGGCTGCCGCGACGTTCGCGCTGGTCTCCAGTCCGAAGGTTGAAGGACAGGCTCGCGCGGGCGCGATTCCCCGGTTGAACGGCAAGCCCGATCTCAACGGTTTGTGGCAGGCGATCAATACCGCCAACTACGACATTCAGGCGCACTCCGCCAAGCCGGCGCTGGCCATGCGGCCCGGACCGGTGGTGCCGGTGCCCGCGA
This sequence comes from Acidimicrobiia bacterium, assembly GCA_016871275.1. Classification (GTDB taxonomy): domain Bacteria; phylum Acidobacteriota; class Vicinamibacteria; order Vicinamibacterales; family UBA2999; genus 12-FULL-67-14b. Next base: position 10,897 of record VFZG01000011.1, on the reverse strand, counting down.
AGGAAGTGGTCGCGTTTGGGGCGGTTGGCGCCGTGCCGAGCGGCGCCGGCGTGGTTGAAGGCGACGAGCTGCCGTACACGCCTGAAGGACTCGCGAAGAAACAGCAGAACCAGGCCAACTGGCTGGCGCGCGATCCGGAGATCAAGTGCTACCTGCCGGGCGTGCCGCGCGCGACCTACATGCCGTTCCCTTTCCAGATCGTGCAGAGCAGCGCGGCGACGTTCGTCGCCTATGAGTACGCCGGCGCGGTGCGGCATATCTATCCCAAGGACCCGGGCCCGGCGCAGATCGACAGCTGGATGGGCCTGTCGCACAGCACATGGGAAGGCGACACGTTCGTCGTCCACAGCTCGGGCTTCAACGATCAGTCGTGGTTCGATCGCGCCGGCAACCATCACTCCGAGAAGATGAAGGTCACCGAGCGGTTCACGATGACCGGCCCGGATCACATCAACTACGAGGCGACCATCGACGATCCCGGCACGTTCACCAGGCCGTGGAAGATGCGCATGCCGCTGTATCGCCGCGTCGAGCAGAACGCGCAGCTCGGGCAGTTCAAGTGCGTCGAGTTCGTCACCGAGCTGATGTACGGCCATCTGCGAAAGGAGCCGCTGAAATGAGGATCGGACTTACGCTGACCGGCGCGCTGCTGGCGCTGGTGTTCGTGAGCGTCAACGCCCAGGCACCCGCCTCCGCGCCGACACCCGCCGCGGCCGGAGCGGTGGCGGGGCAGGCCCGCGCGGCCACTCCGAAATCCGCGGCGGTTCCGCGGATGCCGGACGGACGGCCCGATCTCCAGGGCAACTGGACCAACGCCACCATCACGCCGCTCGAGCGGCTGAATCCGAAGCTGCCGCTGGTGATCAGCGAGGAAGCCGCGCGGGACGACGAGAACAAGACGCGGGCGGCGATCGAGCTTCGCGAGCAGAACAGCGATCCGAACCGCGCGGCGCCGCCGGTGGGCGGCGAACTGCGCAAGAGCCCGAACGCCGAGCCGACGTATCTCGAACGGTTGTGGCAGGGCGGCGCCGGCGTGGTTGGCGGCTACAATTCGTTCTGGATCGATCCGGGCGATCGCGTGCTCCGCGTCGATGGCCAGCCGCGTAGCTCGATGATCATCGATCCGCCGTCGGGCCGCGTTCCCGGCTACACCGACGCCGCCCGCACCCGCGTGGCGGCCGCCGCCGCGGTTCGCAAGCAGCAGGGCGGCGAGTTCGACCATCCCGAGCTGCGTCCGAACGCCGAGCGCTGCATCACCTCGTTCGGCAACAACGCCGGGCCGCCGATGCTGCCCAATTACTTCTACAACAACAGCTACACCATCGTGCAGAGCAAGGACGCCATCGTCATCCTGACGGAAATGGTGCACGACGCGCGCGTCGTCCGCATGACCGGCACCCATCCGCCGGCCAACACCCGCAAGTGGTTCGGCGACTCGATCGGCCGCTGGGACGGCGACACGCTGGTGATCGAAACGACGAACTTTGCGCCGACCCACGGCTTCCGCGGCGCGTGGGAGAACCTCAGGGTCACCGAGCGGCTGACGCGCCGGGATGCGCGCACCATCAACTACCGCTTTACCGTCGAGGATCCGACCACGTTCACCGCGCCGTTCACCGGCGAACTGGTGTTCAACGCCATGGCGCCGGGCGAGATGGTCTACGAGTACGCGTGCCACGAAGCCAACTACGGCCTGGAGGGCGTGATGAGCGGCGCCCGCGCGCAGGAGCGCGAGGCGGCCAAGAAGAAAACGCAGCAGTAGATGACCGGGCCACGGAGGCGCGGAGCCACGGAGCAGGCACCACCGCTCCGTGACTCCGTGACTCGGTGACGCCGGACGTGACAGGATTCGAACGTGACGGTTGAGTCCCTTCGTACTCCGGCAATCCTGATCGATCGCTCGACAGTTCGACACAACATTCAGTCGATGCAGTCGGCCGCCACGGCGGGCGGCGTCAGGCTGCGTCCGCACACCAAGACGCACAAGAGCCCGCTGATCGCGCGCTGGCAGATCGATTGCGGCGCGGTCGGCATCTGCTGCGCCAAGCTGGGCGAAGCCGAAGTGTTTGCCGATGCGGGCTTCCCCGATATTCGTCTGCCCTATCCGATCCATCCGTCGAACGCCGATCGCGTCATCGCCCTGCTGGATCGCACGCGGCTGTCGTTCATCGTCGATCACCCTGCGGTGGCGAAGCAGTGGTCGGAGGCGATGCGCCGGGCCGGCCGTGAGGTAGACGTCCTGATCAAAGTGGACGTCGGCTTCCATCGCTGCGGTATCGACCCTGATTCACGCGACGCGTTGAGCATCATTCATGGCCTCGCGGCACTGCCAGGGCTCCGCTTGCGCGGCCTGCTGTCGCATGCCGGCCAGACGTATCACGCCCAGTCGGACGATGAGCTGCAGACCATGGCACGCGCCGAAGCGCGGACCATGAGCGACCTGTCGGAGCGCTGCCGCAAGATGGGCGTGGCCATCGATGAAGTCAGCGCCGGTGCCACGCCGCCGGCACGCTATGCACTGCAGCAATCGGCATTCACCGAATACCGCCCTGGTAACTACGTCTACTTCGATCGCACGCAGGTTGCGCTGGGCGCGGCAGCGATGAACGATTGTGCGCTCAGCGTCCTGGCAACAGTCGTGAGCAAGCCGTCACGCGATCGCCTCATTCTCGACAGCGGCAGCAAGACGCTGACCAACGACGGCGCGCGCGGGTTCACGCCGGCGCCGGGGTTTGGCGCGATCGTGGGATTCGACAACCTGCTGATCGAGCGGTTGTCGGAAGAACACGCCACCGTGAAGGTGGCAGGGACCACGCCGCTGGAACCGGGCGATCGGGTTCGGATTGTTCCCAATCATTCGTGTGTCGTTTCCAATCTTGTCGATCAGGCTTGGATCGTGGACGGTGGCACGGTGGAGCCGCTGCCCATTGCCGCCCGCGGCCGCATTACCTGATATAAGATTTCCCCGTGGCACCCAAGACCGAATACGGCGAAGCGCTCGGCCTGGTGGAAACCCGCGGGCTGGTGGGCATGATTGAGGCCTCGGACGCGATGGTCAAGGCCGCCAACGTGATTTTCGTCGGCTGGCAGAAGGTCGATGCCGGCCTGGTCACGGCCATCGTCCGGGGCGATGTCGGATCGGTCAAGGCCGCCACTGATGCCGGCGCCGCCGCGGCACGACGCGTGGGCGAGCTGGTCGGCGTGCACGTCATTCCGCGCCCCGCCGAAGACCTCGAAAAGGTCTTCCCGATGATCAAGCCGAAGAGTTAGCCCTCACGGCTGCGACGCACCGCGCTTATCGGCCGACGCCCGGCCCTTCGCGCGTCGACGCATCGGCCGTTCGCGGGCGATGAGCTGACGCAGCTTGATGTCTTCACCCATCATCATCAGCGGCTGGGCGGCGTTGTCGAGGATGCTGAACAAATCGCCCGCGACCGTTCGCGCATAGATGTTGTCGCCGTCGATGAACAGGGTCACCGGTCCGCCGCCCTCGATAGCTTCGTAGAGCCGCGTCTTGAAGCGCGTGCGCAGCACCTGCAGGAGCTTGCGGATGCGCGCGACTGTGAATCCCTTGCGGCGCAGATCGGCCAGCACCATCAACTCGAGCAGCTCGATGGGCGAATAGCGCCGCTCCGTGAATCCGCCAGCCTCGGTCTTGTGTGATTCCACCGCCGGCGGAAAGAGGTTCCGCTTGGCCCACCATTGAAGCTGTCTGGCCGTCAGGCCGGTGAGCTGCGCGACTTCCCGTGAGCTGTACAGCTTCTTGAGCTTCATTTACCCGTCCCCGAACTCTTCGAGATGGGGCAGGCTGGCGGCGACGGCGTTTGCCATCGCCGCGCCGTCGAGGTCCTTCTGCGTCAGGCCGCCTTCATCGTGCGTGGTGTAGCGCAGAGTCACACGCCGGTAGTGGATCTCGATGTCGGGGTGATGAGCGGCGTCCTCGGCGCCCGGTACCAGCGCGCTCACGAACAACACCGCCCCGGGAAAATCCTGGAACGTGAACGACTTCGTGATCGCCTTGCCGTCCAGCGACCAGCCTTCGAGAGCCCCGAGGCTGTCGGCGATGTGATCGGGCGAGAGCAGTCCCATTGGGTGGATTCTATGACAGTCCGCCCACGTCGAGGACAGTCCGGCTACAGGCGGACGCCAAGTCGCGATGGATCGAGATCGGCCAGTGCCGGGTCGGCGGCGCAATCAAACACCAGCGCGCGGACCAGCTGCACGGTCAGCGGCGTCAACAGGACACCGTTGCGGTAGTGGGCCGTCGCATAGACCAGGCCGGGAATCACCCGCGAACGCCCGAGGATGGGCACGTCATCGGGGCCCTTCGGCCGCAAGCCCGTGCGCACGCTGCTGATTTCGGCGGCAGCCAGCCGTGGCACCAGCCCGGCGGCAACCTCGTGCAAGCGTTGCACTGCGTCGGCGGTGTGGGATTCATCGAAGCCCACATCCTCGACCGTGGACCCGACCAGCACTGATCCGTCGGGCCACGGCACGAGGTAGCCGTCAGGTCCCCACACCACGCGCTCGATCGCGCCGGCGTCGGCCTGCAGCTGAATCAGCTGGCCGCGGATCGGTGTCACGGGAATCGCATCGACGCCCTCGACCGTGATCTGCGACGACCAGCTGCCGGCAGCGAGCACCACTCGATCGGCGTCCAGCTTCAACTGAGGCGTGTGGACACCGACTCGGCCGTCATCGATCGGGACAATGCGAATCGCGCCGGTCTCCATCGTGAATCGCGCACCGAAGTTCTCCGCGGCCGCCGCCGCGGCCAGCGTGAGCGAGGTCACGCCGACGAAGCCGTGACTGGGTATCAGCAGCGCACCGAGCGCGGCAGGTGATGCAGCGGGTTCGTAGTTGGGAAACTGCGGCGGCTCGATCCAGCTACCGCCCACCCCGCGATCGGCGAGGAGCGATGCCAGCTCACCGAGCCTGGTGACATCCGCCGTGGAGAACGCCAGCTCGAAGGTGCCGTTCCGCCGATAGATCAGCGGGTGGTTGCTATCCCGGCGCAGTTGCGCGATGAACGGGTCGTAGAGGTCGAGGCTGCGCTTGCCCAGACCGCGCAGTAACGTGGAGCCGTGACCCTCGATGAACGGCGCCAGAATGCCGGCCGAGGCGCGCGTGGCGCCCTGGCCGGGCGCGCGCGTCTCGATCACATGGACGCTGGCGCCCGACCTGGCTAACTCATACGCGACGGTGCACCCGACAATGCCGGCGCCGACGACGATGACCGAGCGAGACTGCACGGCTGGACAGGCTGGCAGGCGAGCGGGCTCGCGACAGCTATTTCTCTGCGAAGCAGTAGAACAGGCCGTTGCCGCCGGTCTTGACGAGCGCCGGCTGGCTGCAGCCCGCGCTGGCGTGGACCGCGTTCCACGATGCGTTGGCGCCGCCGAGGCGGTCGTGGTGACCGACGATGGTGCGCTCGGAGTCGGCATTGCTCGTCCAGTTGTTGCAGGTCAGCGTCGCCGCGGCGCCGATCGGCAGGCGGCCATGCGAGTCGGAGCCGGTCAGGATGTCGTGCTGATTCGGCTGATCGCCGACGCCTTTGACCTCCGCGCCTTTCTCGTCGAGTGCCATGGGCTTGCGGATGTTGTTGCGATCGCGCTCGATGTCGCCGTGGAGATCGGCGACGTTGGCGGCAATCAGCACGCCCTTGGCGTTGTACCAGGGACCGCTGCCAATGCGGTCGCGCGCGTTGACCGGCAGCTGCCCGGCCGCGCCCGCGGCGCTCAGGTACGCGCGCCACGTCCGGCCGCCTGCACCCACGGCGGCGGCCAGCGACTGGCAATGCTTGTCGGCGCCGGCCAGGCCACCGAGGTTGCCGCCACTGCCCGAGCCGACGCTGGTGATGAAGAAGCCCATCGGTTGCGGCGGCGCCGGCTGGCCCTGCGCGCCCACTGCCAGACTCCCGACCATCGTCATCGTTGCCACGGCCAACAGGCCTGAGAGAATTCGCTTCATGTCGCTGTCCTCCAACTTGTCCTGCCCTCCAGAACAGGCTGAGTATAGGCAGGAAGCACCACCGCGAAAAAACCGACGCCAGCCATCGAAAAAAAGAGCCTTGGGCTGCCCATGGGCTCGACGGCTCCCGAAGCAAGTGTCTTAGAAACCGAGCGACAAGCCCACTTCGACGCGGCGCGGCGCCTGGGCCGACGTGGCGGTGCCAAAGAACGGCGACAGCTGGTTGCCGATGAACGCGTTGTAGTTCACGTTGTTGAACGCGTTCTGGACGTTGAGGAACACGTTCAACTGGTACTTCTGGTTGTTCGCCTCCATGACGACCATCTGCGGGCCGTCGCCGCCACCTGGGCCACCCATGCCGCCACCGCCGACGCGCTGATTCAGGGCTCGAGTGCCTGTCACGCTACTGGCCGGCCCACCTCCGGTTGGCGGGGGCATCGGCATGTTGGGGGGTCCTGAGCGCGCGCCGCCGAGACCGATCGACTTGCTCAGGCGGATGTTGGTGCTCCACTGTGCGGCGCCGCGTGCGCTGTTGCGGCCAACGCCCTCGGGACGGTCGTTGAACACCGTGTCGCCGTTGCCATCGAGACCGGTCGTGATGGTGTACGGCAGCGGTGACGAACCCTGCACGTTGAAGCCCAGGCGCACGCCGTTGGCGAGGGGCGCATTGAAGTTGAGAAAGATGCGATGGCGCATGTCCTGCGCCGACGGCCCCCAATCCGCATCCGGATCGAGGCTGTTGGACGGCAGCGACGTCGCGGAGTCCGAGAAGTTGCGCGAGTTGGTGTACTGATACATCACCATGCCGAGAATGCGGCGCGGCATGTAGCGCGCGTTGAGCGCCACCGTGAATCGGTCGGATGCGCGCCTGCCTGACGACTGGATCTCGGTGACGTTGCCGAGCGTGAGGTCTGGGCGCACGCCGTTCACCGGCGCGTTGGCGTTGATCGACCGTAGTGTGTTGGTGCCCCGCGTCCACATGTAGTCGGTGCGGAAGTCCGCCCACGGGGCCAGCGGACGCTCGAGACCGATCGACGCCTGCTGGATGGTGGGTTGTGCGAGCGCGGCGGCGCGAATCACGCTCGGCGGCAGCCGCGTGCCGATGCCTGCGGTCACCGGGAAGGTCGGCTTCTGCACGATGGTGTCGATCTGGTGGTTGCCGTCGACGCGAATCGTCTGTTCGTACAACGCCGAATCGTACCAGTCGTAGAAGATGCCGTAGCCGCCGCGCACGGTGGTCGTGCGGGAGGCGTTCCACGTGAAGGCGGCGCGCGGCGCGAGGTTCCACCGCGCATCAACCTGCGTCTGGATTTCCTGTCGCACGCCGAGGCTGACCTGCAGGTCGCGCGACACACGCACATCGTCCTGCAGGTACCAGCCGGCCTTGACTTGTCGATAGTCGACCACGGGATCGCCGGTGCGGATGCTGTAAGTCGCGGGCCGGCCGGCGTTGTAGTCGGTGAGGCTCGTGAAGGTGTAGGTGCCGAACGCGTTCGACCGCTGGTTGCTGTCCCACCAGCCGGCTTCGAGCAGCACTCCGGCGCGCAGCGAGTGCCGGCGGCCGATGCTGAAGTCGACGTTCTGGGCCAGCTCGATCTCGCGCGCGCGCCGATCGCCCATCTGCCCGGCGCCGCCGGCGTTGAAGGCCTCGTTGACGCGAATGGTCGGCTGGTTCGAGAACGACGTGTTCGACAACGTGGAATCGATCAGCGAGAAGCGGGTTTCGCTGAACACCTTCTTGCCGATCACGCCGGTCGCGCGCACGCGGACGGTGTTGGTGCTGTTGTCGGTGGCAAAGGCGCGCTCCGGCAGGTCGAAGTCGCCGACACCGACGTTGCTGCGATCGTTCTGGCGGCGCTGGTATTCGAGCTGCAGCTGGCTGGTGCCGCCGAGCAGGTGCTCGACGCGGGCACTGAAGTTCATCGCGTCCATGGGTGTCTCGGCCAGGGCGGTCACCGGGGCTCCTGACGGCGACAGCGCATTGATGGTGCGCGAGTCGTAGGAGCTGTTGCCGTCGAACGACACCGTCAATCCGGTGCGGCCCTTGGCGATTGGCCCCTGGAAGTTGACCATGTAGCGCCGCATCTGCTCGGCGCCCTTTGCCTTCGCGAAGTGGTTCCTGGCATTCAGCGATTCATCGCGGAAGCCGAAGTTGGTACTGCCGCGCCAGCCGCCCAGGCCTGGCTTGGTGATGACCTCGACGCGGATCATGCCGGCCTCGTGGTACTCGGCCGAAAAGGAGTTGGTCTGGAATCGGATCTGCTGAATCTGGTCCTTGGGCGGCAGGCGGCCGCCGCGAAAGCCGTTCACGAAGATCTGCGCGCCGGGACCGGCCAGGCGCGCCAGTTCCTCGGCCATTTCATCCGGATCGTCCGGCAGCGCGTCGACCTCTTCCTGCGTCAGCGTCTGGGTGAAGCCGTTGTCGCGCCGATCGGCCGCGCTCTTGTCCTGCACGACCACCGATTGCTCGATGGTCGCCAGCGCCAGCCGCAGCGTGGTGCGGTTCTCGCCGCGCCGCACGTTGAACGGCGTGGTGATCGGACGGAAGCTCTCCGCTGCCGCCTTCACTTGGTAGTTGCCGGGATTCAGGTCCTCGAATAGGGCAACGCCGCGATCGTCGACCATGGCCGTCCGCTCAGCGCCGGCCGAATCGACGATCGTGACCTGCGCGATGATCAGCGCCGCCTCGGTCGGATCGAGGACCGTGACGCGCAGCGTCGAGCCGAAGCCGGTGCCCTGCACCACCTGCCCGGCCGCCACCGATGTCATGGCAACGGCACACGCGGTGACCGCAAGCACGCTCCTCAGAATTCGTAACATCTGCAATCCAATCTAAAATCCCCAATCACCAAATCGCAAATCACCCAACAGTCGTCAATCAAGGAATCGCCCAATCGCCGAATTACTTCTTCTGCCACACATCCGGCTTGATCTGTGGATTGACCTTGTATTTCTCAATCGTCCACTCCTGGTTCGGCTCGCCGTCGAGGGAGGTTTCGATCTTGTGCGGCAGCATGATGCCGTCGACCTTCTTGAAGTCGCTGAGGTGCATCGCATACGTGCCCATTTCGGGCGGCGTGCGCTGCATTTCGGCGATGCGCTCCTTGATCTGCTCGGGCGTTATCGGCGGCGAATCGCCGGCGCCTGGCGCGCCCCGACCACCGCGCATCCTTGGACCGTCGGGGCCGCTACCTGGCCCACCCCGGCCGCGGCCCGGCCCGCCCGGGCCGCCGCTGTTGATCATGATGCGCGGCTTCGGATCCTGGTACTGCACCATCAGCGGCAGTTTGGTGCCCTGATCGATGAACAGCCGCAGCGTGCGGCCGGTGCCTTCCTTGGTTTCGAGAATGTCGGCCTTCCCCTCGGGTGATTCGGCGATGCCGGCATCGACCCATGGCGTGCCAGCGTCGGCGAGCAGCACCGCCGTCATGCGGTAGAAGTCCACCTTCATGCGACGGGTGCGTGCTTCGTCGATCTGCTCTGGAGTCATGGCGCTGCCGCCCGGGCCACCCGGGCCTGGGCCCTGGTTGATCATGATGCGCATGCCGCCGCCCATGCCGCCGCGGTTCTGCGAGTCCTGCCATGACGTGTTGCCGGTAAGCACCGATACGTTCTCGATGGTCGGGCCGCCGACCATTCCGCCCAACTGCATCTCTTCAACGCGGCGCATCTTGTCGGGCCGCTCGATTGTCAGCGTCACGACGCCTTCCATGTCGCGGCCGCCCATCGCGCGGCGGAATGGCCCTTCCGCCGTCAGGCCCTTGAGCGCCGCGACCTTGTCCTCGCCACCCATCGCCTGCTTGGTGGCCGCCAGGATGCCCGCGACGCGGTCCTGGCCGCCTGACTCTGTTCGAGCCGAGGCCAGCGCCAGCGGTGAGAACGAGACTCGATCGACTTCCACCAGTGACGCGACCATCACGATCGCCGCCGTTGAAATCACGCTACGCATGGCTGCTCCTCATTGCTGACGATCGTTCTGGCGATCGTTCGGACAGTCGTTCTGACGATCGTTCGAACGGTCGTCTGAACGCTGGTCTCGTTCAATATTACGGTCGCTCGCGCCGGCGAGCCGTTAAGCGTAGGCAAAACGTTTGTTAAGGATGTTAAATGCTTGATTTTACTGGATTTACGAGATTTTCACCCGTGCTAGACTTTTGGTCATGACCTTGGGGAAGCGGCGCGTCTCGGCGGTCACCATCCTCGTGGGCCTGGTCATGCTGCTGGTACCGGCACTGGCGTGGATGCAGTACCAGTGGCTCGGTCAGTTGAGCACCGCCGAGCGCGAGCGCATGCAGCGCACGCTGCGCACCGCGGCCGCGCAGTTTGCGACCGAGTTCGATTCGGAGTTGTCGCGCACACTGGTCAGCCTGCAGATCGACGGGCAGATGCTGCGCGATCAGAACTGGACCGGCTACGCGCAGCGCTACTCGGCCTGGGCCAACAGCGCCAGCGAGCCGCGGCTGGTGCGTGATGTGTGGGTGGTCGATACCTTGCCCGGCACCACTCTGCCCGACCTCGCACATGTCGAGAGACCGGCTGCCATTCCGGTCGATCGCTTGAGGCTGCGCCGGTGGAACGCGCCAGCGATGGCCTTCGAAGACGCCGCCTGGCCCGAAGATCTCCTGCAGTTACGCGGGTCGCTCGCTGGCCGCTTCATCGGTTTCCAGGTGGACGCAGGACGCCGCCAGGGCGACCGTGCCAGTTCCGTCCGTGAAACATCGATGACGATCGCCACCGGCGACGACACCACGATGGTCTCGCCCGTCACGCTGTTCGAGCCCGAATCGCATCCGGGCCCGCCGAAGATCACCGTGCTGGGCTACACGCTGGTACGGCTCGATCCGGCGGTGATGCGCGACACCATCCTCGCCGCGCTGTCGTTGCGCCACTTTCACGGCGATGACACCGAGTCGGCCTATCGGGTCGC
>VFZG01000010.1 GCA_016871275.1 Acidimicrobiia bacterium | reverse complement strand
TCTGGTAGGGTAAGACCGAGCTCGGCTCCTGTGGGGGAGTCGTTAGGCGGGGAGGCGCTACGCCGGCGCCCCCCGCTTTTTTATTTGGCGATTATGCCGGCGGCCGCGCGGGCATGACGACATCGTAGCCGCCCTGCCAAAGACGATCGAGAAAGGCACGGTTGAAGACCGCGTGGATCCACTCACTCCCGCCTGATCGCCTCACCGAAGCCCAGGCATAGTCGCCGATGCGCTGCCACGCCGCGCCGAGAAGAGCAAGCAAGGCATAATCACCGAGTATGCAGGACCGATCCGTCACCTACGGAAGTTACCTGGCCGTCGATGATCTGCTGGCGCTGCAGCGTCCCCGCTCCGAGGGTCCCGAACACGACGAGATGCTGTTCATCGTCATTCACCAGGTCTACGAGCTGTGGTTCAAGCAGGTGCTCCACGAGATCGACCACGTGATCGCGCTGCTCGACGCGCGCGATCCGTTCCGCGCGCAGCACACGTTAAAGCGCGTCCTGACCATCCTCAAAGTGCTGGTCGCGCAGCTCGACATCCTGGAGACGATGACGCCGCTTGAGTTTCAGTCCTTCCGCGCGCGCCTCGAGGCCGCCAGCGGCTTCCAGTCGGATCAATTCCGCCAGCTCGAGTTCGTGCTGGGCAACAAGTCACGGGGAGCCGTCGAGCGGTTTGCGCCGGGCACACGCGCGCGCGCGGCGCTGGAACTGCGGTTTGGCAAAGCCACGCTCTGGGACGCGTTCCTCGCCTATCTCTCTCGCGAGGGGTATGCGGTGCCTGCCGGGCTGTTGTCGCGCGATGTGACCGCCCGCGTCGAGCCGAATCCTGAATTGCAGGAGACGCTGATCGACCTGTACCGACGCGATCCACAGCACGCCGCGATGTGCGAGCGACTGGTCGACCTCGACGAGGGGCTCCAGGAGTGGAGGTATCGCCACGTGAAGATGGTGCAGCGCACGATTGGCGCCAAGGCCGGCACCGGGGGATCCGCCGGGGCCCAGTACCTCGCCACCACCCTGATGACCCCTGTCTTCCCGGACCTGTGGGAGATTCGCTCACGCCTCTGATCCACGAAGCCGAAGAGGCTGTTTTCAAACCATTGGATTCGAGGGACGAGTCGCACCCAGTCGGTCAGGATTCCGCCCATTTTGGGAAGTCCAGGTCCGGCACGTCGATTGCTCTACAGGGGGCAGTTGATTAGTTCTCCGAGGCTGTTTAGCGCAGGAGGGCGACCCCCACAGGAGTCAACTAGCTTTGAGCCAGGCTGACTAGGCCGCTGGCTCGAAAGGGACCCAGAGTTCGGGTCCCTTATTTTTTGCCCTAGAATTCCCACGTGACTCGGGCCACGCAAGCCCTGTCGCTGGCTTTTCTGCTCCTCGCGCTCAGCGTGTATTGGAGCACCAGCGGCTTTGCGCACGCCCCAAGTTCACAGGCTCTTACGCTCCCAAGCCCGCAAGCCCGCGACTCCGAGTATCTCGGCTCCGACTCCTGCGCGCGATGTCACGAGGCCGCGCACACGCAGTGGACGAATTCGCTCCACATCCAGATGACCAAGCCGGTCGCCGAAGCGAAGATCGTCGGCGACTTCCGCGACGGAACGACGTTCGCGGATCACGATCGCTCGTACATCTTCGGTACGAAGAACGGCACGCCGTTCGTGTCGGTGTCGCTCGGCGGGCGGACGCCGGCAACGTTCAACGTGGATTACACGCTGGGCGCCAAGCGGTACCAGGGCTACTTGTCGATGCTCCCCGAAGGGCGCATCTACGTGCTGCCGATCTTCTGGCACGTCGAGAGCAAGCGGTGGGTGGACTGGAAGGAGATCACGCCGATTCCCGACGGCGCCCACGACATCCGGCAGATCTGGAACACCAACTGCTTCAATTGCCACGGCACCAACATCGCGCAGGGCTACGACGTCGACGCGAAGAAGTTCAGGTCCACGTGGACGGAGATGGGTATCGGGTGCGAAGCATGCCACGGCCCAGGACGGCGGCACACGACCTTGATGGACGCGTGGGAGAAGAATCCGGCGTTGAAGCCGTCGTACGACGACAGCGACCAGAACCGGCAGTTGAGCGACATCCTCCAGATCTTTTCGGTGCGCAGCGCCGAGCCACGGCGCGTCTACGACATGTGTGCCTACTGCCATGGCAACAAGAAGAACACGTTCGTCGGCTTCAAGGGGGGCGATCGCTACGAGGACTACGCGCTGCCGTTCATCGTCAGCGATCCGATTCTTGAAAACGACCTGCAAGGTGAGTTCTGGCCGGACGGCCGGCCAAACCGCTTCAACCGCTCCCAGGCGCTGGCGCTGAGCGGCTGCTTCAAGGCGGGTGTCATCACCTGCACCAGCTGCCATGTCGCGCATGGGTCATCGAACGAATACTCGCTGAAGGTGAACATCCACGAGACCCGCGAGGGCGACGCGTTGTGTACGCAGTGCCACTCGACGCCGAAGGCGGCGTGGGACCGGGAGAGGGATCCGCAACGGCCGTCGTTCACCGGTGCCGGCCTCGAGCGGCACACGTTTCACAACCCCGACTCGGAAGGATCGCGCTGCATCAACTGCCACATGAGCGAGGTGAACTGGCGGTTGCTGACCCGGCGCCGCGATCACACCTTCCAGGCGCCGGTGCCGGAGAGCACCGCGCAGTACGGCATTCCCAACGCCTGTACCACGTGCCACGACGATCGCTCCCCTGAGTGGGCGTCACGCCAGATGAACGAGCGGTGGGGTGATGGCGAGCGGCGGGCGAAGGCGGCCAGGATGGCCGACGTGCTCTACCGCGCCGGCTCCGGTGACGGATCGACGCTGCCCGAGCTCGCGCGCCTGGCCGTCGATCGATCGGAAGGCATGATCATTCGCGCCAGCGCCGCCGACTACATCGGGCAACTGGTGTCCCAGAGCCGATCCGGCCAGCAGCGCGCCGCCACCCTGCAAACGCAGACGTCGTACGGGCGTTCAGACGGGCGTTCAGATGGGCGTTCAGACGGACGTTCTGGCGGGCGTTCGGACACTCGTAAGCCCGTGGTTGCGCAGTTGACCCCGGCCATCCTCAATGCGTTGATTGGCGCGGCCAGCGATCCGGAACCTATCGTCCGGGCCGCGGCCGTCGAGTCGCTGGGAGTGATCGGCAATCGCGAGCGCATCACGCCGGTCCTCGCGCGGCTCGTCGACCAGGCGCGCGTCGTGCGCGTCAAGGCCGCCGAAGTGCTCGCCAACTTCGGCATCGTCAACCTGCCGGGCCCGGCCGGCGAGGCGCTCCGCGCGGCGCAGAATGAATACATCGTCAGCCTGGATACCTTCCCTGACGTCGCGTCGCATCACGCATCCAAGGGCTGGCTCGAAGCCGAGCGCGGCAATGTGATGGTGGCGCGCGATGCGCTCAACAAGGCGACGACCGTCGAGCCCAACTACGCGTTTCCGTGGGTGGTGAAAGGCTCGCTCGCGGCGAGGGAAGGGAAGTTCAGGGAGGCGGTGGAAATGTGGAGGAAGGCCCGGTCAATCGAGCCTTCGTACCCCAACCTCAATCAGCTCATTGCGGAAGCAGAGCAACGAGGTTCTCTCTCACCCCTTTTTTAATTGCTCAACAAGTCCCTTGGCCTGCACGGCTTCGGCCGAATTCGGGTCCTGCGCGATCACCTTGTTCATGAACTCGATGGCCCCGGCAGTGTCGGCCTTCTGCAGGCGCGCCAGCCCGAGCTTGAAGAGCGGCTTGCCCCAGTTCGGGTCCATCTCGACGGCGCGCTGGTAGTGCTTGACGGCTTCGTCGGTCTCGCCCTTGGCAAACATCACTTCCCCGAGGTTGTAGAACACTTCGCGGTTCGCGCTCGGGGAGCCGGCGACTTCCAGCAGCGTCTTCTCGGCGTTGGCGAAGTCGTTCTTCTCGAGATAGGTCATGCCGATCTCGATCTTCACCCTGTCGTTGTTCGGGTCGCCGGCCAGGACCTTCTGGTACGACGCGATGGCGCCGTCGTAGTCCTTCTTCATACGCTGGACCTGGGCAATCTGGCCGTTGAGCATCGTCAGGGCCGGCGTCTTGGTGAGAATCGCCTGGTAGGCGGCAATCGCGGCGTCGTGCTGGCCGGAGTTGGCCATGTCGATGGCCTTCTGGATTTCGCCTTGGAGTTCCTTGGTGTTGACTCCGGCCAGCGCGGCGGCCGGGCCAGTGGCCCCGGGAGCGAGGTTGAAGTCGACCGGGGGCATTGGCGCGCCGAGGCTGCGCACCGGCACGTTGCCGGACGAAGGCGCGAACCCCGGAGCCGACGCGGTCACCTTCCAAGTGCCCGTTTTCAGCCCGATGATCGAATAACGGCCCCGGTCGTCCGTCGTGGCCGTGAAGGACGACGGTGAGGCTCCAGGGTTTTCTGCGGTGATTGTCGCGCCCTTGAGAGGCTGACCGCTGGTGTCTTTCACCTGTCCGCCAATACGGCCGGTCTGTGCCGCGGCCGGGAGGGCCGGTACGACCAGGGCGGCGACCAGCGCCACCGCGGAAAGGAACGTTTTCGATTCACGCATTGCAGGTATCTCCAATAAGCCCCGCTGGAGGCGGGACGAAACAACGCTGCGCAGCGAGGCGCAACTCCGCCAGTATATTAGCCCCATGAGACCCGCGCCACTGGTGGCCGCTTTCGCCGCGTTATCCATTGCCGTTGCCGAGGCCAAACAGCCCAATTCCGGGGCGTTTTCACGGATCGACGACCTCGTTCGTGACGCCATGGCCGCGAGGCAGACCCCTGGCGCCGTCGTGGCCGTCGGGCGTGGCCCCTCGACTTCGCCCGGGACCAGCGATCAGACGCTGTATGAAAAAGCGTTCGGCTACCGAGCCACGGTTCCGGCCGAAGAGCCGATGACCCTTGATACGGTGTTTGACGTCGCGTCGTTGACGAAGGTCGTGGCTACGACGACTGCGGTCATGACGCTGATCGACGACGCGAGGCTCCGCCTCAACGACAGCGTGGCGACTCATCTTCCAGGGTTCGAACGATACGGAAAAGGCGGCATCACGATTCGCCACCTGATGACGCATGTCTCGGGGCTGCGGCCCGACGTCGATCTGCACCCGTGGACCGGATACGATGCCGCCATCGAGCTGGCGAAAGACGAAGTGCCCACGGCCGCCCCGGGTGAGACGTTCGTGTACAGCGACATCAACTACTTCCTGCTTGGCGACATCGTCTCGCGCATCACGGGACAATCGCTCGACGCGTACCTGAAGGCGCGTGTGTTCGGCCCGCTGGGAATGACGGACACCGGGTTCAATCCGCCGAAGTCGCTGTTGCCGCGAATTGCGCCCACCGAGCGCTGCGCCGAGCAGGACGCGTGGCCGTGCAAGCGGCCGGATGCGGCGCCGCTGCGTGGTGTCGTGCACGATCCCACCGCGAGGCGCATGGGCGGCATTGCCGGGCACGCCGGACTGTTCAGCACCGTGCGCGACCTGAAGATCTTCGCGCGCATGCTCCTCGGCCAGGGCCGCATCGGCACCACGCGGGTGCTGTCGGAAGCGGCCGTGAGGACCATGACCTCGCCGCAGACGCCGCGCGGCATGACGGCGGTGCGCGGGCTTGGCTGGGACATCGACACGTCGTTCTCGAGCAATCGCGGCGATCTGTTCCCGGTTGGGCCGTCATTCGGCCACACCGGGTTCACTGGTACGAGCATCTGGGTCGATCCCACCTCGAACTCCTACGTCATATTCCTCTCCAGCCGATTGCATCCTGATGGCACCGGCGACGTGACGCCTCTCCGCAGTCGCGTCGCTACGGTGGCGGCGGCTGCAATCTCGAGTGTTCTGGACGCTGGTTCTCCCCGAAGGGTAGGCGCGGAGGTTCTGCGCGATGGTTCGCGAGCCACCGCGCCGAACCCCCGTGAAGAACGGGTGGGCGGCGCCGCCGCGCCGAACGGAGTCTTGACCGGCATCGATGTCCTGATTCGCGACGGTTTCAGGCTGCTTCGCGGCAAGCGTGTCGGCCTGATCACCAATCACACCGGGCTGTCGCGCGACGGCCGCGCGACGATCGACCTGCTGTTCAAGGCGCCGGAAGTCACGCTGGCTGCGCTCTACAGTCCCGAGCACGGGATTCGTGGCGTGCTCGATGCCGACGTGCCTGCCGAGAAAGACCAGCGTACCGGCCTGCCGATTCACTCGTTGTTTTACAAGGGGGGAACGGGACGTCCACCGGCAGGGTCGCTGGATGGCATCGACACGCTGGTCATCGATCTGCAGGACATCGGCGCGCGCATCTACACCTATCAGCTGGCCATGGCCTACGCCATGGAAGAGGCTGCCAGGCAGAAGATCGCGGTGGTGGTGCTCGATCGGCCGAACCCGATCAACGGGTGGCAGATCGAGGGGCCGATCACGCGCGAGGCGAAGGCCGGCGAGACGCGGAACACCTTCATTGCGTACACGGAAATGCCGATTCGGCATGGCATGACGATGGGTGAGCTGGCGAGGCTGTACAACGGCGAGCGCAAGTTGAACGTCGATCTGACGGTGGTGCCGATCGAGAACTGGCGGCGTGACTACTGGTACGACGAAACGGGGCTGGCGTGGATCAACCCGTCGCCGAACATGCGCAACCTCAATCAGGCCATGCTGTATCCGGGCATCGGCGCGATTGAGTACTCGAACATCTCGGTGGGACGCGGCACCGATCAGCCGTTCGAACAGATCGGCGCGCCGTGGATCGACGGACGGCGGCTGGCGGCGGCGCTCAATGCACGCCGGCTGCCTGGGATTCGCTTCTATCCGATCGGCTTTACCCCGACCGCCAGCAAGTACGCCAACGAGCGGTGCGAGGGCGTGTTCATGATGATCACGAATCGATCTGCGCTCCAGCCGGTACGCGTTGGATTCGAGATCTCCTCGGCGTTATGGAAGCTGTTTGGCGACAAGTACGACGCCAGCAACATGTGGCGGCTGGTCGGTTCGGAAGAGCTCGTGGCCCGCATCAAGGAGGGTGAGGATCCGGCGGCAATGGCGGCGCAGTATGCCGCGGATGAGTCGCGCTGGCGTCAGCGCCGCGCCAGGTACTTGCTCTACCGCTAGCCCCCCAGGCCGACACCCCGGCCAGCACGTGGGCACGCGGCCGGAACACATGGAGCAGGAACAGCGTGACGGCAGGCACCACCAGCAGCATTCCGACCCGCGTGCGGATTTCGAGCGTGACCATCGGCATTGGCCGAAGCGCGGTCCAGTCGGTGACCCGACTGTCCTGAGCGGCGCTGAGGGCGAATACGCCCGCAACGGCGTCGAAGGAGGCGGACAGGGGAGCAGCGGCGAGAACCAACAGCGCGATCAGGGCGAGCGGCGGCCGTGAACCTGCGGCGAGCATCGGATCGAAGGGTGCCGGCACAGGATACCGGGTGTTCGACCGGCGCTAGAATCGAAAGCGCACCCCCACAGTGGGGAGTCTCGGAATGGATTGATCGCGCTGTTCGACAATGCGCGGACGATCGGCGCCCGGATCGTGCTCCAGCTCCGCCTCCAGCGCCCCGGCGTTCTTGCGGTTCAAGAGGTTGATGACCTCGGCGTAGAACTCCCACCGCCCGGTGGCGCCTCGCGGACGCCAGCTGACCCGCATGTCGACGCGGGCGAACACCGGCAGCCGCGCCTCGTTGAGATTGGCCACCGATCCAAAATCCACCTCGTACAGCAGGCGGCCCGCCGGGTCCCGGTCCGGCAGCAATTCGCCGATCACACCGTCGCGGTCGCGGTCGTCGGCATCCTCAACCGCCGCCACTCTCACGCCAAGCGGCGCGGTGCGCGGGAAGCCCGAGGCGACGCGAACCGTCGACGCCAGTTCCCATCGGGGCGAGAGCCGATACGCGCCGACCGCCGACACGGCATGGCGGCGGTCGTACTCGAACGCGTATCGGCGCCCATAGGCATTGCGCGTCGCCCGTCCCCAGGTGTAGCTGGCCCAGCCGCTGACGCGCGGCCCCGACGCACGCGACAAATAGACGTCGAATCCATACGCGCGGCCACGTCCATCGTTGGCCGGCATGGTCGTGATCAACGGCGACGACGGGATGCTCGATTGCAGATCGGCGGGGAAGTCGTAGCGGGCGAGACGCGCCAGCCGAGACGCTTCGGACTCGAGGCGGCCAATCAGCAGATTCGTGAAGTGTTTGTAGTAGCCCTCGGCCTTGAGTGCTACGTTGCCGGGCAGATCGCGCTCGACACCGATCGACGCCTGCGCGGCGCGCTCGCTGCGCAGTGCCGCTCGATTGGTGAGGTCGAGCACGTAGTCGCTCTGCGCCAGCTTCTCGTACCCCGGACTCTGGGTGTACATCCCGACGGCCGCGCGCACGCGAGTGAGGGCGCCGGGCGCGAACGAGGCCGACAGGCGAGGCGAGAGCAAGTGCTCTCCGGTGGAGCCGGGACGGTCCCATCGCAGTCCCGCTTGAATCGACGCACGGTCACCGACCGGAAACGTGTCCTGCACCCACCCGCCGGCACGCGTAGAGCGTTCAACGACGTTGAGCAGATCGGGGAGACCGGCTCCGCCTCGCACGCTCGATCCGTTTGCCGCCGCCGGGTTGCGATCGCCGTCGATTTCGAATCGCAGCGTCGTCGCGAGCCGGTGGGCCTCGGCGCCGGCTTCCACCACGTGGTTGCCGAGTGAAAACACCAGCTCCTGCCTCAGCGACACATCCTTGACCGAGAGCGCGCGCTCGAATGCCACGTTTGCCGTGCCGAAGCCGCCCTCGCGCGGCGCGTTGGATCGGCGGCTGGTGTTCTCGAAGCGGGCGTCCACCCCGAATGTCGATCGCGTATCCGAGAAGCCGGCGACCGTTTGCGACTGCCCGCGTCTGCCGAGTGAGGTCGCAAACCGCGCCCACGCCAGGTCGTTTTCCGTATCATCCTGGAACTCCCCCCGCGCATCGTCTTCATCAATCTCGATAGCGGCGTCCTGGCGGCTGCGAAGTCCGAAAAGGGTCAGAGTGCGGCCCGGAGCCGGATCCCAGCCAACCCTGCCCTGCAGGTCGGCAAACGCCGGAAAGTTCTGATCGGCGATGCGAGAGGCCACCAGGTCGTAATAGGTGCGCCGTCCGGTGACCAGCCAGGAGCCGGCCGCCTTGGCGGGAAGGCGTCCCTCGAGTACGAGGTTGGTGTCGGTGAGGCTCAGTGCCGCGGAGCCCGCGAGCGCGTCGGTGCGCGTGCCGTCGCGGTTTTCGACGACCAGCATTGACGACAGCCGATCGCCGTAGCGCGCGCTGAAGCCGCCGGTGGCCAGCTCGAAGCGCTGGATGGTTTCCGGGTTGAAGGCGCTGGTCAATCCGAACAACCGGTATGGGTCGTGCACTTCGACGCCGTCCATGATGGTGAGGTTCTGATCGGGCGCACCGCCGCGCACCGCCAGGCGGCTGCCAAACTCATCGGTCGCCGCCACCCCGGGCAGTGTCTGCAGCGTGCGGAACACGTTGTCGAGCGCGCCGGGCGTACGCAGCACTTCGATCGGTGCGACGATGTCGGTGGCCGGCGCGGCGGCGGGTGCGGGGGCGACGACCGACACGTTCGAGGCGAAGCCGGCGTTACGCGCCAGTGACAGTTCGGCATTGGCCAATCCCGCGTCTGGCACGATGAGATCGATGGACAAGGGGAAGAAGCCATCGGCCTCGACCAGCACCGTGACGGTGCCGACGGGTGCCTGCACCGAGAAACGCCCATCGGCGCCGCTCGTCGCGACGGTCTTGTCAACCTGCACGCGCGCGTGTGCGACGGGCGTGCGCGCGTCCGCGTCGGTCACAATGCCGGTGATGGTTCTGGGCGCCTGTGCGGGGAAGGCCCCAACGAGGAGCGCAAGCGCCAGGCTTGGAGCGAGGGGAAAGGTCACCTACATCTGGTAGAGCATCAGGTAGACGATGACACCGGTCACCGAGACATAGAGCCACAGCGGCAGGGTCCAGCGCGCGATGCGTCGATGCGAGTCGTACTTCGCCGACAGCCCGCGCGACGCGGTGATCAGCACCGGCGGGACGATCGCGGCAGCGAGGGTCACGTGCGGTATCAGGACGCTGAAGTAGACCACCCGGATCCAGCCGGTGCCCGTAAACGGCACCGAGCCCACTTGCCAGTGATAGATCACATACGAGGTCAGGAACAGCGCCGAGACAATCAGCGCACCGATCATGCAGTAGCGATGCTTCTGGCGCTCGCCCCGCTTGATCAACACCCAGCCGGTGACCAGCAGGCACGTTGAAATCAGGTTGAGCGTGGCGTTGAGCGCGGGGAGATCGGTGACAGTCATTCGCTAAGCCCCTCAGCCCCTATTGTGCCCGATGGTCGAACACCAGTAGTGCCCAGAGTATTGGCAGGTAGAGGATTGAGCCGAAGAACAGCCGCCTGGCCGCCGGCAGATCGCGCTTGAACGAAAACTCGAGGCTCATGACCAGCAGGATCGCCCCGAGGATGAGGGCGCCGGCGAGATACCACACCGAGGCGAGGCCGACGCCGGTGGGCATCAGGCTGAGGGGAAGCAACGCCGCTGTGTAGAGCACTGCCTGGCGCCCGGTCGATCGTCCATCCGGTTCGATCACCGGCAGCAGCGGCATGCCCGCGCGGGCATACTCGTCGCGGTACATCCACGCGATTGCCAGGAAGTGTGGCATCTGCCACATGAACACGATGCCGAACAGCACCCAGCCTTCGATCGACAGCGTGTTGGTTGCCGCCGCCCAGCCGATCACCGCGGGCAGCGCCCCCGGCAGTGCCCCCGCGATCGTGGACAGCGACGTGCGCAGCTTCAGCGGTGTGTAGAGCAGCACGTAGCTCGCCGTCGTGAACAGTGCGACGAGGGCGGCGAGCGGGTTGATGAACCAGGCGAGCTCGACCGCGCCAAGCGCCGTGAGCACGATGCCGAACGCTGTTCCCTGTGCCACCGTCAGGCGCATGTCGGCCATCGGCCGCTGCCGGGTGCGCCGCATCAAGCGATCAGTGCTGCGCTCCCACACCTGGTTCAAAGCCGCCGCACCGCCGGCGACGAGGAAGGTGCCGACCAGCGTGTGCACGAGATCCATCGACCGTGCATCCGGACCGGCGCCGAGCGAATAGGCCGCCGCGGTCGTCAGCAGGACCAGGAAATTCAGCCGCGGCTTCGTCAGTGAGACGAAGTCACCGGTTCGGGTGTGAGCGGCGGCCCTTCCCGACGGCCCGACGGCCCGACCGTCCGACTGCCCGTCGTCAGCGTGCGAAGGTGAAGCCGACATCCTTGGATTCCTTTGCGCCGATTGTCACGTGTTGCGTCCTGGTGCCGAGCGATTCGTGCCAGGCCTCGATGGTGTAGGTGCCGGGCGGCAGGTTGCCGAGCACCACCTTGCCGTCGGCCGCGGTGGCGCCGAAGTACGGATGATCGAGCACGCCGACCCACGCGCTCATCCAGCCGTGGACATCGCACTTGAACGGCACCATCACTTCTTTGGTCGCGAAGGTGTGGGTGAAGCTGACGCCCTCGAGCGGCGTCGACCGGTTGAAGGCCTGGTTGATCACGCCGTTCGAGCGGACGTTGTGGAGCAGCGGATCGCTGTTGCGCACCTGCAAGGGCTGGCCAACACGCACGCCGAGCACGCGCGGCGTGTAGCGGCACTTGTCCTGGTCGAGCACCGCCGGCTCCGATGGCACCGGGAATCCGTAGGCGCCGAGCCCGTCCTTCACGTACACGAATACGTTCTGGAGCGCCTGGCCGCCACCGACCACAATTCGCTCCTCGGGTTGCTGCGGACCGCCGTTCTCGCTCACGCACTTCGGGTCGCCGGTAATGGTGATCAACGCTGGTGCCGGCGCCTCGCCCTCGAACACCACCGTGGCGGTGATGATTCCCGCCGTGGAGGGATCGACCGCTGGTCCAGCCGGCGCGGCCGGCGGAGGCGTAGCGTTGCCGCCGCACGCGAGGGAAACGGTGAGAAACGCCGCGGCAGGCCCCAACAGAGCCGCCGCAGGCGCAGAAGTCACAGGCCGCATTGATGCCATTATGTTCCGCGGGCGCCGGGTTGCGGCGAAGCGTGCCGACGGGTACAATCGGAGGTTCCAAGACCCTAGTGCCGCTATCGTCTAGGGGTTAGGACGCGAGGTTCTCAACCTTGTAACCGGGGTTCGAATCCCCGTAGCGGTACCATTCAATGCGCCTGCTAGCTCGCCCGCGGCAAGCCTGCCGCCGGCGGGCGGATCTGATGCACAGACTCCTATGGGCCGACGGGCTTGCGGCGTTCGCTGCAGGCGTGCCGACGCTTGCCCTGAGCGGGTGGCTCGCGGAGCTCTATTCGTTGCCGCATAACCTGCATCGTTGGTCTGGCTTCGGCGTGATTCTGTTCGACGGTCTGTTCGTGAGCATACTCGCGCTGCTTGAGTGGCGCCACCGATACGCGCTTGTAGACTAGCGTTGCCACTCATGCAGAGAACCATTCCACTTGCGGCGGCAGTGCTGGCCGGGGCGATGGGGCTCCTCGATTTCGTTCACGACATCGAGTTGCAGACCTACGACGCCAGGGCCGTGGTCACCGCGCCGCCGCCGGCAGCAGCCGCGGCGGCCATCGCGCTCATCGCCATAGACGACGAGAGCATTCGCCGCCTGGAGCCGCTGGTCGGCCGTTGGCCGTGGCCGCGGCTGGTCCACGCCACCGTCATCGACTACCTGGCCGCCGCCGGCGCGAAGGTCATTGGCTACGATATCCTGTTCACCGAGCGCGACCTGCGCAAGTTCCTGGTCGGCGACCAGGAATGGACCGGCGAGGAATCCGACGCGGCGCTGGTGGCTTCGACGCGCAAGGCCGGCAACGTGGTGCACATCGCCGAGGCGGCAAGCGCCGAGCTGCTCGATCCGTCGAGAGCGATCAGTCAGGTCCTCGACGCGCCCGCCCTGAACACCCGCCCGCCCGAGACCGGCTGCGTAGAGCCGCGGCCCCTGCTGACGCCGCCCTTTCCCGCGCTCGCCGAGGCGTCACGTGCCATCGGCCATTCGCTGTTCGTGCTCGATGCGGACGGTCCGCTGCGCCGGATCGCGCCGGTGGTGCAGGTCGGCGATCGGCGCATCCCGTCGTTTGCGCTCGCGACCACGCTTGCGGCCGGAATGACGCCGCCGATCGACGTGCGCATGTCGTACGGCAACCTCTGCGCCGTGATGATCCCCTGGTACGCCATGCCGACGACTGACAGCGGCGCGCCGGCGCTGCCAACCTACTCGTTCTACGACGTCTTCTATTCGCAGCAGCAGGTCATCGAAGGACAGCCGCCGGGTGTCGATCCGGCGCGCTTCAAGGACCGGATCGTCATCGTCGGCGCAACCGCCGCCGCTGTTGAAGACATCTTCTCCACGCCGTTCCGCGGCGACGCGAGCGGTCCGGAGGTGCACGCCACTATCATCGACGGGTTGCTGCGCAACCGCTCGATCGCGCGCGCGCCGGCCGTGATCGATGTGTTGCTGGTGGTTGCGGCGGTCGTGACCGTGGGCGTGGCGGGCGCGTTCTTCAACGCCTGGCTCACCGGCGCGGTCACCGTGTTGTTCGCGGTGGTGCTGGGATGGCTGTCGGTGATGTTGTTCGCCCGCGGCAGCTGGATCCCGGTCGTCGTTCCGTTGATCGCCCTGGCGCTCGCCTACGTCGGCGACCTGGCGTGGAAATACTTCGTCGAGGGACGCGAGAAGCGGCAGATCAAGAAGCTGTTCTCCCGGTATGTCTCGAAAGATGTGTACGAGCAGTTGGTGGCGAACCCATCGCTGGCGGCGTTAGGCGGCGCTCGACGCCACATGACGGTGCTGTTCGCCGACATCCGTGGGTTCACCACCATGTCCGAGAAGGGATCACCGGAAGACGTCGTCGCCCAGCTGAATCACTGGTTCACCCGCATGGTGGCCGTCGTGTTTGCCCACCGGGGCACGGTAGACAAGTTCGTCGGCGACATGGTCATGGCGCTCTACGGCGCGCCGCTGGATGACGAGGATCACGCCGATCACGCGGTGCAGACAGCCTTGCAGATGATCGCGACGCTGCACGCGTTGAACCGCGAGTGGGCGGCGGCCGGCAAGACCCAGCTGGCCATTGGCATTGGCATCAATACCGGCGAGATGATTGCGGGCAACGTCGGTTCCGAGTCGATCATGAGCTACACGGTGATCGGCGATGCGGTGAATCTCGGCGCCCGCCTCGAGTCGTTGAACAAGGACTACGGCACCCGCATCATCATCAGCGACGCTACCCGGCGCCGGCTGAAAGGGCGGTATAATCTCGATCCCCTCGGCGACGTCATCGTGAAGGGCAAGACGGCGCCGGTCGCGATATTTGAGGTCAAGTCACATGATGCGTGACGTGATTGCACTGTCAGTCGTCGCACTGGTCGGCGCGAACCTTGGCGCGGCGGCGGAAGCCAGACAACTCGGCGGAATCGGCAAGGGTCTCTCGATTGCCAAGAAGGCGAACGAGGTGCGCGACCTGTCGATGACCGACGCCGAGGAGCAGGAGTTGGGCAAGAACGTCAGCGAGCGCATCCGCGAACGCTATGGCGTGGTGCAGGACGCCGCCGTCCATCGCTACGTGAGCCTGGTGGGGCTGGCGCTCGCGCAGGGCAGCACGCGGCCCGGCCTGCCGTGGACATTCGTGGTGCTCGACACCGACGGCGTCAACGCCTTTGCGGCGCCGGGCGGTTACGTCCACATCACGCGTGGCGCGCTGGCCTTGATCAAGAACGAAGCGGAACTCGCCGGAGTGCTGGGGCACGAAATCGTTCACGTCACCGAGAAGCACACCATCCGCGCGATCCAGAAGAGCAAGGTGGTGCAGATGGGCGCCGCCGAGACGCTGTCGGGCAGCTCGTCGCTGATGGAGCGCGCCGTCACCGCCACCTACGACAACATCGTCGAGCGCGGTTTCGGGCGCGCCGAGGAGAACGAGTCCGACGAGCACGGCGTGGCGCTGGCGAACAAGATCGGCTACGCACCGAACGGCATCGTGGGCTTCCTGACCACGTTGAAGGATCGCAACAAGGCGTCGACGGAGAAGCGCGGCCTGTTCGCGTCGCACCCGGAGATGCAGGAGCGCCTCGATCGCATCGGGCGGCAGATCGCATCGAAGAAGCTTGCCGCCACGGCGACGCTGCAGCCCCGATTCGCGAAGAGCATTTCCTACCAGCCGGTCGCACTCACCGCCATCGCCACCGTCGAAGCGGGTTCGGCGGGTCTTGCCGGCGGCGACGAGAAGGCGGCGCCCGGGAAGCACGCTACGGCGCAAGCCGAAGAGAAGCCCGCCGAGAAGAAGCGCGGGTTCGGGTTGGGCCGCATGCTGCCGACCAGCGGCGGCGAGAAGAAGCAGGCGCAAGTCACCGCCTCCGGCGGCGCCCGCGGAGTGGATCCGGAAAAAGACTCGAAGGGTGGCAGAAATCCCGCGATCGTGGCAGTGAAGGTCGCCGCGGCTGACATCGCGGCATTCAAGAAAGAGGGAGGCCTCTCGTAAGCCGCTTCATTCGCGGGCGGCTGCAGTTCTCCGCCTGGCTGCTGCTCGGGTTTGCGCTGCTCGAGCTCGCCGTGCGCCAGGGCCTTGGCGATGTCCCACTGCTCTCGGCGCTGGCGCGGCTGACACTCGTGCTGTCGATTGTCAATGCCGCCGTCACGCTGATTGCCAATCCGTGGGGCCAGGACCGCCCCTCGGATCGGTTCCCCGCCATCGTCCAGGACTTCACCGTCCTCGCCGTGTTCACGATCGTCGGCACGATGTTGCTGCGCGAGCAGTTGTTGACGACGTCGGCGGTCGGCGCGGTCGTCGTCGGATTTGCGCTGCAAGACACGCTCGGCAACCTGTTTGCCGGTCTCGCGATCCAGATTGAAAAGCCGTTCCGCGTCGGCCAATGGGTGCAGATTGCGGATCGTGAAGGCCAGGTCCAGGAGATCACCTGGCGCGCCACCAAGCTGCGCACCAAGTCGGGCCAGTTTCTGATTGTGCCCAACAGCGTCATCTCGAAAGAGCCGGTGCTGAACTTCTCCGAACCGACGATTCCGACGCGCATCGAGGTCGAGATTGGCGCCAGCTACAGCGCGCCGCCGAACCAGGTGAAGCTCGCCATCCACGAGGCGATGGCCAACTCTTCGCTGGTGATGAAGACACCGGAGGCGCAAGTGATGCTGAAGGCATTCGGTGACTCGTCGATCGACTACCTGGCGCAATTCTGGATCGAGGACTACGCCGTGGACCGCACCGCCCGCGACCAGGTGCGCACCAACCTCTGGTACACGTTCCGCCGCAACAACATCGAGATCCCGTATCCAATCCAGGTGCAGTACGAGCGGACCGAGGAGCCGGTCCGCAGCACGCAGCACATTGCACGGGCGGCGGCGTTGCTCGGCGGCATCGAGTTGTTCAAGACGCTCGACCTGGACACGCGATATGCGCTGTCGAAATCGTCACGAGAACATCTCTTTGCGGCGGGCGAACCGATCGTCATTCAGGACGCCGAGGGCGATTCGATGTTCGTGCTGCTGACCGGGCGTGCCCGCGTCACGCTCGAACCCTCGGGCCAGGAAGTCGCCGTGATTCCCGCCGGCGGCTTCTTCGGTGAAATGTCGATGCTGACCGGCGATCGACGCACCGCCACCGTCAGGGCGGTGGACGATGCGGAAGTGCTGGAGATTTCGGCGAAGGAGTTTCGCGAACTTGCCGTCGCGAATTCCGGGTTGCTCGATCACGTGACCGGCGTGATCAGCGCGCGCCGAACCGGGCTGGACGACGCACGGCCGGCCGCGATCGTGACGACCGCCGCGGATCCCCAGCGCGGCCTGCTGGATCGCGTCCGGCGCTACCTGCGCCTCTAACGCTATTCCGCCCAGATCAGCAGCCGGCCCCCGATGTGTTCCTTGACGTCGACGATGATGCCGGGGCCGTGCTTCTCGATGTCTTCGATCCGGAACGACAGACCGCGATCGTCCCAGCCTTGTTGATACGCGCTCAGGCGAACCGGATCCGATCTCATGCGCAGCAGCCAGAACGGCAGCGAGAACTGGACCATCTCCCCGTCGCCTCTATCGAACGCGACTACGCGCAACGTCGTCAGCGGTTGGGTGGCTGGCGTCCGGCTGGCGCGGTCCGCGACCAGCTGCGGGCGATCGTCGACCAGCTGAATCAGCGGCTGCTGCCCGGGGTACTTCGCATAGACCGCGTCGAACTCATTGACCGCGACAATGTCCGTCACGTTCTCCGTGAGCTGCATGCTGTCGCGGAAGAACGAGATCGCGAAGAAGAGTCCGCCAATCGCGACGAACATGAACAGCACGAACGCGCCGGCCAGCACCCACAGCCAGGTGCGCTTCTTCCGCGGCGCCTCCGATCCCTGCTCCCAGGCCCCTGAACCCTGACTCATAACAGCAGCTCCGTTCCCGCGCCAGACTCGGCGGCGCGTCGAAACACCAGGTCCGCCGCCACGACATCCTCGACCGCCATGCCCAGCGACTTGAAGATGGTGATGTCCGTGCTGCTCGATCGGCCTTCGATGCGGCCGAGCACGAGTTCGCCGATCTCGCCGCGGATGTGTGAGGCATCGAACAATCCGGCGGCGATGTTCATCACGACGTCGCCGGCTTCGACGACCGCAGCGGCGCTCGAGTCCACGTAGAGGCGTCCGCGCTTCACCAGCGGCGGATCCATTTCCTGTTGCGTCGGGCGGCAGGCGCCGACGCACACCACGTGCGCGCCGTCGCCGACCCAGGCATCGTCAATCACCGGTGTGGGAGACGACGTGACCAGCACAATCAGATCGGCACCGCGCACCGCCGCTTCTGCTGTGTCGGCCGCGATGATCGGCACGTTGACCCTCGGACTCATGTCGTCGACGAACGACGATCGACTGCGGGCGCTGGGCGACCAGAGGCGGACTTCCTTCAGTTGCCGCACGTGCTGGTAGGCTTCGAGATGGCTGCGTGCCTGGACGCCGCTGCCAATGATCGCCAGCGTGGATGCATCTGGCTTGGCGAGAAAGCGCGTCGACACCGCGGACACGGCCGCGGTGCGGGCCTCGGTGATGTAGCGGCCGTCGAGGATCGCCTGCAGCGCGCCCGTCTCGGGATCGAGCAGCAGGATCGTCGCCATGTGCGACGGCAGTCGCTTTCTGTGATTCTCGCCGAATACCGTCACCAGCTTCGCGCCGAGGCTGGCTGGGCTGGGGACGAACGCCGGCATCAGGCCGAAGTAGGCCTTGGTCGGACCGACCGTGAGGACCGAGCGGATCGGCTGCAGGACCTCGCGCGCCGAGAACTTCGCGAGCGCCGCCTCCATGGCGGCGATCAGGTCGCTCATGGGCAGGAGCGCATGCACCTGCCGTTCGTTCAGGAGACGAAAGTGCTGGGCCATGTCAAGCTCACGATTCGCCCCAGATTATGTAACTCTTTGGGCGGTGATTCATCGGATTCGATCGATCGACGCGCACGCCGCCGGAGAGCCGCTACGGCTGGTCGTCGAAGGCCTGCCCGCCCCCGAAGGCCGCACCATGCTCGAGAAACGCGCGTGGGCGCAGAAGCGGCTCGACCATCTTCGCAAGGCGATCATCCTCGAGCCCCGCGGCCACACCGACATGTACGGCGCCCTGCTGACCGAGCCGGCGACGCACGACGCCCACGCCGGCGTGCTGTTCATGCACAACGAGGGGTGGAGCACGATGTGCGGCCACGGCATCATCGCCGTCACCACCATGGCGATCGAGCGCGGCTTGATCTATTGCGGGGACAAGGGCACTCCGGGCGACGGCGGTCTCTCGACTGCGCTCAGCGCCGGCAAGCCGACGTCGATCGAGATTCGCTACGACACGCCGGCCGGGCCGGTGCGGGCGCGCGCCCATCTTGCGCACCACGGCGACGCGGTGCGCGTGGAGTCGGTGGCGTTTCGCAACGTCGCCTCGTTCGTCTACGAGCCCTCGGTGCTGGTGCCGGTCGGCAACCGGAAGGTGCCGGTCGATATCGCGTTCGGCGGCGCCTTCTATGCAATCGTCGATTCAGAAGCCGCTGGTGTCCCGGTTGATGCGGCGCATCTGCCCGAGCTGCGCAAACTGGGCATGACGATCGCCAGGGAAGTGGAGAGGATCCGGAAGGTCGTGCATCCGCTCGACGCCGGCCTGGAAGGCATTTACGGCACGATCTTCACGGCGCCGGCGCAGATCGCCGATGCGCATCTGCGCAACGTCACCATCTTCGCGGACGCGGAGGTCGATCGCTCGCCGTGCGGCACCGGGACTGCGGCCGTCATGGCGGTCCTCAACGACATGGGACTGCTGCTCGATGATGTGCCGTTCGTGCACGAGAGCATCGTCGGCACCACGTTCCGGGGGCGGGTGATCGAGCGGGTGGAGGTTGGAGAGAAGAGCGCAATCGTCCCCGAGATCGAGGGGTCTGCCTGGATTACCGGCGAGCACACCTTCCTGATCGACGGGGACGATCCGCTGAAAGCCGGCTTCCGCCTGTAGCTACTTCAACCCGGCGATCGCCGCGAAGTCGAAGTTCGAAGCAAAGTCCTGGAGTGGCCTGATGTCGCCGATGTCGCGGCCTTCGATCGTGACCATGAACCGCTTGCCCAGCAGGACGTCAATCTCGCCGGTGTTCCGATCCTTGTTCCACTTCTCGATTGCGGGGTTGCCGCCGACGGTAGTGGACTTCTCGTTGGGGCGGCTGGTCTCGCGGCTGAATCCTGACGCCAGCATCATCGATCACGGCGCGATGAGGAGCTGCGCCAAGCCGGTATCGACAATCTTCACGTCGATGCGCGACTTGCCCTGAGTGTAGCGGGTCTCGAACTGCGAGAACGGCACCGGCATCGTCATGCGCTCCCCTTCGGGTTTTCGCATCTCCCAACCGGACACCTTCGGCAGCTACGATTGCAGGGCCTGGAACGCGATCGGCTCGACGGGCTTGCCGTCGCTGTTGACCGCCGCGCCGCCCCGTGCGTTCGCCACGCTCTGCATCGCCTTGGCGGCTTCGTCCGCTCCCGCGGCGGCGGTGCCGGTTTGTGCCGCGGCCGTGGCGAGCGCCTCGGCGGCCTGCGTCAGGTCCTCGGCCGCTTTTTCAGCGGCCTTCTGTTCCTCGGACTTCCCACACGCCAAGACCGCAATCGCCAGCACACTGGCGAGAATCACTGCCCTCCTCGTGAACTCCCTCTGCTTGGGGGGCGCCAACGTCGTTACCAGCCAATTGCCAATCCGTCCTTGCGCAAGTCTGATCCTCCCAGCAACACGCCGGTTCTCGGATCGATGAAGATTGCCTGATAGCCGCCCATTTGTCCGCGGCCATCGCGGAGCAGGTGCCCTTTTGCCTCGAGCGCTTTCCTGACGTCGGCGCCGATGCCGCTTTCGAGCGCGAGCTCCTGGCCCATATGACGCATGCGGGCGGCATCGCCGGCTTCCTGCACGTGCATGCCGAAGTCGACGAAGTTGGCGACGATCTGCGCGTGGGCCTGCGCCTGGTTGTCACCGCCCATCACGCCGAACGACACCCACGGCTTGCCGTCCTTGACGATCATCGCCGGCACCAGCGTGTGCAGCGGACGCTTGTGCGGACCAATCTCATTGGGGTGACCCGGGGTCAGGTTGAAGCCGGAGCCGCGGTTCTGCAGCGTGATGCCGGTCTCACCCGCCGCGAATCCCGCGCCGAAGCTGCCGAACAGTGACTGGATGAACGAGATCACGTTGCCCCGGCCGTCCGCGGCGGTCATGTAGATCGTGTCGCCGAGGTCACGGCCGTAGAAATCCTCCGGCTGGCTGGACTTCGGCGCGTGACTGGCAATGCCGGTGGTGAAGCGCGGCGTCACTTTCGCCATGTTGATGTCTTTGCGCCGCGTGGCCGCATAGTCCTTCGACAGCAGCCGCTTCAACGCATCCTTCGGCATGTGATCGCGATCCGACAGCACGGCGCTGCGATCGGCGAATGCAATCCGCTTGGCTTCGGTGACCACGTGCAGGTAATCGGCGGAGTTGTGGCCGAGCGCCTTGATGTCGAAGCCTTCCATGATGTTCAACATCTCGAGCGCGATGAACCCCTGCGTGCTGGGCGGCATTTCGTGCACGTCGTAACCGCGGTAGGTGGTCGAGATGGTGTCGACCCAGTCGGCCTTGTGCTCCGCGAAATCGCGCATCTCGAGCAGACCGTCGCGCGCCTTCATGTCGGCGACGATGGCTTTCGCGATGGAGCCTGTGTAGAAGGCGTCGCGGCCTTCCTTGGCGATCAGTTCGAGTGAGCGGGCCAGGCGGGGGTTGGCGAAGATCTCGCCCTGCTTGAGCGGCTTGCCCTGCGGCAGGAACGTGTCGGCGGTGTGCTTGTCGGCCGACAGCGTCTTGAGGTTGTCGCTCCACTCGTCCGCCATCAGTTCGGCGACCGGGAAGCCGTCGCGCGCGTAGCCGATCGCCGGCCCGAGCGCTGTCGCGAGACTGATGGTGCCGAAGCGCTTGAGGAGTTGATCCCACCCTTCGACCACGCCTGGCACGTCGACGGAGAGCGGCCCGCGTCCCGGCATCTGCGTGAGGCCGCGGCGCTTGAATTCCTCGGGAGTGGCGGCGTAGGCCGAGCGGCCGGTGGAATCCAGCCCGTAGACCTTCCTGGTACTGGCGTCGTAGACGATCGCCAGCAGGTCGCCGCCGATGCCGTTCATGCTTGGTTCGATCACCGCGAGCACCGCCGCGGCAGTGACCGCCGCGTCGATGGCGTTGCCGCCGTCCTGCAGCGCCTTGAGACCTGCCGCGGATGCCAGCGTCTGGCTGGTCGCAATCATCCCGTGACGGCCCACTGCGGGCGAGCGCGTACCGCGCAGGTTACCGGCGGGGCGATCGCCGGGCTGGATCTGTTGGGCGGACGAGGTGGTCATGATGCAAACTGCTCCGGCAAGGATCAACAGCAGGTGGCGCATAGTGCCTCCTTCGCGCGCCCTATTGTCGCAGAAACTGCAGCGAATTCGACCCCTTTGGGGTCAGTCCCCGTTACAATTCTCGTTACAATTCGCTCGTGGCTCGAGCGGTTGGCGCCAACGTGCGTCGCAAGGACGGCGACGCCAAAGTCACCGGCGCGGCGAAGTACATCGACGACCTGACGTTCCCGGGCATGCTCTACGGAGCGACGGTTCGTTCGAGCATTCCGCGGGGCACGATTACCGCACGCCACATCTCGCTGCCGGACGGCTATACCGTCGCCGATCACCGCGACATCCCCGGCCCCAACTACGTCGCGCTCATCGACCCCGATCAGCCGTGTCTCGCGGTCGACGAGATCCGTCACGTTGCCGAGCCGTTGCTGCTGGTCGCGCATGCCGACAAGGACGCGCTGCTCCATCTCGACACGCGCATCTCGATCGAGACCCGCAACGGCACGCCGACCTACGATCCGGAAGCCTCGGACGTCTGCTTCAAGAAGATCGCCATCGACAAAGGCGACCTCGACGCCGGCTTCAAGGCCGCCGATGTCATCGTCGACGGCGAATACCGTACTGCGCACCAGGAACAGCTCTACATCGAGACCAACGGCGTGATTGCCGTGCCGGGCGACGGCCGGATGACCGTCTATGGCTCGATGCAGTGCCCGTACTACGTGCACAGGGCGCTGGTGGTACTGCTGGCGCTGCCGCCCGACAAGGTCCGCGTCGTGCAGACCGAGACCGGCGGCGGTTTTGGCGGCAAGGAAGAGTACCCGTCGATCCTGGCGTGCCACGCGGCGATCCTGGCGCGCAAGGCCGGGCGCCCGGTCAAGATGATCTACGACCGGGTCGAGGATCTGCTGGCCACCACCAAGCGGCACCCGTCGATCGTCCGCCATCGCACCGGCCTGACGAGGGATGGCCGGCTGACGGCGATGGACATCGACGTGATCATGGACGGCGGCGCCTATGCGACGCTCAGCGCCGTGGTGCTGTCGCGCGGCGTGATTCACGCCGCCGGCCCGTACCGCTGCGATCACATTCGCATACGCGGCCGCGCGATGATGACGCACACGCCGCCGAACGGCGCATTCCGCGGGTTCGGCGCGCCGCAGACGCTGTTTGCGATTGAAGCGCACATCGACCGCATCGCGGAGCAGTTGCAGATCGATCCGGTGCGGCTGCGTGAGCAGAACGCGCTGCGGCCCGGTGATACGACGGCCACCGGCCAGCAGCTCGGCCGCGACGCCAGCGCGCTGGCGGTGCTGCGTGACGCCGTCAAGCGATCGCGGTTCCACCAGAAGCGGAAGGCGTGGGCCGGCACCAATCGCGGCATCGGGTTGTCGCTGTTCCTGCACGGCTCCGGGTTCACCGGCGGCGGCGAGGTCAAGCTGGCGTCGAAGGCGTCGCTCGAGCTGACGCCGCGTGGCGCGCGCATTCTCGTGGCCAGCACCGAGATCGGGCAGGGCACCAGAACCATGCACGCGCAGATCGTGGCGGATGCGCTGGGGTTGCCCTACGACGCCATCGACGTGCACGAAGCGGACACGGCGTTCGTGCCCGACAGCGGCCCCACCGTCGCCTCACGCACCTGCATGATCGTCGGCAAGCTGCTCGAGCGCTGCGCGCGCGACATGCGGCGGCGGCTCGGCACGCTCACGCCGGCGCAGTACTACAAGAAACACGGCGCCTTCACCGTGACGTCGCAGTACGAACCGCCGCCAGGCTTACAGTGGAGCGACGAGACCTACGCCGGCGACGCCTACGGCAGCTATGCGTGGGGCTGCAACGTAGTCGAGCTCGAGGTCGATCCCGTCACGTTCGACGTGACGCCGCTCAACGTGACGGCCGTCGCCGAGATCGGCAAGGCGATCCATCCGATGATGGCGATCGGACAGATCGAAGGCGGCACCGCCCAGGGCATCGGGTATGCGTTGACCGAAGAGGTCGTCATGAAGGACGGCCGCATGGCCAACGCGCAGCTCACCAACTACATCATTCCGACGCCGCTCGATGCCGCGCCGATGGACGTCGGGCTGCTGGAGCGGCCGTATGCGCACGGGCCGTTCGGCGCCAAAGGCGTGGGTGAGATGCCCATCGATGGACCGGCGCCGGCCGTCATCAACGCGCTCCGGCACTGCGGCTTCGACATCCGCAGTATTCCCGCCACGCCGGAGCGTCTGATGCGCGCCCGCCTTCACCACGGCTTCAGCAAGGCAGGCACATGAGATTCACGCTCAACGGCAAGAGCCGCACCGTGAACGCCCACCCGATGAAGCGCCTGCTCGATGTGCTGCGCGGGGAGTGCGGGCTGACCGGCACCAAGGAAGGGTGCGGCGAAGGCGAGTGCGGAGCCTGCACCGTGTTGCTGGACGGGGTCGCGGTCGACTCCTGCCTGGTGCCGCTCGCGCACGTCGCGGGTAAGAAGGTCATCACCATCGAAGGCGCCGCGGCGACGCGCACCGGCAAGGCGCTGCAGAATGCGTTCGTCGAACAGGGCGGCGCGCAATGCGGTATCTGCACGCCGGGCATGATCCTTGCTGCTGCACCGCTGACGAGCCACGCGTCGTTCGACGAGATCAGGACGGCGCTGGCCGGCAACCTGTGCCGGTGCACCGGCTATCCGGCCATTTTCCGATCGGTCCAGTCCGCGCTGAAAGCGAGCAAACGTGCCCGCTGACATGAGCGCGCTCACGCTGGAACGCCCGCGTTCGCTGAAGGCCGCCCTCGCCAGCCTGGCCGCCGATCCGTCGCTGATGCCCATCGCAGGCTGCACCGACGTCTACGTCGGCTTGCACTTCGGCACCACGCCGGAGCGACGCTTTCTGGACTTATGGGGGCTGAAGGAACTGCGCGGTATTGGCGTCGACGGCGACGCGCTCAGAATCGGCGCGCTCAGCACCTACACCGAGATCATCCAGTCGACGCTCGTGCAGCAGCGCGTGCCGATGCTGGTGGCAGCGTCGCGTGAAGTCGGTGGCGCGCAGATTCAGAACCGCGGCACCCTCGGTGGCAACGTCGCCAACGCATCGCCGGCGGGTGACACCCTGCCGGTACTGGCGGCGGCCGGCGCGCGCATCGTGTTGCGTAGCCAATCCGGCACGCGCACCGTGCCGTTCGACGGCTTCTACACCAGCTACCGCAACAGCATCCGCACCCCCGACGAACTGGTCGTCGCGATCGAGATTCCGCGCCTGCAGGGCAGGCAGTGGTGGCGCAAGGTCGGCACGCGCCGCGCGCAGGCGATCTCGAAGATCATGATGGCCGCCGTGCGCGGCACGGACGTTCGTATCGGCATCGGTTCCGTCGGCCCGACCGTGATCACCGCGACGCAGGCCGCCGCCGTGCTGTCCGGCGGCGGCTCGATCGCCGACGCAAAAGCCGCGCTGTTGTCGGAGATTCGACCGATCGATGATGTGCGATCGACCGGCGAGTATCGGGCGACGGTTGCCGCCAACTTGCTGGAGCAGTTCTGGAGAGAAACCTAGTGATCCGCGCGGCGGCGCTCGTTGGGTTGTTGGCCAGCTGGCCGGCCTCCACACAGGAGGCGCTGAGTACGCGCGTGATGACCGCCGTAAGGGAGGCGCTTGCCGCCGCGTTGCCCTACCCGGAAGCCGACGCCAAGGGCGCGGTGCCGGTGAACGACAGCACCGAGGCGCTCTGGATGGTGCGTTACCCGGCGGCAGGCGAGAAGCTGACGATCGAAGTGTCGGCGAATCCGCTCAACGAGGTGGTGCAGCTGCGAGCGACCAGGGCGATGGCGCAGATCGACCTCAACATCCAGGCGGCGCAGCGTCGGGCCACAATGCAGTACGAGAACGCGGTCGCGGAAGCGAAACGCACCGGCCGATCGCAGGACGTCGATGGCGTCACGCTGTCGGACGAGGGCATCGCCGGCGAGCGCATCGATGCCGAATCGCACGTCACGATCGACGTGCTGTTCAATGAGCGGGACTATCGCTTTGGCGTGCCGGGCGCGCAGGAACCCACCCGGCTGCCGGCATTCACGTATCCGAACGGCGTCGCGCTGATGGTGCCGGCGCACCCGTATCGGGGAGACGGCGGGGCCGAGCGTTTTGCGGAGAGCCAGCGGCTGGTGTTCATGGGTCGAATCGGTGAGCCCAGGGTGTCGAAACAACCGGATGATGTCTGGAACGTGACGGCCGCCGCGATTCCACAGACCACGACCGGACTGCATGGACTGGTGCTGCGCATTCGCGGGAACAACGAGCTGGTGACGGAGATTGTGGCGAAAACCGACTGGGCGCGACTGCTGGAACTGTTGAAGTAAGCCTCCCGTAACAACCGACAGGGCTCTCGAAGAGGAGCAGTCGCTTGCCCTGTGAGGCGCCGCGTTGTTTGCACCGCGTCGAGCGCGGTGGGAGGCACACAGTGTTTTGTATCTACGATTGGAATTTCTCGAGCACGGTCGAGCCGTTGATCGCCGTCCTGCTGGTCGGCACGATCCTGGCTGTCCGCTTCGTCGGCTGAGTCTCTTGCCGGCGCTACCTTAGTGACTTGGCTTGTCGGGCGCCGCGAGATAACTCTTACGCGCCCGCACGGTCATCCCCGGCTTGTTCACCTTCACGTCGAGCTTGTGCACCCTGCCGTCCAGCGACGTCGGCGCAAACCCGATCAGGTACTGGCTGCGCAGCTCCTGCGCGACGCGCGTGAACGTCGGCGCCAGGTCGGCGGTCTTCTGAAGCTCGAAGTATCCACCGCCGGTCTCATCGGCGATCTTGCGCAGATCGCGAGACGGCCGTGAGCGCACCACGCGCATCCCGTTGAAGTATTCCGATTCCAGGCCGATCGAGTAGACCATCACTTCTTCGTCGCGCGCGCGCTCCTGCACGGTCTTGAAGCCGATGCGGCTGGAGGTGTCTTCGCCGTCGGTGAACACCAGGATCACGCGGCGGCCGTCGATGCCCTGCAGCGCGTCGAGGCTGGTGGCGATGGCGTCGTTGAGGCGCGTCGGGTTGCCGAAGTAGAGGTCGTTGAGCGCGCCAATCAGAGCGTCGCGATCGTTGGTGAACTCGCCGCTCAGTTGAATCTTGTCGTTGAAGGCGCCGACCTGGGCCTTGTCGACGGGCAGCAGCCGCAGCAGGAACTGCTCCGCGGCGCGATTCAGCAGCTTGAGGTTCGCGGTCATGCTGGCGCTGGTGTCGAGCATCACCACGGCCGTGAACGGCTGCGACTCATTCGAGAACAGCGCGATGTCCGCCGGCCTGCCGTTGTCCATCACCGTGAAATCCGCCTGCTCGAGATCCGGGACCAGGCGTCCGCCCGAATCGATCACGGTCGCGTAGATCGGGACGGTGCGAACGCTCGAACGGAACACCGGCTGGTCCGGCTGCTGGGCCCACACGAGTGGGCCGGCGAGCAGAGCGATGGCGCACACCAACGAGGACATCCTGAGCATGACACCCCAACTGTAGCAAAGGTTGTACTCTGCCTGAAGCCGTGGCCGCAGCAGGCGCAGATCCGAACGTCGACCCCTCGATTGGCCTGTGTTCCGCCTGTCGGCACTGCCGGATTGTCAAGACCGGCCGCTCGGCCTTTTACATGTGCCGGCGGTCGCTGACGCAGCCGGAATACCGCAAGTACCCGACCCTGCCCATGCTGCGGTGCCCCGGCTACCAGCGCCCTGTCCGAGCGACGTCGAACGGCCCCGGTGATAAGCTGACTGAATGAGGCGTCAATCAATGCTGTGGACGGGCATGCTTCCGCTTGCCCTGGCGGCGGCACTGTCGGCGGGTTGCGGAGACGACTCCGTAGCCGCGCAGGCATCGGCTTCAGCCTCGAATCCCGATCAGGTCGTGGCCGAGGTCGCGGGCAAGCCGATCACCCTCCAGGAGGTGGACGCCAAGTGGGAGGAATTCGACGCCGCCGAGCGGGCCCGCCTTGTCCAGGCGATGTACCAGAACCGCCGCAACATGCTCGATCAGATCGTCGGCGACCAGCTGGTCACCCACGCGGCGAAGACCGCCGGCCAGTCGGTCGACGCCTTCCTTGAAGCGGATGCGACCCGGCGGTTGCCCGCCGTCACCGAGGAAGACATCGCCAAGGTGTACGACGAGAACAAGGATCGGACCCAGGGCCGCACGCTCGATCAGCTGCGCGCTGAGATTCGACCGTTCCTCGAGAACCGCCGCCGTCAGCAGGCCCGCGCCATGCTGGTCGACGAGCTGAAGGTGAAGCACGGCGCCTCGGTGAAGGTGATGCTCCAGCCGCCGCGCTACCAGGTTGCGATCGTGGATTCGGATCCGATGCGCGGCAACGCCGCTGCCCCCGTGACCATCGTCGAATTCTCCGACTATCAATGCCCGTTCTGCGCGCGCGTCAATCCGACGCTCGATCGTGTCCGCCAGGTTTATGGCGATCGCGTGCGGATTGTGTTCAAGGATTTCCCGCTGCCCAACCACCCGGAAGCGCCCAAGGCCGCCGAAGCGGCGCGTTGCGCGGGTGAACAGAACAAGTACTGGGAAATGCACGACGTGATCTTCGCGAACCAGCGAGCCCTGCAGGTGCCGGCGTTGAAGAAGATGGCGCGCGACATCGGCCTCAATCCCACGGCGTTCGATCAGTGTCTTGACTCGGGCCAGCACGCCGGCGCCGTTGCCGCCGCCGCCGATCTTGGCGCCAGGATGGGCGTGAACTCGACGCCGACACTGTATGTCAACGGTCGCCCGATCATCGGCGCAATGCCGTTCGAGGCCTTCAAGCTGATCATCGACGAAGAACTGGCGAAGCAGTAGCCGTGCAGGCGATTCTCGCGCGAGAGTTTGGCGGCCCCGAGGTTCTTGAGCTCGAGGAGCTGCCCGATCCTGCGGCCGGCGCCGGCCAGGTCCGCGTCCGGATCCACGCCATCGGCGTGAACCCGTACGAGACCTACATGCGCGCCGGCGCCTACGCGATCAAGCCCGAGCTTCCGTACATTCCCGGCGCCGATGCGGCCGGCGTCATCGATCAGGTCGGCAGCGGCGTGACGGCGTGGACCCCCGGCGATCGCGTCTATATCAGCGGCACGGCGACCCACAAGGCGTACGGCGCCTACGCGCAGCTCGTGGTCTGCAACCAGGACCAGGTGCACCGGCTGCCGCGGCGCATTTCGTTTGCGCAGGGCGCCGGGCTGTTCGTGCCGTACGTCACCGCGTGGCGGGCGCTGTTTGGCCGTGCCAACGTGCGCGCGGGCGATGTGGTGATGATTCACGGTGCCAGCGGCGGCGTTGGCAGCGCGGCGACCCAGTTCGCCGTGGCAGCCGGCGCGACGGTGATTGGCACCGCCGGTTCGGATGACGGCCTCGCGCTGGTGCGCGCCCAGGGCGCGCGATTCGCGATCGACCATCGCAACACCGGCTACCTCGACGACATCACCCGCGTCACCGGCGGACGTGGTCCGGACGTGATTCTGGAAATGCTTGCGAACGTCAACCTCGATCACGATCTGACGGTCGTCGCGCCGGGCGGTCGCATTGTCGTCATCGGCAACCGCGGGCGAGTCGAGATCGACGCGCGCAAGATCATGACCAAGGACATCTCGGTGTTCGGGATGGCGTTGTGGGGAATTCCGGCCGACGAGATTCGCCGCGCGCACGACGCCATCGTCGCCGGCCTCGACAGCGGCGCGCTGACGCCGGTGGTCGGCACGGAACTGCCGCTGGCGGAGGCGGCCCGGGCGCATCGCCAGGTGATGGAGCCCGGCGCAAAGGGGAAGATCGTCCTGCTCCCCGATCCCGGTCCATAATCACCGGCATGCGCCTATTTCTCGCCGTCGTCCTGGTCGCTGTCGGTTCTCCGGTATTCGCTCAGACCGCGGCAGCCGGCAATCCGTTGGCGGCCGACGTCGATCGGCTGGTGACGGAGATCAATCCCCAGGTGGTGGCGTGGCGCCGGGACTTCCACCAGCACCCCGAGCTCGGGAACAACGAGGTCCGTACCGCCAAGGTCATTGCCGACGAGTTGCGAAGGCTCGGTTTCGAAGTGACGACCGGTGTCGCCGGCACCGGCGTGGTCGGCGTACTGAAGGGTGGACAGCCGGGACCTGTGGTCGCGTTGCGCTCCGACATGGATGCGCTCCCGGTGACCGAACAGGTCGATCTGCCGTTCAAGTCCACCGCGAAGGCGCAGTGGAACGGCCAGGAAGTCGGCGTGATGCACGCCTGTGGCCACGACAATCACATGGCCATCCTGCTTGGCGCCGCGGCCACGTTCGCCAGGATCCGCGATCGCATACCGGGCACGGTGAAGCTGATCTTCCAGCCCGCCGAGGAGGGGCCGGGCGGCGCCGAGCCGATGATCAAAGCCAACGTGCTCAACAACCCCAAGGTTGATGCGGTGTTCGGACTGCACGTGTTTCCGTTCCCGGCCGGTTCGATCACCTATCGATCCGGTCCGTTGATGGCGAGCGCCGACACATTCATCATCAAGGTGAAGGGTCGGCAGACACATGGCGCCGTGCCGTGGGGCGGCATCGATCCCATCGTCATCGGCTCACAAATCGTCCTCGCGCTGCAAACCATCGTTAGCCGCACCGTCAACATCACGGAAGCGCCGGCGGTCGTGACCGTCGGCCGCTTCACCGGCGGCAATCGCTCGAACATCGTGCCCGAGGAAATCGAGCTCGAGGGCACCGTGCGCGCCTTCGACGAGGACGTGCGGCAGAACATCCACGATCGCATCCGCAGCATTGCGTCGAATCTTGCCGCCAGCGCCGGCGCGACGGCGTCCGTCGAGTTCGGGCTCGGCTATCCGGTGACGCGCAACGATCCGGCGTTGACCGAACGCATGGTGCCGACCTTGCGCCGGGTGGCGGGCGCCGACAACGTGCGGGTTGGTCCGCTGACCGGCACCGCCGAGGATTTTTCGTATTTCCAGCAGCAGGTGCCAGGCTTGTTCGTGTTCCTGGGTGTGACGCCGAAGGACCAGGACTGGACGAAGGCGCCGCAGAACCACTCGCCGCTGTTCTTCGCGGACGAGTCAGCATTGCCGGTGGGCGTGAAGGTGATGACGAACCTCGCGCTGGACTACCTGTTCGGCCTGCCCGGCGCACCCTCGAAGGGCGGCAAGTAAACCACCCGCCGGACGCCGCCGCCGGCCACCAGCACCGCGAGCGCGACCGGCGGCGCGAGCAGCCAATCGAGGATAGAATTCCGCGTCCGGGAGGAGTCCATGAATCGCAGGCAGTTCCTATTGTCGTCCGCCTTCGCTTTCGGTGTGGGCAAAGCCAGTTACGCATCAGGTTACGGTGAGATGTCGTCGGCGGCCTGGCTGGGCCGTCAGGCACCGGCGCCGCCCGCGGCGCCGCCGGTGACGCGTTTTGAGGATCTCCGCCGCGGCGTTGGCATGTTCATCGGCCAGGGCGGCACGATTGGCTACCTCGTCAACGGCGACGGCGCGGTGGCGGTGGACAGCCAGTTCATGAACACCGCCGAGATTTGCTCGGCGGGATTGAAGCAGCGCGCGCCGAAGGGTATCGCCATGTTGCTCAACACGCATCATCACGGCGACCATACCGGCGGCAACAAGGCCTACGGCGTCGCCAAGATCGTGGCCCACGAGAACTGCCTGAAGTCGCACCGCGCCACCACCGAGAAGACCGCCGATCAGCAGGCCTACGCGACGGCCACGTTCAAGGATGTGTGGACGGAGAAGTTCGGCGACGAGACGATCGAGGCACGCTACTTCGGGCCGGGCCATACCGGCGGTGACGCCGTGATTCATTTCCAGCAGGCCAACGTGATGCACATGGGCGACCTGCTGTTCAACCGCGCCCACCCCAACATCGATCGCGCGCAGGGCGCCCGCATCGACAACTGGATCACGATTCTCGACACGGTGTCGAAGCGAGCCAACCACGACACCATCATCATCGCCGGCCACGCCAAGGACAACGCGGTCCGCAACGGCCGCGCCGAGCTGGCGCACTTCCGCAACTACCTCACCACGGTGCTCGAGCACGCGCGCGCCGGGGCCAAGGCCGGCAGGTCGAAGGACGAGGTGACGAGCCTGCCGGTGCTCAAGGGCTTCGAAGACAACGTGTCGCCGAACGCGCGTCTCACGCTGGCGTTCGTGCTTGGCATTGCTTACGACGAGGCGACGAACGCGAAATAGGACAGGACACATGACACGACGGATCGCTCTTTCAGCTCTGGCAGTTCTCCTCACGATAGCGTCGCCGTTTGCGCAGGCGCCGCCGCGGCCGACACCGATCTTCACGGACGGCTCGGCGGGCCAGGGGCCGCTCGATCGGCTGTGGTTCCGGGCCATCGGTCCTGCGACGCCGTCCGGGCGGGTCGACGATCTCGCGGTGCTGGAAAGCGATCCGACGACGTTTTATGTGGGCATGGCGACGGCCGGCGTCTACAAGACCACCAACGCCGGCACGACGTTCACCACCGTGTTCGACAACGAAGGCAGCAGCTCGGTTGGCGCGGTGGCGATCGCGCCCACCGATGCCAATCTCGTGTGGGTCGGCACCGGTGAGGCCAACAACCGCCAGAGTTCGTCATGGGGCGACGGCGTGTACAAGTCCACCGACGGCGGACGCTCGTGGACGAACACCGGCCTGCGCGACACCAGGGCGATCGCGCGCATCATCGTCGATCCGGTCGACTTCAACGTCGTCTACGTTGCGGCCACGGGCAACCTGTGGGGAGCCGGTGGAGAACGGGGCGTCTACAAAACGGCCGACGGCGGGCTGAGCTGGACGCGTGTGTTGCACGTGGATGACGACACCGGCGCCACCGACCTGGTGATGGACCCGCAGAACAACAAGACGCTGTATGCGGCCTCGTATCAGCGGCGCCGTGCCCAGTGGGGCATGAACGGTGGTGGTCCGGGCAGCACCATCTGGAAGTCGACCGATGCGGGCCAGACGTGGGCCAAGGTCGAAGCCGGTCTGCCGTCGGGGCCGAAGGGACGCATTGGCCTGGCGATCTACCGGGCGAATCCCAACGTGCTCTACGCCACCGTCGAGCATCCGGCCGAGAGCGGCGTCTACCGCACCGACAACGCCGGCGGCAACTGGCGGAAGTTGAGCGATACCAACCCGCGGCCGATGTACTTCAGCCAGATTCGGATCGATCCGCTCAGTGACTCGCGCATCTATGTGCTCGGCGTGTCGCTGCACGTCTCGGATGATGGCGGCCGTACGTTCCGCGGCGACGGCGCGGAGCGCATTCACGTGGATCACCACGCAATGTGGATCAATCCAAAGGATCCGCGGCACATCATCATTGGCAACGACGGCGGCGTCAGCATTTCGCACGACAAGTCGCAAACCTGGGTGTGGCTGCCGAACGTGCTCGGCGCCCAGGCGTATCACGTCGAGTTCGACATGCAGACGCCGTATCACGTGTGCGCGGGCCTGCAGGACAACAACACCTGGTGCGGGCCGAGCGCGGTGCGCACCAACAGCGGCATCCACAACGACAACTGGTACGTGATCAGCGGCGGCGACGGCTTTCAGCCGTTGATGGATCCGACCGATGCG
Organism: Acidimicrobiia bacterium; assembly: GCA_016871275.1. Taxonomy (GTDB): domain Bacteria; phylum Acidobacteriota; class Vicinamibacteria; order Vicinamibacterales; family UBA2999; genus 12-FULL-67-14b. Next base: position 82,409 of record VFZG01000010.1, on the reverse strand, counting down.
CGCATTGTCTACGCCGAGTCGCAGGACGGCCGCATGAGCCGCACCGATCGGCTGACCAACGAACGGACCACGGTTCGTCCGGAGCCCGCCGAGTCGAAGCCGGGTGAAGCCGCCACCACCTACCGCTTCAACTGGGATACGGCCATGCAGCTCTCGCCGTTCGATCCGGCGACGATCTATATCGGTGCCAACCTGGTCCTGAAGTCTTCGGACCACGGACGCTCGTACCAGCCCATCAGCCCGGACCTGACCACCAACACCGATCGCGAAGCGCTGTCGATCATGGGTGTGGTGGGCAAGGAGGTCCGCATCGCCAAGAACGACGGCGTCGGCTCGTTCGGCAACATCGTGACGCTCGAGGAGTCCTCCGCGCGGCAGGGCGTCGTGTGGGTGGGTAGTGACGACGGCATCGTCAGCGTGACGCAGGATGCCGGCAAGACCTGGACGAACGTGACGTCGAAGATCTCCGGCGTGCCCAAGTTCACCTACGTGTCCGACGTGCTGCCGTCTCGCGCCCAGGCCGCTACCGCCTACGTCGCCTTCGACGGCCATCGCGGCGGCGACTTCAACACCTACCTGTTTGCGACTGGCGACTACGGCGCCACCTGGCGATCGATTGCCGGCAACCTGCCCAAGGGCGAAGTGGCGCGCGGCCTGGCGGAGGATCGTCGCAACCCGGACATCCTGTATCTCGGCACGGAAACCGGCCTGTGGGTCAGCCTCAATCGCGGCGGGCAGTGGACGCGCATCAAGGCGAACCTGCCGACGATGCCGATCTACGAGATCAAGCAGCATCCGCGCGACAACGATCTCATTCTGGCCAGCCACGCCCGCGGCATCTGGATCCTCGACGATGTGTCGCCAATCCAGGAGTGGGCGAAGTCGGAAAACGCCGACGCGTTCCTGTTCAGTAGCGAAGGCGGAACGATCATGAACCAGGCGAACGACCAGATGAAGGGGTTCGAGGGCGATCGCCTCTTCCTCGGCCAGAACCCCGCGCCGGGCGCGACCCTCGCATATCGTCTCGGCGCGGACGCCAAGGACGTGAAGATCACGATCAAGGACGCAAGCGGTTCGACGATTCGCGAGCTGACCGGCAACGACCTGCGCGATCGCAACAAGGCCGGCCTCAACATCGTGAAGTGGGACTTGCGCGTGCAGCCGCTCCGGCCGCTGCCGCCGCCTCCGGGCGCGCCCGTCGGCGGCCAGGCCGGTGGCAGCGGTGGTGGATTCGGCGGCGGTGGCAACAACGGTCCGTACGTGTTGCCCGCGACATATCGCGCCACGCTGAGCGTGAACGGACGCGACGCGCAGACCATTGATGTGCCGGTGAAGGGCGATCCGCAGATTCAAATCACCGATGGCGATCGCCGCAGCTGGTTCGACACCGCCCGCGATCTCCATCAGTTGCAGGAGAAGGCGAATGAGGTGGCCGAAATGGTGCAGAACGCCTTCGCGCAGGTCCAGTTCGTTCAACAGCAGACGCGCAACGCCACCCTCTCTGGCAACGCGAAGCAGCAGCTTGACGGCCTGGTGAAGGAGTTCGAGGCGGTTCGCCGCCGACTCGGCCTCGGCCAGCAGGGTGGCGGCTTTGGCGGCAACGCGGAGAACCTGCGCGGACGATTCGGCCAGCTGAAGGGCCAGGTCATGGCCTCCACCGCGCTGCCGACCAACACGCAGATGATGCAGATTCGCGAGGCCCGTGCCGGACTGCCGGGCCTGATCGATCAAGCCAACGCCGTCGTCGCCAAGGTGCCGGCCCTCATCAAGGAGCTGGTCGGGAGTGGCACAATGTTCCCCGCCATTAAACCGGTGACTAAGGGGTAATAAGGACGACGACAGGCCGTCGGGCCGTCGGGCCAACCGGCCAAGAGGGTTCACATATGCGACTGACTGCTCGAATCTCGATCCTCGTAACTCTCGTTGCGTTACTCTCGCCGCCCCTTCCGGCGCAGACACGAATCGCTACGCTGGCGCCGCTGCCGACGGCGACGCCGGAGTCCGTGGGCTTTGCCGCCGGGGCGCTCGACAAGATGGACGCGGGCATGCAGGGCCTGGTCGACCAGAAGCACATGGCCGGCATCGTCACCCTGGTGGCGCGTCACGGGAAGGTCGTGCAACACAAGGCCTACGGCGTCCAGAGCCTCGAGACCAACACGCCGATGAAGACCGACACCATCGCGCGCATCTACTCGATGACCAAGCCGGTGGCGGGCGTGGCGATGATGATGCTGTTCGAGGAAGGCAAGTGGAAGCCTTCCGACCCGATCGCGACGCACATTCCGGAGTTCGCCAACCTCAAGGTGTTTGCCGGCGAGAAAGACGGCGTCGCCATTCTCGAAGCACCCGCGCATCCGCCGACGATGGGCGAGTTGATGTCGCACAGCGCCGGCTTTACCTACGGACTGTTCGGCATTACCCCGGTCGACAAGCTGTACCAGGCGGCCAATCCGCTCGGCCAGCCGTCCATGCAGGGGATGATCGACAAGCTCGCACAGTTGCCGCTACTGTATCAGCCGGGCACGCGCTGGGTGTACAGCGTCAGCGTCGACATCCAGGGCTACCTGGTTGAGAAGCTGTCGGGCAAGACGTTCCCGGAGTTTCTGCGGACGCGGCTCTTCGAACCGCTCGGCATGGTCGATACCGGGTTCACCGTGCCGGCGGAGAAGCTGTCGCGCGTGGCGACGACCTACTCATGGAGCCGCGACAAAAACGCGCTGGTGCCCGAGCCGATTGACCCCAACATCTCGAAGATGCCTGGGCTGCCGTCGGGTGGCGGTGGCCTGTATGGGACCGCGCCGGACTATTTCAGGTTCGCGCAGATGCTGCTCAACGGCGGCGAGCTCAACGGCACACGCATCCTGAAGAAGGACACCGTCGACATGATGCGGACGAACGTGCTCAGTGCCGAGGTGCTGAACGGCAACAACGGCATTGGCCAGGCGCGCTTCTCGCCGGCGCAAGGCTTCGGCTACGACTTTGCCGTCGTCCTCGATCCGGATGCCGCCAAGCGCCAGGTCGGAAAGAACAGCTATTGGTGGTGGGGCATCGCCGGCACCTGGTTCTGGGTCGATCCGACCAACGATCTGCTGTTCGTCGGCATCATCCAGCGACGCACGGGGCCTCCGGGGGCGGCGAGCCACGAGGAGATTTCACGGCGGGTGATTGCCGAGGCGTTGGTCAGGCCCTAAACGGACGATGGCCTGAATCAAGGGCGGCATGGGGCGCGAAGAAGGTGTCGATCCAGAACTACGTCGATACCTCCGCCGAGCCGTGGCCAACCGGCATCGGGAGTGTCCCGTATTCCAGATAGTCGCGGATCTTCACGCTCCACACCCAGAACAGCACGATGCCAACGACGATCAAGCCCAGCGACAGGCCGACCCACAACCCGTACACGCCCCACCCGGCCACGAAACAGAGCAGGTAGCCGATCGGCAGGCCGAACAGCCAGTGCGCGATCAGGTTCACCTTCATCGGCGTCTGCGTGTCGCCCAGACCGCGAAGCGTGCCGGTGATGACGCCCTGGATGCCGTCGAAGAGCTGAAAGACGGCCGCCAGCAACAGCAGCGATGTGCCGACCGACAGCACCGACGGGTCGGTGGAGAACCACCCGATGAGCTGACGCGGGCGGAAGACGAACGTCGATGCGGCAAGCACCATGAAGCCGGTGGCGAGCAGGATTGCGGTCCAGCCGGCGGCGGCGGCGCGCTGCCGGTCTCTGGCCCCCACCGCGTGGCCGACGCGCACGGCGCCGGCGGAGCCGAGTCCGAGCGGAAACATGAACGCGACGCCAGCCATGTTCAGGGCGATCTGGTGAGCGGCGCTCGAAATCGGATCCAGCATCCCGGACAATGCCGTGGCCAGCGCGAACACGCCGACCTCCGCGCCCGTTTGCGACGCGGCTGGAAACCCCAGTCCGAACAGTCGCCGCAATCGCTTCGCATTGAAGGCGCGTTCGACGTGCCACAACCCTGGCTGCCCGACGGCCTGACCACCTGACGGCCCGGATATGTCGCGCGTGCGTTGGCGATCGATCCACCACACCGCCGTCAGCAGCGCCACCATCATGTAGGCGCGCGACGCAACGGTCGCCCACGCGGCGCCGGTGACGCCAAGGGCCGGGAAACCGAGGTTCCCGTAGATCAAGGTCCAGTTGGCTGCGACGTTGATCCCGTTCGCCGTGATCAGCGCAAACATCACCGGCAGTACTGCGTGCATGCCCTGCAGATAGCGCCGGCAGGCGGCATATGCGAGCAGGAACGGCGTGCTCAGCAACAACACTCCGTAGTAGCCTTCGAGGAGCGGCCGCACCGCGCCGTGGAAGCCGAGCAGCGGGATGGCGAACCAGACCAGCACCAGCAGCGTCATGATGGGCACGGCCATCAGGCCGGACAGCATCAAGCCGTCGAAGAACAGGCGGTGGCACTCGCGAACGTCGCGTGCGCCGAACGCCTGCGACACCAGCGTGTCGAGCCCGAGCATCATGGCCATGCCGAAGATGGCGAAGGCAATGTGCATCGAGTTGCCGACGCCCGCGGCGCTGATTGCCTCCGGTCCCAGCGGTCCCACCATCACCGTGTCGACCACGCCCATCACCATCCAGCTCAGTTCCGCCAGGACCACCGGGACGGCGATCTTGATCATGGGCACGAGCTCGGTGCGGATGGACGGCGACACGGGGAGCCTTCCATTCTAGTAGGATTACGGGCGGAGTCAGGCATGCGCACCACCCTGTTGGCACTGGCACTGATGGTTTCGCTCGGCGCTCCAGCCTCGCAGGCGCAGATCGGCTTGCAGCCTGGTTCGGGATTCCACACCGTGCTGTCGAGCGCGATGCGCTACACGATGAATTACGAGCAGAAGTTTGCGCTGCTCGCCGCCGCTGAGCACTACGTCCAGGAATTGCAGCGGCCGCCGAATCCCGGCAGCAATCTGTCACGCACCAATCCGGGCGGCGGCATGCAGGCCGGCGGCGCCGTCAGCCAGCAGATCATCAAGTCCGACTACCTGCTGGTGCAGCTTGGCATGGACGGCGAAGGCTGGATGCCGTTTCGAGACACCTACGAAGTCAAGGGCCGCAAACTGCGCAACCGCGACGACCGCCTGCTGAAGCTGTTCACGGCGAACGACCGTGGCCGGTTCGACAAGGCCGCGCAGTACACCAGCGATGCCACCAAGCACAATCTCGGCAACGTCGCGCGCACCATCAACATTCCGCTGCTCGGTATGATGCTGCTGCATCCGCGGGTCAACGAGCGGTTTGAATTCACCGATGGCGGAGAAGAGAACATCGGCGGCCGCATCCTGCGAAAGGCCGTCTACCGGGAAGCCGCCCGCCCGACGCTCATCAAGACCACCCGTGGCCGCGACCTGGCCCTGACCGGGACCATCTGGATCGATCCGTTCAGCGGCACCGTGATGAAGACGGAAATGAATGCCGCCGATCCGGTGGTGCGCTGCCAGGTCACCGTCACCTTTCGCCGGGACGAGGCGCTGGATCTGTTCGTGCCGGAGAGGATGGAGGAGTACTACAAGGCGTCCCTCGGCCTCGACGATATTCTCGCGACGGCGACCTACACAAACTTCAGGAAGGTGCTGAGGAGCGATCTTGAACCGGAGAAATAACATCGCGCTGCTTGGCGCGCTGTGGTCGCTGGGCGTCACGCTCGGCGCCGACGATTGGCCGCACTGGCGCGGCCCGGCGTCCTCCGGGATCGCCTCGCTGTCGCCATTGCCGTCCACCTGGAGCCCGACTGACAACGTCGCGTGGCAGGCGGCGCTGGCCGGTGCCGGGGTGTCGTCGCCGATTGTGTCTGGCTCAGGGGTCTACGTGACGTCGCAGGCGGGCAACGGGCGCAGGCGGGCCGGCAATCACCCGACGCTGACACAGGGCGGCGATCCGCGCAGCGCAGGCGAATCGACGCTCGCCCGACCTGCACGCGATGGTGTCGCATTCATCGTCGAAGCGTTCGACCGGGCCTCCGGCAAGCGGCTGTGGATCCATGAGATCGCGCCTGAGGGCGAGTTGCCGCCGGTGCATGACAAGCACAACCTCGCCAGCGCCAGCCCGGTGACCGATGGCGAGCGCGTCTACGCGTGGTTCGGCACCGGTCAGATCGCCGCGCTCGACACCAGCGGCAAGCCGGTGTGGTCGAAGCACCTTGGCAAGGACTACGGCGCCTTCGACATCAATTGGGGCCACGCGAGCTCACCGGTAATCCACCAGGACCTGCTGATCCTGCTGTGCTACCACTCGCCGGCGTCGTACCTGCTCGCGCTCGACAAGCGCACCGGCGCGGTGAAGTGGAAGATCGACAAGCCCGCCGGCCAGGAATCGTACAGCTCACCGGTCGTCGTGCCGGGTCCAGGTGGCCCCGAACTCATCGTCAACTCCAACAGCGGCGTCGAGTCGTTCGATCCGGCGACCGGCACGTCGTTGTGGACCTATCCGGAAGTGAACCGATTCCCGATTCCGGTGGCGATGGTCGACAACGGCATGTTGTTCCTGAGCCGTGGCTATCGCAGCAGCCCGTACATGGCGATTCGTCTGGGCGGCCGCGGCGACATCACCAACACGCACGTGGCGTGGCGCGTGCCGACCGGCGGACCGTACGTGTCGTCGCTCGTGCACTACCAGGGCGTGATCTACATGAGCACCGACAACGGCATCCTGTCGGCGGTCGATGCCAGCAATGGCCAGCGCCTGTGGCAGGAGCGCGTGGGCGGCACCTTCAGCGCGTCGCCGATTGCGGGCAATGGGAAGATCTACTTCGTGAGTGAAGGTGGCGAGACGATCGTCATCAAGGCCGGCCGGACTTTCGAGGTCGTCGCGCGCAACCAGCTGGATGGCCACTTCGTGGCATCGCCGGCGGCAGGAGGCGGTCGAGTGTTCCTGCGCGCCGACGATCGCCTGTACGCCGTTGGTAAATGAATGAGGGATCAGGTTTTCCCTGATCCCTTATCCCTAATTCCTAATCCCTACTTCGGCAGCGGCGGCATCCGGTCCTTCGGCAGCCGCGGCAGCAGCTGATCGCGCATGGCCAGGTGATACACCGCGGCGGCGATCACCATCGCCGACTGCTGAGCATCCTGCTCGATGATGCGCTCATACGTATCCAGGTTCGTGTGCCAGGTGTGGGAGCCGTACTCGATCGGGTCCTGCTGCACGCCAATGCCGGGCAATCCGGCCTCGTTGAATGAGGTGTGATCGCTGCCGCCGCGCCGGCGGCTCTGGGTGGCATTGGCGCCGAAGAAGCCGTTGTCGGCGAACGGCCTGGTCGCGTCGCGCAAAATCGCCGCGGCCTCGGTCGGACCAAACACCGACATGCCGCGTGCCCGACCGGTGCCGGAGTCGATGTTGAAGTAGCCGGCGAAGTTGGCGTGGCCCGGCTTCGGGTTCTCCGCCATGCCGAAGTGTTCCTTCACATAGGCCTGCGAGCCGAGCAAGCCCTGTTCCTCTCCACTCCACAACGCCAGCCGAATCGTGCGCCGCGGCTTGACGCCGAGCGCCTGCAGAATGCGGATCGCCTCCATCATCGTCGCGCAGCCGATGGCGTTGTCGGTGGCGCCGGTCGCCGCGTGCCACGAGTCGATGTGGCCTCCCAGCATGACGACTTCCTGCGCCTTGTCGGTGCCGGGAATCTCCGCGACCACGTTGTAGGACGTGGCGCCCTCGGGATAGGTGCGATTGACAACGTGCATCTCGAGCTCGACGGGCGTGCCGCCGGCGAGCACCCGCGCGATGCGCCCGAAGTCCTCGTTGCGCATCACCACGGTGGGCACGGCCTTTGCGACGTCGAACGTGCGGTTGTTGAACGCGCGAATCTGCCCATGCTCGCGGCCCGCGTCGTTGATGCGGCCGGCCGCGCCCGCGGCCACCAGGAACTGATCGAACTGCTCGGCGACCTGCCCAGCGGGGACGACGTTGGGGTCAGGACGTGCGGCGGGTCCGCCGCCGCCGCCGAAGTTCGGCTGCTGCGGACTGACGGGGTCGTACTGCGCGCGCACGTCGTTGTCGTCGCGCCGCTTCGGTGCCGGCAGAATCGTGACCGGCACCACGCCGGGCTGGCCAACCAGCACGAACTTGCCCTTCACCCTCGCGCGGTGGTCGTCGAAGAACTTGGCGAGCGCGTCCTTGGTCGGCGCCGACGGGATGACCAGCTGCACTACCTGCGCGGTGATTGCGCCGTTGGTGCCCGGCGTCCACGCCAGCGCCTCGGCGACCAGCGCGTCCTTGAATGGTGCAATCGCGTGCACGGACAGTCGCTCGTTCGCCCATCCCGGATGGCCGAAGTTCCACGGCTCGAGCTTCGCATTGCGCAGCCCCCAGCGCGTCGTCTCCTGCACGACCCACTCCTGCGCGGCCTTCAAGCTTGGGGAACCCGTCAAGCGCGGGCCGTGCACGTCAGTCAGGACGTGCAGCGTCGGCATGATCTGGGAGTTGTCCGTCGCCTCGCGCCGGATCTTCCACTGGATGTCCTTGTCGACCCGTTCCTGGGCGGCCGGCACAGAAGCCGCGGTCATGACGGCGATGAGGGAAACGAATGTCAGGCGCTGTTTCATGACGGGATTCTATCCTTCGGGAAGGGCTGTTCACATCCGGCGGATTGGCTTACAATCCGCGTCAGAGGTGTTAGATGTCTCAGCCGTGCGTCCGTCTGTTCAAAGCCGGCGTTCTCGTCGTTACCAGCGCTCTTCTTGTCGCCATTTCGATGGCCCAACCGTCGGCTGAGCCCTTCGACGGGACCCAGGGCGGGCAAGCCCCGGCAGCGGCCCCGGTGACGTTCACGAAGGACGTTGCGCCCATCTTCCAGCGCAGCTGCCAGCAGTGTCATCAGCCCAATTCGATCGGGCCGATGTCGCTGGTCACCTACGCCGAGACGCGTCCGTGGGCGCGGTCGATCCGCAGCAAAGTGGTGGCCGGCGAAATGCCGCCGTACCGCTACGACCGCAATGTCGGCATCCAGCATTTGAAGGATGACCTTCGACTGAGTGAGAAGGAGATCCAGACCATCGCCAAGTGGGTCGACAGCGGCGCCCCGCAGGGCAACCCGGCTGACATGCCGCCGCCAGTGACCTTCGACAATCCCAACGAGTGGGCGTTCGAAAAGCAGTTCGGACCGCCCGACATCATCGTCAAGACCAAGCCGTTTACGCTGCCGGCGCGCGGGCAGGACGTGTGGTGGCGGCCAATCGTGCCGACCGGCCTCGACAAGAACCGCTGCATCAAGGCCGTGTCGGTGAAGCCGACCGTCAAGGGCCGCGCCGCGGCGCATCACGCCAACACCGAGTTCGTGGAGTTTGACGAGAAGACGGGCAACTACGTCGAGACTGAACGCGTGTCGGAATACGCGCTGGGCAAGGCCGGCGAGATTGTGCCGCCGGATGGCTGCCGCACCATGCCGGCCAACGCGCTGGTCCGCTGGGACGTGCACTACTACCCGACGGGTGAAGAGCTGAAGAACGATGTCATCGAGATGGGCATCTGGCTCTACCCCGAGGATCATCAGGCCAAGTACAAGCAGGACCTGAAGCTGTACTTGCTGACGATGAAGGGCGGCGATCTCGAGATTCCGCCGCACGGCACCACCGTGACACAGGGCTTCCACACCTTCAAGACGCCCGTGCGCATCGACAGCTTCCAGCCGCACGGCCACTTCCGGCTGGTCGGCAAGACGCTCGAAATCTTCTATCCGGAAACGGGCAAGCTGGAGATGGTCAGCTCCATCTCCAACTGGACCAACAACTGGCACACCAGCCACATCTACGCCGACGACCACGCGCCCTTGGTGCCCAAGGGCGCCGTGCTGGTGATGACCGGGTACTACGACAACACTGCGAACAACAAGGGCAATCCGGATCCCGATCAGTGGGTCGGCCCCGGCAGCCGTACCGCGGACGAGATGTCGCACTCGTGGATCGCCGTCACGCACCTGGACGACGCCGGCTACGAGCGCCTCAAGGCCGAGCGCGAAGCCAAGCAGAAGGCGACCACGAACAACGTGGCCCCGCAGCGGGATCGGCAATAAGCGGCGTGCGCGGCCGTTCGTTTGTTCTTGGCGTGGCCCTGGTGGCGGCGGCAGTCAGTGTCGCCGCCGATCAGTTTCCTCAGCAGCGGCCGCTGGCGCCGACACCGCCCGAGGGCCAGCGCGTCGTGCCGTTTTTCGACGGCTTCTACGAGAACGCCGACGGCAGCGTGGTGCTGTCGTTCGGCTACTCGAACCTCAATGCCACCGAGGTCGTCGAGATTCCTCTTGGCCCGAACAACTTCATTGAGCCGAAGGAGTTCGACGGCCGCCAACCCACGTCGTTTCCCCCGGTTACCGGCGGCGGACCGACCGGCTCGCGCCGCGATCGCGAGCGCGGCGTGTTTACGGTGATAATTCCGCCGAAATACACCGGCGATGTGGTGTGGACCCTGCGACATGCCGGGCAGACCCACAAGGTTCCCGGCAGAACCAAAACCGGCGCCTACGGCCTGCGATGGCCGATGGCGATGGGATCCATTCCGCCGCTGGTGGGCTTCACGGCGTCGACGATGACGGGCCGTGGCCCGATGGGCGTCGAGAGTGCGGCAATGCAGGCGACGGTCGGCGTGCCGCTGCCGCTGACGATCTGGGCCAAGGACGACAGTCAGCGTGACGCGGAGATGGAGGGCGGCGTGCAGTTCAAGTCGCGTGGCCCGGCGCGTCCCGCAATCAACATCAAGTGGTACAAGCACTCCGGACCCGGTCCCGTGACATTCGACCCTGTCACGTCGGGCCTGAAAGAGCTGGAAGGCTCGACATCGTCGATGGCGACGTTCACGCAAGCGGGTAGCTACGTGTTGCGCGTGCGGGTCGATAACTTCGGCCGTCCCGATACCTCGGCCGGCAACCAGTGCTGCTGGACCAACGGCTACGCCAGGGTCACGGTCAAGTAACCATCATTGCGGAACGCAGCGGCTGATAAGATCGTGGGCGATGCAGGTTGCAAAGCCCGCAATCTTGAAGCCCGGCGTTACCGTTGAGACTCTTCCCGGCCCCCGTGATTCCGATCTCGGTCTTCGATCTGGCTCAGGCCAGGCGGCGCTGATCCGCGGCACGGCGCTGATCATCTGGGATCCCAGGAACCCTTCCAGGAAGCTCGATGCGATCGACACGGACCAGATCACGCCGGCGGCAGACTGCGTGTCGGAGAGTCTCGACACACTCGATGAGCGATGGAAGGCAGGCTCGTTCCGCTACCTGATGCCGGACTTCCGCGCGCGCGTGCATCGCGGCGAGACGTTCGTGATTGCCGGCGATCGGTTCGCCATTGGCAGCTCGAGAGAAATGTCGCCGGCCGGCCTCAAGGCGATCGCTGAAGAAGTTGGGCTCGCGATGGTGATCATCTGCGGGAGCAACATGGGCGACATCTTCCGCCGCAACTCGTTCAACCTCGGCCTGCACGTCGTGCAGAGCCCTGACGCGGTGGCCGATGCGCGCGACGGCGACGAGTTCACGTTCGATCCGGCGTCGCGCCAGATCGCCAACGTGACGCAGGGAAAGTCCTACACGCCCGTTCCGCTCAGCGCGAAGGAAGACGAGATCCGTCAGAGCGGCGGCATTGTCGCCGTCGGCCGCCGCGAATTCCGCGCCTCAGTCGAGCGTAAGCCCACCATCGTGTTCCCAAACGCTGAGCGTGCTCGAACGATGTCGACCACGGCGCAGATCGTCTGGGCCCACCGCGTCGACAAGGATGCGGAGGTCGTGCCCGGCGCCACGCTGCGCGTGTCTGCCGATCTGTTGCCGGCGTCCGACGGCACCGCGCCGTTTTCGATCCACACCTTCAACCAGATCACCGGCGGCAACGCCATCTTCCCGCGCCAGGCCGCAGTTGCGAACGATCACTTCGTCTTCACCGGAAAAAAAGACGACGACAAGCAGACGGCGATCGGGCGGCAGTTCGCGGCAGTCCACGGCATTGAGAAGCCGTACTACGCCACGCCGGGCGACGGCATTTTCCACTTCTACTTCCCCGAGCAGGGACTGGTGCTGCCCGGACAGTTCATTCCGGGAGCGGATTCGCACAGCCGCGCCTACGGCGCCTACGGCGCGGTCGGGATGGGCGTGGGATCGACCACGCTCGGCTTCGGCTGGTCGACCGGCTACATCTACTTCACGATGGCCAGGGAGCGCCGCGTCACGTTTCGCGGCACGCTCAGCCCGTGGGTGACCGGCAAGGACATCGTGCTCGAGTTGCTGCGGCGGTGGGGCGCCAGGCAGTCGCAGGGGATGTCGGTGGAGCTGGTCGATGCGGACCGGCAGTTGCCAGTCGCGTTCCGCAACACCATCGCGAACATGATGGCGGAAGCAGAGGCGCTCAATGGCATTTTCGCGCCGGATGACATCACGTATGCGTGGTATCGCGACAAGGGCGTGACGGAGCTTCCGTATCCGCAGTTCGGGTGCGGCGCGGAGGCGAAGTTCGACATCGACGAGGAGTTCAATCTCAAAGACGTCGCGCCGATGATTGCCAAGCCGTTCAGTCCCGGCAATGCGTTCCCGGCCGACGAGGTGGCGCGCGAGCGGATTGAGTTCGACAAGGCGATGATCGGCTCCTGCACCAACGGCAGCTACGACGACTTGCTCGCCGCCGCGCTGGTATTCCTGGCGGCACGCAGCAAGGGACTGACGCAGGTGCAGAAAGAGCTGGTCGTGTTCCCTGGGTCGGGCGGCGTGAAGCTGTCGATCGAGCGACCCGACGCGCGCCTCGGAGGCGAGTCAATCGCCGACGTGTTCAGGGGCGTCGGCGGTCAGATCCGCGCATCGTGGTGCGGTCCGTGTTTTGGTCAGGGTAGTGACGCGCTCCAGAAGGGTCAGCGCGCCATCACGTCGTTCAACCGCAACTGGCAGAACCGGATGGGCATTGGCGGCGAAGGCTACCTCGCGTCCCCTGCTGTCGTGGCTGCGTCCGCGCTGGCGGGTTACATGGCGCCGCCAACGGAGCTCGGCCTCCAGTGGGACGCGCAGAAGTACGGGGTGTAGGCAGGGATTAGGGACTAGGAATCAGGAATGAGGGACTAGGAATTAGAAGAGCGGGTACACGTTGCCGAACAGCACCAGGCCGAGCGCGTAGAACAGCACGAAGCCCGTCATCAGTCCAAGGTATAGGGTTTCGCCTTTGAGTACACGTTGCCGAACAGTACCAGGCCGAGCGCGTAGAACAGCACGAAGCCCGTCATCAGTCCAAGGTGCCGGGTTTCGCCTTTGAGCGAGCCAAGCAGTATGGGCAGCGGGAACAACACCGCGCAGTACCGTCCCAGCCCTTCGTACTGGCCCGACGACAGCGGCAGCAGCAATCCCATCACGACGATCGCCGCGTAACCGCGTCCGAAGCGTTGCCAGATGAATGGCACCAATACCAGCGCCGCGGTGGCGGCGAGCGCATTGAGCGTGTCGTACGGCGCCATAGGTTGGGTAACCATGAACTGGTAGGGCCGCGTGAGGAGCTGTCCGTAGATCGTGAACAGACCGGCCAGCGGGTCTCCGCCAGGATGGTAGCCCCAGCGAGTGATGCTGTCGTACCACTCGAAAGGATTGCCGCTGATGGAGTAGACGAACGCCGAGTAGCTGCCGATGCCCACGAGGCCGGCCGCTGCGGCGAGCAAGGCGGCACGGCGATCGCGCCACGACGCGCCAACCGCGTCCCAGCCAATCAGCGCCAGTGCCGGGAGAAACATCACGCCGTTGACGCGCGTCGCCGTCATCACCGCAGCGGCGAGCGCGGCCCACATCCAGTGCCGGGTCCTGAACGCCATGGCCGCGCCCACCAGCGTCAGCAGGAACAGCGCCTCGCTGTAGACGACACCGAAGAAGTAGGCGCTCGGAAACACCGCCGCATACACGGCGGCGCGCATGGCGGCCTCGTGCGGCAAGTCGAGGCGCGCCAGCCGGTAGAGCAGCGGCAAGGCGATGGCGAACGACAGCCAGGTGATCAGGATGCCGGCAAAGTAGAAGTCTTCCTGGCCCCCCCCCAGCGCGCGGCCGACCACTCCCATCGCCTGGGGATAGGCAGGGAAGAACGCCAGGTTGCTGCGCCCGCCCTCGACGAACTGATACCCCTTCAACGCGATGCCGTGATAGTGGCCGGAGTCCCAGCGCGCGAAACGATCCCAGAACGGATTGGGCCGTTCCATCACGGTGAAGCCCTGATCCTGGAAGTCGGGAATGGTGACGTTGGCAATGAAGCCGACAGTGGCGCCAAGGAGGCGAAAGCAGATCGCCAGGATGATGATGCGTGCTTCGATCGGCAGCGCGATCGAGCGGCCGCGCGGGAGCGCAACGGCAGGCGACGGGGACGCCGAGACGGCCTGGACAGCCAGTTCCGTAGAGCGCTCCGGCATCATCGGTGGGCGAGCTAATATGACCCAACCGGGGCATCTCGTCAACAGCGATGGGACAGGCGGGTTCCGCCGCTTACGGCCAGTCGCAGAAACACGTGAAATGACAGCGGCGACCCGTAGGACTCGTCGAGATTGCCCGGCACCAGATATCCGGTGATGTCACCGCCAATGCCAAGGGCGCCCCGCGTTCGGGCACGAATCGTCCGCATATGCCCAATCGTCACCGCACCAATCCGCAACGGGCGGTGTGTATGCGACGCGCCGATCGGGTGGAAACCGGCATCGAGAATGTCCTTGTCGACGCTCTCCGCACGGCCATAAAAGGCGTGGCGGCCAATCCGGCGCGTGCCCTCGACGAGATAGGCCTCCAGCGTGCCGAACACACCGCGATGCTGCCCAACGGCCCTGGACGCCGGTGCTTCGGGCCACCTGCTGAAGGATGCGCCCGCCGAGAAGCTGGCCGACGCGATCCGCTGACCGACCGCGAGCGCCAGCTGCTGCGCGCTGCGGAGGAGGGCCTTGCCAGCGCGACTGGTTGTAACCGGGACTGGCACCTTAACATGGCGATTCGTTGCACTTTCTGCCACCGGTAGCAGAAACTGCAACAAATCGCCATGTTAAGGTGCCAGTCCCGGTTACATTTAACGGGCTGTGAAACCCCTGCTCGCCCTTGCGGCGGCCGCCGGCCTGCTCGCGCAGCCGACGGCGCTCCAGAATCTGCTCACGCGAGCCTCGTCTGAATTCCCGGGCAAGGCCGGCATCTGGGTCCGGCATCTCGCCACCGGTGAGACCGCAGGGGTGCGGGACGGCGAGATGTTCAACAGCGCCAGCGTCATCAAGATTCCGGTGCTGGTGCTCGCGTTCCAGCTGGCCGACCAGGGTGCGATCAGCCTCGACGAGCGCGTCACCATCCGCAAGGAAGATCTTCGCGGCGGCTCCGGCATCTTCCGCTATCACGATGCCGGCTTACAGCCAACCTTCCGCGACGTGTTGCTGCAGATGGTCATCACCAGCGACAACACGGCGACGGATCTCGCGATCGCGAAGGTCGGCGGCGTTGCGCGTGTCAACGCCTGGCTGAAGGAGTCTGGCTACGCTGCTGGCCAGCGGCTGGTCCAGACCACCGGTGAGCTGTTCGCGAAATACAACGCGTTGAAGCCGGCCGAAGACAGAGACGCGAAGACCAATGCCGATCGCGCGTACTGGCTTGGCGAGATCACCCCCCGCGGCATCGGGTTGATGCTCGAGGGCATCGAGAAGCGGACCATCGCGTCCAGGGCCGCCTGCGAGGACATGATCCGCATGATGCGCGCGCAGCAGGCCGGCGCGCGCCGCCTGAATCACTTCCTGACCGTGCCGGTGGCCCACAAGACCGGCGATTTCCCGCCGGTCCTGGCCAACGACGTCGGCATCATCTACGCCCGATCGGGACCGATCGTGGTGTCCTACCTTGGAAACTCGATTACCGGCAACTACGGCGACGCGGAGGACCGAATGGGTCGCTTTGCGCAGCAGTTGGTGGAGCTGTTCGACAAATGATGAAACGCGCGTTGTATGTGTGTCTGTGTGTGGTGAGCCTGCTTGGGCCCGCGGCGGCGTCGGCACAAGAACCCGCACTATGGCCGGGAGCGAAATACGACCCGGCGATTCCGACGATCAAGTCGGTGCTCGGCCACGATCACGGCGACGTGATCACGCCGCCGGACGGCATCGAGCGATACTTGCGCGCCCTGCAGACCGCGGCGCCGGCCCGGACGCGGATGATTGAATACGCGCGCTCGTGGCAGGGCAGGCCGCTGTGGCTGTTCGTCGTCGGCAGTCCAGAGCGCATCGCGAAACTCGATCAAATCAAGGCCGACATCCAGCGGCTGGCGGATCCACGCCGGCTCCAGGGGAACGAGGCCGAGCGCCTGATCAAGGAGCTGCCGGTCGTGGTGTGGCTGATGCACGGCGTGCACGGCAACGAGATCTCGTCGGCCGATGCGGCGCTGGTTGAGGCCTACCACCTGCTGGCCGCGCAGGGCGATGCCGATGTGGACCTGGTGCTGCGCGATGCGCTGGTGTTGATCGACCCGATGCAGAACCCCGACGGGCGCGCGCGGTTCATCGCCGCCAACGAGCTCGGTCGCGCGGTCACGCCCGATCCGGCGCCGTACTCCGCCGAACACGACGAGCCGTGGCCGGGCGGCCGCAGCAATCACTACCTGTTCGACATGAACCGCGACTGGTTTGCGCAAACGCAGATCGAAACCCGCGGCCGCATCAAACTCGGTCTCGAATACCACCCGCAGATTACCGTCGACCTGCACGAACAGAGCGGCGATGCGTTCTACTACTTCTCACCGCCGGCGGAGGCCATCAACCCGCACGTCACCAAGTCGCAGATCGCCGCGTGGGACCTGCTCGGACGCGCCAACGCCGCCCGCTTCGACGAGCGCGGCTGGCCGTACTTCATCCGCGAGGTCTTCGACGCCTTCTATCCCGGCTACGGCGACTCGTGGCCGACGTTCCAGGGATCGATTGGCAACACCTACGAACAGGCATCGGCCCGCGGCCTGGCGTTCGAACGCCGCGACGGCGACACCCTGACCTACCGCGACGGCGTGATGCATCACTTCAACGCCGCGATCGTCACCGCGGTCACCGCCGCCCGCCACCGCGAGCGATTCATCCGCGACTACTACGAGTACCGGCGCACCGCCATCGCCGAAGGGGAGAAGGCGCCGATTCGCGAATACGTGATCGTGCCTGGTCAGGATGCCTCGCGCGCCGAACTGCTGGCGCGCAATCTGGCCACCCAGGGCATTGAGGTGCGCCGGGCCGAGGAGCCACTGAAACTCGCCGCCCGCACCATTCCGATTGGCGCCTACATCGTTTCGAACGCGCAGCCAAGCGCGCGCATGGTTCGCAACCTGCTCGATCCGAAGACGGAGCAGTCCGCCGAGTTCATCAAGCGGCAGGAAGAGCGCCGCAAGATGCGGCTCAACGATCAGATCTACGACATCACCGCGTGGAACCTGCCCATGCTCTACGACGTGGAGCTGGTCACGAGTCCATCCGCAATCGCCGTCAAGACCACCCACGTGCCGTCACGCTACGACGCGCCGTTTGCCGTCAGGCCGGTGCCGGCGGCCAAGGTCGGCTACCTGATCCCGTGGGGCTCGGCGGCGGTGGCCTTTTCGGCCGATGCCATGAAGCAGGGCATCCGCATTCGCAGCGTGGGCGGCGCGTTTACCCACAACGGCCGCCGCTATCCCATTGGCACCGCGTTCATCCGCAACACCGAGAACGCCGCCGACCTGCCCGCGAAATTGTCGGCGCTGGCCGCGAAGCACGGACCGGAGATCGTGCCGATCGACTCCACCTGGGTCGATGACGGCACGTCGCTGGGCAGCAACGACGTGGCGGCGTTGAAGGCGCCGCGCGTGCTGCTGGTGTGGGACACGCCGACGCAGTCGCTGTCAGCCGGATGGACGCGCTTCGCGCTCGAACGCCGCATCGGCGTCGGTGCCACCGCGGTGCGAACCGCGTCGCTGGCGCGCGCCAACTTCAACGACTACGACGTCGTCGTGCTGCCATCCGGCAACTACGGCGGACAGATCACCGAGGCGGTGCTCGGTCGCCTCAAGGACTGGCTGCGCGGCGGCGGCACGCTGGTGACGGTGGCCGAGGCGACGCGATGGGCCACTGGATCGACCGTCGGTTTGCTCGACACCACCGGTCTCTTGAAGGACGGCCGGCCCGACGTTCCGCCTCCGAGCGGTGGAAGCGGCGGTGGCGGTGGCGGCAGCGCTCCCAAGCCAGGGGAGTTCGACTACGACAAGTCGATTCAGCCCGAACGCGAGCGTCCGGCGTCGCAGCCTGGCGCGATCCTCAGCGTGACGCTGGATACGAATCACTGGCTGACGGCCGGCAACGACGGCGAAACGCAGGTGATGATCGAAGGCAATCGCGTGTTCGCGCCGCTGAAGCTCAACAGCGGCCGCAACGTTGGTGTCTACGGCACCAGGGACAAACTGATTGCTTCGGGCCTGATTTGGCCCGATGCGCAGGACATCCTCGTCCAGAAGTCGTTCCTGATGCACCAGCCCTTCGGGCAGGGACACGTCATTGCCTTTGCCGAGGAGCCGAATTATCGTGCGTTCACCGAAGCAACGATGTTGTTGTTTGCCAATGCGGTGATGCTTGGACCGGGCTACTGAGAAACGCCACAAAGTCACGAAGACGCGGCAGTCATATAGGGGAAGAATGCGATGACCACGAAACAACTCAAGAACGTTGTTGTCTTGACCGCTGTGGCGCTGTGCCTCTGCGTCTCGGCGGCGTCTCATATCGTCGAAGCGCGGCAGGCGCCGTACTTTCCGCCGAAGGGTGAATGGGCCAGGAAGTCGCCGGCCGAGCTCGGCATGGATCCCGCGAAGCTCAAGGAAGCGATCGATTTCGCGCTGACACGCGAATCGCGCCGCGAGATGGACTTCTCCGATCAGGAGCGCATTTTCGGTACGCTGCTCGGCTCCGTCCCGAACATTCGCGCCAGGACCAACGGCGTGATCATCTACAAAGGCTACGTCGTGGCCGAATTCGGCGATACGACATGGGCCGATCCGACCTACTCGGTGGCCAAGAGCATGCTGGCCACGGTCGCGGGCCTCGCCGTGCGTGACGGGTTGATCAAGGATCTCAACGCCCCGGTCGGCACCACGGTCAAGGACGGCGGCTACGACTCCCCGCGCAACGCGCAAGTGACGTGGAAGCACCACTTGCAGCAGACCAGCGAGTGGGAAGGCAACATGTTCGGCAAGCAGGACAACTTCATCGGCAAGGAAGCGTTCGGTGAAGGCGAGATGAAGCCGCGCGAGCAGATGAAGCCGGGCACGCACTACGAGTACAACGACGTGCGCATCAACCGCTTCGCGCTGTCGCTGCTGCGCACCTTCAACAAGCCGGTGCCCGACGTGTTCCGCGAGCAGGTGATGGATCCGATCGGCGCGTCGAACACCTGGCGCTGGATTCCGTATCACAACAGCTTCGTCGACCTGAACGGTAAGAAGGTCGCGTCGGTGAGCGGCGGCACGCGCTGGGGCGGCGGCGTGTGGATCAACGCCATGGACATGGCGCGTTTCGGCTACCTCTGGCTGCGCAACGGCAAGTGGGGTAGCACACAGATCATTCCCGCGGCGTTCGTGAAGATAGCGCTCACCCAGGGCGGCGCCGCGAACTCGCCCGGCAACGGCTACGGCTACCTGTGGTGGCTCAACACCACCGGCAAGGCGTTGCCCGGCATGCCCACCAACTCGTTCTCCGCCAACGGCGCCGGCAGCAACACGATTACCGTGTCGCCGGACCACGACCTGGTGATCGTGTGGCGCTGGCACCAGGGCAGCGCGGGTGAACTGGGCCGACGGGTGATCGCCGCAATCAAGTAAGGGCGCCCGCCTCGGCATATGATGGCGCCGGAGAGAAACTCATGAGCTCACTGAATCTGGTTCGTATGCTGAAGGTCGTCGCCCTCCTGACCGTTGGTTTCGCGTTGGGATCCTGGAGTACATCTGTGACCTCTGCGTCCTCTGCGGCCGATGTCTCGGCGCAATCCGGGCGCGTCTTCGAACTGCGCACCTACACCGCCACCGACGGGCGGCTGGCCGACCTCCAGGCCCGCTTCCGCAACCACACCATGCGCATCTTCGAGAAGCACGGCATGAAGAACATCGGCTACTGGGTGCCGCAGGACGCGCCGGCCAAGGACAACACGCTGATTTACGTCATCTCGCACGAGAGCCGCGAGGCAGCGAAGATCAGTTGGTCGGCGTTTGCCAAGGATCCCGAGTGGCAGAAGGTCAGCAAGGAGTCGAACGCCAACGGCGCGATTCTGAAGGGCGTGGTGTCGGTCTTCATGGATGCCACCGACTATTCGCCGATCAAATAAGGAGGCGCGCGCTGACTCTTTCCAGAGTTCGGCTGGTCCTGGCCGGGTCGTTGATCATCAGCGGCGTGACGCTGCTGGCGGCGCAGCAGCCTGGCGCCGATCCCAACTTCACCGGCGTGGTGACGCCGATGGATGCCAAGGACATCAGCGGCGGCCGGCGCACGTTCGAGGCAAGCGCCCGGACGGCCTGGCACAGCCACGACCGCGGCCAGGTGATCCTGGCCGAGAAGGGCCGGATGCGGACCGGTCGGCGCGGGCAGCCGATCAAGGAGTACGACGAGGGCGGTGCCGAATACACGCCGCCCAACGTCGAGCACTGGCACGGTGCGACGCCGGCGGGTCCGCTGGTGCAGGTCAACATTCAGTTCGGCGGCACCACCAAGTGGCTCGAGAAGACCACCGATAAGGAATACAACGGCCGCTGACTGGACCGCGCGCTCCAACTGCTGAAAGGCCTGGTCGCGTTTGGCTCGGCCATGTCCGCCCAGAGCCTGGAGAGCACCAACCCCCAAGCCCCAGAGCCCCAAGCCCTCCTTCTAGAAGTCCACCTGCAGCGTGAACTGGATGGCCCGCGTCCCGAGAAAACGGCATCTAGTCCCGTGGCACCCGAGCCGGCTTGCTCTCTACCGGCAGGTCGCTCGTGCCGGCACCGGCTCCGCCGGACTGACGTCCAAGTACTGCACCTTTGGAGGTGTTGTCGGCGCCAGCGTGATGGCCACCTGCAAGCCGCCCCGCTCGCAGCTCATCGTCCATTGGCCGCGCAGCCAGTTCTCGACTGTGTCGAAGCTCGTTGGCGCCGAGCAAGTCCCAACCTTCTCTCGCAGGTCCGCAATCTGCCGTTGCCGGCGCGCCTTTGACGAGTCGAGGAACAGATTGACCGCGGCGATCTCGTCGGCGCGGCGATCGTCCCAGTTCATGATCAGCTCCGAGACGGCGGTGCGCGCCGCCACCAGCGCCGCCGACGGCTGCAACGTGCGCGGTTGCAGCCCGCCGGTCTTGGCCATCAGGTCGAACGCCTGCGTCACCACGCTGCCCCATCCCGTGTAGGTGACGTTGCCGAACGCAATCACGCCCACGCCGTAGCTGGGCAGCCATCGCATCATCGAGCCATAGCCCGGCAGCCCGCCGCTGTGCGCGACGATGTGATCGAACTCGCAGGACTGCGTCAGGCCAAGCCCGTAGCCGTAGCCGCCGGAGTTGAGGCTGGTGCCGCCGGCGCCCGAACGCGTGACGACGGCGGGTCGCGAGCGCCAGATCTGCTGCATCTCGCGCAGCGACGACCGACGAATGGGCGCCGTCTCGGCGCCGTCACGCGCCGGGAAGGCCGCCAGCAGCGCCCCGACATACGTGGTGAGGTCGGCGATGGAGGTCAACATCCCGCCCATGACGCCAAACGCGCCGTCCGGCAGCGCCGGCTCGAGTTTCCACTGCTCGTCCTCCCACCGATAACCGAGGGCCATGCGGTTGGCCGGCACCGCGCTGGGTTCTAACGTCGTCGATGTCATCCCGAGCGGTTTCAGGATGGTGTCGTTCAGGAACTGGCGATACGGCTTGCCGGAGACGTTGGTGACGATGCGGCCGAGGATGGCGAAGCCGTAGTTCGAATATTCGTAGACCACGCCTGGCGGATTCGAGAACGGGATGCCTTGCGACATCATGCGTGACAACGCGTCTTCGGTGACGTCCAGTTGCTGGTCGCCCCACGGATTGTCTTCGGGGAACCCGGCGGCGTGCGACAGCAGGTCGCGGACGCGAATGCGCGGCGAGTCGGTGGTGGGGTAGCGCAGGTTCTTCAGTTCGGGGACGTGCGTTTCCACCAGGTCGTCGAGCGACAGCTTGCCCTGATCGCGCAGCGCCAGAATCGACATGGCGGCGAAACTCTTCGACATGGACGCGATGCGGAACACCGAATCGCGGGTGACGGGAGCCTTGGTGGCGAGGTCGCGGTAGCCGGCCACGCCGATATGCGCCAGTTGCCCGTCGATGACAATGCCCCAGGCGGCGCCGGGGACGCGGGCGCGCGTCATGAACTCGCCAACCGCCTGGTCGATATCGGGGAACGCCGTGGCCAGCTTGGCGCGGCGGTTCGGATCGGCAAAGGCGGCCGGGGGATGGTCCTGCGCGGCCTGGGCTGAGATGGTGCCAGGCGCCGACGCTGACAGGCTTGCGATGAGTGCGGCGACGGACCAACAGAGGACGAGGCGCATGGGAGAAATCCTTTCTTTCCGGCTGGGCATGAACCACTCGGACGCTGCGTGATCCCCGCGATCAGGCCGGGCTCTTAGTGCTTCCTGCGCCATTCATCGGTCGATCGGATGGCGTTCTCCGTCAAGGTCCAGGCCGCCGTTTCGGAGGTGCCGCGCAGGCGCTCGGCGAGATACACGTCGAAGATCCAGGTGGCGATGCCAATGAAATCCGGCCCGCCGTTGAGCGACAGACCGTTGGGCCGCTGCAGCCCTTCGGGCGCGCGGTAGAAGGCATCGAGCCGGTTCATCACGCTCAGGAACTCGGTGCGATCGAAGTTGAGCGAGGCCTGGTAGGCGTTGGGCGTCAGCGGCGTGCGCGTCGGATTCTTCGCGCGCCATTCGTCGGTCCGCGTGATGGCCGCGGTCACGATGTCGAACGCGCCATCGGCGCTCCACCCGGAAGATCGCGCGCCGAGATAGACATCGAAAATCCATTGGGCGATGCCAAGGAAGTCCGGCGAGCCGTTGATGGACAGTCCCGCCGCGCGCTGCAGGCCGTAGCGGCTCCGGTAGAGCGCGTTGAGCCGCTCCATCGCGACGATGAACTCGTCGCGGCTGAAGACGCTGATCGGCGCGGTGGTCGGGCGGGTGACCGCGCTGGCCCGCAGTTGCCCGTTGTAGAGAAAGGCCAGCGCATCGAGATCGATGGTCGAGGGACCCACCCGCTGTCCCATCAGGCTCGCGAACGATGCGTAGCCGGGTCGCGGAATGATCACCGGCTTCGACGGATCGATGGCAAACGCAAACGCCGAATAGTGCATCACCGACTCGAAGTCGTAGGCGCCAATCACCGGGAACGTCAGCTTGGTGAAGTTGCCGACCGCGTTCGCCTGCACGTTCGACAGGTCAATCTCGACGTAGTCGTCGCGGTCGGCGCGGCTCTGCTCGTGATAGAGGCCGAGCAGGTGTCCGAGCTCGTGGTAGACGATGCCGAGCGACGCCGCGCACGTCCCGCCCAGGTTGGTGCGGACGCGCGTGCCGCGGCGGAACTGACCGACCGCGCTGAAGCACGGCGACGCGCTTCCCGGGGCGGCGGCGTCCTTGGTGATGTCGAGATAGCCGACTTCGTTGGTGCGCTCGATGAATACCACCGGCGCGACGCTCATCCATCCGGTCATCGCCGCCGCGATGCGGTCGCGCTCGGCTGTGGTGAAGTCGCCGGTGATGTGGAACGGGACCACGCCGAAGTCCCAGTAACCGTTGGCGGTACGGATGTCGGTGACCGCCGCCTGCCGGTGCGACACCGGCTGGCCCAGCAACTCGGTGGGAATCAGCTGATCGTCGATCAGCGTGTAATCCACCTCGGGCTGTTGCGGCGGCCGCAGGTGGGGATCGCCAATGGTGGTAGCGGCGTGGTCCGAGCCCAATGAGATGAAGACGGCGACGCAAGCCGCGAAGAGCCGGGTCATGTGGGCACCCTTTGGATTGTAGGATCCTACAGCGTTTTTCACCTGTACTGCGTAGGCCGCAATGGGTACGCCTGACGCGGCGGTGCCGAGGCAGCGGCTTGATCGTGCGCTAGAATCCTTATCCACAGATGCCACAGATTTCACAGCGACGTGCTGCTCGCGCGGCGCTCCGCGACGAGCGCCGGCCGACGGCCACCCCGCAGTAGTTCGCGGCGATCGGCGTGCTGGTGATAGCCGGCCGCGTCTTTACCGAACTCGACAACGAAGAGTCGATGAAGGTCGCGTCATCAATCGCGCGATGGTGAAGTACTGGGACGGCGCCGATCCGATCGGCAGCCGCATCGGGCTGCCCGGTCCAAGTCAGCCGGGCCAGCCGCCGCGCCCCGTGGCCTACACCGTCGTCGGGGTGGTCGGCGACGGTGGCCAGTTCAGGCTGGCGCAGGAAACCGTGGCGCAAATCTACGCGCCGCTGCGGCAGACTCCCTTTGGCATTGCCGGCCGCGTGCTGAACGCGTAGCTGTATCAGACCGCTCCCCGCGACCCGCTGATCTTCGCCGGGGTGGCCGCCGTCTTCCTCCTGGCAGGCCTGATTGCATGCCTGATTCCCGCGCGGCGCGCGACGACGGTCGATCCGTTAATCGCCCTCCGCGCAGAGTAGAACTGGTAGCTGCCAGCTGCCAACTGCCAACGTCCTTCGTATTTCTTACTTTCTATCGAGTTCTTCGATAGTCGCCGTCGATGGTCGACGGGTCTTCTGGAGGCCGGCCGCCGCCTTCTCCACCTGCCGCATCACCCGCAGCACGTTCAATCCCAGGATCTTCTTGATGTCGTCGTCCTTGTAGCCGCGTCTCAACAACTCGGCGGTCAGGGCCGGGTAGGTCGAGACGTCTTCGAGGCCCGCGACGACCGACGAAATGCCGTCGAAGTCGCCGCCAATGCCGAGGTGATCGATCCCCGCGACCTTCCTGATGTGATCGATGTGATCTGCGACCTGCGAGAGTGTGGCCTTCGGCGCCGTCTGGCCTTGGCGCTCGGCTTCGGGCTTGGCATCGAAGTCAGCCACGGCCTGTGAAATGAATCCGGGCACGAAGGTGACCATCACGACGCCGCCATTCTTCGCCACCATCCGCAGCACGTTGTCGGGGACGTTGCGATGCACGTTGCAGATCGCCTTGGCGGACGAGTGCGAGAAGATCACCGGCGCTTCCGTGACGCGCAATGCGTCTTCCATCGTGTCGGGCGATACGTGGCTGAGGTCGACGAGCATGCCGAGCCGGTTCATTTCACGCACCACTTCTTCACCGAACGCCGACAGGCCGCCCAGTACCGCCGGCCCGGGGCTGGCGTCGGCCCACGGCAGGTTGGCGGAATGCGTCAGCGTCATGTAACGCGCGCCGAGCGAGAACATCATGCGCAAGGTGGCGAGCGAGCTGTCGATCGAGTGCCCGCCCTCAATGCCGATCAGCGAGCCGATCCGGCCGGCCTTGAACGATCGCTCGACATCGGCCGCGGTGTAGGCCATCTCGAATGTCTCCGGCCACTGCTTCGTCATGCGATGCACGACATCGATCTGTTCGAGCGTCGCGCGCACCGCGATATTGCCCTGCATGGCCGACGGCACGTAGACCGACCAGAACTGGCCGCCCACGCCGCCCTGCCTGAGCCGCGCAATGTCGGTCATCAGCGACGGCACCGGCTTCGAGATGTCGGCCTTGCCGAAGTCGCGGCCCGGGGCGAGTCCGCGCAGCGCCCACGGGTAGTCGTTGTGACCGTCTATCAGGGGCACTTGAGTGTGCAGCGATCTGGCACGGCTTTGAAGATCTTGTGCGTCGCCGGCGACGTTGACAGCCAGCAGTAAGGCGGCAAAGACAATCGTTCGCATGTCGATCCTCGCAAGGCGCCGCTGAGACATGGAAGCACCGAGTATATTGTGGGGCTCAGAAAAATGACAAGCGCAGTGTGTCCGTGTCTGCGTGGCGCCGACGGCGACAAGCGCCGCAGCAAGTCGCGCAGCAGGCGCGACTGGATGCGGCTGACCTGCAGCGTCTCGCCGTTGGCGATCTGAACCTGGCAGGTGCCACCCGGCATCGGCGCGACCTTGCGAATCTGATCGACCGATGCCAGTGTGCCCCGGCTCAGGCGCACGAACCGGCGCGGATCCAGGCGGGCCTCGAGCGCGTGCAGCCGGTGCGCGATGGTGAATCGATCGTTGGCGATGGTGGTGAGGTGCAGCAGCTCGCCCTTTGCGACCACCGACGAGATGTGGCGCACCGGCAGGATCTCGGTTTCGTCGCGCCGGCGCGCGGGAATGCGCTCCAAATACGGCGTGCGCGTCACGCTGTCGAGGGCCGCCGACGCGTCGATCAGCTGACGCGCCCGATCGGCCGGCACGGCCGTCAATCGCGACCGGGCACGCTCGAGCGTCGCCGCCAGCCGTGTGCGCTCGACCGGCTTGAGCAGGTAGTCGATCGCGTTCAGCTCGAACGCCTGAATGGCGAAGTCGTCGTGCGCGGTGACAGACTTATGGACGGCGTGGTCTTGGCCTTCACCAGCCTGGCGACGTCGAGCCCGCCGGCTTCCGGCATGTGCAGATCGAGCAGCGCGAGATCCGGCCGCTCGTCGTCAGCGAGTACGACCCGCAACGGCCTGGGAGTCGTCATGCTCTTCGATCGCGACGATGGCGGCGGCAGGCATCACGATGTCCGCAATGGTGTAGCCGACTTCACTGTACAGGGTCAGCGATGCCGAGTCGCCATAGTGGCCGGCCAGGCGTCTGCGGACGTTGCGGACGCCGACGTGCTCCGTGCCGTGGGCGGCGTCGAAGGGCTCGCCCTGAGCGACGTCGAGGGGCTCGGCGTGGCTGGGCATGGCGCGCAGCGGCGCGCCGGTGTTGCGGACCCGCAGCCGCAGCCGTGAGCCGTCTACCGCCGCGGTGACCTCGACATCGCCGCCGCTTCGGCTCGGGGCGACGCCGTGCTTGATGGCGTTCTCGACCAGGGGTTGCAGCACCAGCGCCGGGATGCGAATGCCGCGCAGCGAGTGTGGCACGTCGATGCGTACCCGCAGCCGCTCCTCGAACCGCTCGTGCTCGATCCTCAAGTAGTGCTCGACGAGCTCGAGCTCGCGCCCAAGGGTGGTGAACTCGCCCTCAGACCTCAGGATGCCTCGGAGCAGCGCCGTCAGCTGCATCAGCGTGTTGAGCGCACGCGGCGGCGCGGACTCGATCAGGTAGCCGATGGTGGTCAGGGCGTTGAACAGAAAATGCGGATTGACCTGCGCGCGCAACGCCTTCAATTCGGCCTCGGCGGTGAGCTTCAGCATCTCCTCTTCGCGCAGCTGCACTTCGTAGCGTTCGTGCGTCAGACGAATCTGGTCAATGCGCCGCGCGGCCGAGGCGAGGACCGACTCCACCAGCGCGATATCGTCCGACAACAGGCGACGGCCGCCGGTCAGCTCGCCGATCCGCACGCGGTAGCGGGGCTGATCGGTGGTGGGCACCAGTCCTTCGGACGTGACCGCGCGCGGTTCATCGACGCCGGCATCGTCGCTCCACCACGCTTGCCGCGCGGCCAGGGCCGGGGCCAGCCGGGTGCACGCCGTATCGAGCACGCCTGCCACGGTGTTCTGGGCCTGCAGTGCCTGTCCGATGTGGCCGCGCAGCTCGGTGTAGTCGGCGCGACCGAGCAGCGACTGGTCGACGAACCGGACCATCCGCCGGTGCAGCCACGGAGACACCAGCGACGTCGCCACCCACATGCCGAGCAGCACGCCGGCTGCCAGCGGGCCGGCCGGCAGCGTGGACACGACGGTGTAGCCCGTGAACGCGATGGCCACGATGGCAATGAGCGTCAGCGCGCGCTTCAGAAACAGATCGGCAAGGGCGAAGCGGTAGTCCTGGTAGAGGATCGCGAGCACCAGCGGCACCGCGG
This sequence comes from Acidimicrobiia bacterium, assembly GCA_016871275.1. Lineage (GTDB taxonomy): Bacteria > Acidobacteriota > Vicinamibacteria > Vicinamibacterales > UBA2999 > 12-FULL-67-14b. Next base: position 54,531 of record VFZG01000010.1, on the reverse strand, counting down.
AGTGGTGCCCCACGAGCTCAACCGCCCAGCCGTCGTCGCCGGCGTGGGAGCGCCCGAGGTGCGAGGCCGACACGGCGAACAGTGCCAGCGCAAGCACCCACAGGACGCGCGGGCCATTGGCCTGGGCGCGGGTCATCAGGCCCAGCGCGACGATGATCAGGCTGTAGCAGGCGGTGAGCAGCAGGAACGCGATCGACGAGGGCTCGGGATTGCCGGTGAAGACGGTGGTGAGATGCAGCAGTGATGCGGCGGCGCTGCAGCCGTACGCAATCGCGGTCAGCGCGAAACCGCGCGGCAGTTCGCGGGCGACGGAATGCACGACCACCGCGGCCAGCAGTCCAAGCGCGGGAAACGATACCGCCCACAGGGCGATCGATTCGGTGAAGTAGCCGGCGCGCGGCAGCAGATACGCGGCCAGCTCACCGAGGTTCCAGATCAGCCCAAGGACCGCGGTCGCCAATGGCAACCCCTGCACGGACCGGCGCAGCACCAGCGACAGCAGCATCGCGTAGAGCGCTGTGCCGGTGACGAAGCCGACCAGGTTCAGGACTTCCGCCGCATTCGGCGCGATCACGGAATGATCTTACAGGCGAACGGGTGCACGGGCCTACCGGCGCACGGGCCAACGGGCTGCGTAACGGCTCAACCTATAATCGGACGAATGCCTCGCGCGCACGATGTGGAGAAACTGTCTGGACTCGGAAGCCGCTTTGCAGGCTTCGTCGCGGAACGGCACCCGTTCGCGCTGGGGTATGCGCTCGAGGCGTTTGACGCGTCCGGTCTGTCCGCCATCAAAGGCCGCGACGCGGTCAAGATCGACGCGTGCCGCGCGCCGATGCGCCGCGCGCTGGCCAAGCTGCTCTACGAACACGTCTCGGCCCCGGATGGAGCGGCCGAAGCGACTCCGGGCACCACGGCGTCGAAACGCCTGGAGCAGGCGCGCGCGGAAGTGGTGGATGCGTGCGACGGCTTCCTGCGCCGCGCCGCCATCGAAGCCTCGCTCACGAAAGACGAACGGCGCGAGATTGTTCGCGGGATGTGTCTCACCCGCAGCGTCGACAACCGCCTGAAGCAGTTGTTCATGGGTGGCGAGGTGCGCTGGGGCGACCTGGCGTTCCAGGGCAAGGGCTTCCGGTCGCTCGGCCAGGAGGCGATCTATGCGGGCGCGATCCGGTTGAGGCGCGGGCCGGCGTACCGCAACGCCGACGGCACCTGGAATGGCGACGTGATGGCGCCGGTGATTCGCGATCTCGGCATGACGCTGGCGATGCGTCACGACGAAGAAGCGGTGGCGATGATCCTGCGCGCGCAGATGGGCAAGGCCGGCCCGCCGATGTCGGGCAAGGACCTGCACACCGGTGATTGTTCCTGGGGCGTGCTGCCTGCCGCGGCGCCGCTCGCCGTCGGGTCGCTGTCCATGGCCGGCATGGCAATGGCCTTCTCGATTCAGGGCCAGGCGCGCGTGGCGCTGTCGTTCATTGGCGAGGGCGGCTCGTCGCTCGGCGAGTGGCACGAGGCGATCAACGCGTGCGCGGCGGCGAAGCTGCCGGCAATCTTCTGCCTGCAGAACAACCAGACGGCGCTATCGACTCCGGTGCGCGACAATTCGGCGACGCGCGTCTTCGCCGACAAGGCATCGGGCTACGGCATCCCCGGCATTACCGTCGACGGCACCGATCCCGACGAGGTGGCGGCGGCGTTTACGTGGGCGGCCGAGCGCGCCAGGGCCGGCGAAGGCCCGGCGCTGATCGAGATCATCGCGATGCGCATGTGCGGGCACGCACATCACGACGACATGCTTTACCTCGGCAAAGATCAGCCCCCGTCGTGGGACTACCACCAGCTGCACGACACCGGCTACGCCAACCGCGAGCTCTACGAGTTCTGGGCCAAGCGCGATCCGATTCCGATGTACGCGCGCCGGCTCGAAGATGACGGCGTGATTGAAGCCGGCCACCTGGACGAGCTGAAGAAGTGGGCCGACGAGCTGGTCGACCGCGCAGCGCAGCTCGTGATCAGCGAGCCCTGGCCGAAGCCCGAGCAGGCCGGCGTCGGGGTGCTGCACGGCGAGCCGCCCCGGACGCGCGTGGAGTGGCTCGAACCGTCGCGCCGGCTGGCGCAGCCGACCAGCGCCGCCCTGCCGCCGCTCGATGCCGGACTGCCGTTCGACAAGAAGGGCCACACCTTCCTGGACGCGGTGATGCTCGGCGTCGGTGACGCGCTGCACGCCGACCCGCGGGTGTTCGTGTACGGCGAAGACGTCGGCGGCCAGTACGGCAACGCGTTCCTGTTGTTGCGGCCGCTGCTGAGGGACTACGGCGATCGCATCCGCAATTCACCGCTCGCGGAGAGCGCGGTCCTCGGCGTGTGTGTCGGGGCGGCGCTGGCCGGCATGCGTCCGATCGGCGAAATGCAGTTCAACGACTTCGTGGCAACCGGCTTCAACCAGCTGGTCAACAACGCCGCGAAGATTCGCTATCGCTGGGGCGGCGACGTCCCCATGGTGGTGCGCATGCCGTGGGGCGGATTGCGGCACGCCGGTCCGTACCACAGCCAGAACACCGAGCCCTGGTTCTATCGCACGCCAGGCCTGAAGATCGTCGTGCCATCCACGCCGCAGGACGCGCGCGCGCTGATGGCAGCCGCGGTGGCCGATCTCGATCCCGTGCTGTACTACGAGCACATCGCGCTCTATCGCGACCCGCGCGTCAAGCAGCTCCTGCCCGCGGACGCGCCGTCACCACTGCCGATCGGCAAGGCCGCCCTTCGCCGGGCAGGCAGCGATCTCGCCATGATTTCCTACGGCGCCTACGTGCACCACTGCATGCGCGTCGCCGAGACGCTGTCGGCCGAGGGCATCGAGGCCGCCGTGCTCGACCTGCGCAGCCTGTCGCCCCTGGACAAGGACGCGCTCCTGGCCGTGACGCGCCACTGCAATCGCGTGTTGATCGTGCACGAGGATTCGAAGACCGGAGGCGTTGGCGAAAGCCTGGCCGCGATCATCCAGGAGGAGGCGTTCGAATCGCTCGACGCGCCAATCCGCGTACTTGGCGCCCTGGACGCGCCGGTGCCGTACTCGCCACCACTGGAGGAATTCTTCCTTGTGAGCGAGGCGGAGACGCTCGAGGCGGCGAGGTGGCTGGTGCGCTACTGAAGTCGAGAGTTTACGAGTTTCAGGTTTCAAGTGAAGTTTGAGGTCGTGAGTCCCGGAGGTTTCCATACGTCGTTTGACCCTGTCCCTCGTCCTTCTGTCGTGCGTCGTGCTGTGGACCGCGCCCATCTCCGCCGACGTGCGTTCCGAACAGCGCGTCAAGTTCCAGCCCGGCGGCGCGATGGGCAAGCTCGTGAATATGCTCGGCGGCAAGGGTGCCCGCGACGGCGTGACCACGACCGTCGCCGTAACGGGCAACCGCAGGTCGACAATCTCCGACAACGACGGGCAGATCATCGACCTCGCTGAACAGAAGATCTACGACCTGGACATCAGGCGGAAGACCTACACGGTGACGACGTTCGCCGAGCTGCGGAAGAGGATGGAAGACGCGCGCCGCGACATGGAGAAGTCGGCGCGCGAACAGAGTGCCGAGCCATCAAAGCCCGCCGAGAAGGATCCCAACGCTTAAGAATACGCGGTCGATTTCGACGTCAAGAACACCGGCGCCACGAGGCCGATCAACGGCTTCAACACCAAGCAGGCGGTGGTCACGGTCACCGTCGGCGAGAAGGGCAAGACGCTCAACGAATCGGGCGGCCTGGTCATGACGACCGACCTCTGGAATACGACCGGCGCGCCCTCAACGAAGGAGCTCGCCGACTTTGACATGCGCTACGCCGAGAAGGTCTACGGCCCGATGGTGTCCGGCGCCTCCGCCCGGGACATGGCAATGGCGCTGGCCGAGCGCGGCAATCAGAACGACAACTCGAAACCCCAGCGGGCGTCGTCATGACGACGACCCTGGAGATGCTGACGCTTGCGACGGACGTCGATGCCGCGTCCGTCGCGATCCCCGCTGAATTGACAGAGAAGAAGTAGCTACTTCTTCTTGGCGGTGAAATCGGCCATGCCCATGCCGAAGTCGATGACGCCCTTCATGGTGGCGCCATCGACTTCGCCCGTGACCTTGATCTCGAGCGCGCCGTTCGGGCCCGCGATGCTGAAGCTCAAGTTGAGCGCCTTGCCCTTGAGACTGCCGGTCATTTCCGCGTTGCCCTGAGGGGTCTGGATCGCGCCGGTGACCTTCTCGCCATCCTGCTTGAGGCTCGCCGTCGCCGCGATCGGGCCTTCCGGCCCGTTGACCGTCAAATCCCACTCACCAGAAATCCCTGACTGAGCGGAGATCGTCGTAGCGAAGATCAAGCCGACCGACAATACCGCCGCGAACACACGTGCCATTCGTGCCTCCTGATAACCCCGACAATAGCACGGCTGTCGATGGCGGTTTGGGCGGCTTTTTCCCTTGGTTTTTCCGTCTTTGTCCCACTTGGGAATTGACCGGGTCGGCGTATGCGAGTAGATTCAAGGCGCGGTTGCACTGGTCGTTCGAGTCCTCTTGATGTCCATGAAGATGCTTCCTCTGGCATGATTGGCGCGGTGGTGCGGGTCACGGCTGGAGGCATCACGCAGACACAGATCGTCACGTGCGGGGGCAGTTACCTCTCCGATCATGATCGCCGGCTGCTCTTCGGTCTGCCTGGCACCGGCACGGTGACTGCGGAGGTGCGCTGGCCGTGCGGCCGGTCGCGCAAGGTGCTGCAACCCAATACCACCATTGGCGATTCAGGATGCTCGACGCGAGCGTCCCTACGGAAGCGCGGTTGATTCGCATCGCGTTCGTCCTGTTGTTGCTCAATAGCGCCTACCTGGCGGCGCGCAGCGATCCCACGCTGTTCTATTTCGCCAACGTCGCGCTCCATGTGCTCGGTGGACTCGCCTTGGTGGTGGCCGCGGGCTGGTCGCTGTGGCGGCACGGTGTGCCGCGCCAGCGCAGCGTGGTGCTGTTCGGCCTGATGTGCATCCCGGCAGTGGTGCTGGGAGCCACGCTCATCGTGACGGGCGCGTCCCGCCGCTTCCAGAGCGTGCTCGATGCCCACATGGCCGCCGGCGTGATCGCAGGGCTGGCGTTCGCCGCCCTGGCGCTGACATCGCCGTCCTGGCGCCGCCGATCCGTCACCGCCGGCCTCGCGCTGGCGGCAATGGCCGCGACCGCGGCCGCCTACACGGCATCGCAGGCGCATGCGGTTCGCGCATCGGAGTATCGCATCGAGAATCCGACCCGGCCGCCGCTTGCCATGACCGAAGAGGGCGGCGGACCCGACAGCCCGTTCTTCCCGTCGTCCGCGCGCACCAACGTCGGCGGCATCATCCCGGCCAATTTCTTCCTGACCAGTGAAACGTGCGGACGGTGCCATCGCCAGATCTACGACGAATGGCAGGCGTCGGCGCATCACTTCTCCTCCTTCAACAACCAGTGGTACCGGAAGTCGATCGAGTACATGCAGGAGGTGATTGGCACCAAGCCGTCGAAGTGGTGCGCGGGGTGTCACGATCACGCCATGTTCTTCAATGGCCGTTTCGATCGCCCGGTGAAAGAACAGATCGACACGCCCGAAGCACAGGCCGGATTGGGCTGCATGTCGTGCCATGCGATCACGCGTGTCGGCAGCACGATGGGACAGGGCGACTTCACGGTGGCATATCCGCCGTTGCACGATCTGGCGGCGAGCCCCAATCGGGTCCTGTCCGCGGTACACGACGCGCTGCTGCATCTGGATCCGGCGCCGCATCGTGAAGCGTTTCTGAAGCCTTTCCATACCGACCAGGGCGCCGAGTTCTGCAGCTCGTGCCACAAGGTGCATCTCGATCAACCGGTCAATTCCTACCGGTGGTTTCGCGGCTTCAACGATTACGACAACTGGCAGGCTTCCGGTGTATCCGGCCAGGGCGCGCGATCGTTCTATTACCCGCCGAAGTCGCAGCAATGCGCCGACTGCCACATGGCTGAGGTGGCATCGGACGATCCCGCAGCACGGGACGGGCGGATCCGCTCGCACCGCTTTATCGCCGCGAACACGGCGCTGCCGTTCGTCAACGGCGATCACCAACAGCTGCGGCTCACGCAGGAGTTTCTCCGCGACAAGCAGGTCACGGTCGACCTGTTCGCACTGGTGCGAGGCGCGGCGACGGTCGGCAGCGGCACGGCGCGTGGTCCACGCGACGCCGCCATTGCCAGCACCTTCGCGGTTGGCGAAGAGTCGATGTCGTCAGCAGCCGTCGGTGATCGTTCAACGACCGGCACGGTGTTCGCGCCAATCGACACCGCCGGCGGAGTGACCGCGGGCGAATCGGTTCGTGTCGACGTGGTCGTGCGCACGCGCAAGGTCGGACACTTTTTCCCGGGCGGGACCGTGGACGCGTTCGATGTCTGGGTCGAGCTCGAGGCGATAGATGCGGCCGGGCGCGTGATCCTGCACAGCGGCGCGGTCAAGGACGGCGGCCCGGTCGATCCGAGTGCGCACTTCTATCGCAGCCTGATGCTCGACGCGGAGGGCAACCCGATCAACAAACGCAACGCGTGGATGGCGCGGTCGGTGGCGTACGTGCGACTCATTCCACCCGGTGCCGCCGATACGGTGCGCTATCGCCTCGACGTTCCGACCGACGTACAGGGGCCGATTACGCTGAAGGCGAAAGTCAACTACCGCAAGTTTGCCTGGTGGAACACCCAGTGGGCCTACGCCGGTGTCCGCGATCCGTCGCATACCGACTTTCGGCTCGCGCCGTCGCATGACGATGGCCGCTGGCTGTTCAACGGCAGCACCGCGAACGTGTCCGGCGCCATGAAGAAGATTCCAGACCTGCCGATCACGGTGATGGCCGAAGACGTGGCAACCCTCGCCGTGCGGCCGAAGCCGGCGCCCGTCGATCCACCCAGGCCAGTTGTGGCCGATCGAGAGCGATGGAACGACTACGGCATCGGACTGCTCCTGCAGGGCGATCTGCGCTCGGCACAGGCGGCATTTGCACACGTCACGGTGATCGAGCCGTCGTATGCCGACGGCTGGGTGAACGTCGCACGGGTGCACCTGACCGAAGGCAACGTCGACGCCGCCGAAACCGTGCTGCGAAAGGCGCTGACCGTGGACGGACAGCTCGCCAAGACACACTTCTTCCTCGGCGTGGTGCTGAAAGAGCAAGGCCGCTACGAGGACGCCCTCACCCATCTCGAGAAGGCGGCCGCGCAGTATCCACGCGATCGCGTCGTGCTGAATCAGATTGGCCGGGTGCTGTTTCTGCTGCGGCGCTTCCCGGAAGCGATTGCCGCTCTCGAGCGCGTCCTCGGTGTTGACGCCGAGGACCTGCAGGCGCATTACACCCTGATGCTGTCGTACCAGGGCATGGGCGACACCGAAAACGCGAAGCGCGAGCAGCAGCTGTACGAGCGGTTCAAGGCGGACGAATCTTCGCAGACGGTAACCGGACCATATCGTCAACTGCATCCGGACGACAACAACGAGCGCCAGCCGGTGCATGAGCATGGTCGGCCACCAGCGCCCTCGAAGGGGACACGCTGATGCGGTGTCTCCCCATGACGTTGGGCGCCACCGCGCTGACGTTGATGATGATCGGCGGGTCGATCGGCGCGCAGCCGCCGTCGATCTCGTTTGACGACGCGACCTCGGCGGCCGGCATTCGATTCGTGCATCGCAACGGCGCCTTTGGCAAGAAATTTCTGCCCGAAACCATGGGCGCTGGCGTCGCGTTCATCGATGCCGACGGCGATGGCTGGCAGGACCTGTTGTTCGTCAACAGCACGTCGTGGCCGGGCAGGGGTGCGGCCGCACACTCGGCGCTCTACAGGAACAACGGCAATGGAACGTTTACCGACGTGGCGGCCGCCGCCGGTCTCGGTCCTGCGCTGTACGGACTCGGTGTCGCCGCCGGCGATTACGACAATGACGGGCGCATCGACCTGTACATCACGGCGCTCGGCGCGAATCGCCTGCTGCGTAATCTGGGCGGGTTCAAGTTCACCGACGTGACCGCCGCGGCGGGCGTTGGCGACCCGGGCTTCTCGACCTCGGCGGCCTGGATCGACTACGACAAGGACGGCCGCCTCGACCTGTACGTCGCCAATTACGTCGGCTGGAGTGCGGAACAGGACCTGTGGTGCACGATCGACGGCCGGAACAAGTCGTACTGCACACCGGAGTCGTATCCCGGACAGAGCGCCACGCTGTATCGAAATGCCGGCGGCGGCCGCTTCGAGAATGTCACCGCGAAAGCGGGCCTGGCCGATCCCGCCGCCAAGGCGCTCGGCGTGACCGTGCTCGACTACGACGGTGACACGTGGCCGGATCTGTTCGTCGCCAACGACACCCAGCCCAATCGGCTGTACCGCAATCAAGGCACAGGCACCTTTGTCGATGTCGCCATCAGCGCCGGCGTGGCCTTCAACGAAGCGGGCGTGGCCCGCGCCGGTATGGGTGTCGATGCTGCCGACTACGACGGCTCGGGACGCCCGAGCCTCATCATCGGCAACTTCTCGAACGAGATGATGGCGCTGTACACGAATCACGGCAACGGTCTGTTCGTCGACGATGCCGCGCGATCGACGATCGGGCGGGCGACGCGGCTGTCACTGACGTTTGCGTGTTTCTTCTTTGATTTCGATCTCGATGGATGGCCGGACGTGTTTGCCGCCAACGGCCACGTCGCCGACGACATCGCCGCGGTGCAGCCAACGCTCAAGTACGCGCAGCCCGCGCATCTGTTCCGCAACCTCGGCAACCGGCGTTTTGAGGACGCCAGCGCGTCAATGGGCCCGGCGCTCCAGCGGCCCGTCGTGGGACGCGGCGCCGCCTACGCCGACTACGATCAGGATGGCGACCTGGATGTCGTCATCACCGCCAACAACGGACCGGCGCGGCTGCTTCGCAACAACGGGGGCAACGCGCGCCAGAGCCTGCGGATCCGCCTGCAGGGATCGTCCTCGAATCGGGATGGGATCGGCGCCGTCGTGTCGGTGACCGCCGGCGGCCGCAAGCGTTGGGCCATGGTTCGCAGCGGTTCGAGCTACTTGTCGCAGAGCGAGCTGCCGCTGACGTTTGGGCTGGGCAACGATGCCAACGCCGGCCCGATCGAGGTCGCCTGGCCGGGCGGCAGGCGCGATGTCGTCCCGACCATGGCTGCCAACCAGGTGGTGACCATCATGGAAGGATCGGGCGTCACGAACGCGAGGCCGCTGGCGAAGCGTTAGACTACTTAGATGAAGACTGTGTGGATGGCGCTGGCTGCCAATACGCTCGTGACCGCCGGCCTGCTCAACGGTTCGCCAATCCAGTCCCCGGCCGTTTCGAATCGCGTTGAAGACGCATACCGCGCCCAGCAACGCTGCTGCACGCCGACGGCTTCAGCAAGGAAATGGATCTGAATTCCTCGAGCCCGGCCGTGATCAGATTTTCGGCCGCCGCCTGCCAGACGGATCAGCCCAATCCGGCGACCCGCGGCGACATGTTCCGGAACACCGATCGCATGCTGGCGATGATTGACGCTGCCGTGGCGGGCGCGGCGCCGTTCCTGCCGGTGCGGTTAGTCGTGTTTCCGGAATTCGCGCATGCCGCGCCCGTTTACGCGACAGTCGCCGAGCTGCGGCGCCGCCTTGCCGTGCCAATCCCGAACGAGCACACCGAGCGCCTGGCCGCGAAGGCGAGACAACACGACATCTACATCCAGAGTGGGTCGATGATCGAGGAAGACCCGCGGTGGCCGGGCGCGTTGTTCAACACCACGTGCCTGATTGGACCGCAGGGCATCATCTACAAATACCGCAAGGTGAATCCCTGGATCCCGTACGAAGTGCACACCAGTCCGCATGATCTGCCCGACTATGACGAGCCGTTGTTCCCGGTCGCCGACACGCCGATCGGCCGAATCGGCTGCGCCATTTGTTACGACTGGTTGTTCCCCGAGGCGATGCGTCAGCTCGTGGCAGACGGAGCAGAAGTGCTGGTGCGGGTGTCCGCGTACATGGATCCCTGGGGTACAACGGAGCCGATGAACTGGTGGACGATCATCAACCGCGCGCGCGCGATCGAGAACATCGCGTTTGTCGTGGCCGCGAATCAGGGTGCCAGCTTGCAGCACTACCCGCCGTATTCGTGGCCGGGCGGATCACAAGTGGTTGATTTCGACGGACGGCTGTTGGCTGAAGCATCCCCTGGTCCTGGTGAACGCATCGTCGTCGCGCCGATCGACATCACCGCGCTGCGCCACGAGCGCGCGACGCGCCAGGGGCATCACATGATTGCGCACCTGCGCACCGAAGCGTACCCGGTGTATCGCGGCAGCGTCTTCAAGCCTGACGGAGCCGATGACGCGACCGAACGGTCGTTCGATTCGAATGTCCGGCGGATTCAACGCGCGAAGAGCAAGCCGTGACACGACCCGGCGGCCAGCGCGTCCGGCCTTCAGCGAGGGTCTCTGTGGGAGATTGTTCAAGGTCTCCGGTAGAGAAGCTGATTAGCCCGACCGACACGAACGGCGGATCTGTCCGAGCCACCGGTCCTGCGGCGGCCTACTTTCGCGCCGATGGCGTCAGCGTCGTCTCGCGGCGCTCGGTGCCGCGCATGTAGACCACCTTGGCCGGCACGTCGATCTTCAACAGTTCCAGCGCGTAGGTGTAGTCGTAGATGTTGGTGATCGACTGTCCGGAGATCTCGATGATCACGTCGCCCTTGGCGAGACCCGCCTGCTCGGCAGGTCCGCCGCCGATCACGCCGCCGAGCAACAGGCCCTTCACGTCGGTCGCGTAGTCGGGGATGGTACCCGTGAACAGGCGCAGCCCCGCGCGGCCGCCGGTGTCCGTTTGCCGTTCGACCTTGGTAAATTGCGGGGCGTCGTTGGCGTCCATCAGCCGCCTGACGATCGCGGTTGCCAGTTCGCCGACGCGATCGAGGTCCTCGTAGTTGATCTTGTCGGCGGTGTCGCTGGGCTTGTGGTACTCCTGGTGCGCGCCGGTGAAGAACGCAAGCGACGGCACGCTGACGCTGTTGAAGCTGCTGACGTCGGTCGGCTGGTATGGATCCGGCTGCAGCGTGAGATCGAAACCGGCCACGACGTTGGCCTGTTCGAGCAGCTTCGGCCACATGCCGCTCGTGCCGGTCGCCTGCACCGTCAGCTTGTTGTCGGTGACGCGGCCTACCATGTCGAAGTTCAAGTACGCGGCCAGTTGATCGTTCGCTACCGGCGGCTTGTCGACGTAGGCGTTCGAGCCGAGCAGGCCGAGCTCTTCGCCCGACCAGAACGCAACCAGCAGGTGTCGCTTGCGCGGCTGCGTGGACAGCGCCTCGGCAATGTTCAGCACCGCGGTGGTGCCGGACGCATTGTCGTCGGCACCGTAGTGGATCTGATTCAACTGGCTGTTGTCTGCCAGCGAGTTCCCCGCGCCGCCCCGCCCAAGGTGATCGTAGTGCGCGCCTACCGCGACCCATGGCCTGCCGACACCAGTGGTGGCGCCGGACGCCGGCAAGTAGCCGACCACGTTGTTGCCGGTCTGCTGCTGGCGCACGATCTGAGCGTTCAGCGTCAGTGCGAGATTGGGAATCGCAAAGCCGGCGACATGCGGATTGCCCCCGTCGAGCTCCTGCTGCACCGCCTCGAGGCGTTTGTTGGCCGCCTGGAAAATCGGCGCCGCCGCCGCGGCGCTGACGCTGACCGCCACCAGACCCGATCCGGCAATCGCGGTATCGAAGCTCATCGGCACCGTGCTGCCGGCGTTCGGCGAGCGGGGCCCGGTCACCACGACCATGCCCTTGGCGCCGCGTTGACGCGCGGCCTGTGCCTTGTAGCGGAGATCGGCGTAGCGCGCCAGGATGCCGCGCGTCTTCTGATCGGCATCCTCGGGGAAGTAGCGAAGCACCACGACAATCTTGTCCTTGACGTCGAGGCCCTGGTAGCTGTCGTAGCCGAAGTTCTGGGAGTCCGGCACCACCAGGCCGTAGCCGGCAAACACGGCGTTGCCGGTCACCTCGCCGGAGTCGGAGAACGACAGCGCCAGTACGTTCGCGCCGCTGAACTCGGTGGCGCCGGCGGTGAACTTCGACCCACCGTCCTTCGAGCCGGCCGTGAACGTGAAGGGCATCCGGAAGTCCGTCATGCCCGGCAACGGCTTCGCGCCCATGCGCGTGAGTTCGGCGATCAGATAGTCTGCGGCGAGCTTCTCACCGTTCGAGCCTGTGAGACGCCCTTCGAACTTCTCCGACGCCAGCGTCGCGACGTGCGTTCTGGTCCGTGTTTGCGCGAGCACCGGCGCGCCGGCAGTGAGGCAGGTGGCGACAATCGTGAAATAGACCGACTTCTTGAAAAACATAAAAGACTCCGTGCCTTCGTGTCTCCGTGGCCCCGGCGAAGCCGGCGGGCTTACTTGTTGCTTGATTGACGAGGGCCGGCGGCTTTCAGGGCCGCCATGGCTGCTGCGTGATTCCACTGTGCGAGATAGATCTGTCCGGCAGACCCCGTGCCGCCGGCGCGGCTCGACGTCCACGACAGTTGCGTGCCATCCGGCGACGGCACCGGCAGGCCGTCGAAGCCGTCCGAGTAGGTGACGCGGACCGGTTCCTTCAGCCCCGCCTTATCCACCATGAACACTTCGAAGTTCTCGAAGCCGAGCTTGTTCGACGCGAACAGGAAGTACTCACCCGATGGATGTTCGTAGGGCGCCCAGCTCATCGCCCCGAAATCGGTGATCTGCTTCTTGTCGGTGCCGTCGATCTTCATCGTCCAGACGTTGGCGATCAGCCCGCCCTCGTCGAAGTGCCGCCATACAATGCGGCCGTCCCTCGTGAAGAACGTGCCGCCGTCGTAGCCGGGCTCGGTGGTCAGCCGCCGCTGTTGCGAGCCATCCGCCTTCATCACGTAGACCTCGGCGAAGTACGACGGATCGAGATCGAGCTGCTTCTGCTCCGCAGGCGTCAGCGCGCGGTTGTAGGCGTCGCGCATCGATGAGAACACGATCCACTGACCGTCCGCGGAGTAGCCGGCTTCCGCGTCGTAGCCCGTCGCGGTGGTGAGCTGCTTCATGGTGTTGGTCTTCTCGTCGAACGCGAAGATGTCGAACGCCGCGTCGTAGTCCCAGGCGTAGCGGCGCTGCTGGCCGCTGGCGCGGAAATCGAGCTCCTCTTGCTGCCACTGCTTCGACCTGGGATCGAGATGCGTGGATCCAAACAGGATCTCGCTGCTGTTCGGACGGAAGAACGCGCACGTCGTCTTGCCGAATCCCGGCGAGATGCGCTTGGTGTCGCCGGTCGTCAGGTCGAGCACGTAGATCTGGTAGAACGGATTGTCTGGCTCGCGCTCGCTCTGGAACACCAGCCGCTTGCCGTCGGGCGACCAGTAGCCTTCGCCGGCGCGTTTGCCCTCAACCGTGAGCCGTCGGACGCGGCTCAGAAACGTCCGCTCCTCCTGACCAGGGGCGGCTTGCTCGTCGAGCGCCGCCAACGATCCGGTGCACAAGACGACTCCACACACCACTGCCCACAACCGAATTCGCATGCGCCCATTTTATCGGGCACCAATGCTCCCTGAAAAGCGTAGGATCGGCCGATGACCCGGATCGTTCTGCTGATGGTTGCGGTGCTGTCTGCGGCCCTGGTGACGGCATCCGAGTCCGTAGAAGTACGGATGATCGAGGTCGTCGGGGAGGGGCAGAAATACTGGCCCCGTTGGCGCGGGCCATCCGGTCAGGGCCATGTGGCCGCCGGCCAGTACACGGATCGGTGGTCGCCAACCACCAGCGTCTGGAAGACCACCGTGTCCGGACGCGGCAATTCATCGCCCGTTGTCTGGGGCGGTCGCATCTTCCTCACGACCGGGTATGGCAACGGCGAGCGCCTGTCGATGCTCGCGTTTGCACGCGCCGATGGCAAGCAGCTGTGGGAAACGTTCATTCCGCAGAACGGTGTCGAGTACGTGCACGCGAAGAACGGCTTCGCGTCGGCCACGCCGACGACCGACGGCGAGCTGGTTTACGCATCGTTCGGACGGCACGGGCTGTTCGCGTTCGACTTCAACGGCAAGATCGTCTGGCAGCGCAAGTTCGGCATCATCGACAACTACCACGGCCCGGCGGGGTCGCCTGTGCTCTACAAGGACCGCATTTTCATCTATCAGGATGCCAACCCTGCGTCGCCGCCGGGACAGTCGGCGTTCGTCGGCGCGTTCGACAAGAAGACCGGCGACCCGATCTGGATGACGCCGCGGAGCGAAACAGTCGGCTGGGGCACCGCGGTCGTCATCAACACCGGACAGCGCGACGAGTTGATTGTGAGCAGCCAGCGCCGGGTCGCGGCCTACGACCCGGCCTCGGGCAAGGAGCTGTGGACCGCTCGCGGCATGAGCTTCGAGGTGATTCCCACGCCGGTCGTCGGCCACGGGCTGGTGTTTGCCTCTTCCGGCCGCGCGGGCCCGACGCTGGCGATCCGGCCGGGCGGCAGCGGCGATGTGACCGAGACGCACGTCGCGTGGAGCTCGCCGCGCGGATCACCGTTCGTGCCGTCGGGCCTCATCGTGGGTGACCTGCTCTACACGATCAACGACATGCAGAGCATCCTGACGGTGGTCGAGGCGGCGACCGGCAAGGCCGTCTACCAGGATCGTCTTGGCGTTGCGATCCGCGAGGGCTTCTCGGCATCGCCGGTGCACGTCAACGGCAAGGTCTATTTCACGAACGATGAAGGGCAGACGTTCGTGGTCGAAGCCGGCCGGACGTTCAAGCTGCGGCATGTCAACGAGCTTGGCGAGCGGACGCTGGCATCACCGGCGCTGGTTGACGGCACCTGGTACTGGCGGACCGCCTCTACGCTTCGCGCGATCCGGTGAGGTCAGCGCAGCTCGAACTTCACGTCGGTGTGCTGGCCCGCCACGACGGTGATGGTCTGGCTCGCGGACTTCAGCGCTTCGTGCCAGATACGAAGCTGGTAGGTGCCGGGCGGCACGTTGTCGATCGTAAACCTGCCGTCGGCGCCTGACACCGCCGCCGCTTCGTCGGTGACCACCAGCCACCCGCGCATCCAGGGATGCGTGTTGCAATGCAGGCGGACGGTGGCGGCGCGGCCGACCGCCTTGGTAATAGTGATGCCCGGCACGGGCAACCCGACGTTGAAGATGGTGCGCCCGTCTTCGTATTGCGCCTGGGTGGTGTGGAGCACCGGATCCTTGCTGGACGTGCGGACGCTCCCGTTCGGCCGCGCTACCTGGACCCGCGGCGCAAACCGGCATTTCTCGTTCATCACCATCGACTCGCGCCCGCCGGCGCGCTTGAGTCCTGCAACGGTCACCACCGCGTTCGCCAGGCGGCCCCGGGCATCGACCACGATCGCCTCGTCGGGCAGTTCGCTGCCGCAGACCTTCTGATCAATCGTCACGCGCACCGGGGCCTGGCCTGTGACGGCCGTCGTGATCGTGCCGGTGATCGAGCCCGACTGCGCGAGCGCTACTTGCGCGCTCGCCAGGGCTCCAAGTATTCCCAGAGCCAGTATCCGACCCATCGCACTCCTCGCTGCTCGCGCTTGTTGATCGGGATCGTCACGCCGAGCGACGCGGCCAGCGCTCCGGTTCCCGTCAGGCCCTTGCGGACTTGTGGCGTGAATGCCAGTTCGCCGTTCTCGCCGTTGATCTCCACGCCAATCGTCCACGTCGTCGGGGCCGCACTGGTGTCGCGCCCGAGGTAGGCATTGTAGACGAACGCCCTGTCGGCCCGGGCGCGATCGGTGGGCAGCTCGACCTTGATCTGGCCCTGCACGTACCAATCGCGAAGCATGGTCCCCGCGCTGGCGAAGGGCTCGAAGATCGCGAGGCTGCTGGACAGCACCGTTTCGAATCCCAGCGACACGATGGACCTGTCGTTGCTGACCAACGCGTGCTTGACGGCGGCCTCGAGTTCGTCGACGCCGTCGTTGGCCACCGGCACGCCGATCTCGAACATCGATCGCTTGCCGACGCGCCGCTCGTAGAGTGCCTTGATCTCGACGTCGTTACGGTCGTGGCTGATCGCCGGGAGGACCAGGAACTCGTTCTCCGGGAACGCCTTTTCGGTGAGGATCGGCCGCGGGAAGTTGGTGTTGCCGCTCGGCCAGCCGCGGTCGGTGCAGAACCCGCGCATGTGGCGGACGAATCCGCTGATCTGCTCCGGCGTGAGCGAATCTTCAAAAGCCGGCATTTCCGGTGACAGGCCGACGCCGGGACCGCCCTTGGCGATGGCGCGCTCCCAGTCGGCGTCGGGTTCGGCGCTGGTCAGACGGCAGTCGGTGAAGTCCATCGGCTCCACCGTGACCGTCGGCTCGGCGATCTTGCCGCTGCCGTCCTGGGCGTGACAGCGCGCGCACCACGCGCTCCACATTTCGGGAATGGTTGTGGGTTGCGGCTGCGCTCCAAGCGCGACCGCCAGCAGCAAGGCCATCACTTTTTACAGTATGTCCGATTTGCGGCTGATTCATCGAAGACGAGACAGGTTCTCGCCCCAGGTGAGACGCAATCGGGGCTTGTCCCAGGCCACTCGTCGGCCCCGCCCGACCATTCGTTGAGTGCCGGTTCACGACGGGCGGCCAGGTGCGCTCTGCTGAGGCATGCTGACAGCGGTCGATCTCACCAAGCGCTACAACGACGTCGTGGCGTTGAACGCGCTGCGCCTGACCATTGCCCCCGGCGAAGTGTTCTGCCTGCTTGGCGCCAACGGCGCAGGCAAGACGACCACGATCAACCTGTTCCTGAATTTCATCGAGCCCACGTCGGGCTCCGCCACCATCAACGGCATCGACGTCACCAAGGCGCCGCTGGAGACGAAGAAGTACGTGGCCTACATCCCGGAGACGGTGATGTTGTACCGCAATCTCACGGGCCTCGAGAACCTCGAGTACTTCGCAGCCCTCGCCGGGCGGCCGGACTACACGGCATCACAGCTGCTCGAGTTCTTCGCGCGCGTCGGGCTGCCAGATGGCGCGGCGGAGCGCCGGGTCGGCACCTACTCGAAAGGCATGCGGCAGAAGGTCGGCATCGCGATTGCGCTGGCCAAAGGCGCCAAGGCGCTGCTGCTCGATGAGCCGACCTCGGGCCTCGACCCGAAGGCCTCGAACGAGTTCTCCGACCTGTTGAGGCAGTTGAGCGCGGACGGCGTGGCCGTGCTGATGGCGACGCACGATCTGTTCCGCGCGAAGCAGTCAGGCACGCGGGTCGGCATCATGAAGCACGGCCGTCTGGTCGCCGTGCACGGCACCGACGAGTTCACGCACGCCGATCTGGAACGCGTCTACCTGGAGCACATGCATGATTAGCCGGATTGCGCGCAAAGAATTCCTCGAGCTGACCCGCGACGGCCGCTATCGGATTCTGGCCGGCGTCGTACTGGTGCTGTCGCTGCTGTCGCTGGCAGTGGGCTGGAACAACTACAGCTCGCTGTCGAAGCAGCACGAGACGGCGCAAGCGGCCACGCGGACGCAGTGGCTGGCCCAGGACAAGAAGAATCCGCACTCGGCCGCGCATTACGGCATGTATGCGTTCAAGCCGAAGAGCCAGCTCGCCATGGTCGATACCGGCATCGATCCCTATGTGGGGGTGGCGGTGTGGATGGAAGCGCACAAGCAGAACGACTTCAAGTTCCGTCCGGCGCAGGATCGCACCGCGGTGCAGCGGTTCGGCGAGATGACGGGCGCCGAGGTGTTGCAGGTGCTGCTGCCGCTGTTCGTCGTGCTGATGACGTTCTCGGCTTTCACCGCGGAACGCGAGCAGGGCACGCTGCGCCAGTTGATGAGCCTCGGCGTGTCGCCGCGGATGCTGGCGCTCGGCAAGGCCGCCGGCGTCGCGCTCGCGCTGGCCATCGTGCTGGTGCCGGCCACCGTATTGGGCGTGGTGGCGTTCATGTGGACCACCGAGAGCGGGCTGCTGGCGGGGGACGCCGGCCGCGTGGCGTGGATGATCGCCGTGTATCTCGTGTACTTTGCCACGCTGATCGCCATCGGTCTGGCGGTGTCGGCGGCGACGCGTTCCTCCCGAGTCTCGCTGCTCGTCCTGCTGGCGTTCTGGTTCGCCAACAGCTTGCTGGCCACGCGCGCCGCCGCGGACCTGGCCGGCGCGCTCCATCCCACGCCATCCGCGGTGCAGTTCCAGCGCGCGCTCGAAGAAGACCTGAGCGATCAGCAGGCCGTCGCGCAACGCCTCGAAGTGCGGCGCGCGGCGCTGTTCAAGGAGCACAACGTCGACCATGTGGACGCGCTGCCGATCGCCTTTTCGGGGATCTCGCTGCAGGAAGGCGAGGAGCACGCCAACGAGGTCTTCGACGAACACTTCGGCCGGCTGTTCAACCTGTACGAACAGCAGAACCGGGTGTTGCAGGCCGCGGGAATGGCCGCGCCGATGCTTGCCGTCCGCTCGCTCTCGATGGGACTCGCCGGCACCGACTTCAATCAGCATCGCGACTTCGTCGCCGCCGCTGAGAACTATCGCCGCGACATCCAGCGGGTGTTGAACGCCGACATCGCCGCGAACCAGAAGAAGGGCCAGGTCTACCTGGCGGACCGGTCGTTGTGGGAGCAGGTGCCGGAGTTCGAATACACCGCACCGCCAACCCAGTGGGTGCTTGGCAACTACATCACCAGCCTGATCGTGCTGATCGCCTGGTTCGCGGCGTCCGCGTTCGTGTTGTTCCGCTCTACGGCGCGTCTGCAGGTCGACTGATGTTCTCGCGAATCCTTCGTCACGAATGGCGGCTGTTGTCGGGCGATGCCACGCTGTGGCTCGTCACGGCGGTGTGCGCTGCCGCCATCGGCTACGGCGTCTGGAACGGCGCGCGGTGGGTCCGCTTTCAGCAGCAGGCGATCGCGGATGCGTCCGCCGAGCAGGCCAAGCGCTACGATGCGCTGCAGACGCAGATCACCGCTCTGCGCCAGCCGGGTGCGTCGGTGTCACCGTTTGCCGACCCGCGCAACCCCAGCAGCCTGGGTGGGCGCCTCGGGCCGAAGTACGCCACGCTCCCACCGGCGCCGCTTGCCGCTCTCGCCATCGGCCAGAGCGACCTGCTGCCCTACTACTTCAAGGTCTCGACCGACGCGCGCGAGAATATCGTCTCAACGACCGAGATCGAGAATCCGAACCGGTTGCTGGCAGGACGCTTCGACCTGGCCTTCGTGATCATCTTCTTCCTGCCGCTGCTGATCCTCGCCTTGACCTACAACATGGTGTCCGCCGAGCAGGAGCAGGGCACGCTCGCGCTGGTGTTGTCACAACCGGTCGGCACGGGCACCCTGGTTCGGGGCAAGGTCGCGGTGCGCGCCACAGTGCTGGTGGGTGTGCTGGTCGTACTTGCCGGAGCCGCCTTACTGATCACCGGCGTCAACCTCACCGCCGCGGGCGCGGTGCCGCGCTTGCTGATGTGGATCGTCGCCGTGACCGCCTATGCGGCGTTCTGGTTCGGACTGGCCGTGTGCGTGTCTTCCCTCGGGCAGTCATCGACGGCCAACGCCACGATCCTCGCAACGACCTGGCTGGCGCTGGTCGTGGTCGCGCCGTCATTGTTCAACCTGATCGCCACCTCGTTCTACCCGGTTCCCTCCAGAGTCGAGATGGTGCAGGCGGTGCGCGAGGCCAGCGATGAGGCCAACAAAGAGGGCAGCAAGTTGCTCGCCCGCTACTACGAGGACCATCCTGAACTGGCGACGGGGGATGCCGCCCAGGCGATGACAGACTTCAACGTCGTCCGCGTGGCCGTCAACGATGACGTGGAGAATCGCGTGCGGCCCGTCGTACAGCGCTACGAGCGCCAGATTGCCGCGCAACAGCAGACCCTGGATCGTCTTCGATTCTTCTCACCCGCGATCCTGATGCAAAGCGCGCTGAACGACGTCGCCGGATCTGGCGTCGATCGTCACCGGCATTTCATTTCCCAGCTCGACGCATTCCACGCGCAATGGCGTGCGCACTTCGTCCCCTTGATCTTCGCCAAGGCGAGGGTCACGTCGTTGGATACGCTACCCTCATTCACCTTCGTCGAAGAATCGACCGCCGTCCTGTGGGGAAGGGTTGGGACGGGCGTCATGGCATTGCTGCTGCCATCCTTGGCCCTGGCCTGGTTCGGTTTCCGGCGCCTGCGTCGCTATCCGGTTGCCGGCTGATGACCATTCATCGGCCCAAAAGGACCACTCGTTGGAAAAATCGCGCAGCTGACGCGCATTCACTACGCGCCCTGCGAGCTCAACGCTACTCTAGGTGATTATGATTCGAAGCAGTTTCGTGGTCTGGCTGGCTCTTGGCCTGGCGGTACCAGGCTTTGCGCAGACGGGCGCCACGCTCAGCGGCGTCATCACGCAATCGGACAGCAACCAGCCGTTCTCCGGCGCGCTCGTGGTCATCGACGAACTGCGGCGCGAAACGCGCGCGGGTGCGGACGGATCCTACCGGTTCGAGAACGTCCCGCCCGGGCTGTATCACATCGGTGTGCGGGCCGAAGGCTACAGCACGCGGCGAACCGAAGTGACGGTGGGTGCAGCGGCGCAGACGCTGAACATCGCGATCGACGTCGACATGCACTTCACTGAGGTGGTGTCGGTCAGTCCCTATTCGCGCCCCCAGTTCGAGTCGTATCAGCCGACCGCCGTGCTGTCTGGACAGGAATTGGCGAAACAGCTCGAGGCGACGATTGGCGCGACGCTCGCCGAGGCTCCTGGCGTGTCGGTGCGGTCGTTTGGACCGGGACCCGCGCGCCCGATCATTCGCGGCCTCGATGGCGACCGCGTCGTCGTACTCGAAGACGGACAGCGGATGGGCGATCTGTCGAGTCAGTCCGCCGATCATGGCGTGCCGGTGAATCCGGCGGCGGCGAGAAAGATCGAAGTCGTCCGCGGTCCAGCCACGCTGCTGTACGGCGCCAATGCCATCGGCGGGCTGGTCAACGTCATCACCGACCAGATTCCCACCGAGCGGACGACCCGGCCAGCCGGCAACCTGGCGTTTGATTTCGGCAGCAACGGCGAACAGGCCGGCGGCGCCGGAGACATTCACGTCGGCAACGGCCGCTTCGCGCTGCACTTTGGTGGAGCCGGACGTCGTGCCGGCAACTACCAGACGCCGGACGGCGAGGCCGACAATTCCCGGTCACGCATGGCCATGGGCCAGGTCGGCGCCGCCTGGACGGGTGATAACGCCTATGCCGGAGTCAGCTACGGCTACGATGACATCAAGTACGGCATTCCCGTGGTCGAAGAAGGCATCATTTCGCTGACGCCGAAGCGTCACGCGTTCAACTTCCGGGCCGGCGCGTCGGAGCGATCGGGCTGGCTGCAGTCGTATCGGGCGACCGTGGGCGTCCGGCAGTACGAGCACTCGGAGCTCGAGGGTGATGAGGTCGGCACGACGTTCAGCAACGACTCGGTCGAAGCCGACGTGCTGATGTCGCATCGTCCTGCCGGCCGGCTCGTCGGCAGTCTGGGTGGCTGGTTCCTCAACCGTAAATTCGCGG
Source organism: Acidimicrobiia bacterium (assembly GCA_016871275.1). GTDB lineage: Bacteria > Acidobacteriota > Vicinamibacteria > Vicinamibacterales > UBA2999 > 12-FULL-67-14b. The sequence goes on along the minus strand of VFZG01000010.1, from coordinate 33,031 downwards.
CGACCGGTGCCGAGGCACTGTCTCCGCCGATTAATCAGCGCAGCTTTGCCGGCTTCATTTATGAAGAGCTGAAGTTTCCGCATGCCGCCGTGCAGTTCGGCGCGCGCGTCGACCGGACCAGCTACGAGCCGGTGGTGGGCATTCTCGACTTTCTTCGCGGCGGCCTGCCGGCGCGGGATTTCACAGACGCATCGGGATCTCTCGGCTTGCTGATTCAGCCGGCGGCGGCCAGCGATAACTTCGTGATCGCCTTGAGCCTTGCCCGAGCCGCCCGTAACCCGGCGCTCGAGGAGCTGTATTTTTTCGGCCCGCATCCGGGCAACCTGGCGTTCGAAATCGGCAACCCGGCTCTTGAGTCAGAGCGTGGATTCGGCTTCGATGCGTCGTTGCGTGGCCGGTCGGACCGCTTCGAAGGTGAGGTCACCTTCTTCCGCAACCACATCAACAACTACGTGTTCCGCAATCCAATCAGCGAGGACGAGTTCGAAGAGCGTGAAGAGGAGTTCGAGAAACGCTTCGGCGCCCATGACGATGACGGGGGCGGCCACGATCACGGCGAGTTTCCGTTCGTCGAGTTCGTCGGCCGGGACGCCACGTTGACCGGCTTCGAGGCCCACGCCGACGTCAAGCTCACCAGCGAGCTGACGCTGGAGGGGACGTTCGACATGGTCCGCGGGCAAATGCCGGACAGTGGCGATGCTTTGCCGAGGATTCCTCCGTTCCGCGTCCAGACCCGGCTCACCTATCAGCGCGACGCGTTCCAGATCGGCGGTCACCTGCAGTTCGTCGGCGAGCAGGATCGCGTCTACGGCGAGGAGACCGCCACCGACGGCTACACGCTGGCGAAGTTGTTCGCCTCGTACTCGTTCAATGCCGGCGGCGTGCTCAACACCATCACCGCGCGCCTGGACAACGCCACCAACCAGCTCTACCGCAACCACCTGAACTATCTCAAGGACGTGCTGCCCGAGGCCGGTCGCAGCTTCAAGGTGGTGTATTCGGTCGGCTTCTGAGCGGCGAGCGGGGGGTGTCGGCACACGACCCACGGGCTGGTGTGCTGGTCACAGTGCACTGACTACCATTCATTGGCTCCCGTGAGCCGTTCGTTGACCACCCGACGCGCTTGGTAGGATGGCGGTCGCCAGACCGCCGTCCTCCCAGCGACAATGCCGCGCACTCCGATGCGCCCGCGCGTGATCCCCCTCGTCACACTGGCTATCGCCGTCGTCGCACTCAGCGCAGACGCCGGCGCCCAGTGGACGCGTCGCCCGTACCAGCACTCTCGGTATGGCGGCAACTACATGCACTCGTATCACTTCCCGCCTGCCCCGAGCTCGACGCCATGGGCGCCGTCCTGGAGTCCTGACGACCGTTCGCTGGCCGTCGCGATGTCCGGCTCCATCTGGCGTCTCGATATTGACACCGGGGCGGCGGTGGAGCTCACCGCGGGTGCCGGGTATCACTCATCGCCGACATGGTCCGCCGACGGGCGCTGGATCGTCTACACCGTCGACGCCGGCGGGAAGGCGATTGGTCTCGAGGTGCTCGACCTGCTGACCAACCAAAGCCGCGTGCTCGACAGTGACGCCGCCAACTACGCCGACCCCGAGTTTTCTCCGGATGGCACGCGCCTCGCCTACACGGCGTCGCTGCCGAACGGGTATTTCAACGTGTTCGTGCGCGGTTTCGCCAACGGCTCGTGGAGTGGCGAACCGGTTGCCGTCACCTCCGATAGCACCACCAACAGCGGCCGGGAGCGCCCGTACTTCACTGCCCAGGACATGCACATTTCGCCGGCCTGGCTGCCCAACGGCCGGGAGTTGCTGCTGGTCTCGAACCACGGAGTGGATCGTGGGTCTGGACGCGTGCGCCGGGTGCCGGCGGTGGCGGCCGGCATCGATCGATCGACCGTGGTGATCGATGAACAGACGCTGTATCAGGCCGCGCCTCGAGTGTCGCCCGATGGCCACCACATTGCCCGTTCGTCGTCACGCGGCGGCACGCGTTCGTGGAGCGCGCTGACTCTGACTGGCATAGACGGAACCGCCCCAGTCGACCTGGTGGCCGGCGACTTCGACGTCTTCATGCCGCGCTGGTCTGCGGACGGGAGACGCATCGCGTATCTGACCAACGCGTCCGGACTGCCTCAAGTGGCCATCTACGATCTGGAGACGCAACGCGTTCGGAACGTCCCCGTCACGTCACGCAACTGGAAGCGGCCGGCCGGCTCGGTTGCCCTCCACATCATCGATGACACAACCGGGAAACCCACCGCTGCACGGGTGCATCTGACCGCCTCCGATGGCCGCGCGTATGCGCCGCCGTCCCGGCTGGCCCGCGTGAACTGGGCCGGCGATCGAGTGTTTCACTCGGATGGCGGCGAGGTATTCGAGCTGCCCGCGGGACCGCTCACGCTCGATGTCGTCAAGGGATTCGAGTACGAGCCGGCGAGGGTCGAGACGACCATCGAGCCGGGACAGCAGCGCGATCTCACCGTGCGGCTGCGGCGCATTGCCGACCTGCGCGCCGCGCAATGGCTGAGCGGCTCCACAGGCGCCCATATGCACGGCGGCGGCTTGCTGCGTTACGACATGAAGGACTTGTTGTTTCAGGCTGCGGCCGAGGACGTCGCGGTCGTCAACAACGCGCTGGCGCATCAGGAGCGCCGCATCGCGGATGACGAGCTGTTCGCCTGGGGATCCGCGGCTCACCCGTTGTCGACGCCCGACCGGCTGTTGATGCTGGGACAGGAATATCGGCCACCGTTTCATGGACACGTCGCGGTGTTCGGCGACCGGCGACGGTTGACCGAGTTGTTTCCCGTCACCATCGGCTATGAGGCGCCGCCACCGCCCACCCTCGCGCCGTCGAACACCGCGTTTCTTGCAGCGGCCAAGAGCGGGGGCGCCATCACCAGCTACGTCCACGCGTTTTCAGGCGAGACCGACCCGATGAGCGCGGGCCTGGGCCTCGGCAAGGCGTTCATGGTCGATGCGGCGCTGGGGCTGGCCGACACCATCGAGTGGGCAGCCGCGAGCCGCGGCGCATTCGTCCCGTGGTACGCGGCCCTCAACAACGGCCTGCGCGTGACGGCCATTGGCGGAGAAGACACCATCAGCAATCTCCACATCATGCGGCTGCTCGGCTGTGTGCGGACCTACGTGCACACGAACGGCGAACTGACGGCGGATGCGTGGTGGCAGGGTGTGCGCCGCGGCCGCACGTTCGTCAGCACCGGGCCGCTGCTGGACGTACGGATTGGCGATCAGCTTCCCGGTGGCGATGTGTCGTTGAGTGCGCCTGGGCAAGTGGAAGTCCGGGGCACGTTGCGCTCGGCGACGCCGTTGCAGCGGCTGATCATCGTGCAGGACGGCCAGGAAGTCGCCGAACTTCCGCTAGATGCCGGCCGCCGCTCCGCGACGTTCTCCCGTGTGGTGCCGGTCAGCCGGAGCGGATGGATTCATGTGCGGGCGGAGGGAACACCGAACGAACGGTTTCCGCTCGACACCATCTACGCGCAGGCGTTCACCAACCCGGTGTGGATCGCAGTCGGCGGTCAGCCGGTTCGGAACAGCGCGGCAGCGGACTACGCGCTCAAGTGGATTGATATGCTGCAATTGATGGCGGACGCGTGGCCGGGCTGGACCAACGCTGCCGAGAAACAATCCGTGTTCGGCGATTTCGAGCGCGCGCGGGACGAGTACCGCCGGCGCCGCGCAGACGCCGTGGCGCGTGGGTGGTAGGTAGGAGGTTGAGCATGCGGTGGTTTGCGACGGTCGCGATCGGGTGCGTGTTGATGGGCACGACGGGTCTGGGCCAGGCCTACTCCCAGGTCGACTTCAACAAGCTCAGCAACTACGACTACGAGCTGCCCGACCCGCTCGATCCGACGGCCAAGCTCGTGCCCAACCAGATTCCGGTGGCGATCAAGTCGCTCAACGGCAAGATGGTGGCGATCGAGGGTTTCATGCTGCCGCTCGATCTGACGCCGCAGGGCGTATCGGTGTTCATGCTGAACGCGAACCTCGACATGTGCTATTTCGGCGCGCCGGTCCGCATGAACGAGTGGATTCTGGTCACCATGAAAGGCGGCAAGCGCGCCGCGTTCACGCACTTGGCGACCACCGTCAAGGGCCGTCTCTCGGTCGGCGAGGAAATACGCAACGGCCGCGTGGCCAGCGTGTACCGTCTCGAGGCAGACAGCGCCGAAACTGAAGGCCGCAGATGACCGACACGCGTGGACCGGCGCTGTTGATCCAGGACCTGCGCAAGAGCTTTCGTTCTCCGGACGGAGAGATGACGCCAATCGTCGATGTGCCGGAGTTCGCCCTCGCACACGGCGAGCAGATTGCCCTGCGCGGCATGAGCGGTTCCGGCAAGACGACGCTGCTGAATATGGTGGCGGGGATTCTCGCTCCCGACGCCGGCCGCGTGGTCGTGGCCGGGCGCGAGATCACCGCGCTGACCGAATCCGGCCGCGACCGCATGCGCGCCGAGACCATCGGCTACGTGTTCCAGACGTTCAATCTGCTGCAGGGATTCAGCGCGCTCGAGAACGTGCTGCTCGGTATGACCTTCGGCAAGGGTGCGGATCGACCTGCCGCCACCCAGCTGCTGGAGCGGGTCGGCCTGGGCGCGCGGTTGCATCACAAGCCGCGGCAACTGTCCGTCGGCCAGCAGCAACGCGTGGCGGTGGCGCGGGCGCTGGCCAATCGTCCGCAACTCGTGCTGGCCGACGAACCGACCGGCAATCTCGACCCGCGGCATGCCCGTGAAGCGCTGGCGCTGATCCGCGACGTCTGCCGTGAGAATGGCGCCGCGCTGTTGCTGGTGACCCATGACTCCGAGGCGCTGGCGCAATTCGAGCGCGTCGACGAGCTCGCCCACATCAATCGGGCGGCAGCATGACCCCGGGTTTGTTTCTGATCGTTCGGCGCAGTTTGCGGCAGCATGGATTGTCGACCGCGGTGACCGCGGCGGCAGTGGCGTTGGCCAGCGGGCTGGTGATGAGCGTGTTCAGCATCAACCGCCAGACCTACGACGCGTTTACGGGCGGCAACGCCGGCTTCGACGCGGCGCTGGGCGCGCGTGGCAGTCAGCTGCAACTGGTGCTGAACACCGTTTTCCACCTCGAAACGTCTCCGGGCAATATTCCGTGGCGCCTGTACCAGACCATCAAGCAGGACCCAGGCGTCGAACTGGCGATCCCTTACGCGGTGGGAGACAACTTCCATGGCTACCGGATCGTCGGCACCACGGCAGAGATGTTCACGCGCTTTCAGTACCGCGAAGGTCGCCAGTTCGTTGCGCAGGCGGGCGGCCGCTTCTTCGAAGAAACCGCGCAAGAGGCGGTAATCGGCAGTGTCGTCGCCGAGCGGCTCGATGTCAGCGTCGGCGATATCATCAACCCCTATCACGGTTTGATCTTCGACGAAGACCGCAAACATCAGGACGAGTATCGCGTCGTCGGCATCCTCGAGCCGACCAACAGCCCGTCGGATCGGGTGGTGTGGATTCCGATTGAAGGGCTGTACCGGATGTCGGGACATGTGCTGCGCGGCTCGGGCCGAAGCTTCAAACCCGTCGAGGGCGAGGCAATTCCCGACGAACATCGCGAGGTCAGCGCGGTGATGTTGAAGCTGACCGATCCGCAGGCGGGGATTTACCTCGATCAACTCATCAACCGGCAGGGCAATCAGGCCACGCTGGCGTGGCCGATCGGCCGGGTCATGGCCGACCTCTTCGACAAGATCGGGTGGGTCAACCGCATTCTCGAGATGGTGGCCTACTTGGTAGTGGTGGTCGCGGCCGGGTCGATTCTGGCGAGCCTCTACAACACGATGAACGAGCGGCGACGCGAGTTCGCCATTCTTCGTTCGCTGGGCGCCCGCAAGGGCACGGTGTTTTCGGCGATCGTCCTGGAAGCGACGGCGATTACCGCCATTGGTACGGGGCTCGGTTTCCTGGTGTATTCGGCGATCCTGGGCGCCGCCTACGTGGTTGTCCGCGCTCAGACCGGCGTGGTACTCGACCCGTTCCGGCTCGATCCGGTGTTGTGGATGACGCCGGCCGGTATGTTGGTCGTGGGCGCGCTCGCCGGCCTGGTGCCCGCATTCAAGGCGTATCGCACGGATGTGGCTTCCAATCTGGTGCCCAGTTCCTGATTCGGAAGCCGGTCATCACCCCGTAGCGACCATTCATCATCTTTGGGTCGCCACTGCAGTCGTCTGCCCCCACGCTTGAGGCATGATGGCTTTGAGAATCGGCTTTGCGGCTTGGTCGGTATTTGCGGCCTCTTGCGCGGCCGCTCCAACAGAAGCACCTCCTCCGGCCGCGGCACCGGTGGCGTCGGCGCCAGCGCCGGCGCCAGCACCTCCAACGAATGCTCCCGAACCAGCCACGGAGCCGAAATCCACGGACAGACCCGCCGCCAAGACACACGCGCACGCCGCGCCTCACGGCGGTACGCTCGTCGAGCTCGGGGATGAGTTTGCGCATCTCGAGTTGCTCCTCGACAAGGAAACCGGACGGGTCACGGCCTTCGCCCTCGACGGCGAAGCGGAGAAACCCGTTCGCCTGTCGCAACCAACCGTGACGCTGCGCATCACCGTGCCCGACGTGTTGGAGCCATTGGATGTCGAGCTGACGGCGGTCGAGAACGCCCTGACAGGGGAGAAGGCCGGTGACACGTCGCAGTTCAGTGCCACCGTGCCTCCACTGAAAGGCCGCGACGAATTCCGCGGCACGATCACGTCGATTGGCATTCGCGGGCGGTCATTCGCGCGTGTCGCATTCCGCCACCCGTCGGCCGGCCATTGATCATGTCGACCCACGCGATGCCGTCACCTGTCGACAACGCCGCGAAGCCGATGCCCGTCCGATGGGCGATCGTGGCGGGTGCAGGTATCGGATTCGTGATCCTGTTCGCGATGCGCGCGGCCGAGAACCGAGAACCGCTCGACACGTCCGCCATCGTCCCGGTCGAACAGTTCGAAGCAATGGGGCGACGCTACAAGCAGGTGTCGTTCAGTCTGCTGGCCTCGTTCGATTACGGTGTCCGCCCGGACGACGATTCGGGCGCCGCCGGCAACGAAGTCATTCCAGAGGAAGTGCTGGCGCTCGACGGTCAACGCGTGGGTATCGTGGGCTTCATGCTGCCGGTGGACTTCAACGGGCAGGGCGTCAACCAGTTCATTCTGAACGCTAACATGGACATGTGTTACTTCGGCGCGCCGACGCTGCCGAACCAATTCATCACGGTCACGATCACCGGGGGTCGCCGGGGGCCCTTGGTGCATACACCAGTGGTGGTGTTCGGGACGCTGCACATCACGCCACAGCGTCGCAACGGACGCGTCGTCGGCCTGTACCGGGTCGATGCCGACGGTATCGGCACAGGCGCGGCCTCGTGAGTCTGAGCCGTCTACCGGGCATCGTCGCGGTGCTGTGGCTGATGAGCGCGCACCTGGCTGCGCAAGGCCTCGTGGTCCCGCTCGAGCGTGCCGCCGAATTGAAGCGGAGCTATCCGTTCGTGCGCTTCCTGTCGCTCGCCTCGTTCGACCTGCCGCTCGCTGACGGATTCGTGCACAGCCAGCCCGCGTCGAGACCGACGGAGCCGCTGGTCATTCCCGCTGAGGTGCTGGCGCTGCATGGCAAGGCCTCTTCGATCCGTGGTTTCATGCTGCCCATAGACGTGACCTCCGCTGGCGTCAAGACGTTCATCCTGACCTCGTCGATCGATTCATGCCACTGGGGTCTGACCGGCCTGCCCAACGAATGGGTGCTGGTGGAGATGAACGCGCGCGTGCCGTTTCTGCAGTTTCAACCGGTGACAATCTTCGGGCGTCTGAGTGTCGAACCGTCCTACCGCGCCGGCCGTCTGTCGGGCCTTTACCAGATGCGCGGCGAGTTTCTGTCGGCCGACGGGCTGTAACGCGGCGCGAACCTGTCGGAACGACCGCTCAACGGTTCATTTCGCCCATTCGTTCGGACGTGCTACCGAGGCGCCGGTTTCACCCGCAGACTGGGCGAACCGTGGTGTCAACCAATGCGGCGGAAGTGCTCAACCTTGTCGGCTTCATCACCGGCACGGTGTTGTACGCCATGCTGCTGGCGCTCGTCTTGCGCGATTCGGGCGCCCGGAATCCGTCGACCTCGGCATTGCCGCTGGCCACGGCGCTGCTGGGATTGGTGTGGAATCTGGGAGAGTTAACGGCCTTCGCTCTCCCGAAGCTCGGCTATCTCGAATACTCGGTCGGTTTATGGGCCACGGCCTTCCCTGCGCTCGGACTGCTGGCGGCGGTCGTAGTGCACTCGGTCGCCCGCGACCTGCCGAACGGCGGCCTCGTCACGAGCGTTGCGTACGCCTGCAGCACGGCGGCGTCGGTGCTGCACATCCAGACCGTGTTGACGGGCGACCCCAATGCTTCGTCACTGGCATTTGTGGTGCTGACAATCTGCTATACCGGCATTATCGTCGCCCTGGCCGCGCTGACGCGCGGGCAGCCGAATGGCTCACGGATTCTTTGGATCGTCGCCCTCGCCATGTTCGCGGTATCGGCGTCACATCTGGGGCGCGAACATGGAGGCGACGAAAGTTGGGCGATTGAACTGGTCGGTCATCATGCCGCGATTCCGCTGGCGTTCGCCATCCTCTACCAGGACTACCGATTCGCCCTGGCCGACCTGTTCCTCAAGCGCGCGCTGACCCTTTTGGCCCTGGTGGCTTTCGCATTCACAGGCTACTCACTGACAGCGGCGCTGACGCCGGGGCCGATCACAACCGGCCTCGGTCTTATTTTGTGGGTCGGCACCGCCCTGGTCATGCCGTCGTTGCACCGCGGCGTAACGGCGCTGGTGGACGTGCTGCTGTTGCGGCGCGTCGATTACCGCGATCTGAACGCACGAATGGCTGGGGCCTTGCAAAACGGCGCGTCGATCGAGCAGGTGCTCGACACCCTGTGCGAACAGCTGCGGACGGCGCTCAACGCCAGCCGAGTCTGGTGGATGGAGGGTGACAGCCCGGAGACCGCCGACGCCGGAGTCACCGCGCGGGCGTCGGTCGACACCACCGAACATCCGCCGTACCTGGTGAAGGTTGGCGAGCTGATGGACGGGCGCCGGCTACTCTCCGACGACCTCGCGCTGATCGATGCGGCGGTTAACATCGCCGCCCGAAGGATCGACCAGTTGCGCCTGACGCACGAGCGCTACGAAGTGGAGCTGCGCGCTCAACGCATGCAGAAACTCACCGCCGAGGCCGAACTGAAAGCGCTTCGCGCGCAGATCAACCCGCATTTTCTCTTCAACGCGTTGACGACGATTGGCTACCTGATTGAGGCCGCGCCGCCGCGGGCGTTGTCGACCTTGATGCAGCTCACCGGGTTGCTGCGGGGCGTGCTGCGGTCTGACGGCGAAATGACCACGCTTGGCCGCGAAACTGAACTCGTTGAACATTACTTGAGGATTGAGGCCGAACGCTTCCAAGAGCGGTTGACGGTGACGGTTGATGTGCCTGACGCATTACGGCAGAATCACGTACCGGCGCTGACGTTGCAGCCGCTGGTCGACAATGCCATCAAGCACGGCATTGCGAAGAGCACCGCGGGCGGCCGGGTGGCGATTCGCGCCGACTGCGAGTGTCACTCTGGCGAATCGCGGTTGAAGATCGAGGTCCGCAACAGCGGCGCACCGTTGAGCCGTGCCGTCGACACCGGCGATCGGGTCGGTCTCGACAACGTGCGCCGTCGCCTGATGGCGCTCTACGGGCCGAACGCCTCACTGGAGTTGGCTACGGCATCCGACGGCGATACGCTCGCCATACTGACGCTTCCCGCGAGCGTGAACGAGGAAGAGAAACTTGCCGATGTCAAAGCAGTTGAAAGTCGTCGTCGCAGATGATGAACGGCCGGCCCGCCGGTTCTTGATCAACCTGTTGCGCGCGTTTCCCGACGTGCTGGTCATCGGCGAAGCGGACAATGGGCGCGACGCGATTGTCTTGATCGAGCAGCAACAACCCGATCTGGCGCTGCTCGACTTGAACATGCCGGACGTCGGCGGGCTCGACATCGCGCGGCTGGTCAGAGCCGGCACGACGCCGTCGATCGCCTTCGTGACCGCGCACGACGAGTTCGCGCTCGAAGCGTTCGAGTTGAACGTCATCGACTATCTGCTGAAGCCGGTCGAGAGCGGCCGCCTGCGCGCCACCATCGATCGCGCTGCGGCGCGAGCGCAGGGGCCGGCGGCAGATCGGGTCAGCGCCCTGACCGCCGCGTCGTCCGCGCTCGAGGCGGCCGCCAAGCGCCAGTACCTCGAGCGCATTCCCGTGCGGCGCCGGGATGAAACCGTCATCCTGGCGGTGCGGCAGATCGCGTCGATTGTGGCCGAGGGCGAACTGTTGCACTTGACCACGCTGACCGGCGAGCGTTTCACGATTTCCCACCGGCTGCACGCGCTCGAAGGGCGGCTCGATCGCCGCCGGTTCGTCCGTTTGAGCCGGGGCACGCTGGTCGCCGTCGATGCGATTCAGAAGTTCAGCCCCATGCCCGGCGGCACGTATCAGGTGCTGCTGAGCAACGGTCAAAGCCTGGTGGCCAGCCGCATTCAGTCGCGCGTGCTGCGCGATACGCTGCTGCGGCTGTAGTCGTCGAGGTGTCCTGGCGGAACGTCGAGGGCTCCAGTCCCACTCGGCGGGACGCGTCCAGACCGGTGACATTCACCCTGCCCAAACGGCCGCCTGTGTTGCGTATCTGACCGTTCACTGATTGCGCGAGTCGCGCTCGCGGGCGTGCCGGTACTATCAGAAGTTCCGTGCCACGCCTGCTCCTCGCCGGTCCGCTCGACGCGACGCGACAGCTCGTCGATCTGCTGCCAGTCGGCGATTTCTCAGTGACGCTGGTTCACGACGCCGCGGCGCTGAGCGCGGCCGTCAATCTCGGTGAACCCGCCCCTCTCGTTCTGGCCGCGCTCGAGACCACATCGGGCGATGAGCCCTGGGCGATCCCACTATTGGAATCGCGACGCGTGATGTGGATCGCCTGGAACCGCCTCGATCGGTCGGCCGCTGCGGTGCGGGCCTATGAACTCGGTGCGCTGGCCGTGCTCCCCGGCGGCGTCACGCGGGAGGCCGTCGACTCCGCGCTGCGCACGGCGTTTGCGCGTGTCCAAGGCACCGCGCACTCAGGCCGTCCGGCGAGGCACGGTCCCAATCGCTACCCCGCCAACTCCGAGATCCTCATCGATGAGCACGATGTGCTGATTCTCGAGTCCGGCATTGTCTCCACCAGCGTGCTTCACGACGACGGGTCGGAAGTCCTGATTGGCATGGCAGGTGGAGGCGAGGTCCTGGTGGGCCACCCGCATGATTCCTGCTGCCTGCTGTGGCGCGCGCATACCGAGACGCGCGGCACGGTGCAGTCGTGGCAGCACGCCGCGGCCACGCCGGCCTTCGCGTCCCGGCTGCGCGAGCGTATCCGCCGCACGGATGCCTGGGCGGCGGTCGTTGCGCGGCCGCACCTGGAGGATCGTGTTATCGGCCTGCTGTCGCTGCTGGCCGAGGCGTTCGGTAGTCCCGTTGCAACCGGGGTCCGGCTCAACCTGCGTCTGACCCACGGCCAACTGGCATCGGCGATCGGCGCGACCCGGGCGACGGTGACGCGAGTGATCGGCCGGCTGCGGCGACAGCAGACGCTCGATCGTATCGGCGAGGGTCACGATGAACGCTTCGTGCTCAGGGTGATCGAGCCGCACTCCCACCGCTAGCCTGGCGGCGGCAAGCTCGCTACGAAGCCGCGCCACGATTCGGTGTCAATGAGGAGACTGGAGGCGCGTCCCGTAGGTCGCTCTGGGCGGCGGTGCCGACTCACTCACGTTCCGCTTTGTCGTGCGGACGCACCCCGGCATTGACGGCCCACTCATCCCACTTGCGGCCGCAATGAATCACTTCATGCCAGGCGATGGCCGCCGCCGGCTTGTGCAGCTTGTGTTGCCATCGCAGTCCGGGCGCAAACATCACCGCGATCACGGTTTCCACAGGCGGGCAGCCCTCCTCGCGGCATCGCAGCTCGGTGACCAGCACGGGCACGTCCTCCGGCAGCCGGCACGAAGACCGCACCCACTGCTTGACGCGGGCGAGGGCAGCGGGATCGGGCTTAGGAAGATCGTCGAGATCGAGCATCCCTTGTTGTAGCGCGCGCCGCCGGGCGCGTCGGTACGACGACACGCTGTTGGCTGGTGCGATCCGACACCTGAACGTGGTGTTTCGCGCACCGGGAGTGGCGCGCCAGCCGCGTACGATGGGCTGTTGAGTGCAGCCCGATGATCACTACCAAGCGTCAGACCCTGGCTCAGGTCATGGTCTGCCTCGGCTGCTGCTGTGGCCGGGTGGACAAAGGTAAACCCGCGGTCCCCAGTGACTGGCTCAAGGCCGAATGGAAGCGGCGCCGGCTGCTCAAGCACGTGCATCTGACCATTGCCGGCTGCCTGGGGCCGTGTGAGATCGCCAACGTAGTGACCATCGTCGTACCCGAAGGCACCCTCTGGTTCGGGGGAATTTCCGGATCGCGATTCTTTGAAGAACTGCTCGTCTGGGCTTCCGCGTCAGCAGCGGCCGGTCGACTGGCGCCGCTGCCCGAATCATTCGAACCGCACCGTTTCGAACGGTATGCCGTGGCGACCTCCGCTGCGGTGCTTCAGGAAGGAAGTGCGGCGTGATGAGCTGGAACACGGCGGTGGGCGCGCAGGAGTGGCTGGCCCATGTCGTCGAAATCGGCGCGCTGCTGGCCGGAACCAGCTTCGTGCTTGGCTGGATTCGCCATGCGCTGGGCGAGGGATGGATCCGCCTGGCTCTCGGCCGGCGGGATGCGGTGGGACTGGCCTACGGCGCGCTGCTTGGCGCTGTGACGCCGGTCTGTTCGTGCAGCGTTGGCGCCATTTACGCCTCGCTGCTCCATCACGGCGCGTCGCATCGTTCCGCGGCGGCGTTTCTGTTTGCGGCGCCCGCCGTCAACGAAGTGGTACTCGTCACCGTGCTGATTGCGTTCGGCTGGAAAGGCGCGCTGTGGTACCTGGCCGGCGGCCTGGCGGCGGCGATCGTCACTGGCCGGTTCGCTGAGCAGCTGCGGCTGCGCCCGTGTGAGCGACATCTGCACGTGCTGGCGTGCACGCCCACCATGCGTCAGGCGGCGTGGCGACGGGCGTCGGCGGACACATTGCGGTTGCTTCGAACGATGGCGTTGCCGGTAGTCATTGGCGCGGGCCTGGCCGGAGCGCTCCAAGCGGCGCAGTTCGATCCCCGATCGCTGCTTGCCGCCATCGGCGCCGCGCCCTGGGCGCCAGTGGCGGCCGCCGCCATCGGTCTGCCCTTACACATCGAGCCGGGTCTGCTCGCCGGGTTGTTGGCGCCGGTCATTGGCACCGGACTGGCAATGGGGACGCTGATCAGCTTCACCATGGCGACCGCAGTGGCGTCGGTCCCCGAAGGGGCCGTGCTCCGATCGCTGATCGGCTGGCGGGGCTTAGCGACGCTGTCACTCTGGTACTTCACCTACACCGCGGGCTTCGGCCTGTTCGTCAACGCCTTCTGGACGTAGCAGCGTAAGGAACTGCCGACATGACACAACCCGCTCCCGCCCCCGTGCCGGTCACCGTGCTCACGGGTTTCCTCGGGTCTGGCAAGACGACCCTGCTCAACCGCATCCTCACCGAGAACCACGGCAAGCGCATCGCCGTGATCGAGAACGAGTTCGGTGAGGTCGGCGTCGATCAGGAGCTGGTGATCGGCGCCGAGGAAGAGATCTTCGAGATGAACAACGGCTGCATCTGCTGCACGGTGCGCGGCGATCTGATTCGCATTCTCGGCAGCCTGATGAAGCGACGCGATCAGTTCGATCACATCATGATCGAGACGACCGGCATGGCCGATCCTGGCCCGGTTGCGCAGACGTTCTTCGTGGACGACGAGATGAAGGAGCGCCTGACCCTCGACGCGATCGTCACGCTGGTCGACGCCAAGCATGTGTGGGAGCACATCGACGATCAGGACGAAGTCAAGGAGCAGATCGCGTTTGCGGATGTGATCCTGCTGAACAAGACCGACCTGGTGTCACCAGGGGAACTGGACAAGCTCGAGGTCCGCGTGCGATCGATGAACGCCGGCGCCAAGATTCTGCGCACGGCCAACGCGCAAGTCGGCATGGACGCCATTCTCGATCAAGGCGGTTTCGACCTCGATCGCGCGCTGGCCGTGGATCCGCAGTTCCTGGAGCCAGAGTTTCCGTTCGAGTGGGCCGGGATTTATTCCCTCGCGGCAGGAGAGCATGTCGTGAGCCTGCATGCCGGGCCCGACCCGTCGATGCAGTTCGTCGCCCTCGAGGTGCAGAGCGGCGAGGCTCACGCGCTGGAGCCGGCGATCATGCCGGCGGTGCTGGCGTTCTCCGGCGCCGACCATCCAACGAGCCAGGCCGACATCATCGTGCCCGGAGACACCCGCTACGACCTGCAGCTGGCCGATGCGCCGGCAGCCTTCCGCATTCGTGTGGCCAAGGCCGGATACTACGCGTTGTTCACCGAACATCATCCCGACGAGTTCCGGGCGCGGCTGCTGAGCGGCGCCGCTGAGCACACGCCGTTGTATCAGCGCGTGTTCAAGCCGGACCACGAGCATGACGAAGCTGTCACCTCGGTGGGCATTACCGACGCCGGCGCGCTCGACGTCAAGAAGTTCAACGCCTGGATCAGCGAAGTGCTGCAGACCCAGGGGCAGGACATCTTCCGGATGAAGGGTGTGCTGAACATCAAGGGCCGCGATCGCCGGTTCGTGTTCCAAGCCGTGCACATGCTGTTTGACGGGCGGCTGGACCGCGAATGGGGCGCCGAGACGCCCCATAACGCGCTGATCTTCATCGGCCGCAATCTCGATCGAGAGGCGTTGAACCGCGGGTTCCGCGCCTGCCTGGCCTGACGCGACGGTGACTCCCGGACGGCTGTTACCGGCCCGGTGGCGCCGTGGCTTCGGTGACCACGTGATTGCGCTGCGCTGGACGCACGACGGCCGCTCGGCCCTGGCCGGCCTGGTCGGCGGCGGCCTGGTGATGCTGTCCCGTGACGGCGACGAGCGCTGGCGCCGAGATGGTCACGGGTTCGGCCTCAGCTCGCTCGCGTGCCATCCCTCATCGACCCAGGCGGTGACCGGCGGCCAGGATGGTCGGGTGCGCGTGTGGAATCTCGAGGACGGCGCCGTGGTCGCGGACCTCGACGCCGGAGCGCCGTGGGTGGAAGCGGTGCGCTGGAACACTGCCGGCACCATGCTGGCCGCGGCGGCGGGCCGCGGCGTGCGAGTCTGGTCCCGCGACGGCGTGCTGGTCCGCGAGTGGCCGAAGCATCGTGCCACCGTGTCGGATCTGCAGTGGCAGCCGGGCCGCGACCTGCTGTGCTCGACCAGCTACGGTGGCGTCACGCTCCTCGATCCCGCACGCGACGAGCCGCTGCGACAATTCAGCTGGCAGGGCAGTTCGCTGGTCGCGCAGTGGAGTCCAAGCGGCAAATACATCGCCACCGGCGAGCAGGATTCGTCGGTGCATTTCTGGATTGTCGACACCGGCAAGGACCTGCAGATGACGGGTTATCCCGTGAAGATCAGGGAGCTGTCGTGGGACCACACGAGCCGCTACTTGGCCACTGGCGGTGGCAATGAGGCGGTGGTCTGGGATTGCGGCGGCAAGGGACCGTCGGGCCGCACCCCCATTTTGCTGCCGGGTCATGAGCAGCGGGTCACCGCGGTGGCGTATCAGCACGGTGGATCGCTGCTAGCCAGCGGCGGCGCTGATGGTCGCGTGGTTCTCTGGCAGCCGTCCGCGAAGAAAGTGCTGGTGGGCGCCACGCAGCTGTCGCAGGCGGTGTCTCAGTTGTCGTGGTCGCCCGACGATCGAGAGCTGCTGGCCGGCTGTGCGAATGGTGACGTGGCCGTGATCAGCAGGCCGTAGGACCTCGGCCGACGTCGATCCGGCATTCATCGCACCTCGATTTCTATCGTGGCCGGATAGATGGTCGGTTCCGGCCATCCGTGGATACCGGCGGGCGCCCCGCAAGCCAACCGCCTGCGTATACTTTCGTCATGGTGCGACTTCTGCTTGCCAGTGGTCTGATGGTCACGACGTGCAGTGTCTTGGGGTCCGCGCAGGCACCGCCGAACTGGCTCGATCCATATCGCGCGAACGCGGAGCGGCTCATCGCCGCGGCCCGCGCCGATCAGTTCGCGTGGCACCGGCTGGCCGAACTGACCGACACCTTCGGCGCGCGCTTCACAGGCTCCGCCAATCTGGAGCGGGCCATTCAGTGGGCGGTCGCCACCATGCGTCGCGACGGTCTCGAGCAGGTTCGCACCGAGCCGGTGATGGGCCCCAAGTGGGTGCGAGGCCGTGAGAGCCTCGAGATCGTGGAGCCGCCACAGCATGTGATTCCCGTCCTTGGATTGGGTGGAAGTATCGGCACGCCCGCCGGCGGCATTGAGGCGGACGTCCTGGTGGTGAATGACGGCGCTGAGCTGGAACGGCGCAGCAGCGAGGCTGCCGGACGGATCGTGCTCTTCAACGTGCCGTACACCGACTATGGCGCGACCGTGCCGTACCGAGCCGGCGGGGCCGTGATGGCGGCGCGGCACGGGGCGGTCGGCATGCTGGTGCGATCGGTGGGCCCGATCGGGCTGCGTACAGTGCACACCGGCGGCATGTCGTACGCCGAGGGTGTGCCGCGCATTCCCGCCGCCGCGGTGTCGGTGGAAGACGCCGAGCGGATCGCGCGACTAATTGCCCGTGGCGTTCGCGTGCGGCTGCGCCTCGCCATGGAGGGGCGCTTCGATCCCGACGCCCAAACCTTCAACGTGGTCGGCGAACTGCGCGGCAGCGAGCGCCCGGAGGAAATCGTCCTCATCGGTTGCCACTTCGATTCGTGGGATGTCGGGACCGGCGCGTCCGACGATGCGGTGGGGTGCATCGTGACGTGGGAGACAGTGCGGCTGATGAAGGCGCTGAACATCCGGCCGAAGCGCACGATTCGCCTGGTGCTCTTCACGAACGAAGAGAACGGCTTGCGAGGCGCCAACGCCTACCGCGATCGTTACCTTAACGACGCGGCCAATCATGTCTTCGCGCTGGAGTCCGACTCCGGGGTATTCGCGCCGGCTCGCCTGGGTTTCACCGGTTCGGCTGCTGCCCGGGCCATCATCGGCGACATTGCCAGGCTGCTGGCGCCGATCGGCATGCAGACGGTGATCGACGGCGGCGGCGGTGCCGACATTGGACCCATTGCCGCCGCCGGCAAAGTGCCGACCATGGCCTACGCCGGCGACGCCACGCGCTACTTCACGATTCACCATACGCCGGCCGACACCGTCGATCGCATTGATCCAACGGAGGTGTCGACCGCCGCAGCGTCGATTGCTGCGATGGTCTACGTGATCGCCGACATGCCGCAGCGCCTGCCGAAATGATCACCGGAACCGTGTCGGCTTGCAGCGCCCGGCCGCATCGAGAAGGATGCCAAGGGGTGTGTCGGAGCGCACACGTCTCAGCAGCAGCGGCGTGACATGCTTCGAGCGATGGCGATCAAGGACCTCACCCAGGTCAGCCACCATCTGTTCCTCTGCAATGGCTCCAGCTGCAGCGACCGTGGCGCGGCGGCAACGACCGTGGCGATCCGTGACGAAATCCATTTGTGCGGGCTGCACGACGGCCTCCACACCACGAAGACCTTGTGCAACGGCCGGTGCGACGACGGCCCGGTCGTGATCGTGCAGCCGGATGGCGTGTGGTATCGCCAGGTCACGCCGACCATCGGACGCCGCATCGTCAGAGAGCACCTGCGCGACGGTGTGTCGGTGGACAGCCAGGTGCTCTACCAGTGGGGCGACGACCATCTGGACCCTGCGAAGTGACCACGGCATGCGGTTCCACGCCTCTCGACTCGGCCTCATAGTCATCGCTGCCGCCCTGCAGATTGCGCCCTCCGGCGCGCAGCAGGTGCCAGCGGGGCCTAACGTGCGGGTTGAGCTCCGTCGTGAGTGGGGCCGCATTTTCGACGCCCACGACGCCGAGGGTACGGTCGTCGTGTTGGACGAGCGCGTCAGCGGTCGGCCGGCGTGGGTCCACAACGCGCCGCGTGCCGAGCGGCGGTTCTCTCCGGCCTCGACGTTCAAGATTGCCCACGCGCTGTTGGCGCTCGATGCCGGCCTGGTGCGCGATGAGTTCCAGGTGTTCCCCTGGAATGGCGTGAAGCACACCTTCGAGGGTCACAACCAGAACCAGACGCTTCGCTCGGCGATGCGCACCTCGGCGTTGTGGGTGTTCCAGGGTTTCGCCGCCGCCATCGGCCACGAACGGGCTCGCGGGTATTTGACGAAGATCGGCTACGGTAACGCCGACCCGTCGGTGGAGAAGGGCGACTACTGGGTCGACGGCCGGCTGGCGATTACCGCGCACGAACAGGTTGCGTTTCTGCGTCGCCTCTATCGCAACGAACTGCCGTTTCGCGTCGAGCATCAACGGCTCGTCAAGGACGTCATGATCGTGGAGGCTGGACGCGAGTGGATCCTGCGGGGCAAGACCGGCTGGCAGGGGCCGATGGGCTGGTGGGTCGGCTGGGTCGAGTGGCCGGCGGGCCCGGTGTTCTTCGCGCTCAATCTCGACACGCCCGGCGGCATGGCCGACTTGCCGAAGCGCGAGGCCATCACCCGCGCGGTACTGCGATCCATCGACGCGCTTCCCTGACGAGCAGCCTGCCCCTGTCGCCTGTAGTCTGTGAACGAGAGGTCCGTCGACGAGGTTGGTCGCGAGATCGTGACAGAACTCACCGCGCGACAAGTCGAGGCCGCAGCAAGTCCGCGACCACCTCGGCGTGCCGCCGTCGCAGTTCGGCGAGCAGCCGCTCGAGAACCGGTCGCTCGGTTGACGCCCGGTCCACCACCTCGAACCGATCGGCTGTCAGAACGAAGGGCCTGATGCGTGAGAACGCACGATCGGCCATCGGCTTCCACCGGCCGTCGCGCACGGCGACGCTGAACCCTGTGAAGTCGTCGAATTCCCAGTACAGCCGTCGCGCGCGTGCCAACGGCGCGCCGCGCAGCACGGCCGAGGCGTCCTCGCCGTCGATGGGCCGGTCGCTGGCGGCTCGCCGTTTGTTGTGCCGCTGTGACACACCCTGCCGGACCCACGACACCTTACGAGCGGGTGGCGCTACTCGACGCGATCCGCGGCGTTGCTCTCGGCGGCATTCTGCTCGCCAACCTGATGAGCTTCTTCGGCACCGACATGATGGAGGCGTCGGTTCGGAAGACGATGCCGGCAGGCGAGATGGTGCTGTTCGGCGTCAACTGGCTCGTGGAAGGGCAGTTCTACTCCATTACCCTTTCCTGACGAACGCGACCAGCCCATCGGCGACCTGCGCGGCTCGTTCCTGCTGCACCCAGTGGCCGGCGCCATCGATCAACTCGACGCCGTCGAACTTCGTGCACGCGCGCTTCATGGCATCCAGGCTGCCCGCCCGTTGATACACGCCCCAATCCGCCTTGCCGGAGAGAAACAGCGACGGCACGTCAATGGTGCGGCCCGCAAACAACTGGGTCTCGGTTGCCAGGCGAGGCACTCGGCCGACGCGATAGGACTGCAATCCACCCTGGAAGCCCGTACGGCCGTACTCGCCGCTGTAGACCTTAAGGTCTTCGTCTGTGAGCCACTTGCAGGCCGCGATCTGCGCCGCGGTCGGCATGTCGCCCGCCACCTGCTGAGCCATGTTCTTGTTGAGATCCATCACGTAGTAGCGAGGCAGCTTCGCCTGCTCGGCAGCGGAGTTGTTGGCCAGCGGGAACGGCTTGTTGTCGGCCCAGTCGCCGCTTTTCACGTGGTAGTAGGCGCGCAGGAAGTTGTGCACGCCTTGAGGCGGATGCCACATGTCCTCGTTCGCCTCAGGTGTCGTGTAGTAGGTCTGGTAGTGCTTGCGCGGCGGCGTCAGCCGGGCCAGTTCTTCATCGGGCCCCGGAGCCGGCCCGTCTCGCCGGGGCTGGCCGGCGGCGGCGCCAGCGGCGGCGGATTCGTTGGCGGTGTTGAACGGCAGCTGCGCGGGTCCACCGAACGGCGCGCTCATCATCACCACGGATCGGAAGACGTCCGGTCGCGTCAGTGCGCACCAGCCTGCCACCGGTGATCCGAAGTCGTGGCCGACGACCATCGCCGCCGATCGATGCCCGAGCGCGTGGATCAACGACAGCATGTCGCGCACGCGATTCAGCGTCGAGAACGGCGCCAGGTCCTGGTCGTAGGTCACGTCGGTCCCGCCACTGCGTCCGTAGCCGCGCAGGTCCGGGGCAATCACGTGATAGCCGGCATTCGCCAGCGGCACCATGACGTGGCGCCAGCTGTAAGCGAGCTCGGGGAAGCCGTGCACCAGCAGCACCGCCGGGCGGTTGGGCGATTCGAACCCCGCCTCGAGCGCGTGCATCGCGATGCCGTTCACGCCATTGACGATGCGCGAGCGGATGCCGCGGGGGATGGTGGTGGATCCGTAGAGCACCTCTGAGTTGGCGCTCTGCGCGAAGGCGCGCGCACCGAGCGGCGCGGCGGCGATGGACAGGAGCAACTGGCGTCGGCTGAGGGCGGTCATGTGGAGTAGAGCATACGCCAGCGCTACCCCGATCTTTCCGTTGCCGAGATCGTGCCACCGCGATCCGAGGCGCGCGCGATCCAGTCCCGCCCGCTTCGCGCCAGCAGCACCACCGGCCCGAGACCGCAGATGACGATCAGGAGCGCCGCCATCGCGCCGTCTTCATAGGTGCCGCGCGCCGCCTCCCCGTACAGCAGCGTCGCCAGCGTTTCCACGCCGACCGGGCGCAGCAGCAGCGTGGCCGGAAGCTCCTTGATGGTGTCGACAAACACCAGCATGGCACCCGCTGCTACGGCTGGTCTGAGCAGCGGCACATGCAGGCGCCACAGCCGCAACCAGACGCCGTCCCCCAGCGTCCGCGCGGCATCGTCGAGCGACCGGCTGACCCTTGAAAAGCCGGCGTCGATGCTGCCGGCCGCCACCGCGAGGAAACGGGCGGGATAGGCGTACAGCAGCGCGGTCGTCGTCGCCAGCAGGAAAATGGGCGAGGCGATGCCGAGGGTGGCTTGCATCAACTGATCGAGGCTGCGGTCGGCGAACGACACGATTGGCAGAATCCCGACCGCGAGCACCGTGCCTGGGACGGCATATCCGAGTGATGCCGCTTGCGACATCAGGCTGCCGAGGCGGGCGGCGTAGCTGACGACCAGCGCTGCCGCAACCGTGATGCCGGTCGCGATGGCGGAGATGGTCAGCGTGGTAGTGGCGGCGTCCAGCAGTAGGGGCGACAGGCCGAACTCGTCGACACGGATCGCGGCTTGGTATGCCAGGTGCGCCGCCGGGGCGCCGAACCCGATGATCAGCGGCACTGACGCGAGCGCCGCCGCCGTCCATCCGCGTACCCCGCGCAGTGCGTGTCGCGCAAACGGCGTGTTGTGCTTGGCGTCACCGGCGAACCGCCGCCGGCGCCTCGACCACGATTCGAGCCCGACGATGGCCACGACGACGGCGAGCATGGCCAGCGACAGCTGGGCGGCGCCGGGAAGGTCGGAGCGGTTGATCCAGGTGCTGTAAACAGTGACCGTCAGCGTTCGCACCCCAAGAAATTCGGTGGCGCCGACATCGTTGAGGGCTTCGAGCACCGCCAGCGCCGTGCCGGCGGCGATCGCCGGGCGCGCCAGCGGCAGCGCCAGACGGGTGAACAGCCGCCGGCGGCTCGTGTCGAGCATGCGCGCGGCCTCGTACAGGCTCCCCGCCTGCATCCTGAACATCGCGAGCGTGGTCAGGTACACATACGGATAGAGCACCGCCGACAACAGCGCGATGCAGCCCGCCATCGAGCGAACATCGGGGAGCCGCAGGTCACGCGGATCGGCAATGCCGGCCATATCGCGGATTGCCGACTGCAGCGGGCCGACCGGATGCAGCAGATCGAGGTAGGCGAAGGCGACGACGTAGGTGGGCATCGCCAGCGGCAGCATCAGCCCCCACTCGAAGAACCGTCGTCCCGGAAAATCGTAGGCGCTGACCAGCCACGCCAGCGACGCGCCCAGCGCCGCCGTGATCACCGCCACGCCGGTCAGCACGGCCGCCGTGTCGCGCAGGGCGACCGGCAGCACGTACTCCCAGAGAAACGGCCACTGATCCAGTCCGGCGCCGAACGACGTGACCAGCAGCGACACGATGGGCGCCGCCGCTGCCGTCGCAACGGCGCCGGCGATGATGCCAGGCGAGCGGCTACCGATCGAGACCGACCTTGTCCACCAGCCGGCTGGCGGTGATACGGTGCCTGGCAATCTCGGCGATCGGCGTGCGATCGACCGTCAGCGGTCCGAGCGCCTTGATCAGGGGATGCACCGCCGCGCCAGTTTTGACGGGGAATTCGAAGTTCGCCTCCGCATACAGCCGCTGCGCTTCGTCCGTCACCAGGTACTCGAGCAGGCGCTGGGCTGCGGCGCGGTTCGGCGCGTGGCGCGCAATCGCGGCGCCCGAGATGTTGACGTGGGTGCCGCCGCCCTCGAAAGTCGGCAGGATGACCTTGACCGAATCTCCCCACTTCTTCTGGTCTGCGCCGCCGCTGCCGCTGCGCATCAGGCCCACGTAGTACGAGTTGCCGATTGCCACATCGCAGATGCCGCCGACAATGTCGCGCGCGCCGTCACGATCGCCGCCGGCCGCCGGGCGCGCCAGCGCCTGCTTCAAGCCCTGCAGCCACGCCTCCGCCCGGGCTTCGCCGTGCCTGGCGATGTAGTGGGCAATCAGCGCGTTGTTGTAGGGATGCTGCCCCGGGCGCGTGCACAGCTTCTTCGCCCACTTGGGATCGGCGAGTTGTTCGTAGGTCATCGCCGTCAGGTTCAGCGACGGCTGGGTGTAGAACACCCGCGCACGGAGCGACAGCGCGAACCATTCGCCCTTCGCTCCCCGGAGGTTGGACGGAATCGCCCCCTCCATGACCGGCGATGACAGCGGCTGCGTCAATCCCTTCTCGACCAGATCGATCAGCACCGCGATGTCGACCGTCATCAGCACGTCGGCCGGCGAGCGCTGCCCTTCGGCCGCGACCCGCTCGGCGAGGCCGTCGCGCAGGAAGATGCTGTTGACCTTGATCCCCGTGGTCTTGGAGAACGAGTCGAGGAGCGGTTGAACGAGTCCGGGCTCGCGGGTTGTGTAGAGGTTGATGGCGGACTGGGCGGCGGTGGTGGGCGAAACGATCACGGCCGCGGCCAACGCCAATACGGCAACCGATCGATACGCGCCATTAGACGGTCGAAACATGCGTTACTCCAGTAGTAGGAATCGGTGTCTGTTCTGATAGCAGGGCGCCGTCGTGCATCAGCGCCACCCGGCCGCCGGCCGCCGCCGCGTCGGCGGCGTCGTGCGTGACCAGTACGACCGTGGTGCCGGCGCCGCGCACCAGCTGCATGGCCTCGTCACGAATCCGCTCGCGCAACGACGCGTCGAGGCTGCAGAACGGTTCGTCGAGGAGCAGGATGTCCGGCGCCGGCGCCAGGGCGCGCGCCAACGCGACTCGTTGGCGCTCGCCGCCCGACAGCATGTGTGGGTAACTGGCGGCGCGGTCGGCCAGTGCGATTGAGTCGAGCAGCGCGGCCACGCGCCGCCGCGCGGCCTCTCGCGGCATGGTGCAAAGACCGTACGCGACGTTGTCCGCCACCGTGAGGTGCGGGAAGAGCGCGTAGTCCTGGAACACCATGCCGACGCGGCGCACGTCAGGCTCGACGAAGGTGCCGGCATCCGCCACCGTGACACCGCCAATCAGCACCCGGCCGCTCGACGGCCGCTGCAGGCCGGCGATGATCCGCAGCAGGGTGCTCTTGCCGGAGCCCGACGGCCCAATCAGCGACACGATCTCACCGGCGGCGATGTCGATGGAGACGCCGTCAAGGGCGCATTTACCGCCAAAGCGGACCGAAACGTCGGCGAGGGAAATGGACCGGCTGGACATATTGAGAATTAGTCTCAAAATCCTATATGCGACTGAATTGGTCCGTCAAGCTGCCGCCCAAAGCAGGCCATGGTGAGGGCAATTGGCTGAGGTCGGGCTACTTGCTCGGCGAGAAGTACCTGCTAGGTAGGGCCGCCACCGTGGATGTAGAGCACGGCGACGGCCGGGTGTTTCTGCTCGGGTTCCGGCCGCGGGGGCGCGGTCAGACCCTAGGCGCCTTCATGGTGCCGTTCAACGCGATGTTGCAGCAGTGAAAGGCTTGCCCTTCCAGAACGAGTTCAGCGTCGCCCACCGCTCGGCGGACAACTCGCGCTTGCCGGCCGCAGCGTAGGCCATCGCCGCGCCGTGCAGCGAGCGCATGCGGTTCGGCATGCGCAGCAGCGACACGTCGAAGATCGCCGCCGCTTCATCGGCCTTACCGGCACGCAGCAGCACTTCGCCCAGCAGTTCGTGTGACGGCTTGGCGGGATCGGCGGCGCCGTTGGGCGGACGCATCGACTCCTCGATCTGCACGCCCTCCTTGAGCAGCGCGATCGCCTGATCGTGATTGCCTTTCGCCTCTGCGATCAGGGCGGCCAGTTCCTTGTGCATGATGCGCACGGACTTGCCGGCATCGGCATTGCCCTCGTTCATGGCCTGGGCGGGACGACCGGCCGCCGGTGCCGGCGCTGCGCCGTGCTCGGCATGCGGATTTGCCGATGCCTGACCGCCGGGCGCCGCCTTGGTCTTCTTCTCGAGCGCGGCCAGCATCTGCCCGGCCGTCGCCATGTCGCCGGTGTAGACCGCGCTCATGCCGTTGGCGAGGAGCGTTTCGTTGGAGGCGTCGTCGGTGACCGGCTGCACCTTCCACTGCTGGGTCTCGATGATGTAGCGCGCCTTGGTGAGCGCGATCACGCTGTTCAGGCGCGGGTTCTTGTGTTCATTCTGAATCTCTTCGAACTGCTTCGTGCGCTCCGCCGCCAGCCCGTATTCGCCGAGCTGCAGGTAGCCGTAGTGGCCCCAGTCGCCGGAGTGCGCCAGGTCGCCTGGTGAATCGCCGGGCTTCAGCAGCTCCCGCGCGACGTTGAAGGCGCGCGTGTTCTGGCCCGCGACCTCGTTCCACATCCCGTGCTGAATGAAGATGTGCGTCGGCATGTGCACGGCGTGCGATACCGCCGGCACGATGTCGGCGTAGACCTTGGCGGCGGTCAGCGCCATCGGCGCGTGCACCGGATCGTCGAACGAGTGAATGATGTAGTGCACCGCGCCCGGGTGCTTCGGGTTGCGCATGAAGATGTCGTAGGCCAACGCGCCGGCGCGCAGTTCGGGCCGGAAGGTGTTGTCGTTGGTGGCGCGCGCCGCGCTCAGCAGCGACAACGCATAGAACGCCTTGACCTCATCGTCTTGCGGAAACTGTTTGTGGAGCCGCTCCATGGCCATCATGTAGGCGACTTTGCGCGCGCGCCAGTCGGATCCCTCGGCCCACAGTTCCTCGACGGCCTCCATGAAACCCTTTTCGCGAGGCGTCGGCGCCTTGGCGAGCCGTTCGGCGCGAGTGGCGCCGAGACGGGCCAGCACGGCGCGCGGATTCTTGTCGTCGTTGAGGGCATTCAGCGGATGGTTGTAGCAGAGCGTTTCGCCCCAGTAGGCGAGCGCAAAATCGGGCTGTGCCTTCTGCGCGAGCTGGAACTCTTCGATGGCCTGTTTCCAGCCGAAACTGTGGAGGATGGCGACGCCGCGCAGGAAGTGCCGTTGCGCCGTCGCAGAAGCCGAAGTGGGAAACGAAATATTACCGACGTTCTCAAGCTGTGCCGACACTGGAACTGCTATCACCAGCAGCGCCAGCACCGTACACGCGATTCGCAACCGCATGGGAGCCTCCTTCAAAAGCTGCCGAAATTTTACCCTATACTTCCATTTGTAAACGGGACTGGCACCTTAATATGGGTTTTTGATGACTTTGCTGCGTACCGTCCTGATCGCGATGTTGCTGATTCTGCCCCTCCATGCACAGGGCAAGAATCCATCTGCTTCAGATGAGTCGGCGACGACCGTGAAAGATGGGATTGCCATCTACGGCGTACTAACCAATCCCACGATGTACGACGTCTACGTGCAGTCCGGAACGTCCGACGCCGGCAACGTGCAGTTGCGCGACGGCGACCCCTCGACTCCGCTCGGGGCAGGCAAACCGATCAGCAACATCACGATTCCCTCGTTTGGATCGGCGGAACTGAAGGCGGGTGGGACCTACGTGCTGGTGACGGACCTGAAGAGCTCGCCGAAGGCGGGCGACACGATCAGGCTGACGTTAATGACTGACGGCGGCGTCGGCATCCCGGTCGCCGCCGTCATCAAGTAACCGGCAGCTAGCCCTTCTTGATCGCGAAGCCGGTCTCGGTCTTTTCCCGATACTTCGCGTGGCACGTCTGGCAGGTGCCGCCGAGCTCCTTCAATGCGGCCGCGGCCGCTTCCGCGTTGTTGCTCTTGTAGGCCTTCTCGGCCGACGCGGCGTGGGTCGCGGCTGCGCCCGCCCAGTCGGCCGCTTCCTTGTTGCTGCGGGCCGTCCAGAACTGCTGCGCGTCCTTGAGCAGCGCGACCATCTTGGCCGCCTCGCCGGCCTGCGCGGCCGGATCGGTGCCCTTCCGCATGGCCCCGTTCGCGGCCCCCACACCTTTCATCAACTTGTCGTAGTCTTCATCCGTCTTCGACTGAGCAGCCAGTATTGCCACCGAGCCGACACCCACCAGAACGGCCAATCCGGCCGCCACAAGAAAACGAGATACGCGCATACATCCTCCTCAAACCGGGAGGATACCATGTGGGATACTGACAACCCGTTCGGGAGTTGTGACGTCTCAAGGGAAAGAAACTATGCGCACCAGATTGCTCGTCGCCGTCGCGCTCGCCCTCGCGGTGTCCGGATCGGCCGTTCACGGCCAGGCCAGGCGCGCCATCACGCTCGACGATCACTCGAAGATTATCGGCGTCGGTGACCCGCAGCGATCGCCGGACGGCGTGTGGGTGGCCTACACCGTCACCTCCATCGATGCCGAGAAGGATCGCCGCAACACCGACATCTGGATGATCAAGTGGGACGGCAGCGAACAGCTGCAGCTCACCTCATCGCCCGACGGCGAATCGTCTCCGCGCTGGAGTCCCGACAACAAGTACCTGGCGTTCGTCGCCTCGCGCGGCACCGAGGAAGAGCGGCGCCGGGGCGGCCAGATCTGGCTGCTCAATCGCGCCGGCGGCGAAGCCCAGAAGGTCAGCGACGTGAAGGGCGGGGTATCCGACATCCAGTGGTCGCCGGACAGCACGCGCATCGCGTTCACCAAGCAAGACGATGACCCGAAGGACGAGCCGGAGAAACTGGACGGCTGGAAGCGGAAGACCGCGCCGCCGATCGTGATCGATCGCTACCATTTCAAGCAGGATCGCACCGGCTACCTGTCCCACATCTATTCGCACATCGGCGTCTTCGATCTCGCCACCAAGAAGCACACGATGATCACCAGCGGCAACACAGACGACTCGTCGCCGTCGTGGTCGCCCGATGGCCGGCACATTGCGTTTCTCAGCAAGCGCGGCCACCCGGATCCCGATCGCACGTCGAATGAAGACCTGTGGATCGTCGAGGCGCGTGACGGCGGCGCGGTCCGCCAGCTGACCAAGACCGAGTTCGGCGAAGGCGGCCGTCCCGCCTGGAGCCCGGATGGCAGCCGCATTGCGGCGCTGATGGGCGACAACGATCATAACTTTGCCTACGGTATGAACAAGCTGATCGTGGTGCCGTCGAACCCCCCGGCCAATGTTGGCGCCGCGACCAGGCCCACGGTCTACATGCCGAAACTCGATCGCGCCGTGTCGAACATCGCGTGGTCGGCGGATGGCCAGCACATTTCGTTCCTGCTGCAGGACGATCGCACCAACCACGTGGCGACCGTGCCCGCTGAGAATCCGAACGGCACCATCCAGCGCAGGACGTCCGGCCGGCGCGTGATCTCCACGCTGAACCCCGGCAAGGACGGCAACTTCGCGGTCATTGCCAATGAGCCGACGAAGTTCGCCGAGATTTACGCGCTGGAAGGTTCCAACCTGCGCCAGTTGACCAAGCACAACGACGCGCTCTGGAACGAGCTGCAGCTCGGCATCACCGAGGATTTCACCTCGAAGAGCAAGGACGGCACCGTGGTCCACGGGTTGATGGTCAAGCCGGCCGGCTACAAGGCCGGCACCACGTACCCGACGCTGCTGATCGTGCACGGCGGCCCGAACGGCCAGGATCAGCACGCCTTCTCGTTCGATCGCGAATTCCTCGCCGCCAACGGCTACGTGGTGCTGGCGGTCAACTATCGCGGCAGCGCCGGGCGCGGCAACGCCTGGCAGAAGGCGATCCACGGCGACTGGGGCAACCTCGAAGTCGTCGATCTGCTCGGCGCGGCGGACGAGGCGGTGCGCTCGGGCGTCGCCGATCCCAACCGGCTCGGTATCGGCGGCTGGAGCTACGGCGGCATTTCCACCAACTACACCATTGCCACCGATACGCGCTTCAAAGCGGCGGTGAGCGGCGCCGGCAGCTCGATGCAGTTCACCATGTATGGCATGGACCAGTACATCATCCAGTACGACCAGGAGATGGGGCAGCCGTGGAAGACACCGGAGAAGTGGATGAAGGTGTCGTACCCGTTCTTCCGCGCCGACAAGATCAAGACGCCGACCCTGTTCATGGGCGGCGAGAAGGACTTCAACGTCCCGATCGCCGGGGGAGAACAGATGTACCAGGCCCTGAAGAGCGTGGGCGTCGATACGCAGCTGGTGATCTACCCGGGCCAGTTCCACGGCCTGACCATCCCCAGCTACGAGCGCGATCGCCTGCAGCGCTACCTCAACTGGTTCAACAAGTACTTGCAGCCCAACACCACCACGACGGCTTCGCAACAATGAGACGTTCATTCGCTTTGCTGTGCTGCGCCATCAGCGCAGTCGACGGGTTGGCCCAGTCCGTGGACATGCGGACGCGGGCCGAGATCACGAGCTACGAAGAGACCAGCAGCTACGCCGACGTCACGCGCGTCATCAACGGTCTGGTCGCGACCGCCGGCTCGCAGGTGCACACCGAGAGCTTCGGCAAGACCGAAGAAGGACGCGATCTGCCGCTGCTGGTGATCTCGGATCCCAAGGTCGCGACACCGGCCGCCGCCCGCAAGCTCGGTCGTCCGATCGTCTTCGTGCAGGCGAACATCCATGCCGGCGAAGTCGAGGGCAAGGAGGCGATCCTGAGGCTGGCGCGCCGGATGGTGTCCGGTGATCTACGCCAGCTGACCCGGCAGATCGTGTTCATGATCGCGCCGAACTACAACGCCGACGGCAACGAGAAGGTCAACGTCATGAACCGGACCGCGCAGTACGGCCCGGTCAACGGCGTTGGCACGCGCGAGAACAGCAAGGGCTTCGACCTGAACCGCGACTACATGAAGCTCGATACCGCCGAAGCGCGCTCGCTGGTTGGGCTGTTCAACCGGTGGGATCCGCACGTGATCGTGGATCTGCACGCCACCAACGGCTCCTACCACGCCTATCACCTGACCTATGCGCCGATCCTGAACCCGAACGCGGATCCGCGCCTGATCGAGTTCACGCGCCGCCGCATGCTCGCGCCGATCCGCCAGGCCATGCTCGAGAGCCACGACTGGCGCACCTATTACTACGGCAACTTCGCCTCCGAGAGCGGCGGCGGCCGCCAGGGCGCGCGCGTCGATCCCGCCAACCCCGGCGATGTGACCTGGCGCACCTTCGACCATCGCCCGCGCTTCGGCAACAACTACGCGGGGCTGCGTAATCGCATTGCGATCCTGTCCGAGGCCTACAGCTATCTCGACTTCAAGGGCCGCGTCGATGTGACCGAGGACTTCGTCGAGGAGATTTACCGGAACGTCGCCGCCAACGCCAAGCAGATCATGACGCTGACCGCGCAGGCCGATCGCGTCTTCACCGCTCCCGCCAGCACGCCCGTCGAGCTTGGCGTGGACATTTCCATCAGTACGTCAGGCGAGAAGGTCGAGATTCTGGTGGGCGACGTCACCAAGGTTCCGAACCCGAAGTCGGGCCGCGAGATGCTGGCGATGGCGCCGACGTCGGTCCCCGTGGCCATGAAGGAGTACGGTACGTTCACCGCCACGCGCTCGCTGTCGCTGCCACGAGGCTGGGTGATTCCGAAGAACACGGTGGACGGCACGCGTCTGAGGGTGGCGCTCGAGAAGCTCCGCACGCACGGCATCGAGATCCAGGAGCTGACCGCCGATGCCCAACTCGCCGTCGAGCGCTTCTCGATCGCCGACATGACCAGGGCGCCGAAGCCCTTTCAGGGCCACCAGGAAACGCGGCTGAAGGGCGCGTATGACAAGGCGCAGCTGACGGTCGGCGCCGGCTCGCTCTATATTCCAGCCAACCAGCCGCTCGCGCGTCTGGCGTTCTATCTCATCGAGCCCGAGAGCGATGACGGCCTGGTGACGTGGAACTACATCGAGGAAGGGATCGGTCCGGGGCAGACGTATCCGATCTATCGAGTGGTCGGCGCCGTGCCGCTGAAACTCAAGTGATCGGGGCCGGCACCCTGGTGCCGGCGCGTCACTGGACCACGATCTGATACAGGCGGGGCCACTTCTTGCCGGTGATGTAGATCCGGCGGGTGGCCCTGTCGTATGCAATGCCGTTCAGCACCTGATCGCCCGGCGCGGGCCGTTGCGCGGCCGGCCACAGCGACGACAAATCCACCCACGCATTGACCTCACCGGTGCTCGGCGAAATGCGCGCGATGCGATC
Organism: Acidimicrobiia bacterium; assembly: GCA_016871275.1. Classification (GTDB taxonomy): domain Bacteria; phylum Acidobacteriota; class Vicinamibacteria; order Vicinamibacterales; family UBA2999; genus 12-FULL-67-14b. The sequence goes on along the minus strand of VFZG01000010.1, from coordinate 2,175 downwards.
GGTGAGCCATACGTTCGCCCAGATCTCTCCCTCAATCCACTCAAGCTCGTTCAGCTGCGCGATCGCGCGCCCGGCATCGCGCACGCGGAGCGTCCTGGCCGGCGCGAGCGTCTTGGGATCGAGAAACGTGAGCGTGTCCGAGCCGTCGCTCATCACCAGGCCGCCGGTCCGGTCGTAGGCGATGCCCCAGCCTTCGCTCTTGTAAGAGAAGGTGCGCTGCTGCTTGAACGTCTTGCGGTCGTAGACAAATCCCACCTGGTGCCGCCACGTCAGCTGCAGCAGCTTGTCGCCTACCAGCGCGAGGCCTTCGGCAAAGTACGGCAGCGGCACGTCGATGCGTTGCAGCGTCCGGCCCGTGGCAATCTCCACGCGACGCAGCGTTGACTCACCCTCCAGGCCGGTGCTCTCGTAGAACTCGCCGTCAGCAAACACCAGTCCTTGCGTGAACGACGTCGTATCGTGCGGGAACGTGGCGACGACTTTGAAGCTCTGCACCGGCGCCGGCTTTCGCTGCGCGACGGGCGTCGATCCGGCCGCCAGTAGAAACGCCAAACAGATCAGAATCTCACTTCTCACTTCTGACTTCTCACTTGATCAAGTGGAACGTTTCCTGCCGTCCGTTGATCCAGTCCCACGTGCCGCCCGGCATGATGGCCGCGTCCTCTTCGAGCGCAAAGCGCACCGGCTGGTTGTTCCACTCGGGCACGTTGTGGGTGACGTTCAGCTCAATCGAGTGCCACGTGTTGGGCCGGAACACGTAGTCCCCGCGAATCGGCACGCCCTGCTGATAGTCGGTCATGCCGATCGGCGGGCCGGCACCGTGGCCGTGGTAGCCGACGGGATGGCAATAGATCGATGGCACGAGGCCTTCCTTCTTCGCGTGCGCGAGTGCATCAGCGAGCGCCTGGTTGCCCGTGCGCTCCAGTCGCGCGTATTGCATCGTCAGATCCTGGAGGCGGTTCGCCGCCTTGAGCCCCGCCTTCAATCCCGCAGGCGCGTCGGTCTCACCGGGCTTCAGCACGTAGGCGTTGTGCTGCGTGTCGGTGGAGAAGCCCATGTAGACAATGCCGAAGTCGGTGTGCAGCATGTCTCCAGGGAGAATCACGCCGCGCGGGCTGGTCTTCTCACCCTGCCGGAAGATCGTCACCGAGGGCTGGAACCACTTGCCCAGTCCCATTTCGACGACGCGCTGGCGCATCCACCAGACGACATCTTCGTTGGTGGTCTTGCCAGGCGTGATGACCTTGTTGGAGAACGCCTCGCGGATCACCATGTGCGCGACCTTCATGGCATGGCGATAGGCTTCGAGCTCTTCGGGCATCTTCACTTCGAGCCAGCTCACGGCCAGCATCTCGGCGGACTTGACCTTGGCCGCATGGGCGGGGCCAAGCGCATCGACGAGGCGGCGCTTCTCGTTGGCGGTGATGCCGTCGGCGTGCTGCCACGCATCCGACTCGTTGATGCCGATCACCGTGGGATTCTTGTCGTCGACGAGCTTGCGCAGCCCTTCGTGCTGGCCGTCGTTCGGCGTCGGCACGATGGTGTACAGGCCGTCATAGTCGAACCGACCGATCGAGTAGCGCTCGACCGGCTTGCCGCCGCCGGGATTGTAGAAGACCAGGATGGTGCGCCGGCGCGATGCGTAGTAGGTGAGCGGCGACATGGACGCAAACACCGGGTCTTCGTTGTATTCGCGCGTCGGGATGATCCACATGTCGATCCCCTCCCGCGTCATCAGCGGCCCGAGGACGGTGTCGAAGCGCTTCCTGATCCACGGTGACACCAGCGCGTTCTGTTCGCGATGCGACAGGACGCGCTGCGTTGGGTCGGGATACTGAATCGATTGCGCGTCGACGGCGACGATGGACGCGAGAACAGCCAGGACGACCAGGTAGCGGCTCATGCCGCATAGTCTAATTCACCTACGCCACTTGCTGCCTGAGCTGTGAATGCCAAACACGTTGTTCATTCGGGAGGCTCTGGAAACAATGGGGGTTACGACACCAACCCAGAGTTCTGGAGGCACTCCCGAATGGACATTCATCGTCACGCGAAGACCACACCGAAGATGCGACAGGTGATCATCGAGCGCAGCCAGCAAGGCTGGACGCCGCGTCAGATTGCCGACGCCCTGGCGATCAGCGTGCGGACCGTGGCCAAGTGGGTCAGCCGGGG
>VFZG01000009.1 GCA_016871275.1 Acidimicrobiia bacterium | reverse complement strand
GCTCGCCGGTCACTTCGACCGTCAGGTCGACTTGCGGGAACTGCACCGTCTGCTGCCGATCCTGCAGCAGGAACATCGGCGCCATGCCGCCAGCGGCCGCGGGCGCCTTGACCGTGACGACCATCGCCGCGGGCGGCAGCGGCGGCGTTGAGGGATGTGTCATGTCGCGCTCATCTTACCGTTGGCCAGACGCGGATGACGACGGCTGCCGGATCGAGGCGCTGAAGGTCGTTCACGTCAGCCTGTGAGATGGGTGGTGCAGGCCCTTGAGGCTGACGAAGGCTCGCTTTGTCCGTTGGCGTCACTCACGTGTTGGGCCGAGGCGCACTTCTGGCAGATGCAGGCGCGGTTGCGGTCGGCAGGCGGCACACGGTTGAGCACCTCGCCGGGTATCTGCACCGAATAGCACCAGCACGTCCCCGCGCCGCTGTCGGCGCCGCAACTATTGGCTTCGCCGCACAATGGGCAACGCGACGGATCGACGGGCGTGGTGTCAGGCGTCATTGCGGGCGGCCGGATCGTAGTTCAGGTTCGGGCCCAGCCACCGCTCGACTTCGGCGACGGACATTCGCTTGCGCTGCGCGTAGTCGGCGACCTGATCGCGGTCGATCTTGCCAAGCGTGAAGTAACGCGCCTCCGGGTGAGCGAAGTACAGCCCGCTGACGCTCGAGCCGGGCCACATGGCGTACGACTCGGTCAGCTTTATCCCCGCCGCCGCGTCGACGTTGAGTAACTGCCAGAGCGGGCCCTTTTCGGTGTGGTCGGGAGACGCCGGATAACCCGCGGCTGGACGAATGCCCCGGTACTTCTCCTGGATGAGTTCCGCGGGCGTCAGGTTCTCGGCACCGCCGTAACCCCACTCATCCCGGACTCGCTTGTGGAGGCATTCTGCGAACGCCTCTGCCAGCCGGTCGGCAATGGCCTCGGCCATGATGGCGTTGTAGTCGTCGTGCTGCGCGCGGAACCGATCGCCGAGTTCGGCCAGGCCGATGCCGGCGGTCACCGCGAAGGCGCCGATGTGATCCGAGAAGCCGCTGCCGGCAGGCGCAATGAAGTCGCTGAGCGACCGGCACGGATGCGCCTCGCCGCGATCGATCTGCTGCCGCAGGAAATGGAACCGCATGGTTTCAGCCGCCCGGCCATCGTCCGCGTACAGCGCCACGTCGTCTCCCACGGTGTTGGCGGCGAACACGCCGTACACGCCGCGCGCGCGGAGCAGCCGTTCAGCGATGATGCGATCGAGCAGGGCGTTGGCGTCTGTGAAGATCTGCGTGGCCTGCGCGCCGTATTTGTCGTCGCTCAAGATGCGCGGATACACGCCCTTCAGCTCCCAGGTGTGAAAGAACGGCGTCCAATCGATGAACTCGCGCAGCGTCGCCAGCGGAAAGTCGTCGAGGACCCGCACGCCGGTGAAGGACGGCTGCGGAATGTCTGCGGCGCGCCACTCGATCGGCGTGCGGCGACCGCGCGCGGTCGGCAGGTCGACCAGCGGTTGCCGGTTCGAGCCGTAGTTGCGCCGGATCGCCTCGTAATCCGCCCGGTGCCGCGTCACGAACGCATCCTTGCCGTCGGGGCTGAGCAGGCTGGTGGTGACCGGCACGGCGCGGCTCGCATCAAGCACGTGCACGACAGGTTCCTGGTAGTGCGGAGCGATCTTAATCGCCGTGTGCGCGCGGCTGGTGGTGGCGCCGCCGATCAGCAGCGGCACATGGAAATTCTGTCGCTCCATCTCGCGCGCGACATGCACCATCTCGTCCAGCGACGGCGTGATCAGCCCGCTGAGGCCGATCAGGTCGGCCTGCTCGGCCCTGGCGCGTTCGAGGATCTTCTCGCATGACACCATCACGCCCATGTCGATCACTTCGTAGTTGTTGCACGCCAGCACGACCCCGACGATGTTCTTGCCGATGTCGTGGACGTCGCCCTTGACCGTGGCCAGCACGATCTTGCCCTGCGTCCGGACCGCCTGGCCGGCGGCGGCCAGCGCCGCTTTCTCGGCTTCCATGAACGGGAACAGGTACGCGACGGCCTTCTTCATCACCCGGGCGGACTTGACGACCTGCGGCAGGAACATCTTGCCGGCGCCGAACAGGTCGCCGACCACACCCATGCCGTCCATCAACGGTCCTTCGATGACCGCCAGCGGCCGGCCCAGCTTGACGCGAGCCTCCTCGGTGTCCTGGTCGATGTAGCTGTCGATGCCTTTGACCAGGGCGTGCGACAACCGCGCCTCGACGGAACCGAGCCGCCACTCCTCGGTCTTCTTCTGATCCGTGGTCGTGCCCGAGCCCGCGGCCTTGAGCGCGTCGCCGAACTCCACCAGCCGCTCGGTGGCGTCCGGCCGGCGATTGAGCAGCACGTCTTCGACCAGCGTCTTCAGCTCCGGCTCAATCTCCTCGTAGACCTCCAGCATGCCGGCGTTGACGATGCCCATGTCCAGGCCGGCGCCGATGGCGTGATAGAGGAACGCCGAATGCATGGCCTCGCGAACCACGTTGTTGCCGCGGAAGCTGAACGAGATGTTCGACACGCCGCCACTCACCTTGGCATGCGGCAGGTTCGCCTTGATCCAGCGCGTCGCCTCGATGAAGTCCACGGCGTAGCTGTTGTGCTCCTCCATGCCGGTGGCGACCGTCAGGATGTTGGGGTCGAAGATCACGTCTTCGGGCGGGAAGCCGAGCTCGTCGACCAGGATCCGGTAGGCGCGCTCGCAGATGCGAATCTTGTCGGCCAGCGTCGCGGCCTGGCCCTGCTCATCGAACGCCATCACCACGACGGCGGCGCCATAGGCGCGGATGTGCTGCGCGCGCTGGCGGAAGACCGCTTCGCCTTCCTTGAGCGAAATCGAATTGACGATGCCCTTGCCCTGCAGGCACTTCAAGCCCGCCTCGATGACTTCCCACTTCGAGGAGTCGATCATGAATGGCACCTTGGCCACTTCAGGCTCGCTGCCCAGCAACTGCAGGTAGCGGGTCATGGCGGCGACGCCGTCGATCATCCCTTCGTCCATGCAGATGTCGATGACGTTGGCGCCGTTTTCGACCTGCTGGCGCGCGACGCTCACGGCCTCGTCGAACTTGCCTTCCTTGATCAGCGTGGCGAACTTCGGCGAGCCGGCGACGTTGGTGCGCTCGCCGATCATCATGAAGACACCCGGCTGCTGGACGAAGGGCTGCGAACCCGACAGCTGCAGCGGCCGCGGCACCGTCACCGAACGGCGGCGAACGTCGTCGCCGGCCACTGCGCGTGCCGGCAACGGGCGTCCGGGCTGCGTGTCGAGCGCCCTGGCGATGGCCGCGATGTGCTCCGGCGTGTTGCCGCAGCACCCGCCGGCGATGTTGATCAGGCCGTCCTTCGCGAAGTGCGCGAGGTGTTGCGCCATGTCGTCGGGGCCGAGATCGAATCCGGTCGGCGACAACGGATTCGGCAGGCCGGCATTGGGATAGCACGACACCGCCGTCGTCGACTTGACGGCCAACTGTTCCAGGAAGGGGTACATCAGGTCCGGCCCCAGCGAGCAGTTGAGCCCGACCGAGAGCGGATTGACCTGCGCCACCGCGGTCCAGAACGCCTCCACCGTCTGCGCGGAGATCATCGTCTCGCCGCCGCGCCCGACCGCGGCGGAGATCATGATCGGCAGCCGCACGCCATCGGCCGCAAACACGTCCTGGATCGCGACCAGCGCCGCCTTGGCGTTGAGCGAATCGAAGATGGTCTCGACCAGCAAGACGTCCGAGCCGCCGGCAATCAGCGCGCGCACCTGTTCGGCGTAGGCGGTCTTCACCTGGTCGAAGGTGACAAGGCGGAAGCCGGGATCGTCGGCGTCGGGCGAATTCGACAACGACACGGTGAGCGGCCCGATGGCGCCGGCCACGAAGCGGCGGCGCCCGGTGGCGTCGGCGACGCGGTCGGCCCACTCCCGGCACTGGCGCGCGGACTGCTCGTTGATGTCCCACGCCAGCTGGCGCAGGAACGGATCCTCGATGATGCGCTGGTAAAACGCCGGATCCTTGCGGCCGCCGTGCTCCCGCGGGTCGTCAACGAAGAACTCGCTCTGGGTAATGCTGGTCGCGCCGAACGTATTGGTCTCGATGATGTCCGCGCCCGCCTCGAGGAAGCGGCGGTGGATGTCGCAGATCATCGTCGGCTGCGTCAGCGAGAACAGGTCGCCGTTGTTCAGCAGGTCCTTGGTGGCGTTGCGGAATCGCTCGCCGCGAATGTCGGCCTCGGTCATGCCGTAGGTGCGGATGGTCGTGCCCATGGCGCCATCGATGATGGCAATGCGGTGGGCCAGCAACTCTGCCAGGGGATGCCGCGCGTTCACCGCGCGGTCGGTCGTTTCACGTGCGCTCATGTCTTTTTCTTCTTGGTCCCGACCGCGAGCAGCACCGCGAACGGGTCGTTGGTGCGGCGCGCGCCGAGGGCGACGCGGACGTCGCCGAAGCCGGCCCGATTCAACAGGCCGGACAGATGTTCGTCGCTGAATCCGAACCAGCGATCGCCCAACTTCTCCCGCACCCAGGTTTCGTCGTGCGGGCGCAGATCGAGAATCAGCAGCCGGCCGCCCGGCTTGAGAATGCGCAGCGCCTCGCGCAGCGCCTCCGGCGGCTCCGACGCGTGGTGCAGCGACTGCGACAGCAGCGCCACGTCCATGGTGCCGGTCTCGATGGGCAGCTTCTCGAGCTCGCCCTTCTTCCAGGTGATGTTCGTGAATTTCTTGCGGGTGGCGAGCGCCTTTGCCCGCGCCAGCACGCTTGCCGAACGGTCGACGGCGGTGACGTGCCGCGCCCATCGTGCGGTTTCGATGGTCAGATAGCCCTCGCCGCAGCCGAGGTCGGCCACGTCGAGCGCCGGCAGCAGCAGCGCGAGGGCACGTGACCACGCCGCCCAACTGCGTCCCGGGACGAGCTGCCGTCCGTCGCGCGTGTCCGGGCCGACGTGTTCGAAGTTCTCGCGGCGCAGCCGCAGCACTTCCTGCAGCCTCGCATCATCGGCCCTGGCCGACGGTGAGGCGGCGGCCGATTCGAACTGCGACTGCAGCAGCGTCCAGAGCGGGCTCCTGGCGTCCTCGCGGAGCGCAGGGGACAGCCGGTAGAAGCTGTAGGCGCCGTCCCGCTCCTCGACGACGAGATCCGATTCCTTGAGCAGGCCAAGGTGGCGCGACACGCCGGATTGCGCGAGCCCGAGGATGCCGGTCAGCTCCTTGACGTTGAACCGGTCCTTGTCGAGCACGCGCAGCAGCCGCAGCCGGGCCTCGTCGCCCAGCAGCCGGTAGAGCGCCGCGTCCGCTTTCATATCCATTAATCTACATTAATAGATGTCTGCGGACAAGATGCGATAATTCCTGTTCTTTGCGCCGTACGAAGCCCTGCATTCGGGGCACCCAGTCTTGCCGAGGATTCGGCGAGGCTGGCTCATGAACAACTGAGGAGGCGTCGGCCGGCTCATTGGAGCCGCCGGGGTCTGAAACACCGCATGGGAATACTCGATAAGCTCCGCCCGCAGTCCAAGTCCACCCATCCCGATCCCAACATCCGCATTGAAGCGATTCACGAGCTCGACCCGGCCGATCTCGAGTCGTTGAACGCGTTTGCGAAGGACGACGCCGATGCGCGCGTGCGACGGGTGGCCGTGGCCCGGATTGGCGACGCGTCGGTGCTCGCCGACATCGTGCGCAACGAGTCGGAAGGCAGCGTGCGCGATCACGCCCTGAGCCAACTGGTCGAACAGGCTTCGAAGCACGATGCCGAGGTCGCCATGACGGCGGTTGCGGCGCTGGCCTCGCTTGGGCGCGAGCGCGAGCTCGCACAGCTCGCCAAGGCGGCCGGCCCGGATGAAATCCGGCGCGCCGCGATTGCCGCGGTGCGCGCCGAGAAGTCACTGGGCAGCATTGCGCGGCACGCCGCGGAAGCCGGCGCCCGCCTGGTCGCGCTTGAGCGGCTGACCGAGGCCGCTGAAATTGAAAGCGTCGCGCTGCGCGGCGAATACGCCGACGCCGCCGTCGCCGCCATCGACAAACTTGGCGATGCCGGCACCGATACCTTGAACGCCATCGCCGACAAGGCGCGGACCAAGGCGGCACAGAAAAAGGCGCGCACGCTGTTGAAGGCCGCCGCGCCGGCCCCCCTCGAGACCGAAAGCGGTCCGGCGTTCAAGGACGCCGATCAGCCGAAAGCCCGCGACCTGATCGACCGCATGACGGGCCTGGCCGCGGTCAGCGACTTCGCGCAGCTGCGCGAGAGCTACGCGGCCACTCGGGTGGCCTGGGTCGAGCTGCTCGCCGACGCCGACATTCAACCGAACATCGAAGCGGACTTCGAGAGCGCGTCGACCGTGGTGCGCGATCGGCTGGCCGCGGACGAAACTGCGCGCGCGGAGGCCGGTCGCCAGCGCCGCGCCCTCGAACAGGAACAGGCCGAGAGGGCCGCGGTGTGCGCGCGGGTCGAAGCGCTGAGCGGCGACGACATTGCCGACGGCATCGCGCAGGCACGGGCCGCGTGGGACGGCATGCCCGGCATGCCGGAGTCATGGGCCGCGGAACTCGACCGCCGATTCGCTGAAGCCTGCCGCGCCGCCGAAAAGCGGCACGAGCGGCGTCAGCTGGCGAAGCAGTCGGCCGAACGCTTGCCGACCCTGGTTCCGGAAATCGAAGCGCTCGCCGCCAATCCGAATTACGCCGACATTCGCAGTCAGTGGTACGCCCTGCGCAAGCAGTGGCAGGCGATTGCCCGCGGCGTGGACATTGACGTGGACCTGCGCGCCCGCTACGACGCGGTAGCGCAGAAGTTCGACGCCGAAGAGCAGCTGCATCGCGATGGCAGGGGCAAGCAGCAGACCGACAACCTGCAGCGGCTGCAGGCGCTGGTGCAGCAGTTCGAACAACGCGCCTCGGCCGAGGGGCTGACCCTCAGGCAGACCGATCAGCTGATGAAGGACGTCAAGCTCGCGGTGGGCACCATGGGCCCGCTGCCGACCAAGCAGGATCGCGATGACCTGATGGTCCGCCTGCAGGCGGTGCGTACGGCGTTGACGCCCCGCATTCAGGAGCTGCGCGAAGCGGAGGAGTGGAAGCGCTGGGCGAACGTCCAGGTGCAGGAAGAACTGTGCGGCAAGATGGAAGCGCTGGTCGTGCTGGCCGACACCGATCCGGAAAAGGCCTCCAACGAAATGCGCACGCTGCAGGAACGCTGGAAGCCGGTCGCGGCGGCGCCGCGCTCGCAGGCCGAAGCGCTCTGGACGCGCTTCAAGTCGGCGCAGGAACAGGTCTACGAGAAGTGCAAGGACCTGTTCGCGCAGCAGGCAGCCGAACGGGTCGACAACCTGAAGAAGAAGGACGCGCTCTGCGCGCGCGCCGAGTCGATGTCCGAATCCACCGATTGGGTGAAGACCGCCGAGGCCATGAAGGCGCTGCAGGCCGAGTGGAAGGCGATTGGCGCTGTCACCCGTGGCAGCGAGAAGGCCGTGTGGGAGCGCTTCCGCGCGGCCTGCGACAAGTTCTTCACGCGCCGACAGGACGATCTCAAGCAGCGCAAGCAGGACTGGACCGAAAACCTCAAGCGCAAGGAGGCGCTGGTCGCTGAAGCGAAGCAACTGTCGCAGTCCACTGAGTGGGAACAGGCGGCGTCGCGCATCAAGAAACTGCAGGTCGAGTGGAAGACCATTGGCGCCGTCAAGAAGAGCAAGTCGGATGCGATCTGGAACGAGTTCCGCGGCGCGTGCGATCTGTTCTTCGAGCGCTTCAAGAACCGCGACGCGGCCGCCCTGCAGGGCAAAATGGCCGATCGCGAAACCGCCGTGGCCGAGCTCGAAGGGCTTCTGCCGGGCGCCGACACCGCGCCCGATGCGCCGGCGCCGGACGATTTGTACGCGAAGGTGCAGGCCGCCCGTGCCCGCTGGGTCCAGGGACCCGAGCTGCCACGCCACACGCTCGCGCCGCTCGCCGATCGCGTCAACGCCGCGCTGTTCTCGCTGGTGACGCGCTGGCCCGATGGCTTCAAGGGCACCGATCTCGACCCCGATCAGACCAAGGGCAAGATGGAGAAGCTGATCGCCAAGGTCGAGAAGCAGCTGCCGGCCGATAGCACCGAACCGGCCAAGAACCTCTCGCCGGCGGAACTGCTCGCCCGCCAATGGCGTGAAGCGCTCGCCGCCAACACCATGGGCGCCGGCGCGGCGCGACAGGCCGAGGACGCGCGGCAGCGCGCCGCCGATCAGGAAGTGCGCAGCGCCCAGGCCGCGTGGGCTCGTCTCGGACCGCTCGCGCCAGAGGAGCGCAAGCCGCTGCAGGATCGCTTCGACCGCGCGGTACGAAAGTTCTCGGAGATGAAACGCCGAGCGGCCGCGAGGGGGTAGCAGGCCTGCGGGCTAGCGGGCTAGCGGGCTAGCAGGGTCATTGTCTCGGCACCGCTCGCAGCAGGCCTACCAGCATTCGTCCGATTTCAGCGGCGGAGTCTAACAACTTCGCCGCTTCCGCTTCGGTCAGCAACGTCAGTCGTCTTGCGATCTCGATCTGCGTCTGCAGTTCAGCCTCGGATCCATGCGCAAGCTTCAGGTGCCTCGGGTAATTCAGTCCGCCGATCGCTTTGCCTTCCGCAATGTTCGAGGAGATCGACGTAGCGGAACGGCGGAGCTGCGACGAGAGTCCGAACGTCTCCGTGCGCGGGAAGTGTTCCGTTGCCCTGTACACGTCAACGACAAGATCGATGCTCTTGCGCCAGATCTCGAGGTCACGATAGGACCGAATCATGGGGATTCACCTCTGGTGTCCGGTGTGCAGGAAGCGCGCCGCTCAAGAAATGGCGGATTCTCGGTCCTAGCGCCCTGCAAGTACGCAGTTTCGACCGCACCCATTGACAGCAGACGTTGCAGAATCTTCGCTAACCCGCTGGCCCGCTAGCCCGCTAGCCCGCTAGCCCGCTAGCCCGCTAGCCCGCTAGCCTGTACCCATGCCCCTTCGCCCCATCGTTGCATCGGCAGTTGTCGCTCTGTTTCTATGCTCGTCTGCGTTTGCCCAATCGTTCGGCGTCGGCGTGCATGTCGCCGGCTCACAGTGGAGCGAGTTCGATGGCACCGACACGGGCGTTGGTGCATCGCTTACCTTCAAGCCGATTCCCCTGATTGGTCTTGATGCCGAGCTGACCTGGTACCCGTCCGACTTCACGAAGGAAGGTCCCGCCTTTACGCAATCGCGTGTTGAGGGCTTATTCGGCGCGACGGTCGGACCGAAGTTGGGAAGCGTGCGGCCGTTCGGGAAGGTGGCGGCGGGGTTCCTGCGGGTGGGCCAGTTACCGGGCCCGTTGGTCTGCATTGCGATCTTCCCGCCACCGCTAAGGTGCGCGCTCGCAGGCGGCGACACATTGCCGGCGTTCCAGGTTGGGGGAGGCGTTGAAGTGGATGCCGGCTCGCGTGCCTTCCTGCGCGCCGACGCCGGCTGGCGCTTCTTGAAGTACCCGGGGCCAACCTTCGGGAGCAACTTCGAGATCCACGACGAAGGCTTCTTCGGCGGCGCGCTGCGCTTCACCGTGGGGGCGGGAGTTAAGTTCTGAGGGCTACGGGCTACGGGCTGCGGGCTACGGGCTGCGGGCTACGGGCCGGGTTACGGGCTACGGGCCGGGTTACGGGCTACGGGCGTACAAGAAAAGGGCCGGCCCCTCGTCTGGAAGGAGCCGGCCCCGCATTCCTGCTAGCCTGCTAGCCCGCTAGCCCGCTAGCCTGCTAGCCTGCTAGCCCGCTAGCCCGCTAGCCCGCAGGCCTACTACGGAAGCGCCACTGCGGCGTATCCGCCGTTTTGCGGAATGACGATGTACTGCTTGCCGTTGTGCAGGTAGGACATCAGTCCATAGCCGCCGGCACGTGAGATTGGCAGCGCGCCGACGCGCTTGCCGGTCTTCTTGTCAATCGCGAACAGGTTGTTCTGCCCGTCCGCCGTCTGGCCCGCCGTGAACAGCAGGGTAGACGAAGCGCCCAGCGCGGCCGTGCCGCGGCGGCCCCAGTTCGTGTCGAGGTTCTTCACGTCCTTGAGCAGCGGGTTGGCGCGGAAGGCAGCCTGCGCCTTGGCGTCGGTATCACCGTGCGGAGTCACCCACAGGTGGTTGCCGGTGTTCATATCGATCGCGGTGATGCGGCCGAGCGGACCCTTGAAGATGTCCGGGAAGCCGACCAGCGGATCGTTGGCGCTTGGCGGCGCCGCCGGCTTTTCGCCGCGCGAGGTGATCCAGGCCGCCAGCGTCTTGCCGGTCATCTTGTCGTTGTCGCGCTCCGCGGCCGGGGCCAGCAACGTCGGCGAGCAGCCGCTCGTCGAGGCGATGAAGATGACGCCGGTCTGCGGATCGGCCGCCGGTGGGCCGGTGATGTTGGCGCCGCCACCGCCGCCGGGGCAAATGTTCGCGGGGCCCTTGCCTTCCTTGTTGCCGCGATGCGTCGGCGGGGCAAACAGCGGCGCGAGGAGATCCAGCTTCTGCGCGCGCTCGAGTGCCAGCTTGCGAATTTCCGGCGTGTAGTCCACGAGGTGCGCTTCGGTGCGTCCCTGCAGATCGTACGGCGCCGGGTGCGTGACGTGCGGCTGCGTCTTCGACAGTCTTTCCCCGGGCACCAGCGACTGTGGCGCCGGACGGTCGACGATTGGCCAGATGGGTTCGCCCGTGTGGCGGTTGTATGAATACACCCACGACTGCTTGGTGATCTGGAACAGGCCCGGGATGCGGCGCCCGTTCACGGTCACATCCAGCAGCACCGGTGCGGTTGGCGTGTCGTAGTTCCAGATGTCGTGCTTGACGAGCTGCTGGTGCCAGACGCGTTTGCCGGTCTTCACATCGAGAGCGATGACGCTGGTACTGAACAGGTTGTCGCCCGGGCGGAAGCCGCCGAAGTAGTCGATGGTCGCGCCGTTGGTCGGAAGGTAGACCAGGCCGCGCGCCGGATCCGCCGACATCGGCGCCCACGACGAGATGTCGCCGGTCCACTTCCACGCATCGTTCTCCCACGTCTCATGGCCGAATTCACCCGGCCGCGGAATCACGTGGAACTTCCACAGGAACTTGCCGGTCTTGGCATCGTAGCCAAGGATGTCGCCGGGCACGTTCTCGATGCGGGTCTGGTTGTAGCCCTGTTCGGCGGAGTTGCCGACGATGAGCACGTCGTTGACGACGATGGGCGGCGACGAGGTCGTGATGTAGCCAAGCGACAGCGGCAGGCCGTTGGCGGCGTCGTACGGCAGCTTGGCATCCACCCACGGGCCCCAGTCGGCAATCAGGTCCTTCAGCATGTCCACCGTGCCGGTCTTGGGGAAGCCGCGCACCGGCACTGCCTGTCCCCAGCCTTCGATGGGCTGGCCGGTCTTGGCATCGAGCGCGTGCAGGAAGAAGCCCGGACTGGTCATGAACACCACGCCGCGGCCATTGATTCGCGCGTAGGCCACGCCCTTGCCATGGTTCGAACGCATCGAGTATGCGTGACGCGGCGTCTCGGGCTCCTGGTAGGTCCACAGCGTCTTGCCGGTGGTCGGATCCATCGACACCACCGTACGCCGCGGCCCCGACGTCGTCAGCAGCATGCCGTCGACGTAGATCGGCAGGGAGCGCGCGTTGATGTCACCGAGCTCAACGCCCGGCGGCACTTCACCGCGCCATTCCCATGCCACCTTGACCTGGTTGAAATTCGACGCGTTGATCTGGTCGAGCGGGGTGTATCGCGTAGACGTGTCGCCACCCGTGATGCCCGGCCATTCGCCGCGCTGCTGGGCGCCGCCCGGCAGAGACGCGACGACGACCGCGATTAAGACCGCGAACGCGGCAACTACCACGTGTCGCTTCCGAACAGGTTTCATATTCATGCGCTTTGGGCCCTCGTAAAAACCGACCGGGAAAATCCGTGTTTAGAATGTGCGGCTCGGCGATAATTGTCAACGACTTATGTTCGCTCTCCCCTTGGCTTTCTCGGCCGGACTCCTGGCACTGACCGCCCTGCCGCGCCTGCAGACCACGCCGGTGCTGACGTGGTCGTTCTGGGGGGCCGGCGCAATGCTGATTCTCTGGAATCTGGGGCTGTATTTCAGGTTTTCGGGCACCGGCGCCCGGCCGCGCATCGTGGTGGTGACGCCCCGGCCGCAGCACTACATCCAGACTTTTTGCCATAGCTGCGTGTATGCGTACTGGGGCTACTACTGGCCACCGGTCTACGACTACATGCCGCTGCTGGCCGGACAGCTGCTGTTTGCCTATGCGTTCGACATCCTTCTCGCATGGACGCGGCGCGAGCACTATCAGCTCGGGTGGGGGCCGTTTCCGATCGTCTTCAGCACGAACCTGTTTCTGTGGTTCAAGGACGATGTCTTTCACTGGCAGTTCCTGCTGATCGCACTCGGCTTCGCCGGCAAGGCGTTCGTGCGCTGGAACCGCGAGGTGCCCGGGGCCCCCGGCGCGGCAGCCGCGCCGGGGTGGAAGCGGGTCCACATTTTCAATCCGTCGGCGTTCACGCTGGCGATTTTCTCGGTCGTGTTGCTGGCCACCGGCACGACGTCGATGACCTGGGGCCAGGAAATCGCGACGACGTTCAGCCTGGGGCCGCGGATATATACGGTGCTGTTCCTGATCGGCCTCGTGGTCATGTATTGCTTCTCGATCACGACGGTCACGGCGATGGCGGCGATCACCCTCGTCGGATCGAGCGCCCTCTACTACTCGATCACCGGCGTGCCGTATTTCGTGGATTCCGACATTCCATCGGCGGTGTTTCTCGGCATGCATCTGCTCGTGACCGATCCGTCCACCTCACCGCGGACGCCGTTCGGCCGGACGATTTTCGGGGTGTTGTACGGGCTTGGCGTCTTCGGGCTGTATGCACTGCTGGGTTCGCTGGGGATGCCGACGTTCTACGACAAGCTGCTGTGCGTGCCGTTGCTCAACCTGCTGGTGCCGTCAATCGATCGTTTCGTCAAGTCGCTTGGGCCGCAGCCGATGTTGCAGGCGTTGCGGCTGGATGGCCCGCTCGGCCGCGGCAACCTCGGGCATATGGCGGTGTGGGGCGGGCTCTTTGCGGTGATGTCCACGACCGGCTCCGCCGACGGCATGCATCGCGGCGACTCGCTGCCGTTCTGGGTCGAGGCCTGTGCCGACAACAAGCCGCTGGCCTGCGCGCGGCTGCTGCGCATTGAAGGCTCGTACTGCAGCGACAACGCCGGCTGGGCCTGCAATGAACTCGGCCTGCACTACACCGAAGGCAAGATTGTCGGCACCGATCCGGAGCGCGCGTTCAGGTACTTCACGCGCGCGTGCGAGGGGCGCTTTCAGGCGGGCTGTGTGAACATGCTCGACGCCTCCACCGGTACTTCCCAGAGCCCGGCACGCGCCGATCCGCGGCCGCTGGATTTACGCCTGCTGTTGCGCGAGGGCGGACCGAACCTGCTGCAGGCGGCGGAGCCGGAGCTCTATCAGCGTGCCTGCCGCCACGGATGGAGTTACGCGTGCCAGAGGGTTGGAAATTGAGGGCTGCTGGCTACGGGCTACGGGCCTTCGGATCATCGATTGCTGTCTTGTGGGCGCTTAGCTGCCTCGCTGGTTTTGCTCAGGCCCCCAGCCCGCAGCCTGCAGTCCGCAGCCCGCAGCCCGTAATCCCTGGCTTCATCGAAATTCCCGCCGGCCCGTTCGTGATGGGCGGCGAGCGCGCGCGCGATCCGCTCGCCTACGACAACGAGGTCGGCGAGCGCACAATCGATTTGCCGGCGTTCCTCATCGCGCAGCGCGAGGTGACCGTCGCCGAGTTCACGGCGTTCGTGCAGGCCACCAACTGGCCGGTGGATGCCGCGGCGTTGTCGGCGCCACGCGATCATCCGGTGCGGCACGTGTCGTGGCCCGATGCGATCGGCTATGCGCGCTGGCTTGATTCGACGATGAAAGGAAAGTTGCCGGCCGGCTGGCACGTGACGCTGCCGACCGAAGCGCAGTGGGAGAAGGCGGCGCACGGCGTCGAGCGGCGGCGGTTTCCGTGGGGCGATGAGCCGCGCCGCGATCGCGCCAACTTCAGCGCGCAGGCGCCGGTCGCCGCGGGCTCGATTGCCTGCCCCGAATGCGCGCACGGCCTGTCCGACATGGCCGGCAATGTCTGGGAATGGACCAGGAGTCCCTACCAGCCGTACCCCTATGACGACGCGAACGATCGCGCCGACCTTGGCCAGGATGCGTTGTGGGTCATGCGCGGCGGAGGCTACGCCGACGGCCCGCAGCTGATTCGCACCACGGCGCGCGGCGCCGCCGAACCCGGGGCGCGGCGCCCGTTTATCGGGTTTAGGGTAGTCCTGACGCCGATGCCGTAGTGACGATTGGGCGATTCCTCGATTCCTTGATTGTTGGGTGATTTGGCCATCGCCAATCGCCGAATTATTCGGCGATTGGCGAATTCTTCAATCACCCAACCGTCAAGGAATCAAGGAATCACCCAATCCTCAAGCTATTTATAATGTCCGCCTATGAAGAAGCTCGTTCTGTTGGCCGCCTTGACGCTTTCGGCATGCACCGCGCAACCTGCCTCCACCCCGGAACTGGAGGCGTGGCGCAAGCGCGCCGACACGATTCGGATCGTTCGCGACGACTGGGGCGTGCCGCATATTTACGGCAAGACCGACGCCGACACGGTGTTCGGGCTGATGTATGCGCAGGCGGAAGACGACTTCAATCGCGTCGAGACCAACTTCATCAATTCGCAGGGCCGGCTGGCCGAGGCGGAAGGCGAGAAGGAGATCTGGCGTGATCTGCGGATGAAGCTGTTCATCGATCCCGCCAATCTGCAGGCACAGTACAACGAAGCGCCGCAGTGGCTGAAGGACCTGATGAACGGGTGGGCCGACGGCCTCAACTTCTACCTGGCCACGCACCCGGACGTGAAGCCGCGCGTCATTACGAAGTTCGAGCCGTGGATGGCGCTGAGCTTCAGCGAGGGCAGCATTGGCGGCGACATCGAGCGGGTCAACCTGACGCAGCTCGAGAACTTCTATGGCGCCGCGAATCCGGGTTCGCAGACGGCCCGGCTCGAGTTCTTCGATCCGCTGGCGCCGCCCGAGGAGCCCACCGGATCCAACGGCGTAGCCATTGCCGGCATGAACACCGCGTCGGGCAAGGCGCTGCTGCTGATCAATCCGCACACCTCGTTCTTCTTCCGCGAAGAAGCGCACATGATCAGCGAGCAAGGGCTGAATGCCTACGGCGCGCTGACGTGGGGACAGTTCTTCATCTACCAGGGCTTCAACGAGCGCGCCGGCTGGATGCACACCTCCAGCAGCGTCGACAACATCGACGAGTTCCTTGAGACCGTCACCAAACAGGCCGACGGCAGCTACACGCACAAGGTGGGCAACGAGGAGAAGCCGCTGATCGCCAAGAAGATCGTGATCCCCTACAAGACCGACAAGGGGATGGCACAGCGCGAGTTCACCACCTATCGCACCTATCGCGGTCCGATCGTGCGGTCGGTCGACGGCAAGTGGGTCAGCGTGCGGCTGATGGAAGAGCCGCTCAAGGCGCTGATCCAGTCGTACTCGCGCACCAAGGCCAAAACGCTCGCCGAGTATTTGAAGGTGATGGAACACCACACCAACTCGTCGAACAACACGCTGTATGCCAACGCCGACGGGGACATCGCCTACTTCCACTCCAACTTCGTGCCCGAACGCGATCCAGCCGAGAACTGGACGCGTCCGGTGGACGGCACCGATCCCGGCAACGACTGGACCGGCGTGCACTCGTTCGCGGAAACGCCCAACGTCGTGAACCCGAAGAACGGGTGGGTCTACAACACCAACAACTATCCGTACTCCGCGGCTGGTCCGCTCCACAGCCCGAAGCAGAAGGACTACCCGGCCTACGTGGATTCCGGCAGCGAGAACCCGCGCGGCGTGCACGCCATCAACGTGCTCGACGGCAAGCAGGGGTTCACGCTCGAGACACTGATCAGCAACGTCGCCTACGACAACCATCAGCCGGAATTCGCGATCCAGATTCCGCTGCTCGTCAAGGCGCATGCCGCGGCGCCGGCCTCGAATCCGCTGAAGGCGAAGACCGCGCCGGCGATCGCCGCGCTGAAGGACTGGGACCATCGCTGGTCGGTGACCTCGGTGCCGCAGTCGGTGGCGATGTTCTACGGGGAGGACCTGTGGACGCGCGTCCAGGCCGAGGCGCGCAAGGCCAACCTGCCGGTGTATGAGTTCATGAAATCGCGCGCCACGCCGCAGCAGCGCCTGGAATCGCTGAGCGCCGCCATGGACAAGCTGACGGCCGATTTCGGACAGTGGCAAACGCCCTGGGGCGACATCAACCGCTTCCAGCGTAACGACGGCGCCATCGTGCAGCGCTTCGACGACAGCAAGCCGAGCACGCCGGTGATGTTCGCCTCGGCGCGCTGGGGATCGCTGGCCTCGTACGGCGCGCGCGCCTACCCGGGCACCAAGCAGTGGTACGGCACCAGCGGCAACAGCTTCGTCGCGGTGGTCGAGTTCGGCGATCGCGTCCGCGCCAAGGCCGTGACCGCGGGCGGGTTGAACAGCGTGCCGGGATCGAAGCACTTCAACGACCAGACGGAGCGCTACGCCACCGGCAATCTGCGCGACGTGTACTTTTATCCCGATCAGCTCAAGGGCCACATCGAGCGCGAGTACAAGCCGGGGCAGGAGAAGTGAGGAGTAGGAAGTAGGAAGTAGGAATTAGGAAGTGAGAAGTCAGGCCCGCTAGCCTGCTAGCCCGCTAGCCTGCTAGCCTGCTAGCCCGCTAGCCTGCTAGCCTGCTAGCCTGCAGAGGAAGCGCCAAGTGATCGATCCGAAACCCGTGACGCTTGAGCGCAGCGGCATCCGCCTGGAGCCGCTCTCGCCCGGTCATCACGACGGCCTGGTTGCGGCGGCGAGTGACGGCGAGCTGTGGAAGCTGTGGTTCACGTCGGTGCCGGACCCGGCATCGGCGATGACCTACATTCGCGATGCCGAGAAGGGCGGGAGCGAAGGGCACATGCTGCCGTGGGCCGTACGCGACCTCTCCGACAACGCCATTGTCGGCAGCACGCGCTACCACGACATCGTGAAGGCGATTGACCGCGTCGAGATTGGCTATACCTGGTACGCGCAGCGCTGCCAGCGCTCGCACGTGAACACCACCTGTAAACTGCTGCTACTCGAGCACGCGTTCGATCGGCTTGGGTGCGCGGTGGTGGGATTGCGGACCGACAACTTCAACTTCCGGTCACAGAGGGCGATTGAGGCACTGGGGGCCAAGAGGGACGGCGTCCTCCGCCATCACCAGGCGAGAAAGGACGGCACGGTCCGCGACACGTGCCTCTACAGCATCCTGAAGTCCGAATGGGCGGACGTCAAACGCCACCTCGAACTCAGACTGCAGCGAAACGGCTAATCCGCGTTCGGATCTTCCAGGTAGGTGTAGCCCATCAGCGCCTCTTCGTAGAAGCGCAGCAGGCGGCCCGCCTGGTTGTCCTGCATCAGGCCGGCGTTGATCGCGCCTTCCACGTCGCGCCGCAGCTTGCCCATCAGATCCTCGGCGTCGAACTCCACGTACTCCAGCACCTGCTTGACGCTGTCGCCCTTGATGATGTGCTCGACGCGCGCGCCCTCGGTGTGGTCAATGCCGTTCTCGCCGAGCGAGATGTGCACCGCGTGCGTGTCGCCGAACAGGTTGTGCAGGTCGCCGAGAATTTCCTGGTAGGCGCCGACCAGGAACACGCCCAGGTAATACGGCTCGCCGTTGAACCGGTGCAGCATGATCGTCTTCTTGACGTCGCGCCGGTCGATGAACTGATCGAGCTTGCCGTCCGAGTCGCAGGTGATGTCGCTCAACACCGCGTGGTTGACCGGCCGCTCGTTGAGGCGGTGGATCGGCATCACCGGGAAAAGCTGCTTGATCGCCCAGCTGTCGGGAATCGACTGGAACAGCGAGAAGTTGCAGAAATAGGTGTCGGACAGCAGCTCTTCGAGCGCCTGCAGATCCTCGGGGACGTCCGCCATGCCCTGGCACAGCTTGTGGATTTTTTCGCAGATCGCGAAGTAGAGGTTCTCGGCATGCGATCGCTGGTCGAGCGTCAGGTAGCCGCCGCTGAACAGGTTCATCGCCATGTCGAGCGCCTGCTGCGCGTCGTGATAGCTTTCGAGCGCGTTGCGCTGGGTGACGTTCTTGTAGGTCTCGATCAGGTCCACCAGCGGCTGCTCGAAGTCGTCTTTCACTTCGGTGGGAATCTTCTCCTCGCCGAAGTCGAGCGTGCCCAGCACGTTGAACACCAGCATGCTGTGGTACGCAGAAATGGCGCGGCCGCTCTCCGACACGATGGTCGGGTGCTTGACGCCGACCTCGTCGCACACCGTCTGGATGTGATAGACGACGTCGTTGGCGTATTCCTGCAGCGTGTAGTTCATGGACGACTCGAAGTTGGTCTGCGAGCCGTCGTAGTCCACGCCCAGCCCGCCGCCCACATCCATGAACTCCAGTCCGGCGCCCTGCCTGGCCAGCTCGCAGTAGACGCGGGCCGCCTCGTTCAGCGCGGCCTTGATGATGCGGATATGCGTGATCTGGCTGCCGAGGTGGAAGTGGAGCAGCTTGAGACAGTCTTCCATGCCGCGCTTCTTCAATTCCTCGAAGCCGCGCAGAATCTCCGTGACGGTCAGGCCGAACTTCGACCGGAAGCCGCCTGACGACTGCCAGCGGCCGGACCCCTTGGCGGCCAGCTTGACGCGCATGCCGATGTTCGGGCGCACGCCCACCTTCTCCGCGTACTCCAGCACCAGGTCGAGCTCGCTGTATTTCTCGACCACCGGGATGATCTGCCGGCCCATTTTCTGCGCCAGCATGGCCATTTCAATGAACTCGAAATCCTTGAAGCCGTTGCAGATGATCGGCGTGTCGTTGGTGGCCATCGCCGACACGGCGAGCAGCTCCGGCTTGCTGCCGGCCTCGAGCCCGAACCCGTACTGCGCGCCGAAGTTCAACACTTCCTCGACGACCTGGCGCTGCTGGTTCACCTTGATGGGGTAGACGCAGACGTACTTGCCCTGGTACTGGTTGGTGTTGATCGCGTGCTGGAACGCGCCGTGGATCTCGCCGAGGCGGTGCTTGAGGATGTCGGTGAAACGGATCAGAATCGGCACCGCCAGCCCGCGCAGCTGCAGGCGGTCGACGAGCCGCTTCAGATCGACGCTGCGGCTGGGATCTTTGGTGGGATGGACCTGCAGGTGGCCTTGCTCGCTGACCGAGAAGTAACCTTGTCCCCAGCGCGGCACGTCGTACAGTTCCGCGGCTTCGGTGGCCGACCAGGGACTCGTGCCGGTCGTCAGGCGTCCGCCTGTCAGTGTGCTCATCTCTTGGTAGAAGAATACAAGATGCCTGCTCATTTTTTCGACCTTATTCAGCAAATCGCCCGAGAAAGAATGTAGCCTGTCACGCAATCAGATGATTGCTGTGTATGCACCCGGCTCGGTGTCGAACGTCGCTTGTGGGTTCGACTGTATGGGATTCGCCCTCGACGAGCCCGGCGACGTGGTCGTTGCCACTCCGCAGGACGAACCGGGTGTGGCCATCGCCGCCATCCACGGCGACGGCGGCCGATTGACGACGGAACCGAGGAAAAACACCGCGTCAGCCGCGGTGCTGGCGCTAATGCGGCGGCTGAAGACGACTCGCGGGATTGCCCTGACGATCCACAAGGGTCTGCCGCTGGCGAGTGGAATCGGCAGCAGCGGCGCCAGCGCGGTCGCCGCCGTGGTGGCGGCCAACGAACTGCTCGGCCGTCCGGCGCCGATGGATGTGCTGCTCGAGTGCGCGATGGCGGGCGAGCAGGCGGGCTGCGGCGCCATCCATCCGGACAACGTTTCGCCATCGTTGTATGGCGGCTTCATCCTGGCGCGCTGCGCCCAACCACCCGATATCGTCCGCTTGCCGGTGCCCAACGGCCTGGCCTGTGCGGTGCTGCACCCGCGGATGGAGGTGGAAACCGGCGCGGCGCGCCGGCTGGTGGGCGACCGCGTAGGGCTGCAGGACGCCACCCGCCAGTGGGCCAACGTTGGTGGCCTGGTTGCGGCGCTCTATACCTCTGATTTGGCGCTGCTGTCGCGGTCGCTGGTGGATCACATTGCCGAGCCCAAACGGGCGGGGCTGGTTCCCGGCCTTGCCGGCGTGAAAGCCGCGGCGATGGCTGCCGGCGCACTCGGTTGCAGCCTGTCAGGCTCCGGCCCCTCGATCTTCGCGCTCGCACCCTCGCTCGACATCGCGCAATCCGCAGGTGACGCGATGCGGAGGGCGTTCAGCGCGGCCAGTCCGATTGAGTCGGACCTGTGGGTCTGCCCCGTCGGCCGACAAGGGGCGAGGGTGGTCAATAGTCAGTCATGATTTGCATTAGTACCCGCGGCCGAGCACCGCATGTCTCAGTCAAAGAAGCCGTCCTGGCGGGCCTGGCGCCCGACGGGGGGCTGTACGTCCCGGCCACCATCGCTCGGCGGCCGGAGTCGTTCTGGGCGGCGCTTCGCGGCAAGACGTTCCACGACGTCGCGACCGCGCTGGCCATTGAGCTGGCCGGCGACGAATTCGATCACGCCACGCTGATCAATCTCGTTCGCGATGCGCTCAGTTTCCCCGTGCCCATCGTCGAGCTCGAATCGACCCTGGGTGTGCTCGAGCTGTTCCATGGGCCAACGTTCGCGTTCAAGGATTTCGGCGCACGGACGCTCGCGCGCGTGATGGCGCTGGTCAATACCGGCGCCGATCCGCTGACGGTGCTCGTGGCGACGTCTGGCGACACCGGCAGCGCCGTGGCGCATGCCTTTCACCGCGTCCCCGGCGCGCGCGTCGTCGTGCTCTATCCGGAGGGGCAGGTCAGCGCGATTCAGGAAGCGCAGTTCACGACGCTGGGCGGCAACGTGACGGCCGTCGCCGTGCGCGGCACGTTCGACGACTGCCAGCGTCTGGCAAAAGAGGCATTCGCGGATCCGCAGCTGCAGTCGCGCGTGCGCCTGACATCGGCGAACTCGATCAGCCTCGGGCGTCTGCTCCCGCAAATGTTCTACTACGCCTACGCCGCCGTGCAGGCGCCGCGAGGGAAACGGTTGGTCATCGCCGTACCGTCAGGCAACCTCGGCAACCTCGTGGCCGGCGTGATGGCGTGGCGGATGGGCGCGCCGATTGACGCGTTCTTGGCGCCGACCAACGCAAACGATACGGTGCCGCGCTACCTCACCACGGGACGGCTCGAGCCGAGGCGCTCGGTGCCGACCCTGGCGAATGCGATGGACGTGGGGAACCCCAGCAACCTCGAGCGGCTGCAGTGGCTGTTCGAGGGCGACCTGTCGAAGATGAGAGCGGTGATCTCATCGACCTCGCACACCGACCAGGAAGTGAAGGCTGCGATTGCCGAGCTGTTTGATCGCTACGCCTACGTTGCAGATCCGCACACTGCGATTGCATACCTTGGTGCAAAGAGTGCTCAAGCTAGGCTGTTTCTATCCACGGCGCATCCCGCGAAGTTCCGTGACGTGGTGGAGCCGATTATTGGTGTCCCAGTGCCACTGCCGGGTCCGCTTGCCGACGCGCTCGCACGGACGAAGAGCGTACAGCGCGTGACTCCAGTGCTGAGCGAACTGGCGATGTTGTTATAATCGGTGGTTATGTCTTCGCCGGCCGCCGCCCCCTCCCTGGTGCCGACCAGGGATGCGATTGATCCGAACTACACGTGGGACCTCAGCTCGATCTTCGCCAGCTGGGAGGCATGGGAAGCGGCCTTCGCCGAGCTCGATCGCGGCATTGAGCACTACCGGAAATACGAGGGCACGCTGTCGCACGGCCCGGCGCAGCTGCTGCAGGCGCTGCAGGATCGCGACGCACTCGGGCAACTCAGCTACAAGGTCTGGTACTACCCCTCGCTGCAGTACGACGAGGATCAGCGCAACAACACCACCAACGCCAGGCGCCAGCGCGTGCAGTTGCTGCTCGCCAGGTGGCAGCAGGCCACGTCGTGGTTTCAGCCGGAACTCCTGCAGCTGCCGCTGGCCACGGTTCGCGCATGGATGGGCGACGCACCGGCGCTGAACGTGTACCGCTTTGCGATCGAGGAAGTGTTCCGCTTACATGAACACGTGTTGAACGAGCAGGGCGAACGGCTGCTGTCGCTCACCGAGCGGCTCGGCGGCGCGCCGCGCGATTCCTATGCCGCGCTGTCCACGGCCGACGCGCGTTTTCCGACCATCACGCTGTCCACCGGTGAAACCACGCAGGTGAGTTACGGCCAGTACCGCCGGCTGCTGGCCACGTGTCGATCGCAGGGCGATCGCCGCAAGGCCTACGAAGCGCTCTACGACACCTACATCGCCAGTTTGAACACCTACGCCGCCATCTACAACGGCGTGATGCATGGTGACTGGTTCGAAGCCCGGGCGCGTGGCTACCAGTCCACCCTCGATGCCGCGCTGTTCGGCAACGCTATTCCGACCAGCGTGGTCGAGAACCTGATTCGCGAAACCAAGCACGGCGTGGCGCCGTTTCGCCGTTATCACAATCTGCGCAAGCGGGTGTTGAAGCTCTCCGACTACTACGTGTTC
This sequence comes from Acidimicrobiia bacterium, assembly GCA_016871275.1. Classification (GTDB taxonomy): domain Bacteria; phylum Acidobacteriota; class Vicinamibacteria; order Vicinamibacterales; family UBA2999; genus 12-FULL-67-14b. The sequence goes on along the minus strand of VFZG01000009.1, from coordinate 97,293 downwards.
GACGCCTTCGTGCCGCTGGTGGAAGACGACGTCAAGTACGCGTACGACGACGTGCTGGAGTGGATTGTGGAGGCGGTGGCACCGCTCGGATCCGGATACCAGGCGCGCGTGCGCCGCGCGTTTTCGGAGCGGTGGATTGACGTCTACGAGAACCAGGGCAAGCGCAGCGGCGCCTATTCGGCGCCGGTCTACGGCTCGAATCCGTACGTGTTGATGAACTACAACGACACCCTCGACGCGGTGTTCACGCTGGCCCATGAGCTCGGTCACTCGATGCACACCATGCTGTCGCACGAGACCCAGCCGTTCGTCTACGCCGGCTACACGATTTTCGTCGCCGAGGTCCCGTCAACGCTGAACGAAGCCTTGCTGCTGGACTTCATGCTGGCCCGTGCACGGACGCGCGAGCAACGCGTGGTGCTGCTGCAGCACGCCATCGACAACATCGTCAGCACGTTCTACAACCAGGTGTTGTTTGCCGATTTCGAGCTCGAGGCACACCGGCTGGTGGAGCAGGACCAGCCGATCACCTCCGATGTGCTCAGCGGCATCTATGGCAAGCTGTTACATGAATACTGGGGCGATGCGTTATCGCCGGATACGCGCGCGCAGCACACGTGGGCGCGCATTCCGCACTTTTTCCAGTCGCCTTACTACGTCTACCAGTATGCCACCTGCTTTGCGTCGACCGCGAAGTTGGTGGAGGAGGTCGGCGGCGCCGATTCACCCGCCCGCCGGGCGGCGGTCGATCGATACCTGGGGCTGCTGAAGGCGGGCGGCTCGGATCACCCAATGACACTGCTGAAGAAGGCCGGCGTCGACTTGAGCAAGCCGGAGACCGTGCGGGCCGTGTCAATACAGCTCGACGGCCTGGTCGATCGCCTCGAACGGGAGCTCTAGCCCGCTGCCAGCCGGGTTCTTCTAGGGTTTCTCTAGATTCAGCGCGGATCGGTCTCAAGCCCATGTCCGGCGCGTAACTTCGGGACGGCGCCGCCTGGCCAATGGCGCAGGAGGGGACGATGGCCTGGGTTCCGCACTTGGCGGTCGTTGTAATCGTCGCAATGCTCGCGGGCTGGCCGTCCACGGCGACGGCGCAGCTACTGGTGGAATGGACGGCCGCGCTTGCGACGAACGGCGCCCCAACCGTGCCGCTGACCAGCGGTAACGGCGTGTATGTGGCTGATGTCCCGCTGACCCTGCACGCCGAGGGAACGACGCTGTTTGTAACGCGTTGGGAACCCTCACCCGCCAAGATCGAAGTCGCCCGTTTCGCCTCCGGCATGACCATCGCTGGCCGCGAACTCTCGGTGTTGGTGGTCTACGTCGACCACGCCAGCAGCACGGTGCGCGCCATGACGTCTTCGGATGGCGGGCGGAGCTGGGGAGCATCTCAGGCCCTGGGGACACGGCCGGCCGGCCCAGCCATCCTGTCGGCCTGTGTGTTTTCCCGTTCGGGAGTGATTCGCCAGGTCGTGGTGTGGACGAATCAACCGTCCGAGTCGGATGGTCCGCTGGTGGTGGCCTGGAACGACGGCAGCCAGTGGCGGACGACCGAGCATCCGGCACTCCGGGTGTCCGGCGCGTCACTGGCCTGCAGCGACGACGCCCTTCCGGAAGTGGTGTGGCGCGATCACCGGGATGGGGCTACGCCGACGGCCGTCTCGCTGTACCACGCTCAGATTGACGACACCGGAGGACTCCCCGGAGAACACCGCGTGCTGCGCCCGGCGTTCGACCCAAGCGTCTGCCGCAGCTCCGACCGCATGCGAGTGATCGGCTACCACGCAGCTTTGAACGACGCTCACGTCGCCCTGAGTACAGATGCCGGCGTCACGTTCACCGATCTCGACATGAGTCCGGAATCGGGGCAGCAGCCGCTGGACGTGGACGGAAAGTACGTCAATGTGGCCTGTCGTGACGACGCCATTGTCGCGCTGTGGGGCGACTGGCCGACGAAGGGAGCTGCCGCCGCTCGCGCTGACACGCGCCAGTTGGGTGTCGTCGTCTCTACCGACCGAGGTGCTACGTGGACGCGGCTGAGGCCCGCGGGGGAAGACAGCGGCCAGGGGCCGGCTTCCGTGGCGTTGGCCGGCGATGTCGCCATTGTGTCGTGGCGGGCACCCAGCAGTCTCCGCATCGCGCAACTGCGTCTGCGCTGACGGCACGGACGGCCGCGATCCGTTCCACTCCACCCGGCCAGTTGTCCTTCGAGCCGTCCCGCTTCCCCCCGCGCGACGGCCATGCCGCGCGTCGTCACGCGGTAGTCACGCCACGCCAAAGAGGGTGTGGCTGCTACCGCACGCGCTGCCAGGTCAGCTGCGACGGCGGGTTTGTACCGCCGACCGGCGTCAGGATGAGGCGGTTGCCGCCCTGGGTGAACTCGAACGTTCGCACGAAGTCCACCGGGCCGCTGTCGAGTTGGCCCTGGCGATGATGGGTCACGATGCCGGCCCGCTCGTCAATGGTGTAGGTCCCGAAATACGCGGTGTAGCCCCGTGCCCGATCGGCCAGTTGCTCGGGCGTTGGTGTTCCGGTGTAGGTGTTCCGCTTGCGCTCGGGCTGAATCTGTGCGGCCATGTAGCCGTGCTGGTCGTAGATGATGAGGCCGGTCGGGTTGCCGCGCGCGGCGGCGTTCACGCCGCCGGTGATGGAGACCAGCCGCCATGTGCCGACGAACGGTTTCCGCAGGTCGGCTTGTGACGAAGCCTGGCGGGCTTCAGCCGTCCATGTGAAGAGAGCCGCCAACATCCCGAACGCGAACCCCATCCCCGCCATCCCTGTGCGCATGGTGCCTCCTGAGCGCGCCATCATATAGGGTCTCGTCTGACTTGGGACTCACAACCGCCTGATCGTAAGCGAGGACGAGGAGCGCAACAGACTGGTCGCGGTTTGAACACACCCGCCGGCTGGGGGCCTGCGCGGCGACGCCGCTGACGGAGGGTGCTTCCTATCGTCTGCCATCGTCGCGATTGAGCACAAAGCGACAATCGCCCGAGAACGGATTCAGGCGCCGGCACTGAAGAGGAAGCGCAGCACGCGATTGCACCGCGCCTGACAGGCCGGCGAGCCGCACGGCAGCGAGGCGCGGTGATGTATGCTCTGGCGGCGCCGATGGCACGTCAGAGAAGAACGCTGCTGGTCATGACGGTGGTCACGCTCGCGGGTGTCATCGAACCACCACACCTCACGGCGCAGGCCGCGGTGCTCGCGATTCACGTCATCCAGGGCGCCGGCGCCCGCTCGCCGATGGAAGGGCAGGTGGTCACGACCACCGGCGTCGTCACCGGGCGCAAATCCAACGGCGTGTTCCTGCAGGCGCCCGATGGCACCGCCGACGCCGACCCACGAACCTCGGAAGGCGTGTTTGTGTTCACGAGCAGCACGCCTCCGGCCACGCTCACGGTTGGCACACTGGTCCAGGTGACCGGCCGCGTGATCGAGTTCGTGCCCGCGGCGGATCCGTCCAGTCCGCCGCTCACCGAACTCGCCGAGACGCCGTCGTTCGAGGTGCGCGGCGCCGGGATGACGCTGCCGGCGCCCATCGAACTGCAGCCCGCCGATCTGACGCCGCAGGGCACGCACGATCAACTCGAACGCTACGAAGGCATGCGCGTTCGCGTGTCCACGCTGTTGCTGATCTCGCCAACGCTGGGGAGCGTGGCGGAAGCCAGCGCAACGGCATCGTCAAACGGCGTGTTCTACGGCGTGATTGGCGCCACCGCGCGCCCCTTTCTCGAGCCCGGCATTGACGTTCGTCAACCACTGCCCGCCGGCTCGCCCTGCTGTATTCCGCGCTTCGACGGCAATCCCGAGCGTCTTCGCGTCGACAGCGACGGGCAACTCGGCGCTGCGGCGATCAATGCCGCCAGCGGCACGGTGCTGCGAAATGTGATCGGGCCGCTCGACTACGGATTTCAGTCGTATACCATCCTTCCCGATCCCGCGACGCCGCCGGGCGTGACCGCGGCGCCGGCGTTTGCGCCGGCGCGCGAACCATCGGACGCCGAGTTCACCGTCGCCTCGGTCAACCTGCAGCGGTTCTACGACACGACCGACGATCCCGCCGTCAGCGACGCGGTGCTCACCGCCGCGGCATTTCAAAACCGATTGACGAAGGCGTCGCTCTACATCCGGAGGCTGATGCGGTATCCGCACATCATCGGCGTACAGGAAGTGGAGAACCTGTCGACGCTGCGGGCGCTGGCGGCCGCGATCAATCGCGACGCGCGTGAGGCGCGCGAACTGAAGCCGCAGTACGAGGCGTATCTCGAGGAAGGCAACGATCCCGGTGGCATTGACGTGGGGTTCCTGGTGGATCGCGCCCGCGTGGAAGTGATCCAGGTCCTGCAGGAGGGGCGAGGCGAACAGTTCCGCAATCCGGCCGGCCAGTTGGAGTCGCTGCACGATCGCCCGCCCCTGGTGCTGCGTGCACGATCGCTGTTCCCGCTCGATACCGGTTCGATCACGGTGATCGTCAATCACCCGCGCTCACTGATTGATGTCGAGAGTACCACCAGCGGGCCTCGAGTTCGCGCCAAGCGCGCCGAACAGGCCGAGTCGCTGGCGTCGCTGGTCAGCCGCCGGCTGTCGGCCGATCGCCACGAGCGGCTGCTCGTGATCGGGGACTTCAATGCGGGCGAGTTCAACGACGGCTACGTTGACCTGCTGGGCACCGTTCGAGGCGCGCCGGCGCCGCGCGATCAGGTGGTGGTGGCCACGCGCGACCTGTTGGATCCGGATTTCGAGAATCTCGTCGATCAGCAGCCGCGAGCCGATCGCTACTCGTACGTGCTGGACGGCCACGCCGGGACGCTGGACCACATGCTGGTGTCGCCGTCCCTCAGGCGCTTCGTCACGTCGTTCCTGCACGTCCGGGGGAATGCCGATGCGCCCGCGGTCTGGCGATCGGATGCGACCCGCCCCGAGCGGATGTCGGATCACGACCCGGCGCTGGTCTACATCAGCGCGCGGTAGCGAGAATGGGCCGTTGCACTTTGACCTCAACCCAAGGCGGGTCTTCGACCGGCCGCGGCGAGTCGCGCCAGACTTGCGCGTAGCGAACTACGAAAACACCAAGAAAATACGGCCGCATTCGGCCTTGTCTTGACAACCCTTCTCAACTATACGAATATCCTTCGTGATGTGTCGTTGTGAGCAGGTTGGTCCATGGTGAAGCGCCGGGCAGCCCAATCGTCGTCTGACGGCACTCACGAGTTGCCTTCAGCGACAGACGCGCACAGTGTTGATTCTCCGGAGGATAGCATGACGACAGAGAGCGTTGCCTCGGCCACCGACCCAATTGTCCGCAAGTGGACGTACGTTGCGGCCGGAGCGGGTTTGATCCCGATTCCGATGGCGGATCTGGCGGCGATCGTTGCGGTGCAGCTGAAGCTGGTGGCTGACCTGTCAGCGCACTACGGCGTGCCGTTCTATCGCAATCAGGGTAAGGCTGCGCTCGGCGCCCTGACCGGCGGGATTGCCTCGCGCCAGCTCGCGCCACTCCTGGGCAGCGCTCTCAAGGCGATTCCCGTGGTGGGCCAGTTCGGTGGTGTGGCGGCGTCGACCCTCTCAGCCGGTGCGGCGACCTACGCGGTTGGCCGCGTGTTCGACCTGCACTTTTCGAACGGCGGCACCTTGCTCGATTTCGATGCTGCGAAGGTGAAGAGCGTGTTCACCCGCGAGTACGAAAAAGGCAAGCAGGTCGTCAAGCCTGCGTAATCGTGTGATTCGCGCTTGCGGAGCGCTGTGGCCCCTGTGAAGTTCCTGGTAGTTACCGCGCTCACAGGCGTGCTGTCGGCAAGTCCGGTGTCGGCGCAGCAGCCGGCTGCGCCGAGCCAGCCTCCCGCCGGCCAGTCCGGGACTCCTCCCGCCGGCCAGAAACCCGACTACGGGCAGTGGTGGCTCGCAAACGCCCGCGACGTCAATCCGAAACCCCCAGGCTGGTTGTTCCACATTGAAGGCACCGCCTCGTTTGCGAACCAGAGCGGTTCGGTGTCGGGGTTCGAGTACACCGCCAACATTCTGTCGGCGCTCCGCAAGGGGATTGTCACCAACCAGATTGGCGGCTCGTTCATCCTGCAGGAGGCCCGCGTCGAAGGCGGGGGGGGCAACTTCAAGCAGGAGACAGCGCGCGCGTTCAACATGCTCTATGTCAGCGTGGGCCGGCCGATCAACCTGGTTGGCGCCTTCATCATCGAGAAGGATGAGCCGAAGCACGTCCTGCATCGCGAAGCGCTCTTTGCAGGCGTGCAGAGAGTCTTCTCGTTTCCGAAAGGCCGCAGGCTGAGCATGTCGGTGGCCGGCGGTTACGAACACGAAACCGTCCGGGGCCAGTTCGGAGAGCAGCAAGAGGGAGGCCCGGCCGCCTACGCCCAAAGCATGTTCACCGCGCCGATCGGCCAGCGCGGCATCTTTACAAATTTCATCGAGTACTTCCACGACCTCGAAATCAGCGACGACTACCGCATCAACTGGAACGCGAGCCTGCAGTTACAGGTGAACAAGCACATCGGCATTGGGCCGAGTGTTCAGATCCGTCACGATGCGAAGCCGGTCACCCAGGTGCAGAAGACCGACACCATGACCGTGCTCGGGATTACCTTCAAGTAAGCTGGAGGCATCACCATGCCAATTGCCATCGCGGTCTACTTTGCCCTGTGCCTGGTCGCCGGCTTGTTTGGGATGCGCCGCGTGATTGGCTTCTGGGGCACCTTGTTCCTCTCGGTCATGCTGACGCCGCTGATCATGCTGATCATGCTGCTGATGCTCGCGCCGAAGAAGAGGATCATGGTCGCCCAGTCGTGAGATTTCGGAAAGAGTCAGTGTGAGGCCGGGGGAGTCAGCGTTGAGAGATCTGTCAGGAGTTCGTTAGGGAAGACCCAGCGAACACACCCGGCACGTGCCTTGTACTTGACAAGTGTTACGACCGGGCAGAGGATGAACCTCGTTGCTGTGGGCAGCAGGCCCAAGTAAATCGCGAAGACTCACAACGAAAAGGACCGACCGACTACCGGGTTTCGGTTCGGACACGAGCCCGCTTCTGCGGAAGCTCCGCCGAACGTCGAGGCCACAGACAGCGCAGAAAGGCGAATCACCATGACGCAAGATGCCCGTCCCACCGTTGCAGCCGTCCTAGAGAGGGTTGTTCCCTTCATCGGCGTAGCGCTCACGCTCCTGGCGCTATCGCTGGTGTTGCCGTTCGTGAACCCGTACGGCAGCTGGCCGCTCGACTTGACCGGGTCGATGGCGATGGTGGCCTACTACCTGACCCTCAGTGGCGCCGGCACGTTCGGCCCACTGACCGCCACGTTGATCTGCGTGTTCCTGGTGCTCAGACCAGGGATTGGTTTCCTCCGCCGCATTGGCGAGTTCGTGATGATTTACGGGGTGGTGCTGGTCGTGATCCAGGCGTGGGTGAACATCGAGCCGATTGCCAAGGACTATTTCGCGCAGACCCGCCCCGTGATTTGGCAGTTGTCGACGATGCCCGCGGGGTCGCCGGCGCTGGGCATGGACGACAAGGCGTTCTACCGGCTGCCCGATCGTCCGGCGACCGATCGCCGCGACCTGCTGATCAAGGTGTTGTCCGACGACTTCACCGCCATTCCGGTGGCGCCGATCATTCGCCAGCACTGGACCAGCATGACGGACTACGGGTTCCCGTCGGGACACGCCGTCGGCGCGATGCTGAACGCGTTCCTGTTCCTGACTCTCGGGAACTACCTGCTGCCCGTGAGCTGGCGCTGGCCGATGTATGTCGTGTTCGTGTGGATGATCGCCATCTGTTATTCCCGCCCGATGTTGCGTGAGCACGCCCCCGTGCAGATTCTTGGCGGCGGCACCATTGGCATTCTCCTCGGGTTGATCGTCTTCGTCGCGGTCAGCACGTTGTTTGGTGTCATCTTCGGCAAGTCTGGCGGCGGCGGGGCGACGCGCGACGTGTCAGCGGCATAGCAGTTGCGCGGAGGTCCATGTCTCGGAACTCCCAGGTTCGTCAGCCGGTTGGGGACGGCGAGCGGACAGCCGCCGCCGCGGTGCGGTCGGCGGCGCTTGGCGACGCGTCCATCGATCAGTGCGAGGTCGCGATCCGCGAATCCGCGAGTGGTCCGCCCTCGCTGGCCGTGTGGGTTGTCCCCGCGGGACCGCTGCCGATTGGACGAACGCGTCAGCTCGAGCAGGCGCTCGCCGGGCTGACCGATCGACGCATCGAGCTGATTCCGGTGTCGGCGATTCCGCTCGACGAGCAGGGGAGCGCCGATCTGCCGGCGCTGGCCCAGGTCGAGGTCGTCGATCAGGCCGTTCTGGATGCGTGGGAATCCGCGATTGCGGCGCGGCCGGAGATTGGCCGCGCCGCCGTCGTCAGCGGCCTGCGCGAGTTTCCTGAGCGCCGCTTCCACCTTTCGGACCTGCTGCCGGACTGGCAGTCGATGCTCGCGCCGGGCGCGGCCCCGCCGGCGGTGCGGACCGGTAACGCGTCAACGCCAGCGCCGGCGGGGCCGCTGGCGCAGGCGCAGGCATCCGGTGCGCCCCGCGATGCGGCGTACGCGGTGCCGCCGACCCTGGTCGAGGCGTTGACGCAGAGCGCCGACCGCGTTGCCGGCGAACGCATCTACTTCCTGGACGCATCCGGCGGCCAGGTCGCCCTCAGCTATCGCGACCTGCTGCAGCGCGCGCAACGCATCCTCGGAGGATTGCGCCAGGCCGGTGTGGCGACCGGCGATCGCGTGATCCTGCAGCTCGCCGCCAACGACGACATCCTCGAGGCGTTCTGGGGCTGCGTGCTCGGCGGCTTTGTGCCGGTGATTGCCGCGGTGCCGAAGGCGTACGACGCCGCGGAGCGCGAGTTCCAGCAGTTGTGCCGCGTGTGGGAAGCGATTGGTCGGCCCTGGATCATCCTGCCGGCGGGGCAGGTCCCGTCGGCGCTCGGTCGCGAGATGGATGCGGCACAGCTGCTCGCGCTCGACGCGTTGCGCAACAGCGCCGCCGACGAGCATCATCACGCCGCCAAGCCCGAGGACGTGGCCTTCTTCAGCCTGACGTCGGGAAGCACCGGCACGCCGAAGTCGGTGATGCTCACGCATCGCTGCGTGTTGCAGCGCGCCGCCGGCGTCAACCAGTTGTGCGACTGGGGCAGCCACGATGTCGTCATCAACTGGCTGCCGTTGGACCACATCGGCAGCATCTCCGACTGGCACATTCGCTGTGTGCCGACCGGCTGCACTCTCGTCTACGTGGCCAAGGAATACGTGCTGGCAAAACCGCTACGCTGGCTCGACGTGATCGACCGGTTCCGTGGCACGCACAGCTGGGCGCCGAACTTTGCCTACTCGCTGGTGAATCGCGCGCTCGACAAGGACCACGATCGATCCTGGGATCTGTCGTGCCTCAAGACGCTGCTGTCCGCCGGCGAAGCCATCTCGGCCGATGTTGTCGATAAGTTCCTGACGTCGCTGGCGCCACATCAGCTGCGCCGCACGGTGATTGGCCCGGCCTTCGGCATGGCCGAGACCGGATCGGGCATCACCTACTACCGCCCGACCGACGCTGAACCGACGCGCATCTTCTACGTCGACCGCCAGTCGCTCGACGGCCAGCTGGTGATTGGCGAGGCTGGCCATCCGAACGCGATCCCGTTCGTCAGCCTTGGTCCGCCGATTCCCGGCGTGACACTCAAGATCGTCGGTCCGCAGGGCGAGACACTGCCCGAGCAGCGCATCGGGCAGCTCTACATCAGCGGCGACGCCGTGTCAGCCGGCTATTTCCGAGATGGGGCGGCCACCAAGGCCGTGTTCCGCGATGATGGCTGGTTTGACAGCGGCGACCTGGCGTTCCTGTCGGGCGGCGAGCTGGTCATCACCGGCCGCGCCAAGGAGAGTCTGATCATCAACGGCGCGAACTTCTACAACAGCGAGATCGAAGCTGCCGTGGAAGACGTGCCGGGCGTCACGCCAAGCTTCAGCGCCGCCTGCGCGGTGCGTCCGACCGCTGCGGCCGCTGAATCGGTCGCGATCTTCTTTCATACCCCAGTCACGGACGACGCGCACCTGCGCGATCTGATCGGCAACATCCGCAGCACCCTGGCGCGCAAGCTCGGGCTGAAGCCCGACGTTCTGCTGCCGGTGACCAAGGAGGCCATTCCGAAGTCACCGATCGGCAAGCTCCTGCGCTCGCAATTGAGCAAGCGTTTCGAGAGCGGCGAGTTCGCCGCGGCCCTGCGGCGTGTCGACCTGCTGCTCGCGAACGAGCACACGATCCCGGATTGGTTCTTCCGCCGCGTGTGGCAGCCGAAGCAGCAGGGCTCATCCGACGCGCAGGATGCGATCCGTCACCTCGTCCTGCTCGGTGGTGGCGACGCGCTGTTCGGCGCATTGCACCATCCGCCTGCTGGCGAATGCCGCAGGATCGATCGGAGTGGCGACCTGATCGACCTGGTGCGATCGCTCAGCGCCAACCGGCCGAATGGTCAAACCGTTCAGCTGGACGTCGTCGTCTGCGGTGCGCACGTCGTGCGCGCCGGCGATGCCATTGACGCGGACCGCGCTGCGGTGTCAGGTCTGGTGAAGACCTTCGCTGCTGAGCAGCCGTGGCTGTCCTGCCGTGTGATCGACGTTCCGGCAGACGCCGGCATCGTTCCTGCGCTCCTTGAAGAGCTGGCCGGCGACCGCGCCGATGCGGAGGTGGCGTTGCGCGCGGACGGGCGGTTCGTCCCGCGCCTCGCGCAGGCGGCGATCGCGGAGTCGGCCGGAGACAGTCCCTTCAAGATCGGCGGCCGCTATGTGATCAACGGCTCCGATGCCATGGGCAGGGAAATCGAGCGGTATCTGGTAGCGCGCCTCAACGCCAAGGTGGTGTTGCTGGACGGCGACCCGGGGGCGATTGCTGGAGCGGTCCAGGAGTTCGAATCGGCGAATGGCACGCTCGACGGCGCGATCCACATTTGCGCCGCGCATCGCGAACGCGCCGTGCTGGATGAAACGGCTGACGGCCTCGCGGCGGAGCTGGCGGGCGACGTCGATGGGTGCCGGCAGCTCGCCGAGATCGCGCGTCATCGCCGTGATTGCTTGTTCGTGGCCTTCACCTCAGCCACGGGGTTCTTTGGCGGGGCGACCGCCGCCGCGATCGCGTCTGGCGCGGCATCGGTAACCGCGATCGTTGAGGCGCTTCGCGGGGCAACGACCGCGCCGTGCTTCACATTCGCGTGGTCGGCCTGGAGCCACCAGGCCGACGGCGCCGGCGAGTCGGTGCAGCTCGCGCGGGCGGCTGGATTCCATCCGGTATCGATGCGACAGGGCCTGGTCGCGTTTCTGGCTGGCCTGCGCATGGGACCCGGGTCGTACCTGGTGGGTCTCGACGGTCAGCATCCGCGCGTGCGCTCGAAGGTGTCGAACGCGCCGGTCGCGCTGACGCAGCCGGTGGTGTGCTGCACGTCACCATCGCTGATTGACCCGTCGGCCTTTGCGGCGGTCGAGATTCGCGATCGCTATGGCGTGACGAGCCGCGCGCGATTCCAACAGCTGCAGGAGCCGGAAGCCGCGCGCCGTGTCCAGCCGGAACTCTGGCCGTCAGTGGCCGAATACTTTGTCTACGACGACCTGCTGTACCACGTGCTCGCGCATGACGAGCGCCGCAATCACAGCTACCGGGTCGCCATCGAGCAGGCCGTCAAAGACAAGATCGTGGTCGAGATCGGCACCGGCCGCGAAGCGATCCTCGCACGCTTCTGTGCCGAAGCCGGCGCGCGCAAGGTCTACGCGATCGAGATTGGCACCGAGGCGTTCCGTGATGCATCGGCGCTGGTCGAGAAGCTCGGCCTGCAGGACGTCATTCACCTGATTCACGGTGATGCGACCAGGACCGAGATCCCCGAACTGGCCGACGTGTGCGTCTCGGAGATCGTCGGTCCGATCGGTGGCTGCGAAGGCGCGGCCGTCCTGATCAACGATGCGCGCCGCTTCCTGAAGCCGGGCGGCTTGATGATTCCGGGCCGCAGCGTCACGAAGATCGCCGCGGCAACGTTCCCGGACGCGTTGCTGACGCACCCCGGTTTCAACGAGGTGCCCGGCTCGTACGTGCCGCGCATCTTCGACGAGATCGGCAGGCCGTTTGATCTGCGTCTGTGCATCAAGAACTTCGACGCCTCGCAGGTGATCTCGACTGCGGCCGCGTTCGAGGACCTCGACTACAACCAACCAATCGCGCTCGAAGAGACGCACGCGATCGAGCTGACGATCGACCGGGAGGCGCGGCTCGACGGCTTCGTGGTGTGGCTCAATCTGCACACCATCGACGGCGAAGTCATTGACACGCTGCAGTACGAGTATTGCTGGCTGCCGGTGTTCGTGCCGGTCTTCGATCCGGGAGTTCACGTCGCCGCCGGCGATCGCCTTGTCGCGACCATCGAACGGACACTGTGCGAGAACCGGCTGAATCCGGACTTCCGCGTGCGTGGCCGCCTGTTGCGCGGCAACGGCGAACCGCTCGAGTTTGCGCACGACTCGCTGCACCACGAGACGCCGTACGGCGGCACATCGTTCTATCGCCGCCTGTTCGAGCGCGATCCGAATGGCTGGTTCCTGGACGGCTATCGCCGCGACGTGCACCGCAAGCTGAAGGAGATGCCGGTCACGGCCGATGGCGCGATCGATCGCGAGCGCCTGCCGGTGGTGGATCGGTCCGGTTCCGGTGGCGACACCTACGTCGCTCCCGGCACGCCGACCGAACAGGCCATCGCCGCGATCTGGCAGGACGTGCTCGAGGTCGGTGAGGTCAGCCTCCACGGCAACTTCTTCCAGCTTGGCGGCCATTCGCTGCTGCTGGTGCAGATGCACGAGCGGCTGCGCGAGGAGTTCGACAGTCCGGTCACGCTGGTCGAGCTGTTCAAGTACCCGACCGTGTCGAGCCTGGCGCAGTTCATTGACGGCGGGCAGGATGCGGCATCGACCGCCGCCGCCCAGGGCCGGGAGCAGGCGCAACGCCGCCGCGCTCGCCGCTCGCACGTTGAGGCCGCTGATACCGACGTGGCTGTCATCGGCATGTCGTGCCGGTTCCCCGGTGCGGACGACGTGGATACGTTCTGGAAGAACCTGGCGGCGGGCGTCGAGTCGATCACGTTCTTTACAGACGACGAGATCAAGCAATCGGGCATCGACTCGCGCACGGCCGACGATCCGAACTACGTCAAGGCCAGCTCGGTCCTGTCGGACATTGCCGGTTTCGATCCGGAGTTCTTCGGCATCAGCACCCGCGAAGCGGCGCTGATGGATCCGCAACAGCGCCTGTTCCTGGAGTGCGCGTGGGAATCCCTCGAAGACGCCGGCTACGACCCGCTGACCTACCAGGGCATGATCGGCATCTACGCCGGGGCCAGCATGAACACCTACCTGCTGAACCAGGTGATGCCGAACCGCGACACGCTGGACAGCCGCGACGACATGTGCGTCACCACCCTGGATTCGCTGGGCGGCTTCCAGTTGATGATCGGCAACGACAAGGACTACCTGCCGACGCAGGCGGCGTACCGCCTGAACCTGCGCGGCCCTGCCGTGAACGTCCAGACGGCGTGCTCGACGACGCTGGTGACGATTCACCTGGCGGTCCGCAGCCTGCTGGATGGCGAGTGCGACATCTGTCTCGCCGGCGGTGCGTCGATCAAGGTGCCGCAGCAGGCCGGTCACCTGTTCCAGGACGGCATGATTGTGTCGCCGGATGGCCACTGTCGCGCGTTTGACGCAAAGGCGCAGGGCACGATCTTCGGCAGCGGCATTGGCATCGTCGCGCTGAAGCGCGCCAGGGATGCCGTGGCCGATGGCGATCACATCTACGCGATTGTCAAGGGCACGGCGGTCAACAACGACGGCGCGACGAAGGTCGGCTACATGTCGCCAAGCGGCGACGGCCAGGCGTCGGTGGCCGCGGAAGCGCTGGCGGTGGCGAACGTGTCACCCGGAGCGATCAGCTATATCGAGGCACATGGCACCGGCACCGAACTGGGCGACCCGATCGAGATCGCCGGCCTCAACCAGGCGTTCCGGAGCGACGGGATGCCACCGCGATCGGTGGCGATTGGTTCGGTCAAGACGAACATCGGCCACATGCAGATCGTGTCCGGCGCGGCGGGCTTCATCAAGACCGCCCTGGCCCTGCATCACAAACAGATTCCGGCGTCGCTGCATTTCGAGCGGCCGAATCCGTCAGTCGACTTCGACAGCACGCCGTTCTTCGTCAACACCACGCTCACCGACTGGCAGTCCGAGGGCACGCGCCTGGCCGGCGTGAATTCGCTCGGCATCGGCGGCACCAACGCGCACGTGATTCTCGAGGAGGCGCCGGCGGTGGAAGTCGTGAACAACGCACGCGAGCGTCCCGCGCACGTCCTGGCGCTGTCGGGCAAGACCGAGCAGGCGCTGTGGGATCAGGTGGACCGCTACGTCTCGTTCCTAGCCGATCAGCCCGAGGGCAGCGTGGCCGACATCTGCTTTACGGCGAACGCGGGCCGCCATCACTTCGACTATCGCCTGGCCGTGGTCGGCCGGACGATCGCGGAACTGCGTCATGCGCTGGTTGAGCGGCGGCGTCAGCAGCGCGAGGGCGGCGCAGCCGTCGGGCCGGTGGCCGGTGCGAAACCGCGCATCGTGTTCCTGTTCACCGGTCAGGGCGCGCAATACCCCGGCATGTGCCGCGAGCTGTATGAGACGCAGCCGGCGTTCCGCCGCGTCATCGATCGCTGCCAGGAGATCCTGGCCGGTGAGCTCGACGTGCCGCTGCTCGACGTCCTCTACTCCGAGGATCGCGCCGAGTTGATCCACCAGACGGCCTACACCCAGCCGGCGCTGTTTGCGGTCGAGTACGCGCTCGCTGAGTTGTGGCGCGCGTGGGGTGTGCGTCCGGACGCGTGCCTCGGTCACAGCGTGGGCGAATACGTCGCCGCCTGCCTGGCCGGTGTCTTCAGTCTTGAGGATGGATTGCGCCTGGTGGCGGCTCGGGGCCGGCTGATGCAGAAACTGCCGGCCAGTGGCGCGATGGTGATGGTGCATGCCGGGGTGCGCGCGCTGGTGCCGATCATCGCGCCGCATCGCGACCAGGTGAGCATCGCGGCGATCAACTCGCCATCCAACAGCGTGTTGTCCGGTCGGCGCGAGGCGCTGCAGGCGGTCGTGTCTGAGCTGGATGCGGCGCAGCTGAAGTGGCAGATGCTGCCGAACTCGCACGCGTTCCATTCACCATTGATGGAGCCGATGCTCGACGAGTTCGAGCGGGTCGCGTCGTCGATCGCGATGGTGGCACCGGCGATGCCGGTGATCTCGAACCGCGACGGTCTGCCAGCCGGAGCGGCGATGGCGACGGCCGCGTACTGGCGTGATCATGCGCGCGAGGCCGTGGACTTCATGGCCGGCGTCACGTATCTCGAACGACAGGGCCCGGCCGTGTTCATCGAGATTGGCCCGCATCCGGCCCTGCTCGCGCCGGCGCGGGAGACATGGACGGGCAGCGGCGCGACGTGGTTGCACAGCAGCCGTCGCAATCGGTCTGATTGGGATGGTCTCCTGGCGGGCGTTGCCGGCCTGCACGTGCTGGGCGGGGGCATTGATTGGGCCGCGTTCGATCAGGACTACCGCCGTCGGCGTCGGCGCGTGCCGACCTATCCGTTCCAGCGCCGCCAGTGCTGGATGTCGGCGCCGGCGCCTCGAGTGGAGAAGGCCCCGCTGCCGCAGGCCGCCGCGATACGGCGTGACGCCGCAACCGGTCACGACCTGCTCGGTCGTCGGATTCGTTCCGCGGTCACGTTGTACGAGAACGAACTCGCGGCGGATGCGCCGTCCTGGCTGGGCGATCATCGCGTGTTTGAGTCAGTGGTGACGCCTGCGGCGGCGACGCTCGAAATGGTGCTGGCCGCGGCGACGACACACTTCAAGTCGCGAGCGGTGACGATTGAGAACGCCGCGATTCACCAGGCGCTCGTGATCCCCGCCGGTGAACGGCGCACCGTGCAACTGGTTCTTGAGCCACAGGATGGGGGCGCCGCCTTCAAGGTCCTGGCACTGGACGAATCCAGCGGGGCGGAGCAGTGGCCGGTGCATCTGTCCGGCTGGTTGTCGGCCCGCGTGCCGGCGTTCACGCGTTCCGCGGAATCGTCGCTGTTCCAGCGGCCCGCTGAGGCGACGGCAGGCGGGCAGTGGTACCGGCAGTGCCAGGAGTGGGGCGCCGACTTCGGTCCGGCGTTCTGCTCGATCGAGTGGCTGCACCGCGGCGACGCCATGACGTCAGCCATGATCAGTGTGCCCGATCACGTGCCGCCAGGAGCCGGATACACCATTCATCCGATGCTGCTCGATGGCGCGCTGCAGGCTGCCGTCGCGTCGTTGCCCGAAGGCGGCGTGCAACTGCCGCTGTCGTTCGATCGCCTCGACGTGCGCGCCACGGCGTGCCGCCGCGCGGTCTGCCAGGTGAAGCGTCGCGACGCCCAGGGGTCCAGGGTCCGGCAGGTCGATGTGGAGCTGTTCGATGCGGACGGCCAGCTGCTGGCCCGTCTTGCCGGTCTGACGCTGCGGCCGGCGAGCCGCGAGGCGCTGCGCCCGGCGATGAAGTCGGCCGGACGTTACCAACTGGAGTGGAAAGCGAGCGAGGCGGTGTCGGTGGATGCGTCGCGCAGCCGCGGCGCGCGTTACCTCGTGATCGCTGACTCAGAAACTGCGGCTCGCCGGGTGGTGGCACGGCTGCGGCATTGGGGCGCCTCGTGCATCGTCGCGGTGCAGGCGGAGGCTTCGGCGCGCAAGTCGCCGCACGAGTTCTCGGTCGACCTCGATCGTGCCGACGCGGTGCGCGAGCTGTTGACCACCGTGGTGGCCGGGCCCGAGCGCGTGGATGGCGTGTTCTACGTGTCCGTGGCCGGCGCTGCGGACACGCCGGCGGAGCTCGCCGAACGCGATTGCGTGCGGCTCCTGAACCTGGTCCAGGCGGGCGCGGAATTCGATCTCACCAACGGTCCGTCGCTGTGCGTCGTGACGCGTGGCGCCCAGCCCGTCGGCGATCCGGTCAACGCCGTTGACCCTGCCAAGTCGGCCCTGTGGGGCATGGCGGTGGTGCTGTCACTCGAACATTCAGAGTGGCAGACCGTCCAGATTGATGTCGATCGCTGGTTGACCGAGCAGGGACTCGAACACGCGGTTGACGAAGTGCTGTCGTCCGCGAGCCTCGCATCCGGTCAGTTCGAGAATCGCGTGGCGTATCGCGACGGCACCCGGTACGTGGCGCGGCTCGGGCCGGCCGTGATCGACACGCAGGCCGATCCGGTGGCGGTGCGCGCCGATGCGACCTACCTGATCACCGGCGGCGTCGGCGGCGTGGGCCTGAAGATCGCCGGGTGGCTCGCGGCGCGAGGCGCCGGCACGATTGTCCTGACCGGACGCCGGGGCGCGCGTGAGTCGGCTGTCGCGGAGATTGCAGCCCTCAGGCAGCGCGGCGTTCGCGTGGTCGTGGAATCGCTCGAGGTCAGCGACGCCGCGCAAGTTGCGGCGCTGGTGCAGCGGATCAACACGGACGGCTCACCGCTGAAGGGCGTCATCCACGCCGCGGGCGTGCTCGACGATGCGATCCTGATGCGGCAGCAGCCCGAGCAGTTCGTCGGTGTGCTGCAGCCGAAGACCCAGGGTGGCTGGAACCTGCACCAGGAGACGCAACACCTCGCGCTGGACTTCTTCGTGCTGTGCAGCTCGATGGCTGCCGTGGCCGGTTCACCAGGCCAGGCCAACTACGCGGCTGCCAACGCGTTTCTCGACGGTCTCGCCTGGCATCGTCGCGAGCGCGAACTGCCGGCGTTGAGCATCAACTGGGGGATCTGGGAGGGTGTTGGCGTGGCCGCGCGGGTGGAGGCCGGCAACCGCCGCCAGCTCGAGGGCTTCGGGACGCTCTCCTCGGATCAGGCGGTGTCGCACCTTGAGTCGTTGGTGCGCTCAACCAGCGTGCAGATCGGCGTCTCGCCGATCGATGTGCCGAGGCTGCCGGACGCGTTCAGGGTGCAGCCATTGTTCCGCTCGCTGCTGGGCAGCCCAACTGCGGCTCCACCGCCGCGCCGCTCGTTCCGGGATCGCCTCAACGCCGCACCCGCCGGCCGTCGTCGTGCGTTACTCGACACGTTCGTGCAGGACAGCGTGGCGGCAATTCTTGGCGTCAACCCGGCCGAACTGATGGATCGCCGTGCCGGCTTCTCGTCGCTCGGCATGGATTCACTCGCCACACTCGAGTTGCGCAATCGCCTGCAGGCCGGGTTGGGTGAATCGCTTCCGGCCGCGCTCGCGTTCCATTACCCGAATCTTGAGACGCTCACGGGCTTCCTCGCGACCGGAGTGCTTGATGCCAGGACTGAGGCCGCGGCGGCGCCTGCCGCTACCGGCGAGGCGACGGCGGCCGGTTCCGGCAACGACGTAGACGATCTGCTGGCGCGGATGGCGTCACTGAGAGAGACGCTGGACCGGTCGAACTGATCATGAGCGACTTGCGGAGCGACCCCCGGTTGCTGCGCGACGCGCTGGCGTTGCTGCAACGGGCGGAGGAGCGAATCAGGGCCCTGGAACGGGAGCGGCGCGAACCGATCGCGGTGATCGGCATGGCGTGCCGCTTTCCTGGCGGGGTGACGGATCCGGAGTCGTTCTACGAGCTGTTGCGCGACGGCCGCGACGGCGTGTGCCCCGTCCCGGCCGACCGCTGGGACGCCGACGCGTGGTACGGCGCCGAGGCCGGAGCCCCGGGCAAGATCCACACGCGCTTCGGCGGTTTCGTGCCCGGCTGCGAACATTTCGACGCGGCCTTTTTCGACATTTCCCCTCGCGAGGCCGAAAGTCTCGATCCGCAGCAGCGCATGCTGCTGGAGGTGAGCTGGGAAGCCATGGAGCGCGCGGGTCTCGCACCGCTCGATCACTTCGACAGCCGTACCGGCGTCTTCATCGGCATCTCGGGTTCCGACTACCTGCGGCACATCAGCCAGGATGACGCCAGCCGGATTGATGCTTACCTGGGCACCGGCAACGCGCACAGTGCCGCGTCGGGCCGTCTCTCATACTTCTTCGGGTTCAAGGGGCCGTGCGTGTCGATCGACACCGCGTGTTCGTCATCGCTGGTCGCGCTCCATTCCGCGTGCCAGAGCCTTCGCGCGGGCGAGAGCGATCTGGCCCTGGCCGGTGGCGTCAACCATCTGTTGATGCCGGACATGTCGGTGAACTTCTCGCGCGCGCACATGCTGGCGCCCGACGGCCGGTGCAAGAGTTTCGACGTTCGCGCCAACGGCTACGTCCGTGCCGAGGGCTGCGGCATTGTGGTGCTGAGGCGGCTGTCGGCGGCGCTCGCGAACGGCGATTCCATCCTGGCGCTGATTCGCGGATCGGCGGTGAACCAGGATGGCCGCTCGAGCGGTCTGACCGTTCCGAACGGGCCGGCGCAGCAGATGGTGATTCGCGATGCGTTGAAGAGCGCGGGTCTCGACCCATCGCACGTGAGCTTCATCGAAGCGCACGGCACCGGCACGGCGCTCGGCGATCCGATCGAGGCGGATGCGCTCGGTGGCGTGTTTGGCGATCGCGGCCGCAACCATCCGCTGTGGGTCAGCTCGGTCAAGAGCAACATCGGTCATCTCGAATCGGCGGCCGGCGTGGCCAGCCTGATCAAGGCGGTGCTGTGCCTGCAGCGCGGCGAGTTGCCGAAGACGCTGCACTTCACGCAGCCCAACCCCCACATCGCGTGGGACCGCCTGCCGCTGCGAGTCGTCAGCGAGCAGACACCGTGGACCGTGGAGCACGGCAGCCGCGTGGCGGGCGTCAGCTCGTTCAGCTTCAGCGGCACGAACGCGCACGTGCTGGTCGAAGAGTTCACGCCGTCAGCGCCTGAGCCGCGCCGGCCGGCGCGGCCGGCTCGCACGTGGCACGGCCTCGCGCTGTCGGCGCGGACCGAGTCTGCGCTGCGGGAGATAGCCCGGCGGTACGAGCAACGGCTGGCGACGACCACCGATGACCGGCTGGCGGACCTATGCGCCACCGCGGCGCTCTCGCGCAGCCACTTCGAGTGCCGGCGCTTGCTCGTCGAGCCGTCGGTGGCCGCTCTCCGCCGGTCATTGGCGGCGTGCGCCGCCGGTGCGCCGCTGGCAGCGGCAGGCCAGCCGCAGAAGATCGCGTTCCTGTTCACGGGACAGGGCTCGCAGTACCCGAACATGGGGCGGGGGCTCTACGAATCAGAGCCGGTGTTCCGCGACACCGTCCAGCGGTTGTGCACGCGTCTCGATCGCGAGTTCGGCGTGTCGCTGCTGCCGGTGCTTTATCCCGAGCAGGCTTTGCAGGACGGGGCATCGCCGCTCGACAACACCGCCTACACGCAACCGGCGCTGTTCATCATTGAATACGCGCTCGCCGAACTGTGGCGCTCATGGGGCGTCGAGCCTGACGCCGTCACCGGTCACAGCGTGGGCGAATACGTGGCCGCGGCCGTGGCCGGAGTGTTCAGCCCGGAAGACGGGTTGCGGCTGATCGCCGAGCGCGCCCGGCTGTTGTCCCGGCTGCCGGCCGGCGGCGGCATGCTGTCGGTGTTCGCGAGGCGCCACGCGGTTGAGGCGGCGATCGCGGCCCACGCCGATGCGGTGTCGATCGCCGCGGTGAACGGTGCCGAGCAGATCGTGATCGCCGGCGCGCTGGCTGCGCTCACCACGATCGACCACGCGTTGCAGGCGCAGGGGGTGCGCACCAGGGCGCTCAATGTCTCGCACGCCTTCCATTCGCCGCTGACCGACCCGACGCTCGAGCCGTTCCGTCGCGCGGCGCGTGCCGCCGCGTTCGACGAGCCGCACATCACGTTGGTGTCCGCGTTGACCGGCCGCGTGGCATCCACCGACGTCTGCGATCCCGAGTTCTGGGTTCGTCACATTCGGCGCCCGGTGCTGTTTCACGACGCGCTGCAGACGCTGGATGGCCTGGCGTGCACCACGCTGATCGAGATCGGCCCGCAGCCGATTCTGTCCGGTCTCGCCGGCGCCGATGCCGGCGGACGCCACCGGCTCTGCCTGCCGAGCCTGCGCCGGGCGCGTGACGACGAGCGCCAGATGCTCGAAACGCTTGGCACGCTCTACGAGCAAGGTGTCACGGTGAACTGGCCGGGCTACTACAAAGGTCGCGTCCACGCCAGGATCGATCTGCCGACCTACCCGTTCGAGCGCAAGCGCCACTGGTTTTCGCCCTCTGAATCGCGCGCCGCCCAGGCGGTCACTGCCCGCGATCGTCAGTTCACGGCGGATGGATTCATCGCCGGCCATCGCGTCTTCGGCGACGTGATGGTGCCGGCCGCCGCGTACCTGGAGATCGCGTTGTCATCCGTGTGCGAGGCCGGAGTGGTCGACGAGTTCCGCATCCACCGGGCGATGCCGGTCGCCGGCGACGCGCCCACGCTGGCGCGGGTGGTCGCTCCCGAGAATGGGATCGGCCACTTCGAGATTCGCGGCCGCGCCTCGCGCGTCGCTGTCGACTCGTGGGTGGCGTATGCCAGCGGCCGTGCCGGCAGGCCGGCACCGAGCGGCGCGGTCGTAGACATCGCGGCGCTGCGGCGCGGCTGTGCGTCGATGTCGTCCGGCGAGTTCTATGCGCGCTGCCGCCGCCGGGGCTTCAACTACGGCCCGGCCTTCCGGCTGATCGACGAGCTCTGGACGAAGGATGGTTCAGCGCTCGCGCGCATTCGCCGTTCTGAGCGAGCCGCTGACGTGACGAAGCCGCTGGCGATCGACACGTGCACCCTCGATGCGTGCTTTCAGGCGGTACTGTCGCTGCTGCCGGCCCCGAAGGATTCAAAGAGCATCTGGCTGCCGGTGAGCATCCGGCGCCTGCAGGTCTCCAGGGCGCCTGGCGAGAGTCTCTGGTGCCATGCGGAGATTGTCTCGGCGTCCGGCGCCGAGCTGTCCGCGAATCTCCGCCTGCTGACCGATGGCGGCGAGACCATCGCGACCGTTGAGGGACTCTCGGCACGGCAGGCGGCTCGCAGTGAGCTGAGCGAGCACGCGTTCGATCTCGATGGTTGCCTGTATCAAGCCTCGTGGTCGCGGAGCAGCCTGTTTGATCCGGCGTCAGGGGCGTCACATCTGCCGACACCGTCATCGCTGGCGCCGGCGCTGCGCAGCCAGCTGCACGACGCCGGCCGGGCGCTGGGTCTCGAGGCGTGCGGTGAGGGGCTGGCGGCGCTGAATGCGCTGACGCCCGGCTATATCGTGGCCGCGCTGCGTGCGCTGGGAATCGCACTGCAGCAGGGCGATCGCTTCAGCGCCAGCGGCATCGGTGCGCTCGCACGGCACCGACCGCTGGTCGATCGCCTGCTCGAGATTCTTGAAGCCGATGGGTGGCTCGCCCGTGACGGCGATGCGTGGCGAGTGCAGACGCGCGTCGATGATCGCGACACCAGCCGCGAGAACGCGTCCCTCCAGGCGAGGTATCCCGAGATCGTCCCGGAGTTGCAGCTCGCCGATCGTTGTGGCCGGGCACTGGCTGACGTATGGAGGGGCCGGCGGGAGCCAATCACCGAACTGTTGTTCCCCAGCGATCAGGCGGTGACGGCGGCGTCATTGTTCCGGGACGCGCGCGGCTCGCAGGTCCTGCATCGCGTCATGGCGTCGGCGTTGGGCGAAGCATTGGCGGCCGTGCCGGCGAGCCGAGGCGTGCGGATCCTCGAAGTCGGCGCCGGCATGGACGGAACGATCGCGGCGCTGGTTCCCGGCCTCGATCCGGCTCGCACCGAGTATCACCTCGCGGATGTGTCGAAGGCGATGTTCACCGATGTGGCTGCGGCCGCGACGCAGCGCATCCGTGACCAGCTGGCGGCGTTCCCGTTCGTGTCGTTCCATCACCTCGACCTCGAGCGTGATCCCGTCGAGCAGGGCTTCGTCGCCGGCGGCTACGACATCGTGATCGCGCCGAACATCCTGCACGCGACGCAGGATCTGGGTCGGAGCGCAGCGAGCCTGCGCCGCCTGCTGGCGCCGGGCGGGTTGATGTTCGTGATCGAAGGCACGCAGCCGCAGGCATGGGTGGATCTCGTCTTCGGCATGACACCGCCGTGGTGGAGCTTCACCGACACGGCCGTACGGGCGAAGCATCCGCTGATTGGGCCGGAGGCATGGAGCGGCGTGCTGGCGGCGGCGGGTTTCGACAGCGTCGAGTCGTTCCGCTGCGGGCCGGTGCATCAGGCGCTGATGGTGGCCAGGTCGTCGGCGGGAGTTCAGCCGACCGATGCTGCAGGCGAGTACGCGCTGGTGTTCAATGCCCCCGACGTCGCCGATCGGCTGACGGCCGAAGGTGTCTCGTGCAGCGTCATGTCGGCTGGCACGAACGACAGCGTGCCTGAAGCCGCGCTCATGTTGAGCAAGACGCTGCTCGAGCGCGCCAAGCGCGTGGTCGGCGCAGGTGGACGCCTCGCCATCGTCACGCGCGGTGCCTATTCCCTGGCGGGTGAGCCGGTGCCGGGCATTGCCGCTGCCGCCATGCTGGGCATGGCGCGAAGCATCGCGCTCGAACATCCGGAGCTGCAGCTCCGATCCATCGATCTACCGGCCACGGTGTCCGGCCAGGATGCGGCGGCCGTGCTCGATGAATTGCGTCGCGCGGATGGCGAGGAGCACCTTGCGTATCGCAATGGTCTTCGCTATGCCGCACGAATCGCTCGCGATGCCGACGCTCCGGGCGGCGCGTTCGAATGCCGGCCTGACGTGACGTACCTTGTTACCGGTGGGCTCGGCGATCTTGGCCGTCACGCGGCTCACTGGCTGGCCGACCGTGGCGCTCGTCATGTCACGTTGGTTTCGCGACACGTGCCGGACGGACGCGTCGCGCCTGAGGTCGCCCAACTGCAGTCCGACGGCGTCGGCGTCGCGATTCGTCAGGTGGACGTCACCGACCAGAACCACGTCGCGGCGCTGTTCACGGAGTTCGGTGCGTCCCTGCCGGCGCTGGGCGGAATCATCCACGCCGCCGGCGTGTTTGACGACGGGACGGTGATGGAGTTGACGGAGGAGCGGCTGTCGGCAGTGCTGGCGCCCAAGGTGGCTGGTGCGTGGCATCTGCACCAGCACTCACGTCACCTGCCTCTCGATTGCTTCATCGCGTATTCGTCGGCAGCCTCGCTGCTGGGTTCGACCGGACAGGCGAGTTACGTGGGTGCGAACGCGTTTCTCGATGCGCTCGCGTGGGCGCGTCGTGCGGAGGGGCTGCCCGCCGTCAGCATCAACTGGGCCGGATGGTCGTCGGTTGGCCACGCGGCTCGGGTGGGTGCCGACCGGATGCTCGCGAGCCGGGGCATTGGCTCGTTGACGCCGGAGCAGGCGGCCGAAGGCCTGGAGCGCGCGCTGATGAGCGGCCGCGCGCAAATCGGCGTCGTGCCGATCGACTGGCGCACGTTCTTCGAGAGCAGAGGCCGCTCGTCTCCGGCGTTCGCGGCGTTCGCGTCGCAGGCCGCCAACCGCACGGGTTCGCGCCCACGCATCGTCGAAGCGCTCGATGGGCAATCGGCGGACGAGATGCAGTCGTGGCTGCGGCAGTACGTGGCCTCGGAAGTGGCTGCGGTGCTTCGACTCGGAGCGCCCGACGAGGTGCCGGTCACCCGCAACTTCTTCCAGATGGGGATGGACTCGCTGACGGCCATTGAACTCCGGAACCGGCTGCGGGATGACATGGGTCAGTCGCTGCCGGCGACGATCGCGTTCGACTGCCCGACGGTGCCGGCGTTAGCCGACTACCTGGCGGGTCTGCTGCCCGACCTGCTGCCCGACCAGTCGCGCGCGACGGCGCGCATGACCCCGACGGTCGAGGCGGCGTTGAGCGAGCCGATCGCAGTGATCGGAATGGGCTGCCGGTTCCCGGGCGGCGCGGATACGCCCGAGCAGTTCCTCGAGCTGTTGCGTGACGGCCGCGATGCGATCAGCGAAGTGCCGCGCGATCGATGGGACGCCGACGCGTGGTACGACGCGAATCCCGACACGCCCGGCAAGATCAATTGCCGGCACGGTGGATTCGTGGCCGGCTGCGAGCAGTTCGATCCGGCCTTCTTCGAGATTGCGCCGCGAGAAGCAAAGAGCGTTGATCCGCAGCACCGCATGTTGCTCGAAGTCAGCTGGGAGGCCATGGAGAACGCCGGCCTGGTGCCGAGCCAACTGGCCGGCAGCAACACCGGCGTGTTCGTCGGCATCACCGGCAACGACTACTACCGGTTGATCACGCAGAGCGCGCCGCAGCGCATTGACGCCTACCTTGGTACCGGCAACGCGCACAGTGCGGCTTCGGGCCGGCTGTCGTACTTCTTCGGCTTCACAGGTCCCTGCATTTCGATGGACACCGCGTGTTCGTCAGCGCTGGTGGCGGTCCACGCCGCCTGCCAGAGCCTGCGCACGGGAGAGAGCGAGATGGCGTTGGCGGGCGGCGTCAACCACCTGTTGCTGCCCGAGATGTCGGTCAACTTCTCGAAGGCGCACATGCTGGCCCCGGATGGCCGCTGCAAGGCATTCGATGCTCGCGCCGATGGCTACGTGCGCTCCGAAGGCTGCGGCATGGTCGTGCTCAAGCGGCTCTCGAAGGCGCGGGCCGATGGCGATCCGATCCTGGCGGTGATTCGCGGCTCCGCCATCAATCAGGATGGACAGTCGGGTGGCCTGACCGTTCCGAACGGTCCGTCGCAGTCGGACGTCATTCGGCGCGCGCTGGCGATGGCCGGCGTTGGCGCCGATGATGTCTCATTCGTCGAAGCGCACGGCACGGGCACCGCGCTTGGCGATCCGATCGAGGTCAACGCGCTCCAGGCGGTGTTCGGTGCACGCGACCCGCACGCGCCGCTGTGGATCGGATCGGTCAAGAGCAACGTCGGCCATCTCGAGTCGGCGGCCGGCGTTGCCAGCCTGATCAAGACGGTGCTGAGCCTCCAGCACCGCGAGCTGCTGCCGAGCCTGCACTGCGAGCGTCCCAACCCGCACATTGACTGGGACGCGATGCCGATCAAGGTGGCCACCGAGCGAATGGAGTGGTCGGCGCCGCGGCGCATGGCCGGAATCAGCTCCTTCAGTTTCAGCGGCACCAACGCGCACGTGGTGATGGAAGAGGCTCCTCGAGCGGGGCAGACCGCACGTGCGCAGTCGGGAGCGGACCGGGAGTTCGGCCTGGCGCTGTCCGCCCAGACGGAGCCGGCCCTCCAGGAACTGGCGTCACGCTACGCCGCGCTGATCGAGGCCCGGCCCGAGAGGCTCGCGGACATCTGCGCGACGACCGCCATGTTCCGCGAGCGGTTCGAGCATCGCCTGTTCGTGCTCGACTCCACCGTCGATGGCGTGCGCGACGCGCTGGCGGCCTTCGCGGCCGGCCGTGTGCTGCCGCCGTCGATGACCACCGGCAAGGCGCGCGAGGGCTCGGCGCCCGCCGTGCGCGCCGGCGCGGACCTGGCCGCGCTGGGCCGCGCCTTCCTCCAAGGCGCAGCGGTTGACTGGACGGCGCATTTCGGCACGGCGTTCGAGCGGTTCGCCGGCTTGCCGAATTACCCGTTCCAGCGGCAGCGCCACTGGTTCAATTCGAACGACCTGTGCTATCGCGCGGTGTGGCAGGAACAGCGTGTCGATCGGCAGGACCGCTCAATCGCGTCCGGGCTCTGGGTCGTCTGCGCCGATCAGTCATGGCCCGCGTTGACGCGCGCGCTCGAAGCATCCGGACGCCGCGCCTGCTACGTAACGGTAGACACGTATCAGCGCGACATCGCAGCGGCTGGCGCCATCGAGGGCGTGCTGCACCTCTGGCAAGCGCCGCTCGATGTCGATGCGGCACCTGCGTCGATTGACGATGGTGGTGTCACCAGGCTTGCCGGGCTGGTGCGGGCGCTGGCCGCACGCGCGCAGGCGCCGCGGTTGTGGATTGCCACGCGTGGCGCCACGACCGCCGGCTCGGGCGTGACCTCACCGTCGGCCGCCTCGCTGCTGGGCATGGGTCGCTGCATCTTCCTCGAACATCCGCAGCTCAAGGGCGGACTGATCGATCTGGATGCGCTCGAGGGCGCGGGCGATGCGCAGGCGGTCGTGAATGAGCTGCTCGATGCTCGTGGCGAAGACTGCGTCGCGTTGCGGAGCAGTTCGCGTTACGTCAGCCGGCTCGAGACGTATCGGCCGGCCGACGTGACCTTGCCGGAGCTGCCACGCGACGGCGCGTACCTGATCACCGGCGGCCTGGGCGCCGTGGGTCTCGAAGCCGCACGCTATCTCGCGGATCGACGCGCGGGTGGCCTGGTGCTGATGGGCCGCACGGCGCCTTCGGCGGAGGCGCTGGAGACGCTGCGACGGCTCGAACACAACGGCAGCCGCGTGTTCGTCGTCCAGGGCGACGTCGCCGACGAGGCCGCCCTGGTCGATGCGCTGGCGACGTTGTCGGCCAACTCCTTGACGCTCCGCGGCATTGTCCATGCGGCTGGTGTGAACGACCAGCGACCGGTGCTGGAGCTCGATGACGAGCGGATTCGCACCACGCTGGCGCCAAAAGCCCTTGGCGCGGTGCATTTGCATCGCCTCACCAGGGACATGGCCCTCGATTTCTTCGTCACCTGTTCCTCCGTGACGGCGGTCTGGGGCAGTGCCCATCAGGCGCACTACGCCGCTGCAAACGCCTTCCTCGATGGCCTGGTCGATCTGCGTCGCAGGCGCGGACTGCCAGGGTTGTCGATCAATTGGGGCCCGTGGGGCGGTGCCGGCATGTCGATGCGCGACGGCGGTCGCCGCGTCACCCAAGGCGGGTTGCGCCTGATGGAGCCGGACGCGGCGATCGCGACGGCGGGGCAGCTGCTGGCGTCTGCTGACAGCCGCGTCGTGGTGGCCGATGTCGATTGGACACGGCTCAAGGACCTCTACCAGGTGCACAGCCGACAGCCGCTGTTCGCGCAGGTTGGCGTCCAGGACAGCGCGGCGATGTCGAGCGCCGCGTCGGCGTTGGTCAGCAAGCTCCAGGCCCTGGCGCCGGTCGACCGTGTCGAGCGGCTGTCGGGGCTGATCGCCGCGTTGGTGGCAGACGTGTTGCGCTTGAGCAGCGATCAGATCATCGACCGCGATCGCGGCTTCTTCGATCTTGGCGTCGATTCGCTGATGTCGGTGCAGATCAAGGATCGCATTCAGCAGTTGCTGGGCCGCGTGTATCCCGCATCGCTGTGCTTCGACTATCCGACCGTGACCACGCTGGTCGAACACCTGGTCGAGGAGGTGTGTTCGGAGCCGGCGCTGGCAGCGGCGGCGCGTCCCGAGACGCGCGCCGCGGTGCACGATCGCGACATCCAGGACCTGTCGGATGAGCAGGTGGCGGCACTGATCGACGAGGAAATGAAGGCGTTGAACCTCGAATGAGCCAGAAACCCGAACGACCCAACGGCGGTGAGCTGACGCCCTTGCAGAAGGCGTTCCTCGCCATTCGCACGCTTCGTCAGGAACTCGACGCCGTCCAGGCGGGCCGCACCGAGCCCATTGCCATTGTCGGTATGGGCTGCCGAGTGCCTGGCGCCGACGGCCCCGATGCGTTCTGGGAGTTGCTGGACGAAGGCCGTGACGCGATCCGCGAGGTGCCGCGCAGCCGCTGGGACGTGAACGCGTTGTATGACCCAAACCCGGGCGTGCCCGGCAAGGTCTATACGCGCGACGGCGGCTATATCGACGGTGTCGACATGTTCGACGCCTCGTTCTTCGGCATCACCGCGCGCGAAGCCGCCACGATGGATCCGCAGCAGCGGGTGTTGCTGGAGATGGCGTGGGCCGCGATCGAGCACGCCGGCATTGCGCCGGCGTCACTGAAGGGCACCCCGACCGGTGTGTTCGTTGGCGTGACATCCGCCGACTATGCGTGCCTGCAGCTCGAACAGAACCACCTGCCCGACGATCCGTATTTCAGTTCAGGCGCCGCGCTCAACGCCTGCGCCGGCCGCGTGTCGTATGTCCTCGGTCTCCAGGGGCCGAGCATGGCGGTTGACACCGCGTGCTCGTCGTCTCTGACCGCTATCCACCTAGCGTGCTCAGCGCTGCGCAACCGAGAGTGCGACGCGGCGCTGGCCGGCGGCGTCAACCTGATGCTGGCCGCGTGGCCGCACGTCACGCTCGCGGCGGCGCAAATGACCGCGCCTGACGGACGATGCAAGACGTTTGACGCCTCGGCCAACGGCTACGTGCGCGGTGAAGGCTGCGGCATGGTCGTGTTGAAGCGGCTGTCCGATGCGCAGCAGGCCGGCGATTGCGTGCTGGCGGTGATTCGCGGCACCGCCGTGAATCAGGACGGCGCCAGCAGCGGCTTCACCGTGCCGAACGGCGTGGCGCAGCAGCTGCTGATCCGCCGGACGCTTGACTCAGCCGGCGTCGTGGCCAGCGAGATCGACTACGTGGAGTCCCACGGCACGGGCACCGCGCTGGGCGATCCAATCGAGGCCGGGGCGCTCGGCGCGGTGCTTGGCCAGGCGGCCGGCCGCACGCAGCCGCTGCTCCTCGGGTCGGTCAAGTCGAACATCGGTCATCTCGAATCAGCCGCGGGCGTGGTTGGTTTGATCAAGCTCGTCCTGGCGATGGGGCATGGGCGCATTCCGCAGACACTGCACGTCAAGCAGCCGAATCCGAAGATCGACTGGACCGGCCTCAATCTCCAGCCGGTTCGTGAGTCGGTCGACTGGCGGCAGGGAACCAAGCGCCGGTTCGCGGCGTTGAGCGCCTTCGGCGTCAGCGGCTCCAACGCGCACGTGATTCTCGAGGAGGCACCGCACACCTCGATCGCACGACCCGCACCGGATCGCGCGGTGCATGTGCTCGCGCTGTCGGCGAAGACACCTGGCGCGCTCACCGAGCTGGCTGCGGCGTATCGCGAGTGGTTGACCCGCCGCGCCGATGCTGACCTTGCCGATATTTGCAGCACCGCGAACCGCGGCCGGAATCATTTCAAGATTCGCGCGGCCATCTGCGGAGTGACCATCGCGGACCTCCGCGACGGGCTGCTCGCGCTCGGCGAGGGACGCGAGGCGGTTGGCCTGTTCCGCATGCCGGCGGACTCCACCGCGCCGGCGCGTCCGGCGGATGTGGTCAGGCGGAGCGTCCGTTGCGCGTTGGATGAAGCGCGCGCGAATGCTCCCGACTGGCCGAAGGTGATGGCCGACCTGGCTGACGCCTACGCGCACGGCGCCGACGTCGACTGGGCGGCCCTGGATGCGGGCATCGACCGGACCCGCGTGCAGTTGCCGACCTATCGCTTCCAACGCAAGCGTTACTGGATCACGGAAAGAGACGAGACGATGAGTGCTGGTTCCAGCGATTCCACCGCGTCCGGCCCTGATACCGCGCAGCAGCAGTCACAGCGACATCGTGACGACGTTCGCGGCGGCGTCATCGCGCTGGTGGCCGACCTGCTCCGGGAGCGCCCGGACGACGTTCCGCTCGACGTGCCGTTCCTGGAGATGGGCGCCGACTCGCTGATCCTCGTCCACGCCGCCCGTCGCCTCGACGAGCAGTTCGGCGTCAAGGTGGAGATCCGCCAGTTCTTCGAAGAGATCGTCTCGGTGTCGGCACTTGCCGACTACATCGCGGATCGGATGCCGGCTCCTCCTGCTCCAGAGGTGAGAGCCGCCGGACCGGTCGCGCGGCCTTCGGTCGAGCCGGGGGTGGCCACGGCGCAGGTGGTGCCACCCGTCGGAATGCCGGCGGTGGCGCGTCCGGTCCTGCCGTTGATCGACGGTTCGAGCTCTGAACTGGCGCAGATCGTGCGTGCGCAGATGGAGTTGATGTCGCGCCAGCTGGAATTGTTGGCGCGGATGCCCGGCACGCACACCGGCGCCACGACCAGGGTCGCGGCGGCCACCGCCGTCGAGGGTCAGGTGGCCGTGAAGCCTCAGCCATCGCGATCGTCACCGCTCAACGATCTGCGTCAGGGCATCTCGGTCAAGCCGTCTGGGTTGAACGAACAGCAGCAGCGCAGCCTCGACAGCTTCATCACGCGCTTCGCGAAGAGAACGCAGCGCTCGAAGGCGCTGGCAGATGCGGCCCGGGCGCATCTGGC
Source organism: Acidimicrobiia bacterium (assembly GCA_016871275.1). GTDB lineage: Bacteria > Acidobacteriota > Vicinamibacteria > Vicinamibacterales > UBA2999 > 12-FULL-67-14b. The sequence continues at coordinate 66,250 of VFZG01000009.1, read as the reverse complement.
CGACAGCCGCGCGACCGTTGGGTTCCGCTTCTCGACCAAAGAGATCCTCTACCCGATCACCGGCTCGGAAGCGCTTGGCTCGTGGCTCCGCGACGTCGACGGCAACCACTACGTCGACTTGACGATGGGGTTTGGGGCGCTGTTGTTTGGCAGCAAGCCGGACTTCGCGTGCCAGGCGATCGCGGACGAGCTGAACCGGGGCATTCAGCTCGGCATGCGCTCCGATCTGATGGAGGAAGTATCGCGGCTGTTCTGCGAGCTGACTGGCAAGCAGCGGGTGGTGTTCACCAACTCGGGAACGGAAGCGGTGATGACCGCGCTGCGCCTGGTTCGCGCGGCGACCGGACGGACCAAGGTGGTGATGTTCGAGGGCTCATACCACGGTCACTCGGATGGCACCCTGGCGCAGCGGTCGATCAACCCGGCGATGCTCGAAGCCGAGCCGGTGGCGCCCGGCATTCCGGCGGGCGTAGCGAAGGATGTCGTCGTCCTCGAGTACGGCACGCCGCAGTCGCTCGAGACCATCCGCAGCATCGCGCACGAGATCGCCGCGGTGTTCGTGGAACCGGTGCAGAGCCGGCGTCCGGATTTCCAGCCGATCGAGTTCCTCCGCGAACTGCGCGCGTTGACCGCAGCCTCGGGCACCGCGCTGGTGTTCGACGAGATGATCACCGGATTTCGGGCACATCCCGCAGGCTGCCAGGGGCTGTTCGGCATTGAGGCCGATCTGGCCACCTACGGAAAGATCATCGGCGGCGGCATGCCGATCGGGGCGGTGGCGGGGCAGGCGAAGTTCCTCGACGGCATCGACGGCGGCACCTGGCAGTACGGCGACCAGTCGTATCCAGCCGCGTCGCGCACCTACTTCGGCGGCACGTTCTGCCAGCATCCGCTGGCGATGGCCGCGTCGCTCGCCGTGCTGCGTCACCTGAAGGCACAGGGACCCGCGCTGCAAGAACGACTGAACGAGCGCACGGCTGCGTTTGCGGCGACGTTGAATGAGTTCTTCGTGTCGGAACAGCTGTCGATTCGCGTCTCGCACTTCTCGTCGATCTTCCGCTTCGAGTTCTCCGGGAATCTCGAGCTGTTCTTCTACCACCTGCTCGACAAGGGCGTGTACATCTGGGAATGGCGCAACTGCTTCCTGTCGACTGCGCATACGGACGAGGATCTGGCGCGCGTGGTTCAGGCCGTGAAGGACACGATCGCGGATCTGCGGGCGGAAGGACTTCTGCCGCCGCGCGACGGTGCGGCTGCGCCGCCGGCCCCACCGGCAGCGCCCGCGCCGGCGAAGGCCGACGCGAGCGGATTCTGGGACCGTGGCAAGTCGAAGCTGGGACAGAAGGAGTCGAACGTCGTTCGTTCGCGGGTGGCCGAGCCACGAATCTCGACCCGGCCACTGCAGTTCAGCCTGTCGTATTTCGGCAGCTATCAGGCGGCGTATTCACCTGAGAAGTACGCGCTGCTGATCGAGGGCGCGCGGTTCGCGGATGCGGAGGGCTTCGAGGCGCTGTGGGTACCGGAGCGTCACTTCCACGACTTTGGCGGCCTGTCGCCGAATCCGTCTGTGCTGGCGGCGGCACTGGCGCGTGAGACCACGCGCATCGGCCTGCGCGCCGGCAGCGTGGTCGCCCCGCTGCATCATCCGATGCGCGTCGCGGAAGAGTGGTCGCTGGTCGATAACCTGGCCGGTGGACGCGTCGGCGTGGCGTTCGCATCCGGCTGGCATCCCAATGACTTCGTGTTCGCGCCGCAGAACTACGGCAGGCAGCGAGAGATTACGTTCGAGACGATCGAGACCGTCAGGAAGATCTGGCGCGGGGAGCCCGTCACGCTCCGCAACGGATCGGGCACGGCCGTACCGGTCACCCTGCATCCGCTGCCACGCCAGCCGGAACTGCCGTGCTGGCTGACGATCGTCAACAACGCGGAGACCTATCGCAAGGCCGGCGAGCTTGGGGTCGGCGTGTTGACCAACCTGATGGGGCAGACGGTCGACGAACTCGCCGGCAACGTCGCGTTGTATCGCGAGACACTCGCTGCCCATGGGCACGATCCCGAGGCCGGCACCGTCACCGTCCTGCTGCACACCTACGTGCGAGACGACGCAGAGCAGGCGGTGCGGGAGGCCAGACGTCCGCTGTGTGACTACCTGCTGTCGTCGATGACGCTGTTCAAGCAGCTCGCGAAGAGCCAGGGCATGGCGGTGGATCTGGACGGCCTGTCTGCCGCGGATCGCGAATTCATCGTCCAGACGGCCTACGACAAGTACGTCGGCTCGAGTGCGCTGATCGGCTCGCCGGACACGGTCCGCCCGATCATCGAGCGTCTCCGTGCCGCCGGCGTCGATGAGATTGCGTGCTTCGTGGACTTCGGCGTCCCGATGGCGCTCGCGCTCGGCGGGCTGACGTCGCTGAACGGCGTGAGAAAGGAGTGGTCGGTCGCGCCGTCCCAGACCTATTCCTATCCGATGAGCGAGGCGCAGCAGCAACTCTGGCTGCTGGCCAAGATGTCTGACGACGGTGCCCGCGCCTACAACGATCCGGCCGTGCTGACGATCGACGGTGAGCTCGATCGCGATGCGTTCACGCAGGCGCTGACACAGGTGGTGGCCCGGCACGAGTCGCTGCGAACAACGGTGGATCCCAGGGCCGATCGCCTCGTGGTCCATCCGCCGTCTGCGGTGGCGCCGAACTACCTCGACGTGTCTGCCTCCGCGACTCCCGACCAGGACGTGCTGGTCCACCTTGAGGGCCTCAACCGGACGCTGTTCGACTTCGTGAACGGGCCGGTGTTCTCGGCAACGCTGCTCAAGGTGGCCGAGGGTCGTCACGTGCTGGTCCTGAGTTCCCACCATCTGCTGACAGACGGCCTGTCGATGGTCAACGTGATTGGGGAAATCAACGCGTTGTATGCCGCCCAGCGCGGCGGGGCGCCCGCGCACCTGCCGGCGCCGATGCAGTATCGCGATTTCATCCGCTGGCACGAGGCGCAGTCAGCTACCGCCGCCATGCAGGCGCACGAAGCGTATTGGCTGGCGCAGCTGAAGGGGCAGCCGGCGCCCGGCGATATCCCGGCCGATCGTCCTCGTCCGGCGGTGAGGACCTTCAACGGTTCCGTTCGACGCCGGACCATCGAGGCGTCCTTGATGGCGCGCGCGACGAAGCTGGCCGGTTCGCGCGGCTTCACGCCGTTCATGCTGCTGCTTGGCGTCTATCAGTTGCTGTTGCATCGCCTGAGCGGCCAGGAAACGATCGTCGTGGGCTGCCCGAGCGCGGGCCGGGCGCCTGAACGCAGCGACACGCTGGTTGGCTACTGCGCGCACCTCCTGCCGATGGTGAGCACGATTCCCGGAGCGGGCCGCCTGACGGCCCTTGAGCATTTGCGCCAGACTCGCGGCACGCTGCTGGACGCCTTCCAGCACCAGGACTATCCGTTCGCGCGGTTGCTGAATGCGCTGCATCTCAAGCGCGACATCAGCCGCGCGCCGCTCGTCTCGGCGGTGTTCAACCTGGAGCGGCCGTTGTTCCCGTCGGTGGCAGGCGGCCTGAGGATGTCGCCGTTCCCGCGTCATGGCACGTTCGCGCGCATGGACCTGACGCTGACGGCCAACGTCTACGAGACCGGCGTCGTCCTCGAGTGCGACTACCGAACGGATCTCTTCGAGGCGGCGACGATCGACCGGTTCCTGCAGCACTACGAGACGTTGCTGCAGGGCGTTGTCGATCATCCGGACACCGACGTGCACGCGTTGCCGCTGTTGGATGCGCGGTCGATGCGGACGCAGCTGGTCGACTGGAACGCCGGCGCGGCGCAGACGATTGACCGGTGCGCGCACCAGCTGTGTGAGTCGCTGGCGCAGCAGCGCCCTGATTCGGTAGCGGTGGTCGAGCGTGGACCCGCTGGCCGCCGCCTGACATTCCGCGAACTGAACGCGCGCGCCAACCAGCTGGCGCGATTCCTGAGGCAATCGGGCGTCGGTCCCGAGCAGCGTGTCGCGGTCTACCTCCGGCGCTCCACCGATCTGCTGGTGGCGCTGCTCGGGTCGATGAAGGCAGGGGCCGCCTACGTCCCGATCGATCCCTCTTATCCGGCCGGACGGATCGAGCACATCATCGGCGACGCCGGCGTCTCGATGCTGTTGACGCACGAGGATCTGCTGGCGTCGCTGCCGACGCCGCCCGGCGCGGTGTGCTGTCTCGATCGCGATCGCGACCTGCTCGATCGTGAGGCGACGGACAACCTGCCAATCGCGATCAGCCTTGAGAGCCCGGCCTATGTGATCTACACGTCGGGCTCGACGGGCCGGCCCAAGGGTGTGGTGGTGCCGCATCGCGGCCTCACCAACTACCTGTTGTGGGCGGCACAGGCGTACGAGGCCGATGGCGGTACGCCCGTGCTCGGCTCAGTCGGCTTCGACGCCACCATCACGAGCCTGTTCGTGCCGCTGGTCGTCGGCGGCTGTGCGGAGTTGTTGCCGGAAGGGGAGGAATTGCCGGCGTTGGCCAACGCGCTGACCGGCAAGGCCGGGTACCGCTTCATCAAGATCACGCCGGCGCATCTGGATGCGGTCAACCGGCTGTTGCCGGATGGTCCGCACGCGGGCGCCGTTCGCCGCGTGGTCCTCGGTGGCGAGGCGATTGCGCCGCAGGCGCTCGTCAACTGGACCCGTCATGACTCCGTCCGCATCGTCAATGAGTACGGACCGACCGAGGCCGTGGTTGGCTGTTGCACGTTCGAGTTCGGCGCGCTGTCTGGCGACACCGTTCCGATCGGCCGTCCGATTGGCGGTGCGCAACTGTATGTGCTTGACGATCACCTCGAGCCGGCGCCAATCGGCGTGGCCGGCGAACTGTACATCGGCGGCGAAGGAGTGGCGCGCGGCTATTTCAACCGCGCGGACCTGACCGCCGCCGCATTCGTGCCGGATCCGTTCGCCGAGCGCGGCGGGCGCGGGCGCGCTGGCGATCGCCTCTACAGGACCGGCGATCGCGCACGCTACCGGGCAGACGGACAGCTCGAGTATCTCGGCCGAATCGACGGCCAGATCAAGTTGCGCGGCTATCGCATCGAGCTGCCGGAAATCGAGCATGTGCTGCTGCAGCAACCGGGCGTGCGCGAGGCTGCGGTGCTGTTGCGGAACGACGATCCCGCGAATCCGCGCCTGGTGGCTTACCTGCGCGCCGAGGAGAGCGCGCTGCTGTCCATCAGTAGACTGCGCGAGGACCTGCGCCGAACGCTGCCGGAATACATGGTGCCGGCGGCGTTCATTCGGGTGGACACGATGCCGTTGACCACCAACGGCAAGATCGACCGTGCGGCGCTGCCCGCTCCGGATCGTGAACGCCCCGAGCAGGCCGCCGAGTTCGTGGCCCCTCGTGGTCCGATTGAGGATGCCCTCGCCGGCATCTGGAAGCAGGTGCTGAACCTGAATCAGGTTGGTGCGCACGACAACTTCTTCGACCTGGGCGGCACCTCGCTGCTGGCGCTCGACGCGTTCAGGCAGATCGAGACGCTGGCTGGCGGCACGTGCCGGGTCCTCGATCTGTTCCAGTACCCGACCATTCGCGCGCTGGCCGCCCACATTGGCGGCGGCGAGGCCGCTGCTCCGGCTGCCGGCGACGACATCCGGCAGCGCGCGCAGCGCCAGAAGAGCTCCGCGCGCCGGCAGGCCAACCGCCGCGCGCGGGAAGCATCGCAGCAGGTATAGACGATGAGCCAGCACGAACCGACCGACGACATTGCCATCATCGGCATGGCCGGGCGCTTTCCAGGCGCCCGCGACCTGCGCGCGTTCTGGCACAACCTGCAGGGCGGCGTCGATGCGATTGGTCACTTCTCGGAAGAGGAGCTGATGGCGACGGGCCTGTTCCCGATCGAGGTCATTCGTCACCCCGACTTCATCGCCGCCAAGGGTGTGCTGGACGATGCGGACCTGTTTGATGCGGCCTTCTTCGGCATCTCCCCGCGCGAAGCCGAGTTGATGGATCCGCAGCATCGCCTGCTAATGGAGTGTGCGTGGCACGCTCTCGAGGACGCGGGCTACGACTCGGAGAGATACCCGGGCCGAATCGCGGCGTTCACGAGCACCGGCTTGAACACCTACCTGGCGTTCAACATTTGTTCGCACCCCGGCCTCGCGCAACGTGTCGGCGGCTTCCACCTGTCGATCTGCAACGACAAGGATTTCGTTGCGACCCGCATTGCCTATGCCATGAACCTCACGGGCGCGAGCCTGAACGTCAGTACCGCCTGTTCCTCGTCGCTGGTGGCGATCCACTTCGCGTGTCAGCACCTGCTGACGCAGCAGTCCGACATGTCGATCGTCGGTGCGGTGAGCGTGCACTTTCCCCAGAAGGTCGGGCACATCTACGAGGCGGGCGCCGCCTATTCGCCGGACGGCCTGTGCCGGCCGTTCGATGCGACCAAGAGCGGGCTGATCGACGGCAGCGGCGTGGCGGCGGTGGTGCTGAAGCGCCTCGATGACGCGGTGGCGGACGGCGATTCGATCTACGCGGTGATCAAGGGGACCGCGGTCAACAACGACGGACGCCACAAGGTTGGCTATACGGCCCCCAGCATCAACGGCCAGGCGGACGTGATTTCAGAAGCGCTCGAAATGGCTGGCGTCGAGCCTGACACGATTTCCTACGTTGAGGCGCATGGCACGGCGACCCCGCTTGGCGATCCGATCGAAGTGGCGGGACTGACGCAGGCGTATCGCCGGAAGACGGCGCGCACCGGTTTCTGCGGCCTGGGCTCGGTGAAGTCCAATATCGGCCACGCCGACACCGCCGCCGGCCTGGCCGGCTTATTGAAGGTCGTCCTGGGCCTGCAACATGGCCAGATGGCGCCGAGCCTGCACTTCACGTCAGCGAATCCGGAACTGAAGATCGAGCAGAGTCCGTTCTACGTGGTCGGCGAACTGATGGACTGGCCGCGAAGCGCCCATCATCCGCGGCGCGCCGGGCTGAGTTCGTTCGGTGTCGGCGGTACCAACGCGCACGCGATTATCGAAGAGGCGCCCGCGCGGCCGGCGAGTGCCGCGTCGCGTCCGGATCAATTGTTGGTGTTGTCCGCCAAGACGCCGGCGGCGTTGCAGGATGCGGTCAGCGAGCTCACGAATCACTTGACGGACAACCCGGGCGTGAATCTTGCCGATGTGGCGTACACGCTGCAGGTCGGCAGGCGGCAGTTCGCTCGCCGCGCGGTCGTGACCGCGCGAACCGCAGACGAAGCAGTGGCCGCGCTCGGTGACGCCAGGCGGCTGCGGAGCGCGTTGGCGGAAGAGGCGGGGACCGCGGTGGCCTTCATGTTCCCCGGGCAGGGCAGTCAGCATCCGGGCATGACGCGCGCGCTGTACGACCGTGAAGCGTCCTTCCGCTGCGATATCGATCGCTGTGCTGAATTACTGAAGCCGGTGCTCGGCCTTGACCTGCGCCGGCTGATCTATGCCGAACCGGATGCCGCGAAGACCGCGGTACACGATCTGCAGCAGACGGCGATCGCGCAACCGGCACTGTTCACCGTGGAGTATGCGCTCGCGCAACTCTGGATGCGATGGGGCGTGACGCCCACGGCGATGATCGGCCACAGCATCGGGGAGTACGTGGCGGCCTGCCTCGCTGGCGTGTTCTCGCTGCCCGACGCCTTGAACATCGTCGCGACGCGTGGACGGCTGATGCAGAGCATGTCGCCGGGCGTGATGCTGGCGGTGCTGCTGCCCGAGCACGAGGTCGAGCCGCTGCTGGGCGGCTCGATGGAGATTGCGGCCGTGAATAGCCCCACGACCTGTGTTGTGTCAGGGCCCGCAACCGCGGCAGATGCGTTCGAGCAGGAGCTGACCCGCCGCCACATTTCGTGCCAGCGCCTCCACACCTCGCATGCGTTCCACTCGTCGATGATGGAGCCGATGCTGGCGCCGTTCGTGGATGCGCTCAGCCGGGTGCGGTTGAACGCGCCACGGCTTCGGTTCGTGTCGAATCGAACCGGCACGTGGATCACGGCTGACGAGGCGGTGCGGCCGCAGTATTGGGCCGATCACCTGCGTCACGCCGTCCGGTTCTCGGCGGGCCTGACGCACCTGCTGCGCGAGACGCAGCCCACCCTGCTGGAAGTAGGTCCAGGCCGCGCGCTGTCAGGGCTGGCCAGGCAGCTCGGTGTCGATTCGCCACTGACGATCACCAGCCTGCCACATGCGAGCGAGTCGCGCGACGACCAACAGGCGGCAGTCGCCGCCTTGGGTGAGTTGTGGCTGGCGGGTGTGACGGTCGACTGGCAGCAGTTCCACGAGGGCCAGGGCCGCCGGCGTGTCTCGCTGCCGGTGTATCCGTTCCAGCGCCAACGCTACTGGATCGAGCCGCGCAGTGCGGCGCACGCGCCGGACGGCGCGTCGCCGCCGGCATTGGCGGTCGCGCCCGTGGCCGAGCCGGCCCTGGTGGGATACGCGCGTCCCGACCTCGACAGCGAATATGCCGCTCCGAGGAACGATCGCGAGTCGAAGCTCGCCGGAATCTGGCAGGAGTTGCTCGGCGTCAACTCGATCGGCATCCACGACAACTTCTTCGATCTCGGCGGCCATTCGCTGATCGCGACGCAGATGCTCACGCGCCTGAAGCAGGACTTCGGCGCCACGCTGGAGCTGAATGCGCTGTTCCAGCACCAGACCATCGCCGATCTCGCCGCGGAGTGGGCGAGGCTGGCGGTGATCGACGATCAGGCGACGCTGGCCGCGCTGCTCGACCGGCTCGAGCACATGAGTGACGAGGAGGCGGCAGCACAGTTGGCGGAGCATCGCGATCCTGCGACCGGGCTCAAGGCAGGGCACTCGTAACCAATGGACGATCTCTCCAGCAGACTGGCGTCGCTGTCTCCGGCGAAGCGCGCCCTCTTGCAGAGAATGCTGGAGCAGGCGAAGCCGGCCGAGACGACGATTCCTCGTCGTCCCGCTGGAGCTGCGCCAGGGCTGTCGTTTGCGCAGCAGCGCCTGTGGTTCCTCGATCACCTCGAGGGGCCGAGCGCCACCTACAACATGCCGACGGCGTTTCGCATGCGCGGACTGCTGGACGTTGGCATCCTCGAGCGCGCGCTGTCCGAGATCATTCGCCGGCACGAAGTACTTCGCACCAACGTCCGAACGGCCGACGGCAGACCCGTCGCTCACGTGCGGGATGGCGTGGATGGGCACTGCACGGTGGTCGAGTTGCCCGGGCTGGACCAGGCCGGACGGGATGTCGAGATTGCCCGGCGTTCCAGCGAGGATGCACGGCGGCCGTTCGACCTGGCGAACGATCGCTTGATGCGCACCACCCTCCTGCGGTTCGATCCGCACGATCACGCGATGCTGGTCAACATGCATCACATCGTCTCGGACGGGTGGTCGCTGGGCGTGATCGTCAAGGAGCTGCTCACGCTCTACACCGCCATGGCGGCGGGGCAGCCCAGTCCGCTGCCGGAATTGCCGATTCAGTACGGCGACTTCGCCCGATGGCAGCGTGAGTGGTTGTCCGGACCGCAGCTGGATCCGCAGATCGCGTTCTGGCGCGAGCACCTGTCGGGCGCGCCGGCGTTGCTGGCCCTGCCGACCGACCGGCCGCGCCCGGCGGTGCAGACCTTCAGGGGTCACACCCATCAGTTCACGATCGATGGCCGGCGCCTGGATGCGATCAGGACGCTGAGCCGACGCCACGACGCATCGCTGTTCATGACGCTCTGCGCCGCGTGTGCGGCGGTGATGTGGCGCTACAGCCGCCAGGATGACTTCGTGATCGGCACGCCGGTGGCGAATCGCGTGCGCAAGGAACTGGAGCCGCTGGTCGGGTTCTTCGTGAACACCCTGGCGATGCGCATGGACCTGTCCGGCGACCCGTCCGCGAGTGACCTGATGGCGCGCGTCAGACGGTCGGCGCTCGGCGCGTTCGGCAATCAGGATGTGCCGTTCGAGCGCCTGGTGGAAGAACTGCAGCCTGCCCGGCAGCTCGGCTTCTCGCCGATCTTCCAGGTGATGTTCATCCTGCAGAGTGCGCCGCTGGATGACGTGCGCCTGCCAGGCGTTACGCTGGACGAGATCGCGGTCGACGCCGGCAGCTCGATGTTCGATCTCACGATCAAGCTGCGAGAGCGCGGCGGCATGATCGAGGGCGAGCTCGAGTTCAATACCGACCTGTTCGATCACGCCACCATCGAGCGTGTCGTGGCGCACTACCAGGCGATGCTCGATGGCATGACGGCCGATGCGGCCACACCGCTGTCGCGCGTGCCGCTGCTGACTGACGGGGAGCGCGACCGGGTTCTGACAGACTGGAATGCGACCGCCCGGCCGGTGGCCGACAGGACGGTGGTGCAGCTGTTCGAAGAGCAGGTGGTTCGCGAGCCGGCTCGAATCGCGCTACAGAGCGGCGACCTGACACTCGACTACGCGACGCTCAGCCGGCGCGCCAGTCAGGTGGCCGGATTCCTGCAGTCGATCGGCGTCGGTGCGGAGACGCCCGTGGGGGTGTGCGTCCCACGCGGCTTCGATACGGTCGTCGGCCTGCTCGGCATTCTGAAATCTGGTGGTGCGTACGTGCCGTTGGATCCGGCGTTTCCAACCGAACGCCTGGCGGTGATGGCCGACAACTCGCGCCTCCGGGTGATCCTGGCAACCAGCGAGACGGCGTCATTGTTGCCCGATGGTCCGGCGATTCGGGTACTGCTCGATCGCGACTGGGAGACGATCGCGGCGGCTCCGGCGCCGGCAAACCACGCCGTTCGACCTGATCAGCTGGCCTACGTGCTGTATACGTCCGGCTCGACGGGGACGCCGAAGGGCGTTCAGATTTCGCACGGCGCGCTGGTCAATTTCCTGGAGTCGATGCGGCGGGAGCCCGGGCTCGATCGAGACGATGTCCTGCTGGCGGTCACGACGATCTCGTTCGACATCTCCGCGCTCGAGCTGTACCTGCCGCTGCTGGTCGGCGCGCGCGTGGTGATCGTGCCGCAGGACACCGCTGTCGACGGCGTCAAGCTGTTCGACGCGATGCGGGCGTCCGGCGCGAACGTGATGCAGGCGACGCCGGCGACGTGGCAGATGCTGCTCGCTACCGACTGGCAGGGCACGCCGCTCGAGCGCGCCTTCTGCGGCGGCGAGGCGCTGTCGACCGATTTGTCGGCGCGACTCCTGGCGAAGGGCGTGGAGTTGTGGAATCTCTACGGCCCAACCGAGACGGCCATCTGGTCTGCCGTCTCACGCGTCGAACACGCGGGTACTGCCACAGCCGTTGAGGCGAAGGAACCCATCGGGCATCCCATCGCCAACACCCAGATCTTCATCGTCGATGCCCACGTGCAACCGGTGCCCGTCGGTGTGCCCGGCGAACTCTGCATCGCCGGCGACGGCCTGGCGCGCGGTTACTTCGGCCGGCCGGATCTGACCGCCGCGGTGTTCGTGCCGAATCCGTTCGGCGCCCCCGGATCGCGGATGTATCGGACCGGGGACCTGTGCAGGTATCGCCAGGACGGCACCATCGAGTTCATCGGTCGCGTCGATCACCAGATCAAGCTGCGTGGTTTCCGCATTGAGCTTGGCGAAATTGAAGCGGTGATCGACCAGCACCCCGCCGTGCGCCACTCCGTGGTGTTGTGCCGCCAGGACCAGCCTGGCCAGCCGCAGCTGGTCGCGTATCTCGAACGCGATTCGGCGGTCACGGCGAGCACGGCCACCGACACCCTGGTCGATGGCCAGGTGGACAAATGGCGCACCGTCTGGAACGACATTTACGGGCGGGCTGGCGAGGACCGGGACGCGACGTTCGATACCTCCGGTTGGTTCAGCAGCTATACCGGCCAGTTGATCCCGGCGCCGGACATGCGCGCCTGGCTGGACGAGACGGTTGCGCGCATCCTGGCGCTGTCACCGAAGCGCGTGATGGAGATTGGCTGCGGCACCGGCATGGTGCTGCATCATGTGGCGCCGCACGTCGAAGCGTTCACTGGCATCGACATGTCCGAGTCGGTGGTTGCGCGACTGCGCGCCTCGGTCGAGCGGCGCGGCCTCACCAACGTCACGCTACGCAGGGCGCAGGCGGACGCATTCGATCCCGCCGACCGCCATGGCTACGACGCCGTCGTCTTGAATTCGGTGATTCAGTACTTCCCGAGCGCGGACTACCTCCTCGGCGTGCTGAAGACGGCGGCGGCGGCGGTCAAGGATGGTGGCGCGATTGTCCTCGGCGACGTCCGGTCGCTCCCGCTGGCGCGGTTGTTCCGTGCGTCGGTAGAGTTCTTCAAGGCGGCTGACGACTGCTCGAGAGAGGAACTGGGTCGTCGTGTCGCAGCGACCGCTGACCGGGAAGAGGAGTTGCTGATTGCGCCGGAGTTCTTTTCGGCGCTTGGCGGGCAGTTGCCGCGGCTGTCGCGCGTCGAACTGCTGGTGAAGCGCCACTCGGCTGCCACCGAGATGAGCCGGTTCCGTTACGACGTGGTGCTGCACCTGGCATCGCCCGCGTCCGCGCTTACGGCCTCGCAGATTACGCGGATTGATGGCGCTGTGGCCGGCCTCGATCGGGACGCCGTGCACGCCATCCTGGCTGGTCATCAGGCGAACACGATGCTGATCGAGGGCGTGCTGAACCGGAGGCTGGCCGGGGACGCAGCGGTGCTCCAGTGGCTCGGTGAGCGGACGTCGGGCGGGACCGTCTCGGACGTTCGAGCGAGACTCGAATCGACCGGCATCGACCCCGAAGAGATCTGGCAGATTGGGGAGTCACTGGGGTACTCAGTGTCGGTCCGCTGGTCGGCGTCTGAGCCTGGCCGCCGCATCGATGCGTTGTTCCATCGCGGAGATTCGAGGACCGCGTCCGAAGTGCATGCCGCGGTGGTGAGCGGCCAGCCGGCAGCAGGCCCGCTCACCGGGCTCACCAACGACCCGGTTCGCAATGCCGGCGACCGAATGGTCATGGCCGAGGTTCGCCAACTGCTGGCATCGCGACTGCCGTCGTACATGCAGCCATCCGCGATCCTGTGCCTCGACCGGTTCCCGCTGACACCGAATGGCAAGCTCAACCGGCACGCGCTGCCCGCGCCGGATCGCGTCACGGACGATGCGTCGTATGTGGCGCCGGCGACGGAGATCGAGCGGCAGCTGGCGGCAATCTGGATCGACATCCTCGATGTGCCGAGGGTCGGCGTCGGTGACAACTTCTTCGAGCTCGGTGGCCACTCGCTGCTGGCCATGCAGATGATCTCGCGCGTGCGCGAGACGTGCGGTGTTGAGCTGCCGATTCAGGTGTTGTTCGACGCGCCGCGCCTGGGAGACCTTGCTGTCCGGTTGGTGTCCGACCGCTCGTCGCAGCGCCCGGTCCTGCCGCCGATCCTGGCGATCGACCGCGCAGCGGTCAACGCGTTGCCGCTATCGTTCGCGCAGCAGCGTCTCTGGTTCCTCGACCAGCTTGAAGGCGCCTCCACCAGCTACAACCTGTTCGGCGCCGTTCGATTCGACGGACCGCTGAGCGTGAGCGCGCTCGAGCGCGCGTTTCAGGCGGTGGTCGAACGCCATGAAGTGCTGCGGACCAACTTTGTCGAGCAGGACGGCCACCCGGTCGTCATGGTCACGCCCGGTACAGGATTCGCGATCGAGCACGTCAACGTCGAGCATCTCGACCTGCGCAGCCAGCCCGCCTCCGCTCAGGCGACGGGGGGCACGCAGCAGGCTGAGATTGAACGACTGATGGCGGCCGAGGTCGCGCGGCCGTTCAATCTGGCGAGCGATCGGTTGATGCGCGCGGTGCTGATCCGGCAGAGCGCCACGGTTCACCACTTGCTGCTGTCGGTGCACCACATCATTGCTGACGAATGGTCGATGGGCGTGCTGATTCACGAGCTGTCGACGCGGTATGCAGCCGCGGAGCGGGGTTCCGCATCGCCGCTGCCGGCACTGCCGATTCAATACGCGGACTATGCGGCCTGGCAGCGGTCCTGGCTTGGCGATGCGGTGATCGGCGCGCAGCGGGAGTTCTGGCGCCGCGAACTCGCCGGTGCGCCGGCCCTGCTCGAACTGCCCACCGACCGGCCGCGGCCGAAGTTGCAGCGTCATCGTGGTCGCCTGAAAGCGTTCCACCTCGAGCCGGCGCTCGTGGGGCAACTGGAGGCGCTCGGCAGACAGGCGGACGCCACGCTGTTCATGACGGCGCTGGCCGGATTCGCGATCCTGTTGCATCGCTACACCGGCGCCACCGATATCGTGATCGGCTCGCCGATGGCAAACCGCGTGCGGCCCGAACTTGAGCCACTGCTGGGGTTCTTCGTCAACACGCTGCCGTTCCGTGTCGATCTGTCGGGAGAGCCGACGGTCCGGGAGCTGCTGGGACGAGTGCGCAACACGGCGCTGGCGGCCTACGGCCACCAGGATGTGCCATTCGAGCAACTGGTCGAGGAACTCCGGCCCGAACGGAACCTCGGCCACGCGCCGATCTTCCAGGTCATGCTGGTGCTGCAGAATGCCCCGGCGCCGGATCTGCAGCAGACGGATCTGCGAATCTCCAACGTTGATCCAACGGCCGTGGCCGCCAAGTTCGACATCACCCTGTCGCTCGAACGCACCAACGCTGGTCTGGCGTGCCTGTTCGAGTACGACACCGACCTGTTCGACGACTCAACGATTGATCGGCTGGCCGGCCATTTCGGGGACGTGCTGTCGTCAATGGCGGCCGGGCCCACGCGCCGCCTGCGTGACGTTCAGGTCGTGGATCGGACCGAGTCCGACGCGATTACGTCAGTCGCGCCCGCGGAACCGACCGTCACGCGGATGTTCGAGGTGCAGGCGGCGAACACCCCTGGCGCGCTGGCGGTTCGGGCCGGCCGTGACACCATCACCTACGCAGCACTGAACGATCGGGCTGCCGGCCTGGCGTCGGCGTTGCGCGCGAAGGGCGTCGGTCCGGATGTCACGGTGGGCATCTTCCTGCATCGCGGTATTGATGCCGTTGCCGCAATGCTCGGCGTGTTGAAGGCGGGGGGATGCTATGTGCCGCTGGACGTCGGCGCGCCCGCCGATCGTCTTCGCCACATGACCGAAGAGACGGGCATGGCGGTGGTGGTCACGAGCCGCGATGTCGCTGCGCATCTCCCGCCGGTCTCGACGCCGCGGCTGTTGGTTGACGACGTGTCCGAGGTGCCCGCGGCGTCAGCCGTCGTCCACGCCAGCAACCTCGCATACATTATCTACACCTCTGGCTCGAGCGGTCGTCCGAAGGGCGTGACCGTGTCGCACGCCAACCTGGTGCGTGCCATCGCGGCGCGTCAGGCCTACTACACGGAGCCGATGACGGCGTTGTTCTCGCCGCTGTCGTTTGCCTTCGACGCCGGCAACGGCGCCATCTTCTGGGCGCTCTGCCAGGGTGCCTGCCTGGTGGTCGGACCCGACGACGCGATGGAGCCGCTGGAGCTGGTGCGACGGCTCGAAGAGACCGGCTGTTCGCACGTGATGACCGGGCCGGCACTCTATGGATCGATGCTCGACCTGGCGACCGCCGGGCAGCTCTCGACCTTGCGAACCGTGGCGGTTGGCGGCGAGGCGCTCAGCCAGGCGCTGGTCGCCCGCCACGCCGAATTGATTCCGCAGGCGTCGCTCTACAACGAATACGGCCCGACCGAAGCGACGGTCTGGATCACCGTGTCGTCGGTCGAGCCCGGCGCCGAGCATGCACCCGACATTGGTCACGCAGCTCCGGGCTGCCGGGCCTATGTGCTTGATCGGAATCTGCAGCAAGTGCCGGCCGGCGTCGTGGGTGAGTTGTGCGTCGGCGGCGGTCAGGTGGCTCGCGGCTACTTCGGCCACCCCGATCTGACAGCGGAACGGTTCCTGCCGGATCCGTTCGCGTCGGAGCCGGGCAGCCGGTTGTATCGCACCGGCGACCTGGTCAAGCGGCGCGCCGATGGCGCTCTCGAGTTCATCGGTCGCGCCGACAACCAGGTCAAGATTCGCGGTTTCCGCGTCGAGCTGGGCGACATCGAGTCGGCCCTGACCGCCCACGCGGGCATTCGGGCGGCGGCGGTCGTGGCCCATGGGGACGCAGCCGGCGGCAGCAGGCGTCTAGTGGCGTATTGCGTCCGCGCCGGAGACCGGGCGATCGGCGGCGCCGATCTGCAGACGTATCTCAAGACGTGCCTGCCGGCGTACATGGTGCCGTCGGCGTGTGTGTTCCTCGACGAACTGCCGTTGAATCAGCACGGCAAGGTCGATCGGCGCGCGTTGCCGACGGTTGATGCGCGCGCTGCGACCGGCGGCTACACCGCGCCGCGAACGCCGACCGAACAGCTGCTCGCAGACATCTGGCAAGAGGTGCTCGGCGTCGATCGCGTCGGCGTTCATGACAACTTCTTTGAACTGGGCGGCGATTCGATCCTCAGCATCCAGATCATCAGCCGCGCGAACCGCGCCGGCCTGGGCCTGACGGTTCGCCAGCTGTTTGAATGGCAGACGATCGGCGAGTTGTCTCGCGTGGCGCCGGAGCGACGCACGATTCACGCCGAGCAGGGGCTGGTCACCGGATCGCTGCCGCTGACGCCGATTCAGCATTGGTTCTTCGCGGGCAAGTCGCCCGAGCCGCATCATGCCAACCAGGCGGTGCTGTTGCTGGCGGCGTCACCGCTGCTGTCGAAGCCAGCGGAATCGGCGGTGCAGCACCTCCTGTTGCACCATGATGCGCTGCGATCGAGATTCGACCTGACCGTCAATCCTCCGGCCCTGCGCATCGACGGCGGCACCTTCGATACGCCGTTCGTGGTCCGCGATGTCTCTCATCTGCCGGTCGCGGATGCGCGGGCCGCTGTCACCGCCGACGCGGAGCGGCGCCAGCGGAGCCTGCATCTCGGCCACGGCCCGATTGTCCGAGCGGTCTTGTATCGGCTCGGTCACGGCGAACCCGATCGCCTGCTGATCGTGATTCACCACCTCGCCGTCGACGGCGTCTCCTGGCGCATCCTCATCGAGGACTTCGCGCAGGCCTACGCTCAATTGCAGGCGGGGCAGGCAGTGACGCTGCCGGCGAAGACGACTTCGTTCAAGCACTGGGCCGAACGACTGCAGGACCATGCCTCGTCGGCGATCGTCACCGCAGAGGCGCGTTACTGGGGTGAGGCGGCCCGTGTGCCGGTGATGCCGCTCCCGCGAGATCGGCAAGGAGACGATGGTCACAATACGGGCGTCTCGGCCGAACACGTCACGGTACGCGTGTCGCCGGGGACGACGCAGGCGCTGCTGACCGCGGTGCCCGCTGCCTACCGCACGCAGATCAACGACGCGCTGCTGACGGCATTGACCCGCGCCATCGCGTCGTGGACCAACGACGACGCCATTCGCATCGTCCTCGAAGGCCACGGTCGCGAGGAGTTGTTTGACGAGGTGGATCTGTCCCGGACGGTGGGGGTCTTCACGTCCTTCTATCCGGTGGTGTTGTCACGAGTGCGAGGAGAAGGGCCTGGTGCCACACTCGCACGCGTGAAGGAGCAATTGCGGTCCGTGCCGGACAAGGGACTTCGATTCGGACTGCTCACCTACATGGCTGATGCTGGCTTGACGCAGGCGCCGGCAGCCGAAATCAGCTTCAACTACCTTGGTCGCTTCGATGGTGACGGTCGGAGCAAGGTGTTCAGCGGACAGGCAGAGGAGTCGTCTGGCGCGGCGCACAGTTCCGCCGGCCGGCGGCGATACCTGATCGACATCAACGGCATCCTCAATGGCGCCGAGCTGGAGTTCCAGTGGACCTACAGCCGCAACCTGCACGATCGGGCCACGGTCCAGGCCGTCGCAGACAACTTCGTTCGGGAGCTCGAGGCGCTGGTTGAGCATTGTCGGGACGGCGCGAGCGGTGGCTACACTGCGTCGGACTTCCGGCTGGCCGCGCCGTCAGAGGCCACGCTGGCGACGCTGTTTGAGCGCTGGGGTCGCCACGTCGAAGATGCGTATCCGCTGGCGCCGATGCAGCAGGGCATGGTGTTCCACTCCTTGTTCGAGGAACACTCCGGCGTCGACATCATTCAACTGACGTGCGTGCTGGACGGCGACGTGCGCCCTGAGCTGTTCCAGCGTGCCTGGCAGCAGGTCATCGATCGCCATCCGGCGCTGCGCACGGCGTTTCTCGCCGGCCATGGTGTCGAGCCCCTGCAGGTCGTGCTCGATCGCGTCGAGCTGCCGTGGCAAGTGCTCGATTGGCGCGGCGTGCCTGACGCCGAGCGCCCGGCCCGCCTGACGGACCTGCTGCGCTCGGATCGCGAGCGAGGCTTCGTCATCGACGCGCCGCCGCTGATGCGTTGCGCCTGGGTGCAGCTCGATGGCTCGCGCGCGCAGTTTGTGTGGAGTCACCATCACCTCCTCACGGATGGCTGGTGCCTGCCGCTCCTGCTCAACGAGGCAATGTCGGTCTACGAGGCGCTGCTATCGCAGCGGCCGGTGACGTTGCCTGCGACGCGGCCGTTCCGTGACTACATCCAGTGGCTGGCGAATCAGGATCACGCCGCGGCGGCGGCGTACTGGCAGCGGGCGCTGGCCGGCTTCAGCAGCCCGACTCGTCTCGGCATCGATCGCGGTGCCGGACCAGCCGATCAGGCACGCCGGTTCGTGGCGGCGTCACACACGCTGTCCGAGGCAGCGACTCGATCGCTGCAGCATCTTGCGCAGTCCCGCCACGTCACCCTGAGCATCGTCGTTCAGGCGGCGTGGTCGGTGTTGTTGAGCCGCTATTCGGGATCGAACGAGGTGGTGTTTGGCGCCACGGTGGCCGGCCGTCCGCCGGAGATGGCCGCGGTCGATTCGATGATCGGGCTGTTCATCAACACGCTGCCGGTGCGAGTCGCCGTCGATGACGGCGAGACCGTGTCGGCGCTACTGGCCCGGCTGCAGGCGGCCCAGGTGGAGCGCGATCCGTTCGCGCACCTGCCGCTCGTTGAGATCCAGCGCTGCAGCGACGTGCCGGCGCCTGAGCCGCTGTTTGAGAGCATCGTGGTGTTCGAGAACTATCCGATGGACGATGCGGCGGCGCCGTCGGGCGGCCCGTTTACGGCGAGCGGGTTCGAGGTCTTCGAGCAGACCAACCTGCCGATCACGCTGATGACGGCGCCGGCTGATCAGCTGCCGCTGCGCGTCGCCTACGACGATTCGCGATTTGCCGGCGCCGACATCGAGCGGATGCTCGGCCACCTCGGCCGGTTGCTGGAAACGGTCGCCGACCACCTGGACCAATCAGTGGGTCACTGGCCCATGATGGAGGTCCACGAGACCTCCCGGTTGTTACACGAGGGTCGCCAGGCTCCGACGCTCGTCACCGCTGATGCCCTCACGCTGGCGTCCCTGTTTGAAGAGCAGGCGGCGCGGGTACCGTCACGGGTTGCCGCCATCGCCGGCCACACGCGCATCACCTATGCGGCCCTGAACGCACGCGCCAACCAGGTGGCTCGCCGGCTCCGGGCCACCGGCGTTCGTCCGGGCAGCCGCGTGGGCGTGCTGGTCGAGCGCTCGCTCGACCTGCTCGTCGGACTGCTGGCGGTCAACAAGGCATCGGCGTCATACGTGCCGATGGATCCGTCCTTTCCAGCCGACCGCCTCAGTCACATGCTGCTGGACTCGCAGGCCACCGTGGTCCTCACACAGCAGGCGCTGCGTGCCACGGTGCCCGCCTCGGGCGCTCAGGTGATGTGCATCGATGACGGGGAAGAGTCCGCCTGCAGTGTGGACAACCTCCACTTGCCGTCACACCCAGCCAGCGCGGCCTATGTGATCTACACCTCGGGATCGACCGGCGTGCCCAAGGGCGTCGTGGTCCCAGGCCGGGCGCTGGTCAACCTGCTGCGCTCAATGCAGCAGCAACCAGGTCTCACCGAGCGGGATGTGCTGCTCGCCGTGACCACGATCTCCTTCGATATCGCGGCGCTTGAACTGTTCCTGCCGCTGGTCACCGGCGCGACCGTCGCGATCGCCGATCGAGATGCGGCCCGTGATGGTGCAGCGTTGCTCGCTGACATGCACCGCACCGGCGCGACGGTGATGCAGGCGACGCCGATCACGTGGCGGCTGTTGCTCGAGGCCGGTTGGGCGGGGGCGCCGTTGACGCGCGCGTTGTGCGGTGGCGAAGCGTTGCCCAGAGAGTTGTCCACCCGTCTGCTCGCCACCGGCATTGAGTTGTGGAACGTCTACGGGCCCACCGAGACGACGATCTGGTCCTCCGTGCATCGCGTCATCGGTGACGGCTCGGCGGAGCCGACCGAGCCGATCGGCCGTCCGATTCACAATACCCGCTTCCACATTGTCGATCGCGGCTTCCGCGTGGTGCCCGCAGGCGTGCCAGGTGAGCTGTTGATTGGCGGCGAGGGCGTGGCGATTGGCTACGCGTCGCGTGGTGATCTCACGGCGGATCGATTCGTGCCTGATCCATTCGGCGGCGATCCTGGGGATCGCCTCTATCGCACCGGCGACCTGGCGCGTCGTCGCCCGGATGGCAGCGTCGTGTTCCTGGGCAGGCTCGACTCGCAGGTGAAGGTGCGAGGGTTCCGCATCGAGCTGGGTGAAATCGAGGCGGCGATCGATCGCCAGCCTGAAGTACAGCAGTCCGTGGTGATCGCGCATCGTGCGGGGAATGGCGAGGCGGAACTGGTGGCGTACCTGGTTCCGAACAGCGGCGCCGCACTCGACCTGGATGCCCTGCGCGAGACGCTTGGCCGCAGCCTGCCGCACTACATGGTGCCAACCAGGGTGATGGTGCTTGCCGAGATGCCCTTGACCCTGAACGGCAAGGTGAATCGGCGGGCGCTGCCGGCGCCGGATGATTCCGGCCGTCAGGCGCGCGTTGAGCCGCATACAGATACCGAGCGCGCGCTCGCTGCCATCTGGGTCGAAGTCCTGACGATCCATACCGTCGGCATCGACGACGACTTTTTTGAGCTGGGCGGGCATTCACTGCTCGCGGCCAAGGTGGTGGGCCGCATTCGCGCGTCGCTCAACGTGTCGGTGCCCGTGCCGCTGCTGTTCCGCCAGCCGACGATTCGCCAGCTGTCGGAGTACGTCGACAACACGCTGTGGGCGACCGGGCAGGCGGCGCGACGGATCGAGGACGATCAGCAGGATGTCGAGGAGGTCACACTGTGAGATCGCTTGACGCGCTGCTGTCGGAGCTGCGCGGTCTCGATGTGTCGATTGCGCTGGCTGGCGATCAGCTGAAGCTGCGCGCACCGAAGGGCGCGCTGACGCCGGCGTTGACCGCGGAATTGCAGGCGCGCAAGCCGCAGATCATCGAATACCTGCACCGCGCGGGCGAACGCGCGTCGCAGGCGCAGGGGAGCTGGCTGATTGGCCGCGCCCCGGCCGGGCCGCAGCGCCTGTCGGTCTGGCAGCAGCGTTTCTGGTTCCTCGATCAGCTGGATGGCTCCTCACCGGCGTTCAACATGCCGATGGCGATCCGCCTCAACGGGCCACTCGATCGTCACGCCCTCGAGCGGGCGTTCGATGAGATCGTGCGCCGCCACGCCGTGCTGCGCGGCAACGTCGTGGTCGATGGTGACGATGCCGTTCTGGTCACGCGTCCGCCAACCAACAGCGGGTGTGTCTACCGTGACGCCCTGCCCGCCGATCAGAGTGCTCGCGACGTGATGCGTGCGGCGGCGGCGCGCCGCTTCGATCTCGCGACCGATCCGCTGATTCGCGTCGCGCTCTACCGCGAGGCCGGCACCAGCAGCCACTTGTTGCTGGTGACGATGCACCACATCGTGTCGGATGGCTGGTCCCTGGGCATCTTGTTCCGCGAGTTGGCAGCCCTCTACGAGGCGTTCGTCGGAGGCCAGGCGTCGCCCCTGGCCGAGTTGCCCATTCAGTACGGCGACTACGCGAACTGGCAGCGGAGCGGTGCCGCCGAGAGCGCGCTGCCGGCGCAGCTCGAGTATTGGAAGACCGCCCTGCGCGGCGCCCCGGCGGCGACCAACCTGCCGGTCGATCGGCCCCGTCCAGCCATCCAGACCTACCGAGGCGCCAGTGTGTCGTTCGCGATCGAGGGCGACCTGCCCCGACGGTTGCGGGAGCGGTGTGCCGAACACGACGTGACGATGTTCATGGGCCTGCTGGCCGGCATCGTCATTCTGCTGGCGCGCCATAGCGGACAGGACGACGTAGTGGTGGGCACGTCGGTCGCGAACCGCCGACCCGAGACCGAACCGCTGATTGGTCTGTTCGTGAACACGCTCGCCTTGCGCGTCAGCGTAGCGGGCGATCCGAGCGTTCGTGAACTGTTGTCCAGGGTCCGAGAGGTCTGCCTCGGGGCGTACGAGCGCCAGGAAGTGCCGTTTGAGCAGGTGATTGACGCCGTCAAGCCACCCCGCGACTTGAGCCGTGCGCCGCTGTTCCAGGTGACATTCGATATCCAGGAGGACGCCGCTGCCGGCATGAGCATGGGGGGCGTCGAGTTCGTGCCGCTGCAACAGGAGGCGGTGTCATCGAAAACTGACCTTGGGTTTTCGATTGAGCCGTCCGCCGATCGACTGACGGGCACACTGTCATTCAATCCCGACCTGTTCGACGCCGTGACCATTGAGCGAATGGCCAGTCATTTCCGTACCGTGCTCGCGGAGCTCGTGGAGAGGCCGGACGCGCGCGTGTCGCACCTGCGGCTGATGAGTGCCCCGGAGCACGAGCAGGTCGTGCACGGCTGGAACAGGACCGAGCGCGAATACCCGGCTGCGAAGACACTGCCGGAGTTGATCGATCAACAGGCGATTGCGACGCCGGAGCAGGTCGCCGTCATTGCGGCCGGCCGGCGGCTCACCTATGCGCAGCTCTCGGCGCGCTCCAACCAGCTCGCGCGGTATTTGCGCTCGCTCAGCGTGGCGAGGGAATCACTGGTGGCAATCGCCGTCGACCGCTCACCCGACCTGATCGTCGGATTGCTGGCGATTCTGAAGGCCGGCGGCGCCTACGTACCGATCGAGCCGTCGTATCCGAAATCACGTATCGCCGGGATGTTCGCGGATGCGCAGCCGGCGGTGATCGTCACGCACACCGCGATCCTCTCCGAACTGCCGAAGTCCGACGCCCGTCCGGTGTGCCTCGATCGCCTCAGCGACGACCTCGATCGGTTGTCGACAGCGCCGTTGCCCGACGGCCCGGTGCCGGACGGCCTGGCGTACGTGATCTACACGTCAGGCTCGACCGGTACGCCGAAGGGTGTGCAGGTCGCGCACCGACCGCTCGTGAACTTCCTGAACTCGATGCGGCGGGAGCCGGGCCTCAGCAGTCGCGACACGCTGTTGGCGGTTACGACCATTTCATTTGATATCGCTGGGCTCGAACTCTACCTGCCGCTGATGGTCGGCGGCACCGTGGTGATTGCCGACCGCGAGACCGCAATGGATCCGCAGCGCCTGGGCGCGGCGATCACCGAGCACGGGGCGAGCTTCGTACAGGCCACGCCGGCGACGTGGCGAATGTTGATCGACTCCGGCTGGAGTCCGGCTGGGCGACTGCGCATCGCATCGGGTGGCGAGGCGCTTCCGAACGCGCTGGCGGAGCGGTTGGTCGCGACGGGCCTCGAGGTATGGAACCTGTACGGGCCCACCGAGACCACCATCTGGTCGGCGGCCCGCAAGGTCGGCCGCATCGCGGATACGCCGCGGGACGGCGACGACCCAATCGGTCCGCCCATCGACAACACGCAGCTCTACGTGCTCGACGCCAACCTGTCCCCGCAGCCGGTCGGTGTGCCGGGCGAGTTGTACATCGGCGGTGACGGCCTCGCCCGCGGATACCTGAACCGGCCCGACTTGACGGCCGACCGCTATCGGCCCGATCCGTTTTCATCCGCGCCCGGTGCGCGTGTGTATCGTACCGGAGACTTGGTCAGGCGCCTGTCAACCGGAATGATCGAGTTCTTGGGCCGCGTCGACAACCAGGTCAAAATTCGCGGCTTCCGCGTCGAGCTTGGCGAGATCGAGTGGGCGCTGTCGATGCACGACGAAGTTCGCCAGGCGGTCGTCGTTGCCAGACCGGATGGCGTCGGCGAGCGCCAACTCGTCGCTTACGTCGTCAAGGGCGCGGGCCCGCTGAACGCCGAGCAGCTGCGCCCCTTCCTGAAGCTGCGACTGCCGGAGTTCATGGTTCCGCCAGTGATCGTGATGCTGGACGCACTGCCGCTCACGCCGAACGGGAAGATCGATCGCCACGCGTTACCGGCGCCCGATCGCACCCGCCCGGCACTGCGAGCGGTGTTCCAGGCGCCGCGCAACCCGACTGAACAACAGATCGCCGACATCTGGAAGACTACGCTCGAAATCGATCGGGTCGGCATCGACGACAATTTCTTCGACCTTGGCGGTCATTCACTGCTGCTGACGCGCGTGCATGCACGGCTGCGATCGACGATGGCCGCGCCGGTGTCGCTGGTGGAGTTGTTCCAGTACCCCACCGTGCGAACGCTCGCTGCGCGCGTGATGCCGGCCGATGTGGCCGTCGCCCCGCGTCGCGGTCCCGGACCGGATGCTGATCAGCGGCGCGATATCGCCATCGTCGGACTGGCGGGCCGCTTTCCAGGCGCCGATGACCTCGAGACGTTCTGGAAGAACCTTTGCGAAGGCCGCGAGACGCTGTCGTGCTTCTCCGATGAAGAGCTGATCGAGGCGGGCATCGAGCCCGAGTTGCTGTCCGATCCCAACTACGTGCGCGTCAACGGCGTGCTGTCGGACATCACCGCCTTTGACGCGGCGTTCTTTGGCATCTCGCCCGCGGAAGCGCGCGTCATGGACCCGCAGCACCGCCTGTTTCTGGAGAGCTGCTGGCACGTGCTCGAGCATGCCGGCTACGGCGCTGGAGCCGGTGAGGACGCCGTCGGGGTGTTCGCGGCGTGCAGTCACGATCGCTACCTGATCTACAACCTGCTGCCACACCTCTATACCGAGAGCCCGCATTCGGTATACCAGGTGATGCTTGGCAACGATCGCGACTACCTGGCGAGCCGCGCGTCGTACCTGCTGAACCTGCGCGGTCCCGCGGTCAACGTGCAGACCGCGTGCTCCTCGTCGCTGGTAGCGGTGCACATGGCCTGCCAGAGCATTCTCGACGGCGACAGCGATCTGGCGATCGCCGGCGGCGTTGCGCTCAAGGTGCCGCAGCGGTCGGGATATCTGTATTCCGAGGGCATGATCGTGTCGCCCGACGGCCACTGCCGGCCGTTCGACGCGAAGGCGAACGGCACGACGTGGGGCAGCGGCATTGGGGTGGTGTTGTTGAAGTCGCTCAGCCGCGCGATTGAGGATCGCGACACGATCTACGCCGTGGTCAAAGGCTCGGCGATCAACAACGACGGATCGCTGAAGGTCGGTTTCACCGCGCCCGGTGTCGATGGACAGGCGCGGGTGATTGCCGCGGCCCATCAGGCTGCCGGGGTGGCGCCTGCCAGCATCACCTACGTCGAGGCGCACGGCACCGGTACGCCGATGGGCGATCCCGCCGAAGTGGCGGCGCTGTCGCGCGCGTTCGGCTCGGGCCACCAGACGCCGTACTGCGCGTTGGGTGCGGTCAAAGCCAATATCGGTCACCTCGATACCGCGGCCGGCATCGCCGGCCTGATCAAGACGACACTGGCGCTGCAACATCGGCAATTGCCGCCGACGGTTCACTACGCCACGGCGAACCGCGATATCGATTTCGGTTCGAGCCCGTTTTTCGTCAACGATCGATTGAGAGACTGGCAGCCTGAGGGCGGTCAACCGCTCCGCGCGGGTGTCAGCTCCTTCGGCATCGGCGGCACGAACGCGCACGTCGTTCTGGAGTCAGCGCCGGTGGCGCCGCCTTCCCCGACATCGGGTGACGCGGCGCTGATCGTGTGTTCGGCGCGAACCGAGGCGGCGCGCGATCGCCTGGTCGACAGCCTCGCAGACTTCTTCGCCGGCCACCCGGATGTCGAGATCGGCGACGCCGCGTTTACGCAGGCAGCGGGCCGGGCGCGATTCCCTCATCGAGCCGCGGTGGTGTGCAGCAGTTCCCGCGACGCGCAGGCGGCGTTGCGAGATCCGAAGCGAGTGCTGCGCGGCACCGCGCTGCCGGCCGGTGGTGACGTCGTCTTCATGTTCCCTGGGCAGGGCAGCCAGGAGCCGGGCATGGGCAGCGGCCTTCACCGTGATGAGGCCGTCTTCCGCGACACATTTAATCAGTGTGCGGAACTCCTGACGCCCTTGGTGGGCGTTGACCTGAATGTGGCTCTCGAGGCTGGCAGTGGCAGCCGGACGGCAGAGCAGCTCAGCGAGACCTGGCTGACTCAACCGGCACTGTTTGCGACGCAGTACGCGCTCGCACAGCTGTGGATGTCCTGGGGCATCAAGCCAGCCGCGATGATTGGACACAGCATCGGCGAGTACGTGGCGGCATGCCTGGCCGGTGTCTTCGACCTGCCGACGGCCTGCACGCTGGTTGCGGTGCGAGGCAAGGTGATGTGGCAGCAGCCACGCGGCGCCATGCTCGCCGTGTCGATGCCGCTCGGGCAACTCCAGCGGCGGCTGCCGGCCGGGCTCTCGATCGCCGCGATCAATGCGCCAGACGCGTGTGTCGTGGCCGGTGCAGAGGTGGCGATCGACGCCTTCGCGGCGCAGCTGGGTGACGACGTTGCCCATCGGAAGCTGAAGACCTCGCACGCCTTCCACTCGGCTATGATGGACGGCGTCATGGCGCCGTTCGCCGCAGTCCTTGCCGGCTGCACCTTCAACCGTCCAATGACGCCGTTCATCTCCAACGTCAGTGGCACCTGGGCCGACGCCGACCTGGTGACGAAGCCGGAGTACTGGGCGACGCACGCGCGGCAGGCGGTGCGGTTTGCAGACGGCATGCGCGAACTCCTCACGGATCCGCGCCGCGTGTTCCTGGAAGTCGGCGCCGGCACGACGCTCGCCAGGATCGTGCGCCGGCAACCGTCGGCCAGCCGCTCACAGGTCGTCGTGTCGTCGCTGGCGCCGTGGCCAGATCGCGACACGGTCCCGACGCGCCACTCGGAGCGCGCCCGCGTGTCGCACGCGCTCGGGCAGTTGTGGATGGCCGGTGTCGACGTCGACTGGACGCGCTACTTCGACGGCCAGCATCGGCGCCGAATCGCGCTGCCGCTCTATCCGTTCGCGCCCGAGCGCCACTGGGTCGATCCGCCGGACCGGGCGGTGCGTTCGTCGGACGCGCCGATGGCGGCCAGTCTCAAGCAACCGCTCGATCGCTGGTTCTACCTGCCATCGTGGGGCACATCGCTCGCGCCGGCCCGGCTCGGCTCCGGCGCGCTTGGCGACCACCGATGGTTGGTGCTGACGAACGGCTCCACGCTCGGTGACCGACTGCGCGATCGCCTGGCCGTCGAGCGACAGCCTTGCGTCTGTGTCGCCGAGGGCGATGCGATCGCAACCGTCGATCTGTCGGGTATCACAGACATCGTTCACCTGTGGACGTGCGAGCACGGTGAGGTGGCGGATCCCGATGCCAGGCGGCGCGGCTACGACAGCCTGATCACCCTGGGGCAGATGCTGGCGAACCGCGACACGTCGTCACCGGTGACCGTCACCGTGGTGTCCACGCAGCTCCACGACCCGAGTGGCACGGGCGACGTCAATCCGTACCATGCGCTGATGATGGGGCCGTGCCTGGCGATTCCGCAGGAACACGCCGAGCTGACGTTCAGGACGATCGATGTCGGCGCCAACGCCATGGCCTGGCCGGTCGAGGCGCTGCTCGCGGAGATAATCGGTGGTGCGGCCGATCCTCACGTGGCGTATCGCGGGCGCACGCGATGTGTCCCCCGGTTCGAGCGTGTCGAACTGCCGGTGGATGCCGACCCGGCCACGACGCTGCGCGACCGCGGTGTCTATGTGATCACCGGCGGCCACGGCAAAGTAGGCGTGCATCTTGCGGAGCTGTTGTTCGACTTGTGCGGAGCGCGAATTGCGCTGCTGAGTCGAAGGGCCGCTTCGACCCCGGCCGTGCAGGCACTCCAGTCACGCGGCGCCGAGATCCTCTCGATTGCAGCCGACGTGTCAAACGCGAGCGACATGCAGGCCGCTGTCCAGTCGGTCAAGGACCGATTCGGAGCGCTCCACGGCGTCATTCACGCTGCGGGCACGCTCGATCACCCGTCGTTCGCCTGCTTCATCGAGTCGCTGGACGGTGACGTCTCCACCGCGCAGTTCCGCCCGAAGGTTGATGGCGTGCAGGTGCTCGATCGTGTCCTCGAGCACGAACCGCTCGACTTCTGCATCCTGATCTCCTCCAGTTCGGCGGTGCTTGGCGGCCTGGGCTTCGCGGCCTATGGCGCGGCGAACCGCTTCATGGACGCCTATGCCGCTCGCTGTAACCGTCGCGGCGGGACGCCGTGGCTGTCAATCAACTGGGACACTTGGTCGTTTGAGCGTTCTACGCCGGCCCGTGAGCTGTCGATGCTGCCGGCGGAGAGCCGCGAGGCGTTCCGCCGCATCCTGGCGCGCCTGCCCGCCGGCCAACTGGTAGTCGGCACCGGCGACGTCACGGCCCGCTTCGATCGGTGGGTCAGGCGTTCGGACTGGCAGGCGTCCGGCATCCAGGCGCACACGCAGAAGACGCACCGGCGACCCGCGACCGCCGGCCGCATCATCGACGCCAGCACCGCGTCCGAACGCGCGCTGGTTGGCATCTGGAAAGAGCTCTTCGGCTTCTCGGACGTCAGCGTCGATGACGACTTCTTCGCCCTGGGCGGCGATTCGCTGAGCGGCATCCGCCTGATGGCGATGATCAAGGATGCGGTCGGGAGGAAGCTGCCGCTCAACGCGCTGCTCGAGGAGCCGACCATTCGCGCGCTGGCCGCGCAGCTCGATCGCGGTGAAGACACGGCGCCGTGGTCGCCGATCGTCCCGATCGCGCCGATCGGATCGAAGGGCGCGTTCTACTGCGTGCCGGGCACCGGTGGCAGCGTGGTCTATCTACGCGAGCTCGCGGCGGCACTGGCGGAACACGGTCGGCCGTTCTATGCGTTTCAGGCGGCCGGGCTCGATGGTCGCACGCCGACCGCCGACAGCGTCGAGGCGATAGCTGCCACCAACGTGGCCGCGTTGCTCGGGTTCCAGCCCAGTGGCCCGTTCTTCCTGGGCGGTCACTCGTTCGGCAGCTGGGTCGCGCTTGAGATGGCGCATCAGCTGATTCGGCAGGGCCACGACGTCGCGATGCTGGGCATTCTCGACACGGCGGCTCCCGCCGATCGCGACCTGTCGGCGGCGTCGGTGCGCAACGACACTGAGTGGCTGGAGGTCGTTGGCGATCAGTTCTCGCGCATGTTCGGAACGCAGGTCGACCTCGGTCTCGATTCGTTGGCGCCGCTCGACTGGCCGGCGAAGGTCGAACGCTTCGCACAGGTGATGATCGACAGCGGCGTCATGCCGGCTGGTGCCGATCGCGCCGAGATCCGCGGTTTCGTCAACGTCTATCGCGCCCAGGCGCAAATGCGCTACCGGCCCTCGCCAGGCGCTCCGCCGGTCAATCTGGTGCTGCTGCGCGCGACCGAGGCGCTGGCCGACTTCGTCGATGGCATCCCCCCGGCCATGAAAGCGGACGACACGTGGGGATGGCGCGAGTACGCGCTCGGGCGGGCGGCCGTCGAGACCGTGCCGGGCGATCACCTGACCATGATGACCAGGCCGCACTGCCATGCGCTGGCGGCGGCCCTGCATCGACAACTCACCAGCGTCGAGGGCGCTGGCGCCACCGCGGCTGCCGGCAACCGTTCGTAGCCACAGGAGCACGGCCATGATTCGCACCGAGACAGACATTCGCGCCCGCAAGATGATCTGGGGCGCCATCAGCCGCATCATGGAAACCGGCGGCTTTCGGAAGTCGATCGCCGATGGCGGCCAGGAGCTGAACCGCTTCAAGCACTATCTCGAAGTGCTGCGCGGCAATGAGCCCGATCCTCGCGACGCCACGCCGCCTGGGGACCTCGACATCGATCCGTGGGTACTGCCGATCTTCCCGGGGCTGCATAACGTGCCATGGCCGAATGCGTCGGACTACGAATGGGTGCCGATCGTCGAGCGATTTTACGAGTCGCTCAAGGCGGAGGCACAGCGCATCCGCGAGTCGTTCATCACCATGAGCTATGCGGGCACGGACGCGTCGCAGCAGGCCAAGTGGCGCCAGGGGTTTGTGTCGGCATTTGGCACGCGCCTGCCGGACGCCTACTTCGCCGCCGGCACCATCCCCTCAGAGGCGCACCGGCTGGTCGAGGCGCTGCCCGCGGACGACTACGCCGGTAACAGCCACTACGCCTTTGCCGACGCGTTCTATTCGTGGCTGGACCCGAAGTACGTCGTCAAGGGCCATCACAGCGCCGACAACTTCCGTGTCCGCTGCCAACTGGCGCTCGACATTCCCGGCGATTGTTACCTGAAGGTCGCGGGCGAAGAGCGCACCTGGACCGAAGGCAAGGTGCTGCTGCTCGACGACTCGTACTGGCACGAAGCGGTCAACAACAGCGATCGTCACCGCGGCGTGTTCCTGACCGACTTCTGGCATCCCGACCTCACCATTCCGGAGCGCCGCGCCTTGCGCGCCGCCTTCGGCAAGAAGGAGGTTCGGCTGCTGTTCCTGCACATGCGCGCGTTGCCGCAGACGATCATCGATCAGTTCATGCCGCTGTTCGACCAGGTGGACAGAACGGACGCGGAGATCTCGAGACGCTGGACGTCAACGCCGGACACGAGCCACGTCCCGGACGTGCTGGCCCGCATCAAGGTGATGCACGAACAGGCAGGAAAGAAGAAGGGCTACACCGCGTAGCCGACCAGCGACGCCAGCTCTGCCTGCCGTGCCGCCCGATCGCCGTGCCGGATCAGGTAGAGCTCGCGGAACAGTCCGAGCGCAATGTGCCAGGTCAGGTCGTCGACCGACCGGCCCATCGCCTCGCAGAACGCCGGTCGCACCGCCCTGGAGTGATAGATCCAGGTGACGCGCATCAGTGCCGCCAGTGGATCATCCGTCAGGCACGCGAATTCCCAGTCGACGACGCCGGTGATCTTGCCGCGGTCGACGAGGACGTTGCCCGGATTCGGATCGCCGTGCGACACCACCATCGGTCCCGAGGCCGGCCGGTGTTCACGCAGCCATCCCACGCAATAGCCGCGCAACGGATCGCCGGCCAGGTCCGCGGATTTCTCTTCCACCCATCCGATCAGGTTCTCGTTGGTGCGCGACACCAGGTTGGCGGCCATCCACGCGCTGGCGTTCGCTGGGATCATCGACACGTCAGCCACCAGCCGCGCGTACGCGGGCAGCAGCGCATCATCTGGCGTGTGTGCCATCGGCACGCCCGGCAGGCGTGCCATGACGAAGCCGGTCTCGCCGAGTGCGTCGCTCATGCCGAACGCATGCGGCGTGGGCACGCCGAGGTTCAGCGGCGCCAGTTCCTGGAGCACGCGGAACTCACGATCGAGATCGTAGAAGCCCCAATCCAGCCGCCAAGCCATGATCTGTGCCGGCTTGCACCGCAGCACGCACTCGATCGTCTCGCCATCAGCGATCGCGGTGCAGGCATAGTTGCGGTTCTGCATCCCTGCGCCGGCGGTGATCGCGTGCGGCGGACCTGAGATGCTCGTGACGGGGCGTCCCAGTGCCTCCGACAAGAACGCCAGCAGCCGTGGCAGGTTCTCGGGCTGCGTCGGATCGGCGAAGCTGCTTGGCATCACTGGGCGGTACGCAGAAATTGCATCAAAAACCACTGTTAAGGGGTCAGTCCCTGTTACAACCGGTTACAAGTCGCGCGAAAGCGCGCTCAGCAGAGGCGCGGGGTTGGTGTTGATGAAGAAGTGGCCGCCTGCAAACTGCTGAACCTCGACCTCGCGAGTCGTCATCTCCTGCCAGGCCGCCAGTTCATCTCGCGTGATGCGATCGGTCTGGCCGCCGAATACCGAAATCGGGCAGTCGAGCGGCTCACCAGGCTGGTAGCGGTAAGTCTCGATCATCTCGATGTCAGCCCGCAACAACGGCACGAACACCGATCGAATCTCGGGATTCTTCAGCGCCTCTGACGGGATTCCGCCGTACCGGCGATCCAGTTCTTCGAACAACTGTTCGTCGGGCAGCTGGTAGAGCGACGGACGCGTCTCGATCAGCTGCGGCGCCTGTCGCGCGGTCACGAACAGACGTGTGGGGAGCGCCGAACCGCGCGTGCGGAGCGCGCGAATCAACTCGAAGCCAATCAGCCCGCCCATGCTGTACCCGAATACCGAAAACGGCTTGTCCAGATACGGCGCCACCAGGGGTGCGAGTGCATCGACGAGGGGCTCGACGCGAGTGAATCGCGGCTCGCGGAAGCGCTCTTCACGACCGGGTAATTGAATCAGCCACAGCTCGACATCCGGCGGCAAGTGCGACGGCCAGGTGCGAAACATCGACGCGCCGCCGCCCGCGTAGGGCAGGCAGAACAAGCGGCATCGTGCATCGGGGCGCTGATTGAGAATCGTGATCCAGGCGTTCGGACGGGACTTCAACGGACCTGACTGAGTGAATTAGGTAGTGGCTTTGTTCTCGTCCATCCACTTGCGAAGGCTGAGCGGACGCATATCGGTCCAGACCTCCTTCACGTAGGCCAGGCACTCGTCTTTCTTGCCGGTCGGGCCGACGGCACGCCAGCCCGCGGGAATCTCTTTCCACTCGGGCCAGATCGAGTACTGCTCTTCGTGGTTGATGACGACGCGATAGACGGTGGTGTCTTCTTCGTGGGAGCTCATCGCTTACCTCGGTTGGGGCGGCGGCGCGTTGGCAATGTCCGGCGTGTTCAGGATGATCGGCAGGCCGTCCTTTCCGCCGACGATCACCAGTTTGGCGTTGTTGGACTTGGCCAGTTCGAGCGTGGCCTGGATGCCGCGCCATTGCAGGTACTGCTGCGAAAGTCCGGGGGCCACGGCTCGCTGGAATTCGGCGATGCCAGTCGCTTCGATTTTCTTGCGTTCGGCTTCGCGCTGCTCCGTGACGAGACGATATTCGTAGGCAAGCGCCTCCTGCTCCTGGGTCAGCTTGGATTGGATGGCCTTTTGCACCGCTTCAGGAAGTTCGATGCGGCTGATGATCACGTCGTCAATCAGGACGAAACGCTCGCGGGTGCCCTTGGACGCGCGCGTGAGAAGCTGGTCGTGGACATCATCGGCGCGCAGCGTATAAAGCTGTTCCGGCCGGTACTTGCCGAATACTTCGCGAACCGAGGAGACGACGTGTGGAATCACGATGCGGTCCGGGTAGTCGGCGCCCACCTCCTTGTGGAGCTGCGGCAGGGTACGCTCCTCGGCTCGGTAGCGGATGCTGACGTCGATATTGATCTCAAGGCCGTCGGTCGACAGCACCGGGACCTTGGTGTCGACCTTCTGGATCCGGAGGTCGTAAATGTAGATCTTGTTCCACGGCCAGATGAAGTGGGTGCCTTCCAGGTAGAGCTTGTCGATTTGGGTGCCTGAAAACCGTTTCCACGACACCGCGGCCTCGCCGGGGTTGACGGTGTGGACGATGCTCCGCCAGAAGAACACCACCGCGAACAGCACGATCAGCGACGTGATCGCGATGCCGAAGCCGTGATTCAACACGAACGCGCGAACGCGGTTCCTGAGCCGCGACCAGCGGCTTGAGGGTGGATGATCGATG
Source organism: Acidimicrobiia bacterium (assembly GCA_016871275.1). Taxonomy (GTDB): domain Bacteria; phylum Acidobacteriota; class Vicinamibacteria; order Vicinamibacterales; family UBA2999; genus 12-FULL-67-14b. Next base: position 32,619 of record VFZG01000009.1, on the reverse strand, counting down.
ATGGCGTGCATCGCGGGCTCCGTTATCGTGCCGGTTTCGGCGCCGGTGTCGGCGTGCCGGCGGCGTCAATCTTGGACTGCTGGGTACGTTTGTCGTACGCGACGCGCATGCCAAGGCCGTTGGAATTCCCGGGCTTCCACGGACAGCGCACCATGGCCTCGGTGAGGTTCGGGGTGCGATGGTTGACGAACTCCGCAAAGTCCGCCGCACATGTCATGTTGACCAGGGTGCCGTCAATCTTGACGTAATCCTTGAGCCGGACCGTCATGGCGGAGCCGGGCCGGTCGGTCGGCGAAGTGGCCGCGCCCGGGGCGTTGGCCGGCGAGTTGGCCGCCAGCGGCGGATCTCCCGGCGTGCGCACATCCACGGCGTCGATGATGTAGGCGTCGTTGTCGAGCGTGCCGGCCCAGTCGAACGAGATGGGCACGGTGACGCCTGCGGACAGGTCCATTTGTCCGGTCTGCGTGCCGTGCAGCGTGGCACGGATCGTCAGGTCGTGAGCGGAGAAATTGGTCAGCATCAGGCAGCCGCACTCGTCGAGCGGTGCCGACGCGGCAATCACGCTGGTGAACTCGATGCCGCGAGTCGGGTGTTCCTGCTCGAGTTCCTCGGCGTCCTCGATCACCCGGTTCATCGCCAACCCGCCAAATTGGCAGGTTTGATCGTCACATTGCGTCTCGACGAAGGGCGCGTACTGGGACACCAACTCCGACATCTTCAGTTTGCCGCCGCGCCGCTGCTGGTCGTCGACCGCGTAGGCGTCGATCAGGTAGAAGTCCTGGTTCTCGGCACCGGCCCAGTCGAACAGCACGCGGGTCTGTTCCTGCGGGGCCAGCAGCACGGTGCCGAGGGGCACACCGTAAAATGTCGATTCGAGCATGATCTCGCGGGGCGAGTGGTTGCGGAGCGAGAGACAGCCGCACGTCGGTCCCAGCGCCGAAACCTTCATCGAGCCAGAATTGAGGAACTCGTGGCCGCTCACGATGATTTCGGTGTTGCCGCAGCCGCCGGTGGCGAGCAGGGCGCACAGGCCCAGCACCGGGCCCGCCGCGCGTCGTCGAATCCAGTGCCGTCCGATCATGACTTCTCCACTTCGTACGGGACAAACGTGCCCATTTCCATTTTCAGCACGCGATCACCGACCGAGAAGAACCGATCGTCGTGGCTCGCGGCAATCACGGTCTTGCCCTTGGCCTTCAGCTCGGGCAAGAGCGTGTCGTAGAAGAACCGCCGGAACTGCGGATCCTGATCCGCGGCCCACTCGTCGAAGATGCACACGGGCTTGTCCTCGAGGAGGCTGACGATCAGCGCGAGGCGCTTCTTCTGGCCGGTGGACAGGTCCTGGTTTTCGAACCGTCCGTCCCGCCACGACGTCTTGTGTTCGAGCTGCATCACCCGCAACATCTCCTCGACCTTCGCATCGTCGATGTTGGTGAGGCCGTACAGGCGGGCAAACAAATGGTAGTCGGAGAAGATGGCCGAAAACAACTCGCGATACCGGCGATATCCCAGTGCGGTGATGTCGACGCCGTCGACCAGGATCGCGCCGGTATCCAGGTAATACAGGCCGGTCAGCACCTTGAAGAACGTGGACTTGCCGCTGCCGTTGCCGCCGATCACCAGCACCGTTTCATGGCGCGTGATGGTGCAGGTGAGCGGGCCGAGCGTGAACAGGGCGCGGCCGTCCTTGTCCTTGTGGCTGAACACCCCCTGCCGGACTTCGATGGTGTGGAAGTCGAGCGGCGTGACGAGGTCGCCGTTGTGCGGGTCGCGCGACAGCTCCTGCGCAATGTCGAGCGCCTGGTCGAGTCGCGTGATGTTGTCGATGGCGTGGCTCGCGGTGCGCAACTGCGGCACGGCGCCGACCACGACGGTCAGCGGCCCCATGATGAACAGAATGGAGGCGGTCAGGCTGGTGATCTGATCAGGCTGGACCAGCGTCTCCGACACCTGCGGCAGGATGAAGACCATGGCCGCAAGCAGCAGCTGGAACATCACCTGCGTGAACAGGTAGTAGTCGGCGTAGCGGATGCCGGTGCGGGTCTTGTAGTGCGCCGCTTGTGCCGCGATGTCCTGCAAGTGCGCGTACAGATCGCGATTACGCGCGCTGCTGAGCTTCACTTCCTTGAAGCCATCCAGCAGGTGCGTCAGCACGTCGAACAGCTCGTTCTCCTTCGCGGTGGCCTGTTCGAGCTCGAATACCAGCTGCTGCTTGTTCCTGAAGTGGATGGCGATGCCGATGCCGCAGATGGCCAGCGTCAGGAAGAACGCCATCGGCTCGAGGAGGTAGATGTAGCCCAGGCTGAAGAGCACCAGCAGGACACTCTGGCACGCGATCATCAGCGGCTGGACGGCGCGCGACAGGGCCAGCGTGTCGGTATTGACGCTCGCATAGAGCTGCGAGCGGCCGAGCGTCTCAATGCTGTGCAGGTCCGACCGCCGGATCTTGTCGGACAGCCCGAGGCGGATCTTCTCGATGATCTTTTCGATCTCGATCTGCGAGACGCGCAGGATGTAGCGCTGCGTCACGATGTAGGTGACCAGGGCGATGACGAACAGCAGGAATTTCCGGACGTCCGGCTGGTCCGCCGACGCCTCATGAGCGGCGGAGTTGATGACGGCAATCAGCAGCGCGTTGGCAAGGCCGGAGAGCGCCGCAATCGCCATGACGCGAGGCAGCGACACCTCGGATCGCGACTTCAGAAATGCCCAGAGAGTACTGTCGGTGTGTCGACGCATTGGCTGACAGAAATACGTGGAATTGAAGCCGGAATCATAGCATTGAACCCGCTGGTCTCCGGGGTGTCAGATTGCGCAGCAGATGCCCTTTGTGACTTGATCGACGCGGTCGCGCGCTTTGAGCGCGAGGCCCGCGCCCTGGCCGCGCTCAACCACCCGAATATTAGCGCGATCTACGGCGTCGAAGACAACGGCGCGCTGCCGGCGCTGATGCTGGAACTGGTCGAGGGCGACACGCTGGCCGACCGGATTGCCCGCGGCGCGCTCGGCATTGACCAGGCGCTCGACTGCGCCAGACAGTTCGCCGACGCTCTCGACGTGGCCTGCGAAGTTGGCATCGTGCATCGCGATCTGAAGCCGGGCAATATCAAGATCACGGACGAGGGACGCCTCAAGGTGTTCGACTTCGGTCTGGCCAAGGCGATCGCCATGGCGGCGGGCGAGTCCTCGGATGTCGATTCCGCCAACTCGCCAGCCATCACGGTCCACGGCACCGCGCGTGACGTGATTCTCGGGACGGCCGCCTACATGAGTCCCGATCAGGCTCGGGGCAAAGGCATCGACAAGCGGACGGACATCTGGGCGTTCGGGTGCGGCCTATTCGAGATGCGGACGGGGAAGCGGGCGTTCAACGGCGAGACCACGTCGGATGTGATCGCGGCGATCATCGAGCGCGCGCCAGCCCTGAGCCTGCTGCCGCCGTCGACGCCGGCCCATCTTCGACGCGTGATTCCGCGCTGTCTCGAGAAGGACCCGAAGCGGCGCATCCGCGACATCGCCGAGGCGCGAGTCGATCTTGACGATGCCGGTGCGGCCCAGCCGGCCGCGCCCGCATCAGTTCGACGACCGGCTGCGCTGGCGGCCGCCCTGATCGCGGTGGCGCTGATTGGCGCCGCCGTGTGGTACCAACTCGGCGCGCGCGGGTCCGGCGCGCCCGACGATGAGCCGCTGGAATTCACGTTCTCGATGCCGATGTCCCCGAACGTGAACGAGAGCTGGCCCGTGGCCTCTCCCGATGGCCGGCGGATCGCGTTCATCGGCCCCGGCCCCGGCGGCGAGGTCATGCTCTGGGTCAGAAGCCTGTCCTCGTCGGCGCCGGTTGCACTGCCGGGTACGGAAGGGGCTGCTGGCCTTGTGTTCTGGCCGCCCGACGGGCCCGTGTTGGTTTTCGCGCCGGCGGACGCCTGAAGCGTGTGCCCGCCGATGGCGGCCCCGTCCAGGTCATCTGCCCGTTGGTCGTCCACCTTGGTGCGACCTGGAGCAAGGACGACATCATTGTCGTGGCACCGGAAAATCGCGGCGCGTTGTGGAAGGTACCGGCCGCCGGCGGCACGCTCGAGCCGGTCACCACGCTCGACACTGCGACCGAGAACTCGCATCGCTGGCCGCACTTCCTCCCAGATGGCCGCCACTTTGTGTTCACCGTGCGCACCGTGCGCGGCGTGACCAACGCATTGCGTATCGGCTCGCTTGACTCATCGGAGACGACCCAACTCGCCGAATCGCAGTCGAACGCCGTCTACGCCAATGGTGACCTGCTGTATACCAAAGACGGCGCGCTGCTGGCCCATGCCTTCGACCCGTCCACCCGCACGCTGCGCGGCTCGCCGCGCGCCGTCGCGGGAGGTGTCCGGCGGAATACGTCGAGCGCCGCCGCCGGTTTTTCGGCCTCGGCCAACGGGCGCCTGCTGACGTATCTGGGTGGGACGCACGCGCCATCTCGCTTGTTGTGGTTCGATCGCGCCGGCAAGCCGCTCGCCCAACTCGGCGAGCCAGGCACCTTCTACCGGGTCGTCCTGTCGCATGACGAACGACGCGTGGCGTACAGCACGGTTGACGCCACTCGCGGCTCGCATGATATCTGGGTGGCCGACACGGCCACCGGCACCATGACCCGCGTGACCAATCACCCGGCGACGGATTGGTGGCCGGTCTGGTCGCCGGACGACCGTGAGATCGTGTTTGCATCCGATCGCGCCGGGCAATCGACCATCTTCAAGGTCGCCGCGGACGGCACCGGCGAGCCGCAGCAGGTCTACCGGGGCGACGTGGGTGTGATGCCGCTCAACTGGCTGCCCGACGGGCGGCTGTTGTTCTTCCGCGACGTGCGAGTTGGTGAATCGGGCGCGGTGCTGGCGGTTCCGGTCGGACGCCCCGCCGCGCCGGAAACCGTGCTCAGCGCGTCATCATTCAGGATCAACCACGTGGCACAGTCGCCGGACGGCCGGTTGCTCGCCTACCAAGTCCTCAAGCCGGATGGCCTGGAAGTCTACGTGGCGGAACCGGACGGCGAGCGCGTGAAGATTTCCCGCAGCGGCGGCATGGAGCCGTCCTGGCGCCGCGATGGTCGTGAAGTGTATTTCGCGACGCCGACAGGCGACATCATGGCGGTGTCCGTCTCGCCGGGACCAGTGTTTGGCCAGCCGAGCCGCGTGATGCGGCCGTGCGAGAACAGCGGCGCAGTGACGTTCCGACTCCACAACGCCGACAGGAAGTCCGCGATGACGGCAGACGGCCAGCGAGTGCTCGCGGTCTGCGATGAGGTCAGCAACCCTCCGATCACCGTGGTACTTGGCTGGCTGGCAGGCCCGCCTGCAATAGTGCTCAGCGCGTAATGCTCGATGGCGGGACGCACCAGTCCGACGCCGCCGATGACCCCTGTTTACACGAGCTGCAAGGTGAGGGCGCCCGCCGCCGCGTTCACGAGCGCGTCGACGACCCGTCACGAGCGCCAAACAGACGTGCGTGTGCGAATAGCACAACAGTCGGGCTATTGTGCTATTTGTGATTAGGACGTTCGGCGATGCGACATGGCCGTACCTCCGGGAAACAAGCTCCGCGCGCTGGACGTGCCGCTCGACGGTTACTTCGCGGTGTGGGTAAACAGGCAGTTCCGGCTCGTGTTCAGGTTCGACGGCGGTCACGCCTACGACGTGCGCTGCTACGATTACCACCCGCACGGCAAGTAAAGGAGAACACCACGCATGTTGCCGAAGCATCGAGAGCCATCGCACCCCGGGGAGATTCTGCAGGACATTCTCGAGGGCGCGGAGATCACGCAGCAGGAAGCGGCGGATCGAATGGGCATGCCCTTTCAGCGCGTGAACTCGATCGTTCGTCGGCGCCGCGGCGTCACGGCGGATACCGCGCTGCTGCTCTCCGCGCTGACGAAGACGACGCCGGAGTTCTGGCTGAATGTGCAGTCGACGTGGGACCTCTGGCACGCGCTGCGCGCGCGCGGCGGAAAGGTGCCGAGGATCAGGGCGATTGCCTAGCGACTCGCTGACGGGGTTGTTCACCGCCAGTCCGCCAGCGCGTCGAGGTTCAGGCCGATCGTGGCAACGCCATGGCGAAGCATCCGGCCAGGAAAGACGAAGAGGCACGACTGCCAGATGTTGAACTGCGGCCTCGAGGTGCGGCTACAATCGCCGGGTGAATGATGAGACTCGCCTGAGTGACGACGCCACGCGACCGGCGTCTTCCTCGGGGTGGCTGACCTCGTCGGGTTCCATTGACCATGGCCGATTTCAGCCCGGCGAAATTCTCGACGACCGCTATCGGGTACTCAGCCTCCTTGCCGCGGCGGCATGGGCGAGGTCTACCGCGCCGACGACCTCCGCCTTGGGCAGCCGGTGGCGCTGAAGTTCCTGCCGGCCAGTCTCAGTCAGGATCCCGTCCGCCTGGCACAGTTCCACAACGAAGTGCGGGTGGCGCGGCAGGTGTCGCACCCCAACGTATGCCGCGTCTACGACATTGGCGAAATCACCGATGACGGTGGGCGTTCGCAGCTGTTCATCACCATGGAGTTACGTCGATGGTGAAGACTTGTCGGCCCTGCTCAAGCGGATTGGTCGCTTTCCGGAAGACAAGGCCGCCGAGATCGCGCGCCAGGTGTGTGCCGGTCTGGCCGCGGCACACGACAAGGGCATCCTGCATCGCGATCTGAAGCCGGCCAACATCATGCTCGACGGCGACGGTCGGGTGCGGCTGATGGACTTTAGTCTCGCCAGCGTCGGCACCGTCAGCGACGTGCGCGCCGGCACGCCGGCCTACATGGCGCCCGAGCAGCTCCAGGGCCGTGAAGTGACCACCCGCAGCGACATTTTTGCGCTCGGGCTGGTGTTGTACGAACTCTTCACCGGTCGGCGGGTGTTCACCGCCAAGACGATCGCCGAGTTGGTCAGCCAGCACGAGTCTGGCGTGACGACGTCGATGACCGATGTCGTCAAGACGATTGACCCCACGGTGGAACGCGTCATTCAGCGATGTCTTGACCCCGACCCGTCGCGTCGACCGGTGAGCGCGCTGGCCGTGGCCGCGCAGCTCAGCGCGGACCCACTCGCGGCGGCGCTGGCCGCGGGAGAAACGCCCTCGCCGGAGATGATCGCGGCTGCAGGTGGAGAAGCCGCGGCGCTCAGCGCCTGTGGCGCGCTGTCGTGGGCGGCCGGCGCGGTGGCCGCGCTGCTGCTAGTGGCTGCGATCAGCGATCGCACCTCGATTGCCGGTCGTGTTCCGGTGACCCTGTCGGCGGACGTGCTGGCCGATCGCGCCCGCCAGGCGCGCGAGGGGTTCGGACACACGGCGGCGTTTGCGGACGACGCGTTCGGGTTTCGCTCTGACGGCGACTATTTGGCCCGGGCCGCGCGGAACCCGTCGAGTAACCTGCTGACCTCGCTGCCAACCGGCCGGCCGGCAGCCATGCGGTTCTGGTATCGCACCAGCCCGCAGTTGCTGATTCCGCTGGATGACACCAGCCGGGTTGTCATGAGTGACCCGCCGTCGGTGCTGGGCGGCATGGTGGCCCTCGAACTCGACACCGCCGGCCGTGTGTTGTTCTTTCTGGCCGTCCCACGGCAAATCGAGCCGCCAGCCGATGTCACGACTCCGACCGCCAACTGGCGCAAGGCGTTCGAGCTGGCGGGACTGCCGCCAGACTCGTTTACCGAAACCACTCCGCAGTGGACACCCCGCACTCATTCGGACGAACGCAAGGCGTGGAGTGGAGAGTGGCCGGAACTGCCGGGTGTTCCGATCCGCATCGAGGCGGCCGCGTATCGCGGGCAAGTCACGACGTTTGACGTGGTTGCGCCGTGGTCACGGGCCACTCGCGAGGTGCCATTGGCGTCGACGGCCATTCCATGGGTGGCGCTGTTCGGCGGCGTGATCGTTTCTTTGTTGCCGGTGGGCGCCGTCTGGATGGCCTGGCGAAACTGGCAGGCCGGCCGTGGAGACGGGCGCGGTGCCGTCAAGACCGGCGGCGTCGTGACACTGATGACGCTGCTCACGTGGGTCTTGTCACCGCCGCACATCGCCGACATCAACGTCGAAGTGAACCGCTTCTTTATTGCCGTCGGGTATGCGCTGTTCAACGGCGCGCTGGTCTTGTCGGTGTATCTGGCCGTCGAGCCACATGTCAGGCGCTTGTGGCCAACCGCACTGATCACGTGGTCGCGTATCACCACGGGACGATGGCGACGGGATCCCATGCTGGGCCGTGACATTGTCATCGGAGCCGGACTGGGCATCGGGCTGGCGGCAATGTCGCTGGTGTACGAGCTGCTGCCTGCCGTGCTGGGCTGGCCAGAACGGCTGCCCGGCACGCTGGAGTTAGGCAGCCTGCTTGGCGTGCGCGAGTGGCTGGTCAGCGTCGTCAACCGGCTGTTGTGGGCTCTACAGAACGGACTCGTCGGCATCATGATGCTGACGCTGGTCCGGATGGTGTTGGGCCGCTGGCCGTTGACGTCGCGCCTGGCGCGCCCGTGGCCGCTGGCGCTGTTTGTGACGGCGCTGTTCACCATCGTGTCGAACCGCACGGGGTCGTTGTCGACGTATTTCTGGCTTGATTGGATGGTGGGAGCGCTGATCTCGTTTGTGCTGGTCAGTTCGGTCGTGGGCTGGGGACTGTTGGCCAACGTGCTGACGTTCTTCTTCTACCTCTGCACAACGGCGCTGCTGTTGACGCTTGATTCGTCACGCTTGTACTTCGCGGGCAGCGCGTGGTTGATGGCGCTGCTGGTGGGAATCGTGTTGATCGGCTATCGCTGGTCGCGCGCGGACGAACCGTTGTTCGGATAGGGAGCCTCACGGGACCGTTCGACAGGTCCCGTTCGGCGCACTATCTCGTGATCACCCGTACGCCGATGCGTGACTCGGCACCGGTGCCGTCGGTCCACGCGGCGACGAGGCCGCTGGCGGTGCCGGCCAGCACCGGGTAGCTGGACGTCGCGCCGGGAGCGCCCAGCGTGACAATCTCGCCCTGGCGACCGCCGGTGACCTCGCGCAGCGCCGCGCTGCGGATGCCGTTGCGCACCTCATCCCAGGCCACGAAAACGCGGCCGTCCCGCATCGCGATTTGCGGATGCGACGGCTTGGGGCCGCCGAGCGTGGCCACGCGCATCGGCGCCGCGAAACGTCGGCCGTCGGCGGCCACGGCGTAGTGCAGCGCGCCTTCGGTACCGCCCGGCACCGTCGGCCACACCAGGTGCACCGCGCCGGCGGCATCCACCGCCATCGCCGGCCCATCGTCCGGGCAGCCGTTGATCGCCCAGCCGTCCTCATGGACCCGCGCCATCGGGCTGAAGGTCCGGCCGCCATCGCGCGAGCTGGTGAAGGCCATGTCGCGGAGGTTGCCGGCGAAGACGTGGCGCCACGCCGCAAACAGCTCGCCCTTCGGCCCGACGGCCATCGCGGTCTTGCAGCAGTAGCAGACGCCGGCGAAGAGCGCGCGTGCCGGTGCCAGCCCCGGGGCGGCGTAGTAGAGGCTCGAGCGCTGCGCCAAGGCCATGCCGTCGTGCGCCTGGTGGCTGGCGCCGTCGCGTTTGGCCGCGGCGAGTCCACGGTGATCCAGCCACACGGCGTGGGGCTGGCCGGCGGCGTCGAGCGCCAGCGCATGCCACCCGCGGTCGCCTTCTGCTCCGGGGCCTTGCAGGGCCTCGGGCGCCTGGAAGGTGCGGCCGCCGTCGGTCGAGCGAGTGATCTTGATGGCATTCGGTGTGCCGCGCGCGTTCCACAGCACGACGATCTCCGGTTCGCGGCCATCGCGCGCCGCCAGCGCTACCCGCGGGGCAATCTCGCCGTTGAGACGCACCTCGCCGGCGCTGGCGTTCACCCGCACCGGATCGCTGAAGGTGCGGGCGCCGTTGCGGCTGACGGCGACGTAGACATCCGCCTGCTGGCCAATGCCGGCGCCCCAGGCCAGGGCCACCAGTGAGCCGGAGCTGGCCAGCCAGGGCGCGGAGTTTCCGGTGCCCGGCAGCCCGAGCGTCAGCGATGCCGACTGCGATCCGACCGGAGTGACGGCGGTCGCCACGAGCGCGGCCAGCATTAGTAGCGGTGTGCGCATGTCAGAACCTCACTCGGGCGCCAAACTGGAACGACCGTGGTTCACCCACGGCGGTGATCTGGCCGAAGCTGGCCGACGGTGTGTTCGGATACGCGCCCGATCCGAAGTTCGTGTTGCGCGTGACCACGTTAGCGCGGTCGGTCAGATTGAACCCTTCGGCCAACACCTCGAACTCGGCCCGCGAACCAACGCGGAATGTGCGGCTGACGCGCGCCCCAAGCGCGAAGAAGGCCGTGCCTTCGCCGGCGTTGCGGTCGATGAAGGCGCCGTTCACAATCGGCCGGCCGGCGGTGCCTTGAATGGTGGTGATGCCCGACGTGATGTTGAACGGCCCCGCCGAGTACGCCTGCATCAGGCCGCTGAACTGGAAGCCGGCCGCCTCGACGGCGCCATTGACGACCAGGCGGTGCCGTTGATCGTTGTCGGACCGTCCCCAGTCTTTCGAGAGGTCGGTGGGGTCAATCGGTGAGCTGAAGAAGAACTGGCCGAGGTTGTCCATGGCCTTCGACAAGGTGTACGACACCCGGTAGTGTCCCCATCGGCCGGCTCGCTGCGTGAGTGACACCAGCAGACCGTGATAGGTCGACTCGCCGGCCGACGAGGACTGGTTGTTGTTGGCGTAGGTGGCATTGGGCCGGCAGCCGTTGTTGGTGCCGGTGGCCGTGCAGGTAGGCACGTTCTGGTTCACGGACATGAGCAGGTTGCGGCCATCCAGGTACTGATAGCCGGCGCTCAGCGTGGTGCGCTCGCCGACCTGGTGTTCCACTTCGGTGCTCACCTGCAGCGAGGAGCCGTTCTCCAGGTCGTGGTCCATGGTGGTCAGGTTGGGCAGGGTCACCGCCGGCACGGCGGCGGCGAGGATATTGGGGAACACCGGTGCGCCGGCCTGGGTGGGCGACAGACTGACGACGAACTGCCGCAGCGCGGCCACATCCGTGCTGTTGCCGGCAGACATCAGCGCATTGGCCAGCGCGCGCAGCGGCACGCGGTCGTAGAAGAGCCCGGCGCTCGCGCGCACCACCGTGCGGCGCGACGGGGTCGGCGACCAGGCGAAGCCGACCCGCGGCGATACGTTGTTGGTGTCGAGGTTGATGGTGTCGAGCCACTGCAAGTCGTAGCGGACCCCGGCGTTCACCGTTAACGTCGAGGTCGCCTTCCATTCATCCTGCACGTAGACGCCAAGGTTGGGATTGGTCTGCGCCAGCTCGGTGATGCCGAACGTCTGCGCGAAGCCGGCGTTGTTGTACGTGCCGGAGAGGAAGTTGGCGAGCGAGGAGAACGTGTAGCTGCCCCGGACCGTGCGCGGAAACGTGATCACGTCGTCGTTGTAGAGGAGGTCGATGCCCGCGCGCAGCGCATGGGCGCCGCGCTGGTGCGACAGGTTGTTGACCACCTGGAACAGTTTGTTGAGGCGGCCAGTGGGGCTGCTCGAACTGGTCCCAAAGCTGGCCACGCCGGCGATGCTGACCGCCGGGCCGGTGGGTTCCGATGGCGGCGCGCCGAGGTCGCCGTGGGCAAACTGCGCGCGGGTTTCGAGCACCGTGCGCGGCGTGAGGATCAGGGTGTGGCCGAGGGCCACCACCTGGTCGGTGTTGTCGAGGTTCGACGAGGCGGTGGGGGCGCTGAGACCGCCGGCGCCGCGCGAATTGGTGGCGGACACGCCGTAGCGGCTGTGGCGAACCGACATCTGGGCACGGTCGTTCAGGCGGTGATCGATCTTCGCCAGCACGTTGTGCGAATCCACCGGGTTGCCGTACTGCCCGGTGGTGATGCGCGGACCGCGGTAGCCGACCTGATCCAGGCGAGCGTTGATGGCGTTCAGGTTCGCCGCCGAGATGGTGACCAGGCCGGTCTGGTCGAGCGTTCGTTGCTCGACGTTGGCGAAGTAGAAGGTCCGATCGCGCTTGATCGGTCCGCCGAGGCTGGCGCCGTATTGCTGCTGGCTCATCGGCAGCTTCGTTCCGGTGAGGGCGTTGTTGCCGTTGAGGGCGTCATCCCGGAAGAAGCCGTAAACGGTGCCGCGTCGGGCGTTGCCGCCGCTCTTGGTGACCACGTTCACGTAGCCGCCGAGGGCGCGGCCGAGTTCCGCCTGGGCCCCAGACGTGATCACCTGGAACTGCTCGATGGCGTCGACGCCGTAGGTGATGCCGCTCAGGCCCGCCGCATCATCGTTGGCCGACAGCCCGTCCACGACGAAGTTGTTGGAGAGGTTCCGCTGGCTGCCGACCGAGAGGGTGATGCCCGGCACGGCGGAGGTCTCCGGAAACAACTGCGTGCTGGCGATATTGGTGGGCGCTACGCCGGGCACGAGGATCGCGAGTTCGAGAAAGTTGCGCCCGTTCATGGGCAGCGCCTGCACTTCGACGGCCGGTACGGTGGCCGCAATCTGGCTGCGCGCGGCCTCGAGCACCGGCGACTCGGCCGTTACTTGCACTGCCGTCGCAACACCAGCGACGGTGAGCATGATCGGCAGTTCGAACGCGGATCCGGCGGAGACGGTGAGCCGTCGGCTGACATCGCCGAACCCGGCCAGCGTCACGTCGATCGTGTAGTCGCCGATGCGCAGGTAGGGGAAGCGGAATCGTCCGTCGGCCTCGGTGACCGCCGTGGCCGCCACGCGCGTGGCGACGTGGGTGGCGGTGACGGTGGCGCCGGGCACGACACCTCCCGACGCGTCGCTGACGCGCCCGCTGACGCTGCCCACGTCTACCGTTTGTTGCGCCGCCGCCGGTGCGGTGCTTCCCGCCAGCACGGCCACGGCCGCGGTCATTGTCAGTAACAGGTGTCTCGATCGCGTCACGGAGCCTCCCGGCCGTGTTAGCGACGGCCCGTTTACATGATAGGGAGCGGACGCGTCGCGTCGGCTGCGGCATGATGTCGCACGCGTGCGAACAGGTGCGTCAATTTGCCGCACGAGAGTCTGGTCGCCGATGCATGCGACAATCGCGCGGTGGATGTCGCTCCCGTGGTCTCGGCGCCGTGGCTGGTCCGCTTCCGGTGGGCCGTGGTCGGTGGCGTGGCGGTGGCGCTGGTGGTCGGCTGGGTCGCGCTGGCGCTGCGGTTCGACGTGCGGGTGGTTGTCACCCTCGTGACGACGCTGATTGCCAGTAATGCCTGGCTGGCGTGGCGAGTCGCCGCGGATCGCCCATTGGGCCTCGGTCTCGAAGTGATCGCGCTGCTCGACGTGGCGCTGCTGACGCTGCTGGTGCTGGCCACCGGCGGGCCGAGCAACCCGTTCACCATCATGTATCTCGTCTTCATCACGCTGGCGGCCATCACCCTGGGTGCCCGGTGGGCGTGGATTGTCACGGCGGCGTCGATTGGCGGCTACGGGCTACTGTTCGTCGAGCCGCTGCAGGCGCTGGTGGATGCCCACGCGCCGCACGCCAACTTCCAGCCCCACGCCAGCCACCAGGTCGGCATGCTGGCGGCGTTCGTGGTGGCGGCGGTGCTGACCGCCGCGTTTGTCACGCGCATTCGCGCCGCGGTCGAGGCACGTGAGCGCGCGCTGGCAGATGCGCGACGGGTGGCCGCGCAGCGCGAACGGCTGGCATCGCTCACCACGCTGGCCGCCGGCGCCGCCCACGAACTGGCGACACCGCTCAGCACCATTGCGGTGACCGCGCGCGAGCTCGACCTCGCCGCCACGACTCCCGGCGTACCCGCCGAGGTGGTCGAGGACGCGCGGTTGATCCGCTCGCAGGTTGAACGCTGCCGCGAGATTCTCGACCAGATGAGCGGCCGGGCGGATGCCTCGGTGCTCGATCCGCCGGCGCCGATCGATGCGGCGCAGGTGGTACGCGAGGCGCTCGACTCGCTGCCCGCCGGAGCGCCGGCCCGTGTTCGCGTGGTCGTGAGCGGCACCGCTCCGCCGCTGCAATTGCCGCGACTCGGCATCGCCCGCGTGCTGGGCACGCTCGTCAAGAACGCCCTCGACGCATCGGACCCGGACGCCGCCGTGGAGGTGCACGTCACGGCGTCGCCCACTGCGCTGCAGTTCGCGGTGCGTGATACCGGCACGGGCATGGACGAAGCCACGCTGGTCAAGGCCGGTGAGCCGTTCTTCACCACCAAGGCGCCGGGCACCGGCTTCGGCCTCGGTTTGTTCCTGGCCCGCACCTTCGTCGAGCAATGGGGCGGCCAGTTCTCGATGACCTCACGCCCCGGTGCCGGCACCGTGGCGGCCGTTACGTTCACCGCCCGTGAAGCCGCCAGCTGATCTCGAACGTTCCGCCACCAGCGTGCTCGTGGTCGAAGACGATGAGCGGTTTCGCGAGCGGCTGGCGCGGGCGCTGGGCGCGCGCGGCTGCGACGTCCGCGCCGCGGCGTCCAGGGACGAGGCGCTGGCCGCCGCACGCGAGGAGAGTCCGGAACTGGCCGTCGTGGACCTGAAGCTGCCCGACGGCAGCGGACTCGACGTCGTGAAGGGGCTGCTGTCTATTGACCCCACCACCAAGGTGGTGATCCTGACGGGCTATGGCAGCATCGCCACCGCGCTCGAAAGCGTCAAGCTCGGCGCGGTGAACTACCTGACGAAGCCAGTGGATGCCGACCAGGTGTTGGCGGCGTTCGATGGCCGCCCCGTGGCCGCCGATGCCGCCCCGGTGGCGGTGCCGTCTCTGGCGCGCGTCGAATGGGAACACATTCAACGAGTGCTGGCCGACTGCGACGGCAACGTCTCGCAAGCCGCGCGGCTGCTGGGCATCCATCGCCGCTCGCTGCAGCGCAAGCTGTCGAAGTTCCCCAGCGCCCGTTGACCGGGCGACGGCACGACCGTCAGTACACATTCCGGTCCACGCTCAACCGCACGTCGCCTGATATGCTCCGCCCGTCCACGTCCATGAAGCTGCCGCATCCCTTCGTCCTGTTGCTTTCGACCGTGGTCGTGGCGGTGGTCATGACGTGGGTGGTGCCCGCGGGGCGCTACGAACGGCGCGCCGACGCCGCCACCGGACGCGACGTAGTGGTGCCTGGCAGTTACGCGCGCGTCGCCCAGGCGCCGGTCGGTCCCATGGCCGCCCTCCTCGTCGTCCCCCGCGGCATCGTGGCCGGTGCGGACGTCATCCTCACCATCCTGATCGTAGGCGGTGCGTTTGCGTTGCTGGATGCTACGGGCGCCCTGAAGCGGCTGGTGGGATCGCTGGTGGGGCGGACACGACGGCCGCACGTCATCGTGGCGCTCACCAGCATGGCATTTGCCACACTCGGCGGACTCGAGAACCTGTACGAGGAAATCGTGGCGCTCATTCCCGTCGTCTTGATGCTGAGCCGCGGGCTCGGGTTCGGCGCGGTCACCGCATTGGCCATGAGTGTGGGCGCCGCGGTGGTGGGCGCGGCGTTTGGTCCCACCAATCCGTTTCAGACCGGCATTGCGCTGCGGTTCGCCGAAATGCCGGCGCTCAGTCAGCCGGTGCTGCGCTTCTCGCTGTTCGCGGCAGCCGTGGCGGTGTGGATTGCGTGGACGCTGTTCATGACGTCGCGCGACGATGAGCGGCCGGATGTGGGAGGCGCGGCGCCGGGGCCGGCGACACGGCAGGATGGGCTGTTGCTGGCCATCGCGCTGGCGCCATTCGTGCCGTACGTCTATGGCGTCATCGCGCGCGACTGGGGGTTCAACGAATTATCGGGTCTCTTTCTCGTCGCCGGGTTTGCCGTGGGTCTGGTGTCGGGCCGGACGCTGTCAACGACCGCCGCGGATTTCCTGAAGGCGATGGAGACCATGCTGGCAGCCGGCCTGTTCGTGGGCGTGGCGCGCGCCATCAGTGTGGCGCTCGCCGACGGTCAGATTCTGGACACCATTCTCTTTGCGCTGGCGACGCCGCTGGCCAACACGCCGGGTGCGGTGGCAGCCGCGCTGATGGTGCCGGTACAGGCGCTGCTGCACGTTCCGGTGGTCTCAGTCAGCGGGCAGGCAGTGTTGACGATGCCGGTGATGGCGCCGTTGGCGGATCTGGTAGGCGTCTCGCGCGACGCGGCGGTCATTGCCTATCAGACCGGCGCCGGGCTGATGGACATGATCACGCCCACCAGTGGCGCGCTGCTGGCCATCCTCATGGGGGCGAAGGTCACCTACGGGCGCTGGCTCCGCTTCGTCATCCCGGGCGCGCTGCTCGTGTCGCTGGTGGGGTTTGTGGGGATCTGGCTGGCGCGGTAGCGGATGACGGGCCGCCGCGGTCAGGCGGCTTCCCACGCAACCTGGAATGACCGACAATGACGTCGGCTTTCGTCAGCCTTGCTGAAAGGAACGGTCATGCATTCAATCGTTGCGCTCGTTACCGGAATCGCCCTCGCGACGCTGCCCGCGCTCGCCTTCGCCCAAGGGCAACCGCCGCCGGCCCCGACCGAGACCACGGCCACGGCGATCCCCGGCGTGATTGCCGGTGGCGTCAAGGTCGAGGTGATCAAGTCCGGATTCACCGGCACCGAGGGGCCCCTCGGGTTGCCGGACGGCCATTTGATCTTCACCGAGACGCAGGCCAACCGCATTACGCGCATCGACAAGGACACCAACCAGACGTCGACGTTCCTCGAGAACACCAACGGGTCCAACGGGCTGGGCTTCGATGCCAAGGGCCGCCTCATTTCCGTTCAGACCACGCCGGGCGCGACGAAGATCGGCGTCATCTCTCCGGCGGGCAGCGCGGCCACGATCACCGACAACTTCGACGGCAAGCCCTACGGCCGGCCGAACGATCTCGTCGTGGCGAAGAACGGCGGCGTCTACTTCACCGATCCCGGTCCCAACGCCACGCCAGGGCAGCCGGCGGTCGCGCCGCCGTTGCCCGCGGCGGTCTACTACGTGCCATCGGGGGGGAAGCCGACGCAGATCGCGACGGGCATCGCCAGACCCAACGGCATCATGCTCAGTCCTGATGAGAAGACGCTGTATGTCAACGACACCAACGGCGAGTTCATCATCGCGTTCGATGTGGCCGCGAACGGGGCGGTGAGCAACCGGCGCAATTTCGCGAAGTACGCCACGGTCACCAAGACGGCGACCGGCGTGACGAGCGGCGCCGACGGCCTCGCCGTCGATACCGAGGGGCGCGTCTATTGCGCCGCGATTGGTGGCGTGCAGGTATTCAGCACAAAGGGCGAGCACCTCGGCACAATCCCCGTGTCGCTGCAGCCGCAGAACATCGCCTTCGCCGGTGCCGGCAAGCGCACGCTCTACATCGTCGGACGCGGCGCGGCCTTCAAGGTGCGGCTCGATGCGGCAGGATACGGCGGCCGCGCCAAGTAGCAGCGGCGCTGCGTCTACCACTGGTTGTCACGGACCGTCATGTTCGTCGTCGCCCAACCGGCGGTAGCCGCGCGGCGAACAGGACGACGCGACTGTCGAGGCCGCTCCGCAGGCCCCGCGGTAGGCGCCGATCCTTGTGGTCGATCAGGGCGCGGCAGGCGTTATACTCCCCGTCGGAGGCGATATGAGAGTCCGTCCTGCGATGGTCGTGCTCGCCGGCGTCGTTGGTGTCCTGTGCTCTGCGCCCGCCGACGCGCGGCAGACGCCGACCTTCACCAAAGACGTCGCGCCCATCCTCTACCAGCACTGCTCACAGTGTCATCGGCCAAACGAGGTGGCCCCGATGTCGCTGATGACGTTCGACGAGGTGCGGCCCTGGGCGAGATCGATCAAGTCCAAGGTCCTCAAGAAGGAGATGCCGCCGTGGGGCGTTGGCCGCACGACGCTCGCGTTCAGTAACGATCGCCGGATGAGCGACACAGAGATCGCGACACTGGTGGCCTGGGTCGATGGCGGGGCGCCGAAGGGGAGGGACGGCGATCTGCCGGCGCCACCGAGCTATCCGGGCGGCTGGAAATTCAACACCGCGCCTGATGTCGTCGTGAAGATGCCGGTCGAGTTCAAGATCGAGCCGCGCTCCGAGTATCCGATGCTCGACTTCTACGTACCGGTGCCGTGGACCGACGGCATGAGGTTGATCCAGATGTCGGAAGCGCGCCCGTCGAACAAGGCGGTGGTGCATCACATCACGGTCAGTCTGGTCACCTTCCCGCCGGGCACGGAGGTGATCGACGGCAAGCCCTTCACGACGGACGCCTCCGGCAAGAAGGTGCCGCTCGACAGGCGGCTCGCACGGATCACCGAACAGCGCCTGCCGGCGGAACTGCAGATTCCGCGTGAGCCGGGTGAGAAACCAGACCGCTTGAGCTCGGTGGGCGGCTTCACGACGCTGCTGGCCTATGTCGCGGGCCGCGGTTTCGATGATCATCCCGACGGCGTCGGCACGCCGGTGATGCCGGGCCAGTACATCAACTTCAACATGCACTACACGCCGACCGGTCGCGTGGAGTTCGATCGCTCCGAGGTCGGGTTCTGGTTCGTGAAGGGCGAGCCGAAGAAGTTCCACTTCCGCACGCCGATCAACGAGCGCCAGCACGTCAATGGCACGCTCGTTCGCGGTCCCATTCCCGATGCGGCCGACGTGGAAGCCGGACGCGTGTCGCAGGGCGCCACCGCGGCGACCATCTCGGCGTTCAGCGGCCTGCCGCCCATTCCGCCGTACGAGGCGAACTTCACGGTGACCTCGGAGCTCGCCGTCACGCAGGACATCACCATCAACGGCTTCTACCCTCACATGCACGTCCGGGGCAAGTCCGCGGAGTACAAGATCGTCTATCCCGATGGGAAAGAGCAGTTGTTGTTCGATGTGCCGCGCTATCGCTTCGACTGGCAGGAGCGCTATGTGCTGGCCGAGCCGCTCAGGATTCCCAAGGGGAGCCTGCTGAAGTACAAGGGCGTGTTCGACAACTCGGCGGAGAATCCGCTCAATCCGAATCCTGACAAGGAAGTGTATTGGTCCGAGCAGAGCTGGGACGAGATGAGCCTCGGCTGGATTGAATACACCCTCGACAAGCAAATGTTCAGGAAATAGTGCGCAGCGTGCGACGGGTGCGAACGGTGCGGTGGTGCGTCGGGTGCCTGAGTGCGTCGGTGCTGACCGTGGCTGCGCACGCGCAGCTGCCGCTCAAGGAGCCGCCGAAGGGCTTGATGCCGAACCTCGGGCGTCCCACGCAAGCCGCCGACGAAGTGCCGCTGCTCGACTTCGACAGGTACTTCATCGGCTCCTGGACCTTCACGGCCGACGCTCCAGACAGCGTGCTCGGTCCGGGCGGCGAAGTGTCCGGCACCGCGACCTACCGGAAGATCGGCGATGGGTTCTATGAAGCGGTGTTCGAAGGCAAGAGCGAGCGTGGCCCGTTCACCATCGCCGAAACGATCGCGTATCACCGCGAGCAGAAGGTTGCATTCCGCCACGTCACCGACAGCCGCGGCTATTCATACACGCAGGCGGCCGAGGTGGGCGGCAATATCGGCGGCGACTACCGGCTGTTCTTCAAGAGCGCGCCGTTTACCTACCAAGGCAGGCAGGTGCGGCTCAATCACACCATCTACCTCGCGGCGCCACTCACATTTCGCATCGATCTCGAGGTGGCCGAGGGCACCGGTGCGTTCATGCACCTGAGCCCGTGGCGGATGCGCAGAACGAATCGATAGCTGCCGAAGGCCGGGCTCCGGCTCTACAATATCGACGTGGCCGTAATTCTGTTCGATGGCACCTGTGCGTTCTGTGAGCGGTCGGTGCGGTTCATTGCCACGCGCGACGGCGGCTATTTCCGGTTCGGGGCCTCCCAGAATCCCGAAGGGCGCGCGCTGCTGGAGCAATTCAATACGACTCGCGAAGCGGCCAAGAGCATCATCCTCATCGAAGACGGCCAACTGTATCTGCGCTCGACCGCGGTGCTGCGGATCGCGCGGCGCATGACCGTGCCGTGGCGGTGGGCCGCGGTGTGCCTGTGGATCCCACAGCCGATCCGCGACTCCGTCTATCGGGGCGTGGCCGCCATCCGAAAGCGCATTGCCGGCGAATCCAACGCTTGCGAGATTCCGCCGCCCGAGATTCGGGCCCGCCTGATCTGATCGCACGCGTCGAGCCGCTCGAGTATAATCCCCAACCACGACCGCAATGTCCGCCCTGCGCACGCCCGAGGACGCGTTCGCGCATCTGCCGGGCTTTCCATGGGGGCCGCACTACCTCGACGATCTCCGCGGCTACGCCGGACTCCGGCTGCACTACCTCGACGAGGGTCCGCGCGCCGCTGAGACGACGTTCCTGTGCATCCACGGCGAGCCCACGTGGGCGTATCTGTTCCGCAAGATGCTCCCGGTATTTGTCCAGGCAGGCCACCGCGTGGTGGCGCCCGACCTGTTCGGCTTCGGCCGTTCGGACAAGCCCATTGACGATGCGGTCTACACCTTCGACTTTCATCGCAACGCGCTGATCGCTGTCGTCGAGGCGCTGGACCTCGGCGACGTCTGTCTGGTCGTGCAGGACTGGGGCGGGCTGCTCGGCCTGACGCTGCCGATGCAGATGCCGGAGCGGATCACGCGGCTCGTCGTGATGAACACCGCGCTCGGCACGGGGGACGAACCGCTGTCGGAAGGCTTCGTCGCGTGGCGTGCCTGGGCGGCCAAGAATCCGGACATGTTGGTCGGCAGGCTGCTCGGCCGCGCCTGTCCGCAGCTCACGCCGGCGGAGTGCGCCGCCTACGACGCCCCGTTTCCAGACGTGCGCTACAAGGCCGGGGTCCGCCGCTTTCCGCAGCTCGTTCCGGACCGGCCCAATGCGCCCGGTGCCGCGCTGTCGCGGCAGTCGCGCGATTACCTGTCATCCGAGTGGACAGGCGCCAGCTTCATGGCGATTGGCCTGCGCGATCCGGTGCTCGGGCCGACCGTGATGCGTGCCCTGCACCGCCACATCCGCGGCTGCCCGCCACCCATGGAAGTCGCCGACGGCGGGCACTTCCTGCAGGAGTGGGGCGGCCGGGTGGCCGCCAACGCGCTCGCTCATTTCTTTCCCGACTGACGTGAACCGCTGCAGTGCAGGAACTCGCGCGCTGGTCCGGCGTCACGGATGCGCGGTGAACGCCGCACTGTCGAAGTGATGACGCTGTGCCGGTTCAACCATGGTTACCGGCGTGGGTCAGGGTCTGTAGACGTGCCTGACCGATCGCTGGATGCCGCGCCAGCGGCGGTGTATGCTACCGCCGGACGGTTCTTTCCCAAGTACGTCGTTCGCAAGAACGCGGGCACCGCTTCGGGAGCAGGTGATTCGTGACGATCTGAAGAGGTTCCCCCGCAACGCCAGGTCGCTCTACGGCTTGCACGAGTCGCTCGTGAAGCAGGGGAGAGCCGGCGACGCCGCCTGGGTGAAACGACAGTGTGACGAGGCATGGCGCGACGCCGATGTGACGCCGTCGCTCGACGTGATGTGATTGGGCGCGGCCCCGCGGCAAAAAGACCTGCACGTCGCAGACGTTGTGCATTGAACACCGCAAGAGAGGAGTCTCCCGTGTCACAACCCATATCTCGCCTGTTCATTGTCGGCCTGCTGGCCTTGTGGCTGTTCGCGCCAGCCGCGCAGGCGAGCCAACTGGTCGAAGGCAAAGTGCAAAGCACGCTCGTGCCGGCCACGGTCGAATACAACGCGCTGCTACCCGACGGATATGACGGCGCCACAGAGCCGTTGCCGTTGCTGCTGTTTCTGCACGGCGGCGGCGGCGACAAGACGTTTCTGAACCGTATGCGCCCCATTCTGGACGAGATGTGGCAGGCCGGGACGTTGCCGCCAATGGTCATTGTCACGCCCAGCGCGGGGCGGTCGTTCTACATGGACTACAAGGACGGTTCGCAGAAATGGGAAACGTTCATGGCCACGGATTTTCTGGAGCATTTGCGGGGTCGATTCAAGGTCACCAAGGAACGCAAGGGCACGGTGCTGTTTGGCATTTCAATGGGCGGCCTGGGCGCGCTGCGGCTGGGGTTCCAGTATCCCGAAAAATTTGCCGGCCTTGCCGCGTTGGAACCGGGCATTGATCCGGTGCTGAAGTGGAAAGACCTGACGGCACGCAACAAGTTCTGGCGCGGCCCCGATGTAATGGACACGCTGTTCGGTAAGCCGTTTGACGAAGCCTACTGGGAAGCCAACAACGTCGCCACGATTGCCACCAACCAGGCGGACAAGCTGCGCGCGGCGAACCTGGGCATCTACATCGAAGCGGGCGACGAAGATTTGTTTTTCCTGCATGAAGCGACTGAGTTTCTGCACCGCATCTTGTGGGATCAGAACATCAAGCACGAATACCATCTGGTGCGCGGCGCCGATCACGTCGGACGCACGATTCGTCCGCGCGCGATGGAAGGGCTGGAGTTCCTGGCGCGCCTGCTCATTCCGCCCCCGCCCGATCCCGAAGTCGATGCGGCGCGCAAACGGATGGAGCCGCTGAAAAAAAAGATGGGTGTCCCCGAACGCTAGTCCAGCGCTTGCCCGTCAGCCCGTAGGCCCGCTACCGCGGTTTCTTGTCGCCCGTCTGCTCTCTCTCCCGGTTCAACTCCACGATGTCGATCGCATCGGCCGACGAGCCCAGCAGGTGACGGGCGAAATAATCGCCCCGCATCCAGTTGACGTAGCCCGACACCGGCTGGAACGAGTGACGCACGCCCGGCAGCACGAACATGTCGAAGCGCTTGTTGGCCTTGATCAGCGCATCGGCCAGGCGATAGGTGCCGGCGGGGTGGACGTTGTTGTCGATGTCGCCGGTGATCAGCATCAAACGGCCCTTCAGGTTCTTCGCCAGCTCTGAGTTCTTCTCGATGTCGTACTCGAAGGTCACCTTGCCGTCCTTTTCCACTTCCTTGACGCCGTGGTGCTTTTCGCTCCAGCTGTTGTTGTAGATGTTGTTCTCGTGGTTGCCGGACTCGGACCATGCCACCTTGAAGAAGTCCGGATAGACGAGAATCGCCGCGGCCGACATGAAGCCGCCGCCCGAGTGACCCCAGATGCCGACGCGGTTGATGTCGACGAACGAGTGGCGCTTAGCCAGCTGTTCGATGGCGGCCTTCTTATCGGCCAGTCCGTAGTCGCGCAGGTTGCCATAGCCGTAGTTGTGGTACCACTTCGACCGCTGCGGATGGCCGCCGCGGTTGCCGACCTCGACGACGATGAAGCCGAACTGCGCGAGCGAGATGTTGTTGCTGCGCGGGTTGAAGGTCTTGGTCACGCTCTCGGTCTGCGGACCAGGGTAGACGAAGGCGATGATCGGATACTTCTTCGACGCGTCGAAGTCGAAGGGCTTGTACATCACGCCATAGAGATCCGTAATCCCATCGTCTGCCTTCACCGTGAACGGCTCGGGGAACTTGAAGCCGGCTGCGGTGAGCGGCTTCAGGTCGGGCGATTCCAGCTTCATCACGTTCACGCCGGTGATGTCGAACAGCGCCGACTCCGGGGCGCCGTCGACTCGTGACGCGTTGTCGACGAAGAAGCGGGCCGACTCGGTGATCGAGACGCTGTGCGACGCGTCGCCGGGATTGAGGAGCTTCAACCCGGTGCCGTCGAAGCCGACGCGATAGAGGTGGGTGTAATACGGGTCCTCGCCTTTCTCGCGGCCGCCGGCCGACAGATACAGGACGCGGGCCTTGTCGTCGATGCCCTCGATGGCGGTGGCGACGAATTCACCTTCGGTGATCCGGTTCTTGAGCGCGCCGGTGACGGCGTCATACAGATAGAAGTGGCCCCAGCCGTCGCGCTCCGACCAGAAGATCATCTCCGTGCCGCCGCTGACCAGGCGCAGCGGCTTCGACTCCACGTAGGTGTTCAGCCGCTCTTCGATCAGCGTCTTCACCTCGCCGGTCGTCGTGTCGGCCACCGCGACGTCCATGCGGTGCTGGTCGCGGCTGAGGCGCGTGAAATACAGCTTGCCGGCATCGTCGCTCAGCCACTGGGCGGGCAGCGGCCGCCGCGGCTCGCGCTGGAGGTTGTTGCGCTGCGGCATGACGGCAATGCTCACGCCCTGGTCGGGGAAGCGGTCTTCCTTCATGGTGACGCGCTGCTTCGAGTGGCGATCGAAGACATGGATCTCGGACTGCGGGATGTTGGCCTCGCCCGGCATCGCGTAGCGATAGGTCTCGAGCGTCGGGCGCGGCTGCGCCAGGGAGTTGATCACCCACAGGTCCGCGACCTTCCGCGCGTCGCGGCGCACGAGCGCGAACTTGTTCGAGTCGCGCGACCAGATCAGGCCGATCGCCGGCATGCGGCCGGTGGGGTCGGTCATGTTGCGCTCGTCGTTCTCCTCGCCGCCGCCTTGTTCCCGCTCCTGCTGCTGTTGCTGCTCCTGCTCGAGCTGGTTCTGGAGGTCGCGCGCCGAGCGGCTGTAGCTGTAGTGCTCTTCGCCGTCGGTCGTCAGCTGCGTCTCTACGATCGTGGGGTCGTCGGCCTTCTTCTGCGCCTTGGCGAAGTTGTCGGCGTCCATCATGTAGAGGTTCTCTTTGCGCGCGAACACCACGGTCTTCTCGTCCGGCGAAAGGGCCGCCCATCGCGGCAGGCGCGCCGGATGCGGATCGGCGTCAAGCAGCGACAGCCGCGCCGTGGCCAGCTCGTACTCGAAGTGCAGCGTCCGGTTGCGCGGCGCCTGACGCGCGCCGGCGCCCGCGGCGCCCTGGCCGCCGCGCTGCTGGCGCGGATCGTCAGCGTCATCCGGCTGCCTCGATCCGGCCGAGGCCTGCTCGGTCGTGCTGGTCGGCCTCGGCGGCGTCGCGATCACCGCATCGGACGGCACCTGCACGTCGAACTGAATCGCCGTGTCCTTCTTCACGAAGCGGACCTGCGAGAACGGCAGGTGCTGCGCGTCGTAGGGGAGCCGCGTGATGGACGTCAAATTCGCCGCCATCTTGGCGTGATCGAACAGCGGCGCCTTGGTCTTCTTGATCGGATCGACGATGGTGAACCGCCGTCCCTCGCGCGTCTGGTAGGCGTACCAGAACCGATCGCTCGTCTCCAGCCACCGCGGCGTGACGCTGGTGTCGAACACCAGCTTGCCCACCTTCTGCGACGTCCACTGCGCCGCCAGGTCGTAGTTGGGCACGGGCGGGGCCGGCGGCTCGGCCTTCTGGGCGCGGAGCGGCGGCGCCGTCAGCGCCAGGACCATCGCGAGACCGAGCGCCGTGCGCGCGACGCGGGTGGATGCGGGGTGGGACATCACGGTTCTCCTGGAAAGAGTGTTGGTGCGCGGATTATATGGCGGCAGGGGCGTTCGCGCGAGACGTCAATCCACGACACCGCTTCGGTGGCGGACTAATCGTCTGCTATCTCACCCGCGGCGCCGACCGAGAGGGCCATGTGAGGCGTATTCTTATATCCGGCTCATCCATCGCCAGCCGCAACCGTCTTGGGCGTATACTGCCGGCACGCGGACTCGGCATCGTCAGAAGGAGACACCGATGGGCTCGAAGCAACCTGCTCGCAGGGAATTCCTCAAAAGCGGCGCCGCCTTGGCCGGCGGCCTGACCCTGGGTGCGGCCACGCCCGCTCTCGGCCAATCGCCGGCGGGCAGCCAATCGCACGATCAACATCCGGCGCCTGCCATGATCAAGGAAGGCCACGATCAGATCGCCTACGGCGAGCGATCGAAGCACGTCACCTCGGTCCGCATCGCGCACGGCGGCAGGCCGTCACCGGACAGCTGGGGACTCACGTTCCATGTCGCCGCGCCGCTTCAGGATTCGGTCGGCGTCATCACTCCGTCGTCGCTGCATTACATGGGGACGACGCGCGGTTCGTTTCTGCCGGACATCGATCCGCAGGAACACCAGCTCATGATTCACGGTCTGGTGGATCGTCCGTTGACGTTCACCGTCGCCGACTTGAAGCGCCTGCCGTCGGTGACGCGATTACATTTCATCGAATGCGCCGGCAATCGATCGTCGCGCCGCGCGAAGACCGTGCAGGACACGCACGGCATGACGAGTTGCGCCGAATGGACTGGCGTGCTGCTGTCGACGCTGCTCAGGGAATGCGGCCTGAAGGGCAGCGCGACCTGGTTCGTGGCGGAAGGGTCGGAGGAAATCAAGGGCGCATCCAGTATGCCGATCGCCAAAGCGATGGACGATTGCATCGTCGCCTACGGGATGAACGGCGAAGCCGTGCGGCCGCAGCAGGGTTTCCCGGTGCGGCTGATGGTGCCCGGATTCGAAGGCATTTTTCACACCAAGTGGCTGCGGCGCATCAAGGTCGTCGATCGCTACTACATGAACTACAACGACTACGGGCATCTCGATCGCGATCCGAAAGTCGCGGCGCTCGATTACCAGATCGGGCCCAAGTCCGTCATCACGTTCCCATCAGGCTCGCAACAGTTGCCCGGCAAGGGCTTCTACGAAATCAGCGGCCTGGCCTGGTCCGGCGGCGGCGCCATCAAACTGGTCGAAGTCTCGACCGACGGCGGCAAGCGCTGGAACAAGGCCGAGTTCAAGAGCACACCGCAGCGCATGGCGCACGCGCGATTCGGCTACATGTGGAATTGGGACGGGCAGCCGACGGAGATCCTGTCGCGCTGCACCGACGAGATCGGCCAGGTGCAGCCGTCGCGCGAGCAGATTGCGAAGTACTGGAACCGGCCGTACGATCAGACGTTCAGCGTGCCGGGTCTCGACAACAGCATTCAGCCGTGGCGAATCGCCAGCGATGGCAGTGTCACCAATGGCTTTGCTTAGGGCCCTGGCGCTGGTGTTGATCGCCGGCGCCACCGCGCTGGCGCAGTCCGCTGGCTACGGTGTCGGACGCACGCCGACCGCGGCAGAAATCCGCGCCTGGGACATCGCGATCGGACCGGGCGGTGAGGAACTGCCGCCAGGGAAGGGCACCGTCCGAGAAGGCGCGCAAGTCTATCGCGCGAAGGGCTGCGCCGGATGTCATGGTCCGAACGGCACGAGCGGCAAGGCGCCGACGTTGAAAGCCAACCGAGGGAAAGACGCTGAGACATGGTCACGTGGACGCATCCTGCCGGTGCGCGCGCCGCACGCGACCATCGTCTGGGATTACATCAATCGCGGCATGCCGCTGAATCGCGAAGGCACGTTGACCCCCGACGAGGTCTACGCGCTGACGGCGTACTTGCTGTTCATCAACGAGGTCATCGCCGAAGACGACGTGATGGACGAGAAGACGCTGCCGAAGGTGAAGATGCCGATCGGCGATGACTACGCGAAGCTGCCTGACTGGAAACCCAGGACGCCAAGACTCAAGGGCTACTTTCATCAGCCGCGATAGCGATCGGTCTGTGCGTCGCCCTTCGCGCTTCTTCTCCAAGGTGACCATGATGCGCACGCGACTGCTTGCTCCGATCCTGTTCATGGCGTTGGCCGCCGCCGTGTCGACCCAGGCACCAGCCGCTAGTCTGACCGCGCTGATTACCTCGCACCTGGCGGACTTCCCGGCCCGGACCGGCGTCTACGTCAAGCACCTTGGCACCGGCGAGGAGGCCGCGGTGCGCGGCGACGAGTCGTTCAGCAGCGCCAGCGTGATCAAGCTGGCCATCATGGCGCGCGCCTTTCAGATGGCCGACGCGAAGACGCTGAACCTGAACGAACGCGTGACGATCACGCGCGCGGATCTGCGCGACGGCAGCGGGGTGCTGCAGTTTCACGACCTCGGGTTGAATCCGACCTACCGCGACCTGATCACCGAGATGGTGATCACCAGCGACAACACCGCCACGGACCTTATGGTCCGCAAGATCGGCGGCGTCGACGCCTTGAACAGCTGGCTCGCGGCGTCGGGGTTCACCAAGACGCGGATGCTCGGCCGCAGCCACGAGTATCGCAAGCAGCTGCTGATGCTGATCGATCCCGCATTCGCCAACCTGACGCCGGAAGAGACCACCGGACTGCAGTACGCCTCGCAGGACAGCAAACTGTTCGCACTCTACACGGATCTGTTCACGGGATCGCGAGCCAAGTGGGTGGACATGGTCCGCGACCCCGCCAACCGCCGCACCATGACGGCGAATCGCAACCGGCTCACCGTGCAGGATCGGGCCTACTGGCTGGGCGACATGACGCCTCGCGAAACGGGCCGCCTGCTCGAGGCCATTGAGCGCGGCACGCTGACGTCGCAGGCCAGCGCCGCCGAGATGAAGACCATGCTGGGCCGGCAGCAGGCCGGCAGCCGCCGCCTGCCGCACTTTCTCGACCTGCCGGTGGCGCATAAGACCGGCGACAGCGCGGTGATTGCCAACGACGTGGGGCTGGTGTCGGCCCGCTCGGGCACCATCCTCATCTCGTTTTTCGTGAACGGCGTCACCGGTTCATATGGCGAGGCCGAAGATCGTATTGGCCGCGCCGCCCGCGACATCGTCGCCCACTTCGATCGCACGCAGACCCACGCCTCGGCCGCGGATACTCTGCCGAACTACGAGCGGACGCTGCTGCTGGAGCCCACGTCAGAGACCTCGGCGAATGCCAGCATTGGTGACGTGAACGGGGACGGCAACCCCGACATCGTGCTGGCGAAGGGCCGGCATTGGCCGCTGGTCGATCGCGTGTTGCTTGGTGATGGCCGCGGCGGATTTTCGTCGGCCTACGATCTCGGGACCGCGTCGGATCGCACCTACTCGGGTCACCTGGTCGACCTTGATGGCGACCGCGACCTGGACGTGGTGATCAGCAACGATCGCGATCCCAAGCTCGTCTACTTGAACGACGGCAAGGGCCGGTTCCGCCCCGGATCCACCTTCGGCCAGGCCGACTGGCCGACACGCAACGCCACCATTGCTGATCTGAATGCCGACGGCCTGCCCGACATCGTCGTGGCCAACCGCACGGGCGACCGGCCCGGTGCCAGCTACGTCTGCTTCAACAAGGGGCGCGGACAGTTCGAGGCGTCGTGCGAGAAATTCGCTACCGAGTCGGCGACCACGATTACCGCAGCTGACGTGACCGGCGATGGACTGGTGGATCTCGTCGTCCCGCATCGCGACGGCGGCCAGAGCCACATTTATGTCAACGGCGGCACGGGCACGTTCGCCGGCGCCGCGAAGGTGCCGTTCGGGCCCGCCACCGCCACCATTCGCATGTCGGCCGCCGCCGACCTGAACGGCGACGGCCGGCAGGACCTCGTGGCCATCGACGAGCGAACCGGCGTGGCGATCTACTACGGCGAAGCAGGGAACCGGTTGTCGGCGGCCGTGCCAATCGGCCTTGTCGACAAGTCGCCGTACGCGCTGGCCACCGCCGACCTCGATGGCAATGGCACGACCGACATCGTGGTGGGCTTCGTCGAAGCGCGGCCGGCGGTGTTCTTCAACGACGGTTCCGGCCGGAACTTCACGCCGGTGCTGTTTGGCGACGACCGGGGGACGGCGTACGGGTTTGCCATTGGCGATGTCGACAAGGACGGCCGCCTCGACATTGCGATGGCGCGCTCCGAGGCTCCCAATGTCTTGTACTTCGGCGGCGCGGGGGCGCAGGCCGCCCGGAATCCGGCACCCGCCCGGCGCGTGATTCAACCCCCCAACTACAAGCCCACGCCGTCGCCGCTCGTGCCGGCCATCCTGGTTGGCGACACGCTGTATCTGTCGGGCAGTACGGGAGGCGATCCGGTGTCCGGTCAGCTCGTGCCCGGCGGCCTCGAGCCTGAGATGAAGCAGATCATGAGCAACGTGCAGACGGTGCTGGCGAACGCCGGCATGTCGCTGGGCGATGTGGTCAAGGTCACCGTCTATCTGGCCGACATGGCCGACTTCGCCAGGTTCAACGAGCTCTACCGATCGTATTTTCCGGACGGCGCCTATCCCACGCGGTCAACCGTGGCGGTCAAGGAACTGGCGCGCGGGGCGAGGCTGGAGATCACCATGACGGCCGTGCGCAGCAAGTAGACGCGCGTCGACCCGTCCGTCGTCATTCGAGGAGGACTGCATGTTGCGAGTTCGCGTCGCCGTTGCGCTGGTGCTGGGTGTGGTGTGGGTGTCGGCGGCGTTGGCGCAGCCCGCGCCCGCCAACCCGCTGTGGCATGAGCAGAAGATCAAGAACTACCTGCCGCACATGACGTCGCCGGAGGTGGCGGACCTGCTGACGCGCACCGACATGGTGATTCTGCCGGTGGCGTCACTGGAGCAGCATGGCTTGCAGGGTCCTATTGGCACGGACTTCCTGAGCGGATTGGAGCGCGCGAAGCTGATCGCGCAGCGGACCGATGTGCTGGTGGCGCCGATTCTGTTTCCCGGCAACTCGCCGTATCACATGGCCTTCCCTGGCACCATCACCCTGCCGTCTGAGACGATTCAACTCGTGTACTTCCAGGCCGCGCAGAGCCTGCTGGCGCACGGTTTCAAGCGTTTCCTGATCCTGAACAGCCACGCCGGCAACTCCGCCACCGTGCAGTACATCGTCGATCGCATCAACCAGGAGACCGCCGGCATTGCCGTAGAACTGGATGATGCAGCTCAGCCGTTCCTGAAGCGGCCTCCCCGGCAGGGCCCCCCGGCGTTCGATCGCCACGGCGGCGTGAGCGAGACGTCGCGGTCGCTCTACCTGACGCCGAACCTGGTGAACATGAGCGTGGCCCGCACGGCGCCGCTCACGCTGCGCCCGCATCTCGAGAAGATCCTGCCGGAGGTCGTGGCCGGCGATCCCACCGCTACCCGAGTGTTCCTGGCCGAGGCGCTCAAGGCCGCGTCGACCGGGAAGGGGACCTCGACGAAAGACATGACCGAGACGGGTGTGTGGAGCGCCCTGGACGTCAAGGCGGCGACCGCCGAGCGCGGGCGCGACGAGACCGAGGCCTCGGTGAACGCGGCGGTCGCGTTCATCGAGCGCTGGAAGCAGTTGCGGCCGAGCGGGCTGAAGTAGCGGACCCGTCCGGGCCGAGGGTCCCGATCGAACGCAGGGTGCCATATACATTTCGTATATGGCATACTAATGGCAGAGGTTCAGCCATGCCCCGTTCCGCCAAGGTCTTCATGACCAACCGCAGCCAGGCCGTGCGTCTGCCGAAGGAGTTCCAGTTCGCGACCGACGAGGTCGTGATCCGCAAGGTCGGCGACGAGGTCATCCTGTCGCCCCGGCCGCGCGACTGGCGCGACTACCTGGACTCGGCCCCGGTGGCGTCGGAGGGCTATCTGGCTGGTGTTGAGGATCTGCCCGTTCAGGAGCGCGAACCGTAATGGCGCGCTTCATGCTCGACACCGATATCTGCTCCTACATCATGAAGCGGTCGCACCCGCTGGTGCTCGAGCGGCTGCGCTCGGTGCCGGTGGACGACGTGTGCATGTCGGTCGTCACGAAGGCTGAGTTGCTGTTTGGTGTTGAGGTCTCGCCCCGCCGCGCGCAAGACGCCACGGCGCTGGCGGCTTTTCTACCCTACGTCGACGCCCCGGCGCTCGATGAGGATGCCGCGCTCCACTATGCCGAGATCCGTGCCGACCTGAAGCGCCGCGGGGCGATGATGGGCGCCAACGATCTGTTCATCTCCGCGCACGCCCGTTCGCTGGGCCTGACGGTGGTGACGAACAACACGGCCGAGTTCGAGCGCGTGCGCGACCTGAAGGTCGAGAACTGGACGGTCCGGAAGCGCCGCCGGCCGAGGTAAGTCTCCGGCGGCGACGTAAAACGAAGAGTCCCTTACCGCCGTGAAGTCGCCGTAGGTCTCGGTGAGATTCGCGGCGTTGATCATGGGATTGCCTGTTGAAGTGTCCGCCGCCTCAGGGCAATCGCCGCGCTTTGAACACGGGGTAGACCGCCGAGCGTTCGCCGGCGCCCAGCGTCCGCAGCGCCTCGTCCAGCAGTCCCCACCCGACGAAGCCGTCGCGCGACTGCGGCTCCAGGTAATAGAACGCGGCGTTGGCCATCGGCTGAGCCATATCGACCACAAACGAGCCGGCCGGGAACTCCTTCGTGAGGACCGGCGAGAACGACCCGTCGAGCGTCGTCATATCGTAGCCGGCGCGCCGCACGGGGTACATACGGTCGATCGTGAACTGCTCGCCCTGCACCTTGGCCGGCGCGGTCAGCGTGGTCACCTGAATGTTCTGCAGGCGCAGCTTCGCAGCCACCGCACTCAGCGTGGGCGGCAGCACGTAGGCGCGCGGCACCGTGGCCTTTCGCGTGCCAACGGGCTTGGTCAAGTCGTCGACGCCGCGCACCAGTTCCGGCGGGCCCGAGGCGGTGCCGGGTTTGGTGCCGTGCATGCTGGTGCCGGGCAAGTACATGGGCTCGTTGGTGCGATAGGCCAAGAGGTCAATCGTGCCCGCCGACTGGTACTCGCCGTCCAGGAAGTTGGTGAGGGTGCCCTGTTCCGCGCCGGCGAGTACGGCCGCCACCGTGTCATCGTCGGCCTTCTTCGCAATCGCCTGCATCTTGGCGCCGTGGGCGTTCACGTAGTCGAGCAGCGCGGCCATGTAGGCGTACTGCGCGTAGATCCGGCGCTCGAAGGTGGGCTGGCCGGGCGTTTCGGTGATGATGGCAAAGCGGTTGCGCAACCCGTAGGCGTTCACCAGCATCTTCGCTTCCACGGACCAGGCGGCGCGGTCGTGACTCCAGACCTTCGGCGGCCACGTATCGGGCACGGCCAGGGCGTGTGTGAAGACTTCCAGGCCGAAGCCCGTCCGGACGGCGTCGCGCACGGCGGGGAAGAGCGTGTTGGTCATGTAGTCGCGAGGACCGGGCGCGGCCGCCGGGATGGTGG
>VFZG01000008.1 GCA_016871275.1 Acidimicrobiia bacterium | reverse complement strand
GATGTTCAGCCCGTGCGTGGGTGGATCGAGGAGCGGCGGTTCGCTTCGCATAGTCCAACGGCTCCGGAAACCTGCAGGGCAGCCTAACGGTCGGGTTCAGCCGCGTTGCGGAGCGCAGCGGAGCAACGTCGGCTGCAACCCGTTGTTAGCCATCTATCAACCTGTAGGCGAGTGCCTTTTCCCATCATGCTTTCTGTCCCACAAAGATTATAAGGGGATACTCTCCGTCATTTAGAAGATACGAATCATAGATGCCATCCAGGTTTGCTTTTTGCATTGTGATTCCGGCATTCATGAACACTTCATCCCATATTGTCTGGGAGAAAAGGCCGAGCACCTGTTGCTCTGTATGAATGGTCAATTCGCCCTTCTGCCGAATCAAATACACAAAAGTGGCTTCGTAGGTATTTGGGCGAAATGGATTGACATAGTTGTTTTCCAATAAAGTCACATGTATGCCATCCTTATCGCCAGTGTATGCAAAATTATTGTTTTGAAATGCTTCTTCAGTTTTTCCTACCACGAGCAACACACCGCCTGTCTTGAGATGACTCACTGCGGTCTGGATGGCTTGCCGAAGATCGTCCAGTGAAGCCATGTAGTCTATGCTATCCGGAATAACCACAGCATCGAACTGTCGGTTCAATCGCAATGTCCGCATATCGCCTTCAAGGTATTCGATATCGGGATGTGCAATGCGCGCTTTGTTCAACATGCCCAGACTAATATCTACACCGGTTACTGTAAAATGACGCTTGAAGATCCAATCATGGCCGCCTGCGCCACTTCCCAAATGCAGCAAGGTGTGTGGTGGTTCTGTTGCTGCGCGCTTAATCAAATCAACGTAGATCAGTACTTCTTCTTCGTAGTCTGGCGGGTTTGCCAGCCAGTCTTCAGTCCAGGCAAGATCGTTGTATGAAATCCAAGTTGAGGCCAAGACTATCTCCTTTTTTGATGGCTAACTAGTAATTCAACTGCGCGCTCTGAGCAGGTCGGCAACGGATACCTGCGACAATTCGCAGCCTAACTCCACAAGCTGTCCAGGCGAGCGCCGAGTTATGCCGGTCAACATAACACGGCCTCGGCTTCGCAAGTAACCGGGGCAGGTCAGAGGCAGATTCTGCGGTACCGCAATGAGGCGAGCGGCGCAGAAACTGCGCGCTTGTCCGGCAACAAAGTCGGATTTCGGCCCGATCGCCGATGGCACCGATTTCGCTCTGATCGCAGCATGACGGCCACTTCGTCGCCCCCCAACTCACCGAAACTGCTCGACCAGATCCGGCAGGCGTGCAGGCTTCGGCATTTCAGCCGCCGAACCGAAGATGCCTACACGCATTGGGCGCGCCGGTTCATCCTCCACCACGGCAAACGCCACCCCTCCGAACTCGGTAGCCAGGACGTCACCGCCTTCCTGGCCGATCTTGCCGACCGCCGGCAGGTCAGCGCGTCGACCCAGAATCAGGCGTTGTGCGCACTGCTCTTCCTCTATCGTGCCGTTCTGCGCCAGCCACTGCACGAGCGCCTCGAACTGCCACAACCCAGGCCGTCCACCTCCTTGCCGGTCGTGCTGACTCGCACCGAGGTCCGCTCCGTGCTCGGCGAGCTCTCCGGTGTCCCACACCTCGTGGCGTCACTCCTCTATGGCAGCGGCATGCGCCTGCTCGAATGCCTGGCACTGCGAGCCAAGGATCTCGATTTCGAACGCGCGGAGATCACCGTGCGGCGAGGCAAGGGTCGGAAAGACCGCATGACCATGATGCCCGGGTCACTGACCGGCCTTCTGCGAAAACACCTCGACACCGTCTGCGATCTCCATCGCCGGGATCTCGCCTCAGGATTCGGTCACGTCGTCCTGCCAGATGCGTTCGACCGCAAGGATCCCCATGCTGCCGCGTCGTGGCCATGGCAGTTCGTCTTTCCTGCCGGGCGCATCTGCCGAGATCCACAATGGGGCCGTCCGACGCGCTTTCATCTCCACGAATCAGCCGTCCAGCGCGCGTTCTCAGCAGCGGTGCGGCGCAGCGGCATCACCAAGCGCGCCAGTTGCCATACGCTGCGCCATTCATTCGCGACCCACTTGCTGGAAGACGGCTACGACATCCGGACAGTGCAGGAACTGCTCGGCCATGCGGATGTAAGCACCACCATGATCTACACGCACGTGTTGAATCGCGGTGGCCGCGGCGTCAGGAGCCCGGCAGATCGGTTGTAACCCGCCTTGCTTGGCAACCCGAAACAGACGATGGCCGCGTCGGCGGGGTGAATCAGCACAGAGGCACCTCGGAACGGAGGCACACCGCCTTAAGCGATTCGGGCCGTCAACGGCGGCAAGCCGATGCCCTCAACCACGGCGGTGCACGTGTCACCGGGCGCGATCGATTGCGCTTCGGTCAGCGTGCCCGAGCTGACATACTCCCCTGCGGCTATCGGCTCCGCACCCTGCCTGACGATCGCGGAACCGAGTTCACCGAGGCACAACGCCGGATTCTTCAGCGAGTTCTTCCCCGCGCCCGTGGCCACGGTTGCGCTGTTCTTCTGCAATGTGACGGTGAACGACGCGAGCTGTTCGACCAGCGCCGGAATGTCACCGGGGGCGACGGCCAGCGGTGCTCCAACAATCAGCCCGGCATGCAGGCCGTAGGCCGCCACGAAGTCGACCGGCGTGAACTTCCAGTCCGGATACACACAGTCGATGATCTCGAATCCCAGCGAGATTGATTCGACACACGCCAGCACGGCATCGGCGTCGGTGGCGCCCTCCAACGGCCGCTTGAGGCGAAAGACGATCTCGGGCTCGATCCTGGGCGCCACCATCGCGCCGACCGGGATTTCGAGTTCATTCGACGGCGCGTGATGCACAGTGTTGTCGTACATGTGCGCCCAGACCAGCGTGTCGAGCTTGAGGACGCGCCACATCGCCCGGTTGGCAAACCCGACCTTGAGTCCCACCGTGCGGTGCCCTTCGCCCTGGCGGAGACGTACGAGCTCACGCTCGATGGCATAGGCGGTCACGAGATCGAGCCCGCCCTCACGAGACGATGGCGTGGTGATGAGCAGCCGGCGCGCGTAGGCGTCGGCAATCTCTCGCGCGAGCGCGCTGGGTTCGATCACGCCGCGGCTCTCGAATCGGCTTCCGCCATGCGACGCCGCATCGGCATCAGCAGGAAGATGGCCGCGAGCGCGGCGGTGATGTCGAGCGCCGCCATCGAGTACAGCACGCTGGACCAGGTGCCGGTCGCCTCCATCAGCAGGTTGCCGAACGGCACCAGCAGCGCCGCGATGCCCTTGGCGCAGTAGAGCAAACCATAGATCGTACCGATGTGCTTGGTCCCGAAGGTGTCGCCGGCAGTGGCACTGAACAGGCTATACACCTCGCCCCAGGCGAAGAACACGATGCCGGACAGCACGACGAACGCCCACGGATTGTGTCCGTACCAGCCGAGCGCGAGGATGCCGAGCGCCTCCAGCGTGAACGCGATGAACATCACGCGCTCGCGGCCGATGTGGTCCGACAGCCATCCAAACGTCGGCCGGGAAATGCCATTGACGATGGTGTTCATCATCAGCGCGAACGGCAGCGCCGCCATCGTGAAGAAGTAGAAATTGATCTGGTAGTTCCTGACGCCGAGGTCTTCGGCAATCACGCTCAGTTGCGCCACCGCCATCAGGCCGCCGGTGACCGTGCCGGTAAACATCGCCAGCATCACCCAGAACACCGGCGTCCGCAGCGCCTCGCCCAGCGTGTAGTCGCGCCGCGACTGCGCCACTTTCGCCGAGAAGTTGATGGCGCCGGGCGCGGGACCACGCAGCAACGAGGCGAAGGTCACGATCACCACGCCCTGAATCAAGCCGAAGGTGAAGAAGGCGGCCTGATAGCCGGCGCTCGCAATCATGTTGGCGATCGGAATGACCGTCAGGATCGTGCCGGAACCGTAACCGGCCGCGGTCAGGCCGACGGCCAGCCCGCGCTTGTCCGGGAACCACTTGATGGAGTTGTTGATGCAGGTGGCGTAGACCGCGCCGACACCAAGGCCGCCGACCACCGACCCCACATAGAAACCTGGCAGCGACGTAGCGTAGGAGTTAATCACCCACGCCAACCCGGTGAGCACACCACCGAGCAGCACCAGCAGGCGCGGACCGTAGCGGTCAATGAAGTGGCCCACAAACGGCGTGGACCAGGTCTGGACCACGACGAAGATGCTGAATGCCGTCTGGATGGCGGCACGCTCCCAGCCGTGCGCCTTCTGAATCTCGGGCACGAATTGCGTCCACGAGTACTGGATGTTCGAGGCGGCGACCATGCAGGCGACGCCGTACACCAGTTGTAGCCACCGGGTGCTCACGCGGATCTCCTTTGCTTGTCGTCAAGCAGCTTCACGCACGCGTAGACGGTTCGGGTCGCCGGCATCGGGACGCCGAGTCGCTCGCCCAGTTCCACGACCGCGCCGACCACCGCTTCGATCTCCATCGGCCGGCCGGCTTCGAGATCCTGCAGCATCGACGTCTTGTGCGCACCAACTTTCTCGGCGCCGGCAATGCGCTGCTCGATGGAGATCGGCAGCTCGATGCTCAACCGCGCGGCCACCGCTTCGGTCTCGACCATGATGTCGCGCACGACCCGGCAGGTGCCGGCGTCGCGAACCAGCTCTTCGAGCGTCCCGCCGGTGAGCGCGCTGATGGGATTGAACGCCACGTTGCCGAGCAGCTTCACCCAAATCTCATGGCGGAAGCGCGTCGTCACCGGGCACCGGAAGCCTGCCGCAATCAGCGTTTCGGCAATCTTCTTGGCGCGCTCGGACTTCGAGCCATCCGGCTCGCCAAAACTCAGCCGGTTGCCCTCGATATGGCGAATCACGCCGGGATCCACGATGTCGGTGGCGAAATAGGCCAGCGATCCGAGCACGCGCTGCGGTTCGATTGCGCTGGCAATCGTCCCGCCCGGGTCGACCCGCTCGAGGCGCAGGTTGTTCAGCTCGCCCGGATAGTTCTGGAAGTACCACCAGGGCACGCCGTTCTGGGTGCTGACGACCACCGTGTCGGGACCGAACAGCGGTTTGAGAGAGGCAGCCAGGCCAGTGAGCGCGTGGGCCTTCACGCCGAGGAACACGACGTCGCACGTGCCGATCGAGGCCAAGTCGCCGGTCACCTGCGGCCCACCACCGCCCGGCTTCGCCGCGTCGAACCTGACTTCGAAGTCGCCGTCTTCGGCGCTGATGACGCGCAGGCCGCGCTGCTGCATGGCCGCGAGGTGCGGGCCGCGCGCGAACAGCACCA
This sequence comes from Acidimicrobiia bacterium, assembly GCA_016871275.1. Lineage (GTDB taxonomy): Bacteria > Acidobacteriota > Vicinamibacteria > Vicinamibacterales > UBA2999 > 12-FULL-67-14b. Next base: position 121,904 of record VFZG01000008.1, on the reverse strand, counting down.
CGTCGGCGCCGTTCTTCGCCAGGCGGGCGCCAATGTATCCGCCGATCGCCCCGGCGCCGGCAATGACAATCTTCATCTACGCCTTCGGTGCGAACGCCTGCGCGACCACGCGTCGCTGGATTTTACCGGTGGCGGTGCGTGGAATCGCCTCGGTGATGTGAATCTGCTTCGGCCGCTTGAAGTCCGACAGCTTCTCCTTGCAGAACGCCAGCAGCGCCTCTTCGTCCACGGCCTCTTTCAGCGTGACCGCGGCCTCGACCTCCTCGCCCCACATCTTGTGCGGCACGCCGAAGCACACAGCTTCGTTCACGGCCGGGTGCGTCATCAGCACGTCGTCGATCTCGCGCGGCGAGATCTTTTCGCCGCCGCGGTTGATCAGCTCCTTGAGGCGGCCGACCAGTGTCAGGTAGCCGTTCTCGTCGAGGAAACCCTGGTCGCCAGTGCGGAACCATCCGTCGAAGAACGACGTCGTGTTCGCGTCGGGATTGTTCTCGTAGCCGGTGATGACATTCGGCCCCTTGATGCATACCTCGCCGCGTTCGTGCGGCTCGAGGTGATTGCCCCGGTCGTCGGCGATGGTGATCTGCACGTCGGTGCCGGGTCCGACGGAGCCAGGCAGGTGCGGTCCGTGCTTCGGCAGCGGGTTCGACGCCATCTGGTGCGCGGCTTCGGTCATGCCATAGGCCTCAAGGACCGGCGCGCCGAACGACGCTTCGAGATCGTGCAGCACCTGGGGCGGCAACGACGCGCTGCAGGAGCGGATGAAGCGGAGTTTGGCGGCGCCGGCCGGCCGCGGCGCATCCTTCTTGACGCGTGCCAGCAGCAACTGGTGAATCGTCGGCACCGCGGAATACCACGTGGCGCCGTAGGCTTCGGCGGTCTGCCAGAAGTTCATCGGGTTGAACTTGGCGGGCACCACCACCGTGCCGCCCGTGGCCAGCGTCGCCAGTGTCGACGCCACCAGTCCGTGCACGTGGAACAGCGGCATCACGCACAGCGACACGTCACTGGCGCTCAGCTCGTAGCCGCGCGCCACGTTGCGAGCGGAAATGGTGAGGTTCTTGTGGCTGAGCGGCACGCGCTTCGGCCGGCCGGTGCTGCCGCTGGTGTGCAGAATCAAGGCCACATCGTCTACCGATGGCGGCGGGATGGCTTGCCGCTCCTTGACCTCTCTGAGCGAGACCACGCCGCTGGCATCGGTGTCCGCGATCAGCATGCGCGTGCCCTTGGCCCTGGCCGCAGCCCGAGCGTCGTCGAGACCGTCCGGGGGCAGGAGCATGACTTTCGCGTTGGTGTCGTCGAGATAGAACTGGAACTCTTCGTCCTTGTAGCCAGGATTGAGCGGCGCGGAGGTCCCGGCCATCGACGAAGCGAGGAACGACACCACGCAGGCCAGGCCGTTGGGCATCGCCATGCCGATGCGGTCGCCGCGCTGCACGCCGGTCGCGGCCAGTTGTTCGGCCAGCGCGGTGACGTTGTCGCGGAGCGCGCCGTAGGTGATCTTGAGGTTTTGTTCGGGAACGATGATGGCGGTATTTCCCGCCGGCACCGCATCGGTCAGCCCGAGCAGTGTCGTGGGTGAAGCATTCACGGAAGTCATGGCGCTACAATTTGTCCCACCCCATCGGAATCGTCAATCACTAAAGGTGCTGACATGCGATTGACCACACTCGTCGTCCTGGTCTTGACCGCCGCCTTGCAGCCGGGCGCGAATCCGCCGCGGAACGATCTACCGCAGCCGTATCGCACCACGCGCGATTGGGGACAGCTTCCGCCGGGCGTGAAGTGGGCCGCCGTCACAGCGGTCGAACCCGCGCCCGACGGCTCGATCTACGTGATTCACCGTTGCTTTGCGAACTCGTGTGCGAATCGCAAGGAAGACCCGATCCTGAAATTCGACGCGTCCGGCAGGCTGCTCGCAAGCTGGGGCGCCGGGATGTTCATCTTCCCGCACGGCGCAACGGTCGATCGCCAGGGCCATTTGTGGGTCACCGATGCGCGCGGCGACGGGACCATCGGCCACCAGGCGATCGGGTTCGATGCCACCGGCAAGGTGCTGATGACACTCGGACAGAAAGGCGTCAGCGGATCGAGCGACACGCTGTTCGACCAGCCCACCGACGTGGTGATTGCACCAGGCGGCGACATCTTCGTGACCGACAGCCACCGCAACGGCAAGAACAACCGCGTGGTGCGATTCACGCGCGAGGGCAAGTACGTCAAGGCGTGGGGCCAGAAAGGCTCGGGACGCGGGCAGATGAGCGAACCTCACACCATTGCGATGGATGCACGGGGCCGTCTGTTCGTCGGCGACCGCGAGAACAACCGGATCCTGATCTTCGACCAGGACGGCAACGTGCTCGACGAGTGGCGCCAGTTCGGCCGGCCGAGCGGGATCTTCATCACCGCGGACGACACGATCTATGTCGCCGACTCGGAGTCTGGCCCCGATACCGGCGCGAAGGAGCTGCCCGGCATCAAGAAAGGCATCCGCATCGGCAGCGCCCGGGACGGCTCGGTCACCGCCTTCATCGAAGACATGGAGTCCACCACACCCGATCACTCCGGCGCCGAGGGTGTGGGCGTCGATGCGCACGGCAATGTCTACGGGGCCGTCGTCCGGCGCCAGATGCTCGAGAGGCACGTCCGGAAATAGCGTGATCGGATAGGCTGTGGCGATGCGAATCACCCTCTGCCTGCTCGTCACACTCGCCCTGTTCCTCGAGGTCCCGTCGGCGGCACGGCAGCCGGCGTGGAAGCTGAGCGCCACCGTCGCCGAAAGCTGCAGCTGCACCGTGTCGTGCCCATGCAATTTCGGCGGTGAGCCGTCGCGCATGCCCTGCGAGGGCAACCGCTTCATCTCGATTGAATCCGGCTCGTATGACGGCGTCGACCTGGCCGGCGTGCAACTGCTGGTCACGTTCAACATGCGCAACTGGTCGAAGATCTACGTGAGCGACCAGGTCAACGACCGGCAGATGCGGGCCGTCGAAGCGTTGCTGCCGCTGGCGTTCGCCGGGTTTCACAAGGGCATGTTGTCGTTCACCAAGGCGCCGATCACGATGGACGCCACCGAGTCGCGGGTGCGGTTTGCGGGACCGGATTCGTCGGTGGAGATGGAGGTGATCCGTGGGTTCAACGGCAAGGCCGTGACGGTGTCCAACCTGCCCAGCCCGGTGTTCCAGAACTACACGCAGTTCCGATCGGTGTCGCACACGCATACCAGCGCCACGCATTCATGGAATCACAAGGGCACCAACGGATTCACATCCACGTGGGAGACGGCCAGCCGGTAGCGCGGCCGGGCGCACGCGGCTGGTGCTGACAATCGCTGACACGCGCGAACGTTATACTTTGCACCTACGGCGACACCTGTCGCCGCCGAGGTTCCTCACATGAATGTGTCACTGTCGTTCCGTTCGGCCGCGGCCGCGGTCGTCATCGCGCTCCTGGCAGTCCCCGGCTCCCAGACCCCGTTGTCCGCCCAGCCCGACGCCAACCAGATCGTTCCGACCAACGCCTACAAGGACCTGAAGTGGCGCAGCGTCGGCGCGACGCGCGGCGGGCGCGTCACCGCCTATTCCGGCGTGCGGCAGCTGCCGCACACGTTCTACTTCGGCGGCGTCGGCGGCGGCGTGTGGAAGACGGACGATGCGGGTATTACCTGGGCGCCGGTGAGCGACGGCCAGATCACGTCGACCGGTTCGATTGGCTCGATCGACGTGGCGCCGTCGAATCCGAATCACGTGTGGGTCGGCACCGGCAGCGCGGCGATTCGCTCCAACGTGATCATCGGCCGGGGTGTCTACAAGTCAACCGATGCCGGCAACAAGTGGGAGTTCATGGGTCTCAAGGACTCCGGGCAGATCGGCGGCATCAAGGTGCATCCCTACAACACCAACACCGTGTGGCTGGCGGCGCTGGGATCGCCCTTCGGTCCCAACGACGAGCGCGGCATTTTCAAGACCACCGATGCCGGCCGGACGTGGAAGAAGACGTTGTTCGTGAACAACGAGACCGGCGGCCGCGACATTGAAGTCGACTGGCAGAACCCGGACATTCTCTATGCGGCGATGTATCGCGGCTTCCGCAAGGGCTGGGACATCATCAGCGGCGGCCCGGCCAGCGAAGGCGGCATCTACAAATCCACCGACGGCGGCGAGACCTGGAAGAAGATCACCGCGGGTCTTCCCGACAAGCTCATTGGCAAGATCGACATCGACATCGCTCGGAGCAACCCGAAGGTGCTCTACGCGATGGTGGAAGCGCCCGGCAACGAAGGCGGCTTGTTCCGCTCGAACGACGCCGGTGAATCCTGGACGCTGGTCAACAGCTCGCAGCGACTGCGGGCGCGCCCGTTCTACTTCCACTACGTGACGGTCAACCCGCTCAACGACAACGAAGTCTGGGTCAACGAGCTCGGCCTGCACAAGTCGATCGACGGCGGCAAGACGTTCACGACGGTGGATACGCCGCACGGCGACAACCACGGCATGTGGTTCAACCCCGACAATCCGAACCTCATCCTGCAGGTGAACGACGGCGGCGCCAACGTGAGCCTGAACGGCGGCCGCAGCTGGTCGTCGATTCTCAACCAGCCGACCGCCGAGTACTACATGGTGGCGGTGGACGAGCAGTACCCGTATCGCCTCTACATGCCGCAGCAGGACAACAGCACGCTGATCATCCCGAGCATTCCGCCGGTGTCGTGGGGCTTCGAGCACCCGGCGCAGTCGTGGCAGCAGGCCTCGGGCTGCGAGACCGGACAGATCTGGCCGAAGAAGAACGGCAAGGTCGTCTGGGGCGCCTGCAAGGGCGAGGTCGGCCGCTACAACACCGAGACCGGCCAGGAAAAGCACTACTGGGTATATCCGCAGAACCGGTACGGCCACGATCCCGACGAAATCAAGTTCCGCTTCCCGCGCCAGACGGTGGTCTACGTGTCGCCGCACGACGAGCGCGTGATCTACCAGGCCTCGCACGTGATGCATCGCTCAATGGACGAGGGCATTTCGTGGGACATCATCAGCCCCGACCTGACGGCGAAGGAACCGCAGTACCAGATCGTCTCAGGCAACCCGATCACGCGTGACGTCACCGGCGAAGAGGTCTACTCCACCATCTACGCGATGACCGAGTCGCGCCTCGAACGGGGCGTCATCTGGACCGGCGCCAACGACGGCCCGGTGCACGTGTCGCGCGACAACGGCAAAACGTGGAAGAACGTGACGCCGAAGGATTGGGTCGGCGCCCGCATTCAGACCGTTGAAGACTCCCCGCACATGAAGGGCCGCGCCTACCTTGCCGGCTATCGCTTCCTGCGCGAGCACGACTTCAAGCCGTACATCTACCGCACCGACAACTACGGCGAGACGTGGACGCTGCTCACCGACGGCACCAACGGCATTCCCGCCGATCACGCGACGCGCGTGATTCGCGAAGATCCGCGCCAGGCCGGCCTGCTCTACGCCGGCGGCGAATTCGGGTTCTTCGTGTCATTCAACGGCGGCCGGAACTGGCAGTCGCTGCAGCAGAACCTGCCCAATACGCCAATCACCGACATCAGAGTGCATCGCAACGACCTGGTCGTTTCAACGATGGGACGGTCGGCGTGGATCATGGACAACATCACGCCGCTGCAGGAGCTGGCGCGGCTCGCGAGCGCGCCGCCGGCGGCCGGCGCGAGCTTCGGCTTCGCCAACGAAGAGGAACAGTCGAAGTTGCCGGCGGTCGCACTGTTCCAGCCGCGCGACACCATCCGCTATCGCAGCAGCACCGCCCCGTTCTCGAACGTCGACCCGGAGTATCCGTTCCAGGGCGCGCAGTTCGATTTCTACTTCGCCACGGCCCCCGGCGCTGACACGAAGCTGGAGGTGCTCGATGCCGGCGGTGCGGTGCTTCGCACCTTCAACGTGGCGGCGCCCAAGAGCGCCGGCTCGGCCGGCCAGGAGATGCGCGGCCCCTTCTTCCGGGGACCGCAGGGCTCCGCCAGCATCCGGGCCGAAGCCGGCATGCAGCGCATCACGTGGGACCTGCGCTACCCAGGCCCGTGGACGGTGCAGAACCCGAACGGCGGCCAGGGCGGACCGATGGTGCCGCCGGGCAAGTACACCGTGCGGCTGACGTCCGGAAGCGGGACGATCGCGAAGACGTTTGCGCTGATCGCTGATCCGCGCGTCGCCGCCGACGGCGTGAGCGATGCGGCGATCACCGAGCAGGTGAAGTTCCAGCTGCAGGTGCGCGATGCGATCAGCGACGCGCGCAAGCTGCAGCAGTCCATTGAGCAGGCGATGCAGAAGGCCGGTCTCAAGCCGGGTCTCGCGCCTGCCCTGCCCGGCGACTCGCCGAGCAACACCAAGTACAGCAACGAACTGCAGCGCCTGTATGCCCGCGTGGTCGACACGCCCGGCATCTACACACAGCCGATGCTGATCAGCCAGTTGAACAACATCAATCGCATGACGACGCAGGCCGACCAGCGTGTCGGCAGGGACGCGCACGATCGCTATGCTGACCTGCTCAAGGAGATGCAGGCGATCGAGGCACAGCTGAAGAAGCTCTCCGGATCGAACTGATGTGTGATTTCGGGCGCCCCACGACCGAGCCCGGCGCAGGCACGCACCTGCACTATGGGTTTCTCGTGGACGTGCCCGAGGTTCGTTCGCTGATCGACGAGACGCGTCGGCTCACCGCAAAGATTGCCGACACGCAGGCGCGTGTCGATGCATTGCGGCCGGCCTTCGGTAAGCTCCTCTCGGCCGACAACTGGTTGCCGAAGGAATACGGTGAGCCTGATCTCACGAGCGGCATGGGCGGCGGCATCGGGCAGTACGCGCTCTATCGCGCCGAGGACGGATCCCTCTGCCTCTTCTCGCTCGTCATCCCCGCCGGCGCGCAAACACCAATCCACGATCACCTCGCGTGGGGTCTGATTGGCGTGTATCGCGGGGTCCAGGACGAAACGGTGTATCGCCGCCTGGACGACGGCAGCGATGAGTCACATGCCAAGCTGGACGTCGCGCGCCGCCAGACGGTGAAACACGGGGAGTTCTACACGCTGCTGCCACCGCTCGACGACATCCACTACGTCAGGACCATCTCCGACACGCCCTCGATCTCGATTCACCTGCTCGCTAACGACACCGCGTGTGTCACCCGTCACCGCTTCGACGCACAGACAGGCATCGTCACACCCTTCCGCTCCGGCTACAGCAACGCCAAGTGCGCCGAGCGTTAACCGTCGGCGAGGGTGGGCGACGGCCCGGCTCTCCCCCGAGGCGGGTGGCAAACAAAGCGACAAGCCAACGGCGGAGCCGAAATGGCAGTCTGACCGACTTGGGGGACGCGGATGGCTATTTGCGACACCGCGTCGAGTGAGACCGATTGCACGCGCGATTCCGAACTGTCCAGTCAGAGATCGGAATCGCGCGTATCAGCGAGCCGCGCAATCGGGCGAACGAGTGGCGCTTTCCCGGGTCCCGAGAGGATGGGGCCGACGCGCGGCGTTGGCCCCATCCGTGGAGGTCAGACCGCCCTTTCGGCGAAGACGTGAAGCGGAGAAACGCATCCACTACTTCAAGCAGTACGGCGTCAAGGCATGCTGGCCGATGCACCAGCTCACGCGCGAGATCGAAGTCATCCGCCTGACCATGCATGGACCCGACGCCCGGCGGACGTTTCGGAACATTGAGGCCATCGAATCGGATGTGTTGCCGGAATTTCGGATGTCCGCGGAACTCCTCAAGTGTTGGTAGTTACCACCCCAGGCGGTAGATCAGGATGTCGTCATCACGGCCAACGAGCCGGATCGAATTGACGTTGCCGTACGGATCGTCGCCTGCCGGGACGTTCGCTTCGCGCCGGTGAATGACGACGTGAGTGACGCCGAGCTCGGAGAGCGCCAACAGCGACTCGTTCGACGGGAACCCTCGGGTGGCCGCGTAGGCCTTTTCGTACGAGGCCGGCCTGAAGCCGCTATAGCCGTTCAGCAGCGGCCGCCAATGCCGGGTTGAGTTCACCATGTAAGGACTGTTCAGGAACCACTGCGACGGCATGGGGAACGGCAGCTCGGCAACCACGGCGGTGCGTTCAGCCGCCAGCACGTCGTAGACCGGGGGCACGCCGTCGAACCACACGTAGCCAATCGGCGCGCGCAGCGCCTCGGCGTTGACGGCGGCGATGATCAGCACCGCTGCGGCCGGCCAGGGCTTTGCGCGTCCCCATCGCCGGGCCAGCGCCACGAGGCCGAACGCGGCCAGCACCGCCACCATCAGCAGCGTCAGCTGCGCGATGCGGTGCACGGCGCGAATCATCTGCAGCAGCGGGATCGCGGCGTGCAGCGCCGGATAAAAGGGCAACAGCGGCATGAACGAGATCGCCATGCACCCGACAGCGGCAGCGCCGCACATGCGGAACCTCGGGTCCTTCCGGGTTGATGCGTCCGCCACCGCGGCGCCGACCAACGCGAGCGCGACGACGCCGGGGAACACCGACGTGGACGACCCGCCGCCCAGCTCACGGCTCCAGCGGTGGTAGTGAATGGTCGCGCCGGTCGACAGGTAATTGCGCCACGTGGCCGCTTCGGCGTCGGCCGCCGAGCGTTCGAAGCGTTCGGTGCGTTGCACCTCCCGGTACTGTGCGATGAACGGCCACAGCAGCACCACCGCCGTGGCGGCGGCGGCCGCCAGCCTGGCGGCGAGCGGGCCGGCGCGCCGCCACCACTCCGGCACCCTCGCCAGCACCGCACACACCAACGCGAATACCGAGAACACCATCAGGTAGATCGACGCCATGGCTTGCAGCGCGAAACCAAGTGCCAGCCAGGCGATGTCCCGCACCCGCGGCAGGGCAATCAACCGGTCGAGGGCGAACAGCATCAGCGCCAGGAACTCGGTGTGCAGGAACTGGAGGTGCGTGAGGTTGACGAGCGTAAACGCGTTGAACGCGGCCAGCGAGCCGGCCAGGTACCCGGCCGTCCAACTGCCGGTCCACCGCGCGGTCAGCAGGCAAAAGGCCCAGCCGGTGAGGACGAACCCCGCCAGCACCGACACGCTGTACGCCAGCACCGCGGAGCCGCCGAAGGCAATCACCGGGACGGCAAAGATGGCCTGAGGGATCATCGCCTCCGAAAACGCGAGGGTGTGGCGATGCGGGTAGAAGATGTTGGCGTCGAACAGCTGGTCCGGGTGCTGCAGCAGCGCGTGCGCGACCCACGCCACCGCCCAGGTGTTCAATCCGCCGTCGCCGTCAATCCGCGACCAGTGCGCCGGCGACACAGCCAGCGGCCACGTATGCACGACCGCCAGCGCGATGAACGCCGCCAGCGAGACGAGGACCGGACGTGTATGATGAATGGACGTCACTAACGCTCGTACTCCCTGGGTACTACCGGGCCGTTCCGTAGCAACGGCCCCGCTCGCTGCGAGGAGCCGGCGGGTGACGATACTGTTTCACGCGATCCGGTCCGTGAGCTGCCCGATGGCGAGACCGATTTACAATAACATCCTCGAAGCGATCGGCGACACGCCGATGGTTCGGCTCAATCGCATCACCAGGGACATCGCGGCCGACGTCTACGCCAAGATCGAGACCACCAATCCCGGCAACTCGATCAAGGACCGCATGGCCCTGAAGATGATCGAGGATGCCGAGAAATCCGGCAAGCTGAAGCCGGGCGGCACCATCATCGAGGGCACGTCGGGCAACACCGGCATGGGCCTGGCGATTGCCGCGGTCGTCAAGGGCTACAAGTGCATTTTCACGACCACCGACAAGCAGTCGAAGGAGAAGGTCGATGCGCTGCGCGCCTTCGGCGCCGACGTCATCGTCTGCCCGACCGACGTCGATCCGGAGGATCCGCGGTCCTACTACTCCGTGTCGTCTCGCCTCGAACACGACACGCCGAACTCGTGGAAGGCGAATCAGTACGACAATCCGTCGAACGCGATCGCGCATTACGAGCAGACCGGCCCGGAGATCTGGGAGCAGACCCAGGGCAGGATCGATCACCTCGTCGTGGGTGTCGGCACCGGCGGCACGATTTGCGGCGTCGCGAAGTACCTGAAAGAGCGCAAGCCGTCCGTCAAGGCCTGGGGCATCGATACCTACGGATCGGTGTTCAAGAAGTACAAAGAGACCGGCGTGTTCGACAAGAACGAAATCTACCCGTACATCACCGAAGGCATCGGCGAAGATTTCCTGCCGCAGAACGTCGACTTCAGCCTGATCGATCACTTCGAGAAGGTGACCGACCGCGACGCCGCCATCATGACCGGCCGCATCGCGCGCGAGGAGGGAATTTTCGCCGGCAATTCCGCCGGCTCAGCCGTGGCCGGGCTGCTGCAGCTGGCCGATCGGTTCAAGCCGGGCGAAACCGTGGTGGTGATCTTCCACGACCACGGCACGCGCTACCTCGGCAAGATGTACAACCCGGCGTGGATGCGCGAGAAGGGCTTCCTGGATCGCAAGGGCCTGATCGCGCGCGACCTGGTGGCCAACCGCCAAAAGGCGCCGCTGGTGACGATCGACCGCAACCAGTCGGTCGAGACCGCCGCGCACATCATGACCGAGCACGCCTACTCGCAGATTCCGATCACCGCCGACGGCCGCCTGATCGGCACGGTCAGCGAAGGCTACCTGTATTCGGAGATCGTCAAGAACCCGGACATCCTGCGCGGCCCGGTGGAGGCGATCATGCAGCCGGCGCTGCCGTTCGCCGACATTTCGACCAGCGTGGACGCGCTGGCGCAGATGCTCACGCCCGACAGTCCCGCCGTGCTGGTGCGCGACTTCAAGCTGGACGCGACCTACATCATCACGCGCTGGGACATCATTAAGGCGCTCTCGTAAGTTGGCAGTTCTCCGGTTGGCAGTTGCCAAGGCGGTTGCCAACTGCAGGGCGGCGCGTAGGTTTAGCGCAGCTCGCGGCCGCGGGTCTCGGGGCCCAGCCAGAGGAATGTGATCACGCCAATGCCACCAGAGACCACGCACCAGAACATCGCCGTCTGAAGCTGACTGCCGGCGTCGGTCAGCACGCCGATCAGGTACGGCGCAAACGCGCCAATGCCGACCCCGACGTGATACGAGAACCCGGTGCCGACACCGCGCACTTCGGTCGGAAAGCGCTCCGCCAGGTAGCCGGGGACAATGCCCCACGCACCAGATGCGCAGAAGCCAATCAACCATGCACCGAGCAGCAGTCCGCCGCTGGTCGTGGAAAACAGGTAGACCGGCGCCGACAGCACGCCGGCGATCAAGCCGAGCGTTGCGGCGCCACGGCGCCCGCCCCACCGCTCCGACAGCGCGCCGAATACGATCGAGCCAATCATGCCGCTGGCATTGAGCAGCAACAGGAACGCGAGCGGCTGCTGTTTGAGGTTCGCCAGCAGCGTCGGGTACCAGATGGTCGTCGACTGGTACATCCACACGAACGCGCCCATCAGGATGGAGGTATGAATGGTCACCCAGCGAAGGTCCGCATCGAACAGCCGCGATAAGGACAATCGCACCGGCCGGCCGGCGCGCTCGCGCTGCTGTTCGAGCCATAACGGGCTCTCGCTCACGCGCAGCATCAGGTAGAAGATGACAATCGCCGGCAGCACGCCGGCCCACAGCATCAACCGCCAGGCCCAATCGGGGTTGTCGCTGACCAGCGGATAGCCCAGCTGATAGACCAGCGACGACAGCAGGAAGCCAGTTGAGTAGCCGCCCTGCAGGATGCCGGAGGCGATGCCTCGATGTTTCGCCGGCCATTGCTCGAGGGCCAGCGGCATGCCCGCGGCCCACATGCCGCCCATGCCAATGCCGAACAGACCGCGGCAGGCGAACAGCATCACGTAGCTGGTCGACAGGCCGCTCAGGAACGCAAAGCCGGTAAACCACGCGATCGAAAACAGGATCGGCCCCTTGCGTCCGTATTTGTCGGCGAGCGTGCCGGCGCCAATGCCGCCGACCATGCGGAACAGCAGCGTCACCGTGGCCAACGCTCCGGCCAGCGCGAGGTTCACCTCGAAGCTGCGGCGAATGTCGGTCAGGACGAACGTGATGATGGTGAAGTCGAAGGCGTCGAGGGTCCACGCCGCATAGGTGGTGAGAAAAGTCTTCCACTGCTGGCGGGACACCTCTTTGTACCAAGGCATTGCGGGGAATTCTATCCGGGTTCCGGCCTTCCGGCGACGGCAGTAGAATGCGCGCATGCCGCGCCTGCTCCGCACGCTGCCACTCGCTTTGCTACTGGCCACGACACCGGCCGCCGGCCAGGGGCCCAAGACGCACCGCCTCGAAGCGACGCCAACCACCGTTGCCTACGGGCACTATTGGGCGGAGACCAAGCCGGTCCTGACCATCAACTCTGGCGACATCATCGACGTCGACACGCTGCTGACGTCGACACCGGACCGGCTCGAGAAAGCAGGGGTGCCGCCGTCGGAAATCCAGGCGTCGCTCCGAGCGATCGTGGCGCAGGTCACAGATCGTGGCCCTGGCGGCCACATCCTCACCGGACCCGTCTACGTCAACGGCGCTGAGCCGGGCGATGCGCTCGAAGTGAAGGTGCTGTCGATCGATCTCCCGATTGCCTACGGCTACAACGGCTGCAGCGGGTTCGTCCGGGAGAACTGCGAGCTCGGACGTGGCCCAACAATCATTCGCATGGATCGCAAGGCGATGACCGCCACCTTCGCGCCCGGCATCGTCCTTCCGCTGCGTCCGTTCTTCGGCAGCATGGGCGTCGCGCCGGCCGCCGAAGTCGGGCGCGTCAGCAGTAACCCGCCCAGCACCCACGCCGGCAACCTGGACAACAAGGAACTGGTCGCCGGCACCACCCTCTTCATCCCGGTGCACGTGAAGGGCGCGCTGTTCGAAGTCGGCGACGGCCATGCCGCGCAGGGCGACGGCGAAGTCGATCAAACCGGCCTTGAAACCTCGCTGCGCGGCCGCCTGCAGCTCACCGTCCGCAAAGGCATGACGCTGGCGTGGCCGCGCGCGGAAACGAAGACGCACTACATCTCGATGGGCACCGACGTCGACCTCACCAAGGCGACGCGGGTCGCCATCCAGGAGATGATCGACTTTCTGGCCGCCACCAAGAAGCTGGACAGCCATCAGGCCTATCAGCTCACGAGCCTGGCGGGCGATGTGGCGATCACGCAGCTGGTGGACGGCACCATGGGCGTGCACGTCAAGATGCCGAAGTCAATCTTCACGGGCGCCCGCCGATGAAATCGCCCTTCGTGCCGTTTGCGATCGCGCTGGCCGTGTCGCTGCTGATCGGTATCGGCGTGTCGATGGAGCCGTATTTTGCCGGTGACATCGCGGTGGCAAAGGCGATTCAGGCCGTGTCTCCAGAACCGGGATGGTGGGCCACGCCAATCAGCAGGCTCGCGCCGGCGCCACAGAAGTACTACGTGATGGCCGTCACCATCGTCGCCGCGTTCTTTGTCGGCGGCTGGCGCGGCCTGGCGCTGATGCTCGGCTTGCTGCTGCTCGAACAGTACGGCGCCGAGCACACCAAGCAGTGGTTTCAACGTCCGCGGCCATCGCGCGACCTGATTGCCGTGGTGGGCAACCCATCCGGATTCTCATTCCCCTCGACCACGATCACGTTCTTCGCGGTCACGTTTGGCGCGGTCGGCCTGCTGGCGGCAATGAACAAGAAGGCGCCGAGCCGGATTCCCGTCATGGTGGTGATGTTCACGATGCTGGCCCTCGGCTGCCTGGCGCGCGTGGCGCTGGGCGCGCACTGGCCCAGCGACGTCATGCTGACCGCAATCATGTGCCTGACATGGATCTGGGCCACCGCTCGAGCCGTCTTGTGAGCCTGGTGGCGAAGCTCGCACTGCTGGCGGCCCTGGCGGCGCCGGTGCCGGCGTTCGCCCATCCCGCGCCGTTCAGCTATCTCGACCTGCATCTCGATGCCAGCGGCTTGAAGGGCACGCTGGTCGTGCACGATCTCGACGCCGCGCACGACCTCGGCGTGACGAACGCGGATTCCCTGCTCAATCCTGCCGAGGCCGCCCGCTACAAAGAGGCGCTGACCGCGTTGCTGACGCCGCGCCTGTCGCTGACGCTCGATGGCGCGACCGCCACGATCGCGTGGGGCGGCATTGAGGTCGTGCCGGATCGGCAGAGCCTGAAGTTGTCGTTCACCGTCACCAACGTGCGGCCGGGTCACATCCGGATTCAGGCCTGCCTGTTTCCGTACGATCCGATTCACCAGACCTTCATCAACGTTTATGAAGACACCGCCCTGACGCTGCAGGTGATTCTCGACGCGACCCAGCAGTCCGCGGAGTACTACTCGGGCAGCACGCAGGGGCGATGGGCCGTCGTCAAGACCTTCGTGGCCTCCGGCGTCGAGCACATCCTGATCGGTCCCGATCACGTGTTGTTCCTGATCGGCTTGCTGCTGCTCGGCGGTTCGCTGCCACGGCTGGCGCTGATCGTGACGGCGTTCACCATCGGCCACAGCATCACGCTGTCACTGGCAGCGCTCGACATCCTGGCGCCGCCAGCCAGGCTGATCGAACCGCTGATCGCGCTCACCATCGTGGTCGTTGGAGCCGACAACCTGCTGGTCCTGCGCAACACCCGGGTCAATCCCGCGACGGCCGCTGACATCAGGGCCTGGCTCGCGGCCGCCTTTGGGTTGATTCACGGATTCGGGTTTGCCTACGTCCTCAAGGAATTCGGCCTGCCGCAGGCCGCCCTCGCCTGGTCGCTGCTGGCGTTCAACGTCGGGGTCGAGATCGGGCAGTTACTCATTGTGGCGGCGGCAGCCGGCGTGTTGACGGTGATTCGACGGATGAGTGACGGCGCCGCCGACCGCATTGCCCTGCTTGGATCGGTGGCAGTCATCGGCGCCGGCGGGTATTGGTTCGTCGAGCGGCTGTTCTTTGCCTAGCGCGATCCGTTGACGAACGGCGTCAAGACCGTGGTGATGAACTGGTGGATCGGCGTCGGCACGCCGACTTCCCTGCCGATACGCACCACCGCGCCGCTGAGCCACGGTAGTTCGAGCCGCCGGCCGCGCTCCAGGTCTTCGAGCATCGACGATTTCGCGGCGGCCGGGAAGTTCTTGGTCAACGACACCGTCCCCTCCATGAGGTCAGATGGAAAGTTGATGCCCCGGGCCTGGCCGACGGCGATCACTTCATCGATCGCGGCCATCATCATCTCGAAGGTGCCGGGATGGTCGCGCACGACGCCCATGGGCGATCGCGTGACCGTGGTCATGCCGCTCCAGGTGGCCAGCCGCACGAACTTCACCCACAGGTCCACCGACACATCGGTACTGACCCGGGCGTGCAACCCCGCGCGTTTGCCGGCGTCCTCGAACGCCGCGAGCCGATGGCAGCGGCGGCCGTCACGCCCGCCGAACACCAGTTGCTGCGCCACCGTGTGACGGACGTGGCCGGGTTGATCGACGACGGCCACGATGTAGGCGGCGCCGCCGGCAACGTGCTGTTCGCCGACGTGCTTCGCCACCATGTCCATTGCATCCACGCCGTTCTGCAGCGTGATGACCGCGGTGTCCGGCCCGATCAGCGGCGCCAGCGCCGCCGCGGCGGCGTCCGCGTCGTACAACTTGACAGTGAAGAGCACGACGTCGACCGGACCAATGGCCTGCGGCCGGTCGGTGGCCTGCACCTTCGGCAGGTGGACGTCACCGAGCGGACTGGAGATGCGCAGCCCATGCTGCTGCAGGGCATTCAGGTGCGCGCCACGCGCCAGGAAGGCGACGTCTTCACCAGCGGCGGCGAGCCTGCCGCCGAAGTAGCCCCCGACACCGCCGGAACCGAAGATCGCGATTCTCACAGCCGCACCGCATCGAGGCTGACGACCGGCTCATCGCCCATGACCGCGGCGTTGTGGGTCGTGCCGCGAGGGATTTCGATCCACTCGCCCGGACCGAGCACCTTCATGTGGCCGCGGACCACGAGACGGAAGCGGCCCGACAACACCGCATCAATCTTGTCGACGTCATGTTTGTGATCGGGAAACACCGTGCCCGGCTCGTAGACGTACTTCGCCACGCGATACCCGAGCGCTTCGAGCTTGGCACGGAGGCCCGCTTCGGTCAGCGGGCCGTCGGCCGCATTCCACCTATGAGGAGTCATTCAGAGCCTGCCTCGCCGAAGCACGCGGCGCGAAGGCGGGCCAATCAGTTGGCGTTGCCGGCGTCGGTCGGTGATGCGGGCATGCCCGGCACCGATCCGCCGGCGAGCTCCTGATCGATCATCAGCAGGCCGACACCGGTGCTGCCGGCGAGGCGGATGCGACCCAGCACCGCGCGCGCCGCAGCTTCCTCTTCCATCTGCTCGGTCACGAACCACTGCAGCATCACCACGCCGGGGCGATCCTTGGCTTTCTCGGCCATCGCGTACAGCACGTTGATCGACGCGGTGACCTCCTGCTCGTTCTCGAGCACGTGCGCGCACAGCGCTTCGGCCGATTTCCACGTCGTGGGCGGCGCGGCAATCGCCGGCAGCATCACCTTCTGATCGCGCTCGACCAGGTGATCGATGATGCGCTGCGCGTGCAGCAGCTCATCGCCCGACTGCTTGCGCATCCACGTCGCAAAGCCGGGGAGATCGTGCTCGTTGAGCCAGATCGACATCGCCAGGTATTCATGCGAGGCGCGGAACTCGAGCTTCAGATGCTCGTTGAGGCCTTTCAGGAGGTCTTTGGTCATAAGCGGGCTGTCGGGCTGTCGGGCCGTCAGGGGGTGATGGTGAATCGATGGATTGCCGATGTCGCTATCACCTGCCCCGCCTTACGGGCCGTGACGCTCCAGGTATGCACTTCCGGCTCGAGCGCCACCGTGGTCGGCAGCTTGGTCTCGGTGGCGGTCATGACCGGGCTCTCCCACACGGTGCGATCGCCCGTCACCGCCTTGATGATGATCAGGTAGTTGTCGGCGCCCTCGACCGGCGACCAGCGGAACATGTCGATATGGCCGCCCATCGCGCCTTCGGACGGCTCGATCAAGGCCACGGTGCCGGCCGGCTTGGGCGCGGCTGCCGATGCCGTGGCGGGCGCGGCCGCTGCCGGCGTCGCGGCAGGAGTGTCGGAGCCACCGCCGCATGCGGCGGCGAAGACGGTCACGGCAAGCACGCTGAACAACGGACGACGAATCATGATCGACGACGCGCGAGCTCAAAGCCCACGCCTCCCAGAATGACGAACAACGCCGCGCCGGTCATGGCCAGCGGCACTTGCCCGTTCCCTCCAAAAAACACCCCAGCGGCCATCGAAATGGCCGCCAGCGACAACACCGCGATGACCGCGGACGCCGGCGGTTTGTTGACTGCCATGCCTTTGATTCTAGTCCAAGCGATCGGAAAGCAGGCCTACCGCCAGCGCGTAGGCGTGCGCGCAGTTGTAGCCCAGCAGCGCGTCGTAATTGCGGTACACCAGGTAAGACTTCGAACCGGCACGCAGCAGTGACGCGGCCCGGTCGACTGCCGGCAGGGCGCCGCCGCCCGCGGTACGCACGCCAAGCGCCTGCCACTTCGCCAGCGGCACGGCGACCGTCAGTTCCCGGTTGGCCCGGCAGCCATCCTGGCGGAATCCGACCGATGCCGCCAGCTTCGTCGCGCCGGCAGCGGGTATTCTCACCTCGCGACCCCAGATCTGATCGTCCTTCCAGCCGTGGGCCGACAGGTAGTTCGCAATCGACGCAAACACGTCGGGCAACGTCTTCCAGATGTCGCGCCGGCCGTCGCCATCGAAGTCCTGCGCGTAGGCGAGGTAGCTCGACGGCATGAACTGGGCCTGTCCCATCGCGCCCGCCCAGGAGCCCTTCATCTGCCCGAGCTCGATGTAGCCCTTGTCGAGAATATGCAGCGCGCTGATCAGCTCGTTGGTGAACAGCGCGCGGCGTCGGCCTTCCCACGCCAGCGTGGCCAGGGCCTGCACGGTGGGACGCGTCCCGGTGAACCGCCCGAAGTTCGACTCCATGCCCCAGATCGCCACGATGACGCTGCCTTCGACGCCAAATTGCCTGGCAATCGGCGTCAACTCGGCGCGGTGCTGCATGGCACGCTCCGTGGCGGCGCGCACGAACGCGCGCGTCAGCCGTCGATTCACGTATTGATCGATCGTCAGCACGACTTCGGCCTGGCTGCGGTCGCGCTCGACGACGACCTCGAGCGGTTCGAGGCCGTTCAGCGACGCATCGACGGTCGCGGCGCTGACACCGGCCGCGATCGCCTGCTCTTTCAGTAGCGCCAGGAACTCAGCAAATGGCGGGCGCGAGTCGGCGGGCGCGGTGGGCGCAGGTGCCACCTGCGCGCTCACCGGAAGAAGAAGTGTGAGCGAGACGAGTATGGCAAGTTGGCAACGGCCAACTCTCAACTGGCTACAGCGCATTACCGGCCGCGCCATCAACCATGATGGCCTGACCCGTGATGTAGCTGCCTGCTGCCGAGGCCAGGAAGACCACAAGATTCGCCAGCTCCTCCGGCCGTCCCAGCCGCCCGATGGGGATGCTGGCCAGCGACGCCTTGCGTACATCTTCCACCGACTTGCCGTTCTTCTGCGCGTTGATGTGATCCAACTCGGCGATGCGCTCGGTGTCGATGCGACCGGGGGCGATCACATTGACGAGAATGCCCTGCGGCGCCAGTTCGCGCGACAGCGTCTTGGCCACGCCCCACACGCCGGCGCGCAGCGCGTTCGACAACGCGAGATTCGGGATGGGCTGCTTGATCGATGAGGATGCGATCGTCAGGACGCGGCCGTACCCGGCCTTGCGCATCTCCGGCGCGGCGGCGCCGACAATCCGCGTGAAGCTGAGCAGGTTCTGCTCGAATGCTTTCTGCCACTGGTCGTCGGTCATCGCCAGCGTTTCGCCGGCCGGGGGGCCGCCGGCGTTGTGGACCACGATTTCGAGCCCGCCGTAGGCCGACACCGCTTCGTCGACGAGCCGCTGGGCCTCGGCCGCGGTGCTGACATCAGCGACCAGCGCCGTCACCTCGGCGCCGGTTTCCTGGCGGATCGCCGCGGCCGCGGCGTCAATGCGTGCCCGATCGCGGCTGCAGATCATCAGCCTGCATCCCTCGCGCGCCAGCCCGAGCGCCGAGGCGTATCCCAATCCGCGACTCGCCGCCATGACGATCGCGCGTTTGCCCTTCAGTCCGAGTTCCATGAGTCCAGTTATACCTTCGTTGTGATCAGGTCGAGCCGCGCCAGGATGTCATCGAGATCCGCGAGCGTGTCGGCGTCGACCGGGGTGAATGGCGATCGCACCCGCGACGAGGCGATCACGCCGCGCAGGTGATAGATGTGCTTGCGCAGCGCCAGGTTGATGCGCGGCTGGTTCTCGAAGCGGATGATCGGCAGGTATTTGTAGAACACCTCGGTCGCGCCGTTGCGATCGCCGCTGGTGAACTTCCTGAAGATCTCGACCAGGATCTCCGGGAACGCGAACCCGGTCATGGTGCCAATGGCGCCGTGCCGCAATTCCTCCAGGAACATCATGCCGCCGAGGCCCCCGAAAATCCGGACGTCCTTCGAAATCGCGCGAATCTGCGTGATCTTCATCGGCGCCGGATCGTCCTCGAGCTTGAGGCAGGCCAGCTTCGGCCCCGCCGCGGCCAGCTTCGCAATCAGCTCGACGCTCATCGTGATGCCGCCCACCGCCGGCGGAAAGTCTTGGACCACCACCGGAATGTCGATGGCCTCGGCGACCGCCAGGTAGTGGCGCTCGAGCGCGGCGTCGTTGCTGCGCGCCAGCCTCGGCGGCGCCACCATCACCGCCCTGGCGCCCTGCGCCTGGGCGCGGCGGCTGTAGGCAATGCAGCCATCCGTGCCGGCATGAGTCGTGCCGACGCAGATTGGGAAGTTCGCGCCCGCCGTCTCGATGCAGATTTCGGTGACGCGCTCGCGTTCGCGCTCGGTGAGCTTGTCGGCTTCGCCGAGCACGCCGAGTATCGTCATGCCGTTCACGCCAGTGCCGCGCGTGAACTCGGTGAGCCTGCGGAGGCTCGGCTCGTCGAGCGTGCCGTCCGCCTTGAAGGGCGTCGGCGTGATGTTGTAGATCCCGGTCAAGTAGTCGAACATGAACTCCCCAAGCCCCCAAGCCCTTAGGCCCCTAAGCCCCTCGTCATCTCGCATCGGGGAACTTCTCAACCCGGTTGATGATCGGCTTGATGGTTCGCAGATAGGCGTAGATTGCGGCAAGGTCCTGGCGCGTCATGCCGGCATAGGCCAGCATCGGCATCGGCGTGTTCTGCGGCCGCTCGGGTTCGCTCAACGTCGCATTGGTGGGCTTTTCGAAGCCCTTGAATTTGTCCACGAACTGCTGCTCGGTCCACGAGCCGATGCCGGTGTCGACATCGGGCGTGATGTTTGCCGAGCGGGTCCGGTAGCCGGTTTCGATGAACGCCATGCCGCCGGCGAACTCCATGCCTGGCAGCGGCGTCCCCTGATCGTCAATCGGCGTATGGCAGTCGGTGCACCGCGCAGCCTTCGTCATGTAGCGGCCGTATGCGAGCGTGTCGCTCGGCGACGGCCTGGTCCCAAAGGTGTTGGCCGACGGAATCGTGCGCACCACCAGATTGAGCGGGAAGCCAAGCGTGCGCTCCGGCACGATGCTCTCGATCGCCTTCAACGAGCGGATGTACGCCAGCACCGCGTGGATGTCGTCTTCGGCCAGCGCCCCATAATGTGGATACGGCATCAAGGGAAACAGCGGCGTGCCATCTTTCGACACGCCCTGGGTGACGGCGCGCAACAACTCGCCATCCGTCCACGAGCCGATCGCCGCCGGCGTGATGTTCTTGGCGTACAAGTCGCTGCCGGGCGCCCGCGTGAACTTGTCACCGCCGGCCCCCAGCAACTCGGTCTTGACCGGGCCGGCGAACTTCGTCCAGTCCCGTTGCGTGTGACACGTCGTGCACCCCACCACGTGATCGTTCAGGTACTTGCCGCGCGCCAGTCGCTCAGGCGAGGTGTCGAACGTGACGTCGGTGCGCGGCGGCGGCACGCTCGGATACGAGAACATCAGGTAAAGGTAGCCGCACGCGGCCACCAGCACCAGCACGCCAGCCAGCCCGCCGACGATCTTGAGCAGCGTTTTCATCGCTGTGGTTGCGGCGAGGTTGCGGGCCGGCGCTTGGCGCGGTCAACAATCGCCGCCGCGTCGGCGGCCAGCTTCTTCGCGTCGTACACAATGCCGTCCTTGATGGTGTACTTGATGCCGCCGACGCGCGACGGCCGGTTCTGCTCGTCCAGCTTCACCGCGCCGGTGGCGTACAGCACCTTGAAGTTTTCGAGCGGGTTCTGATCGGCCAGCACCATGTCGGCGCGCAGCCCCGGACGGATGATGCCGAAATCGATCGGCGTGCCCTTGGGTTCATGCAGCGTCTGCGCGCCGTTGAGCGTGGCCGAGCGCAGCACTTCGAGCGGATGGAAGCCGGCCTCCTGGAGCATTTCGAGCTCGAGGATGTAGCCGAAGCCGTAGGTCTGGTAGATGAACCCCGAGTCTGAGCCGGTGGTCACCCGGCCGCCGGCGTTCTTGAAGTCGTTCAGGAACGACATCCACACCTGGTAGAAGCGCTTCCACTGGATTTCGTCCTCGGTCGTCCAGTAGAACCAGTACGAGCCGTGCGCGTTGCGATTCGGCTGGTAGAACTCCCACAGTGACGGCAGCGTGTACTTGTCGTGCCACTCGGCCTCGCGCATGCGCATGACGTCGCGGCCCGCCGAATAGATCGTCATGGTCGGATCGAT
Source organism: Acidimicrobiia bacterium (assembly GCA_016871275.1). Taxonomy (GTDB): domain Bacteria; phylum Acidobacteriota; class Vicinamibacteria; order Vicinamibacterales; family UBA2999; genus 12-FULL-67-14b. The sequence continues at coordinate 100,172 of VFZG01000008.1, read as the reverse complement.
CACGAACTGGCGATCGACCCATTCCTTGATGAGCGCGTTCCACGGTTCGCTGCCGCGCGGATGAATCTTGTCGTGCAGCCGCGCCACCTGTCCGAAGCGGTGCTGTTCGTCGTTGTAGTTCTGGTTCACCGGGAAGGGCTGAATCACGTGGTCCTTCAGCAGCGATTCGAACAGGCCGTAATAGTGCGTCAGCGTGCCGAGGCCCAGGCGCGAGGCGTCGCGGGCGTTCATGCGCGCCACGCCCATCTGGTCGAGGTGCGCGGTGGAGCCGAGGTTCAGCTTCTTGGCCTCGTCGAGCAGCGCTGCCATGATCTCGGGGTCGTACGCGCCCAGCTTGAGGCCGTCAATGCCCTTCTTGGCCGCGAAGCGCACCCACTCACGCGCGGTGTCAGGCGTCTGCGGCCGGCTGCGATCCCAGCCTTCACCGCTGAACGGACGGTGATACGAAAAGATGCGAGGCGCGACAATCTGGTTCTTCGCCGACAGATCGCGCTGGTTCAGGTCCCAGTCCATCGATCCGCACGGCACGCCGCGGACCGTGGTCACGCCATGGGCCAGCCAGAGCTTGTAGACGTATTCGGGATCGCGCGCCTGGCCACCACCGCAGTGCACGTGCGCGTCGACGAAGCCCGGCATCAGGTACCAGCCGGCGCCGTCGATTTCCCGGGCGCCCTTCTGGGGACGGCCGCGCTCGCTGATCGGGACGCCGGGAAAACCGACGCTCGAGACTTCCGCAATGCGGTTGTTCTGCACCACCACGTCCATCGGGCCGCGCGGCGGCGCGCCGGTGCCGTCGATGACCGTGACACCGCGAATCACCAGCCGCTCGAATGGACCTTCGCCCTCGCCGGCCTGGCGGGCCGGGGTCTGGCTCATCTGTTGGGCTGACAGGGACAGCATGGCCGTCGCGCACACGGCCGAACACACCAGCAACCAGCGCAACTGACGCGGCATCGTCGCCTCCAAAAGGGGAAGTATATCCGCCCCGGCTCGCAAAGCGCGAGCGACGGCGGGGCCTTGCTTCGGGCAGCGACCGCGGCTGCTCGGTACGAAGTGCGGTCATCGGATCGACGCGCATGGCGCGCCGGGCGGGCACGAAGTTGGCGAACGCTGCGGCCGCCGCCAGCGCCAGGCTCCAGGCCACTGGATCGAATGGCGTAATGCCGTAGAGCAGTCCGCGCAGCACGCTGGCGGCACCCGCGGCAAGCAGGCTTCCGACGATCAGGCCGGCGGCGCCGATCGACAGCACACCGCCGGCCTGAGGCACCAGCAGTCGCACGTCCTCGGTCGGAATCGCGGCCATCTTGCGATCCTTGTTGGTGGCAATGTGCGTCGCCGCCAGCTGCGTGCCGATCAGCGCCACGTTCGCGTGCGCCTGGTCGGAATTCACACCGGGCTTGAGGGCCCCTTGATGGACATCCACCGCCAACCGCGGCGTTCGAGCTGGGCGCTGCCGGTCGGCGACGCTACCTGATCGGTGATGCCCACCGGCTCCACTTCTTCCACATCCGTGATCGGCAGGAACCATTCCGGGGTCAACAGCGGCACCACTCCGGTGAATGAGGGCGGCGCCACGCCGACGATCGAGTACTGGAGGCCGCCCAACGTGAGCAACTGGCCGGCGATGGCGGCGTCACCGCCGGTAGTGAAGACGTCGACGAGCGTGTCGGGCGAGGTGACCGGCAGCGGCCGGAACAACAGCGAATCCACCAGCGGGAGCATCGCGGTGTTGACGCCCGCGCCGAGTCCCAGTGAGAGGATCGCGCCCGCCGGGAAACCGGGGCCGCGCCGCATCCAGCGCAGGGCATAGCGAACGTCTTTGAGCAGGGCCTCGACCAGAGCGGACGCTACGAATCTGGCGAGGTGAAGTTCGGGCGATCAGGTCTTGCGATAGCGCCGGCCCGCCAGGGTCGAAACCCATCGCGCCAGGCCGCGCGGCATGGCCCCGTTCAGCCACACCAGCAACCGGTAGATCCGCCCGTTCACCACCACCGGCGTGCCATTCATCACCGCGTCATAGCCTTCACGGGCCACGTCGGCGGCGGTGAGCCAGAGGAAGCCCGGCATATGGTTCATCCGGTCGCGGGTGCCGGTCACGTCGTGGAACTCGCTCCACGTGAACCCGGGGCACACGGCCGTGACGTTGACGCCCTTCGGCGCATTCTCGGCCGCCAACGCCTCCGACAGGCGAATCAGAAAAGCCTTGGACGCGCCATACAGCGTGTGGCCGGCCGGCGCCGGCACCATGCCCGCCACCGACGCGACGTTGATGACGCGGCCCCACCCTCGTTCGAGCATCCCGGGCAGCAGTCGATAGGTGAGGTCCATGACCGCGGTGACCATCACCTGCATGAACTTCCCGTGATCGCTCCATGACACCGTGAGGTAGCTGCCAGGCACGCCGTAGCCGGCGTTGTTCACCAGGATGTCGACGCGCAAACCGCGCGCCAGCAACTCCGAGGCGATCGTTTCGGGTGCATCGATGGCAGAAAGATCGGCCGCGATCGTATGCGCCGCGATGCCGTGTTTCCGCGTCAGCTCGGCCGCCAGGGCCTCGAGCCGATCCACGCGTCGGGCCGTCAGCACCAGGGCGTAGCCCTTCGCTGCCAGCAACTCGGCGAACGCCTTGCCGATGCCTGATGACGCGCCGGTCACCAGCGCGGTCTTGCCCGAACCTTCTGCCATAACTGCCGTAAGATAGTGCACCTGCCCCGGAGGATCACCATGCGTGTGCTTCGCTCCCTGACCGTGCTCGTTTCGTCACTCACCCTCACCGCGTGCCTCAACAGCACCACCGTCGTAAAGGTGCAGCCCGATGGCAGCGGCACGGTTGAACAGACCACCCTGGTCAACATGGCCGCCATGAAAGGCACGATCGGCGGCCAGGGCGGCCCAACCGGTCCGATGATGAACAAGGCGGATCTCGAGCGCACCGCCGAAAGCATGGGCAAGGGCGTTCGCCTGGTGTCCACCGAGAACGTCAAGGGCGACATGGGCTTCGAGGGCGTCAAGGCGACGTTTGCGTTCGACGACATCAACCAGATTCAGGTGAGCCAGGGACTGCCGATGGGCGGCGGCTCCGGCGGCTCGCGGTCGGCGGAACCATCCGACGATGACCCGGTGCGCTTCAAGCTGACCCGCAACGACGGCACGTCAACGCTCAGCATCAACTACGTCGATCGTCCCGGCGGGGGCACCAAGATCGACGTCAGCGCCGGTGGCGGCGGCGACATGCCGGACCTCACCAACCCGATGATGCTGAGCATGATGAAGACCCTGTTCCAGGGCTTCCGACTCAACGTCGGCCTCGAAGTGGCGGGCCAGATCGTCAGGACCAACGCCGAGTACGTGAGCGGATCACGCATCACCTTGCTCGAGCTCGATGCGATGGCGCTGCTCAGCAACGACGGACTGCTCAAGCAGCTCCAGGGAAAGCTCGGCCTCGATTCGTCGCTGAGCGAAGTGAAGCCGTACTTGAAGGACGCGAAGGGGATCAAGATCGACGGCCCGTCGATCAGGGTGGAGTTCAGATAGGGCTGCGGGCCACGGGCTGCGGGGGCGGGTCACGCGAAACAGAGTAGCCGGCCTTCGGTAGAGCCAATCACGATTCGTCCCGACGCGAGGGCCGGTGACGCGCTGAGCGCCGCGCCCTCGTCGTGCTGCCACACCACCTTCCCGCTCGTCAGATCCACCGCGTACAACCGGCCGTCGTTCGAGCCGGCGTAGACACATCCGCCGGCGATCGCGGGCGACGAATCGATGCGCGCGCGCGTCATGTAGGTCCAGCGCGCCTTTCCAGTCTTCGCATCGAGGGCATGCAGCATGCGGTCGCGACCGCCCAGCACCACCGTGCCATCGATCACGCCGGCCGACGAGTAGAACGGGAACTTCCGATCGGGATGCTCGTACCGCCACAGCACCTTGCGTGACTGCAGGTCGAGCGCCAGCACCTGGTTGTCGAACGTGCCGAAGTACGCGACGTTGTTCACAATCACCACTGAGGCGCCGGTGTACGCCGTGGCGCTGGTCGCGTAGCGTGCTCTGCCGGTGGTGACATCGACCGCATGAAAGACCTCATCGCACCCGGCGAAGTGCGCCACGCCGTTCACGACGCACGGCGTGCCGTGCACGTAGTTCTCGGTCTTGTAGGCCCACAACTGCCGGCCGGTGGCGACGTCGAGGCCGTAGAGATTGCCGTCGTACGATCCCATCAGCAGCAGGTTGCCAACCACGACGGGGGACGACTTGATCTCGGTCTGGGTCGTGAACGTCCACAGCGGCTTGCCGTTTGCGGCGTTGACGGCGTGCACGACGCCGATCAGGTCGCCAATGAACACCCGGCCGTTCGCCACGGCTGGCGACGACTCGCCGATAGCTTCGCCGGCCTTGTAGCGCCACCGCAACTTGCCGTCCGTAAGTCCGACCGCAATCAGCTCGCCGGTCGCCGTGCCGACGTACACAACGTCATCGACGATCGCCGCCGACGAGTCGAAGGCCTCGCCGCCTTCCCACGCCCACGCCAGTTTCGGCGCAGGCGAAATGGTGGTGGATGAAATACCGGTGAGCGCGTACGAGCCGCGGAACTGCGGCCATGCATTCGCGGGCGCCGCGTTCGGCACAGGCTTGGTCTGTGCCGAAGCAACGCGTCCGCCTTCGGCGAGGTCGCGGCGTAGCTCGTGAGATCCAGCACGAGCGGTGGCGGACGGCACCATCCCCAGCGCCGCGCATGTCAGTAAGAACTCCCGCCGCCGCACGTCGTCCCTCCTGTTCGCCCGTTCGCCCGTTCGCCTATTTCTTGAGCTGGGCGCCCTCTTGAAGAGCGTAGAGCTGATTGCGATTCATGATGAACAGCTTGCCGTTGGCCGGCACCGCGGTCGCGTACACCGAGCTGCCCATGTTCATCTCGCTCACGAGCTTGAACGTCGTGCCGTGCTGGATGACGGTCACGTCGCCGTCCTCGTCGCCCAGGTAGACCTTGTCGCCTATCAGCATCGGCGAGCCCCAGATCGCGGCGAACATGTCGTGCGTCCAGTGCGGCTTGCCGGTCTTGGCATCCACGGCGTGCAGAAAGCCGCTGAAGTCGGCCAGGTAGACAATGCCGTCCTTCACGGCCGCCGTCGAGATCGAGCGCCGGATCTTGTCGAAGTGCCACAACCGTCCGGTCTGGGTGATGTCGCCGCGCTTGGTGCCATCGATGGCGTAGGCATGCCCGACGCCTTCACCGTGCTCCGGGTCCTGGCCGTTCGCGAGGTAGACGACGTGCTGGACGATCACCGGCGTGCTGATCACTTCATTGCGCGTCTTCGGCCAGACCGAGTCCTTGGGGTTGGTGTCGAACTCCCACAGCTTCTTGCCGGACTGCGCTTCGTAGCCGCGCACCCAGCCGTCGCCCTGCGCATGGACCACCTGGCGCACGCCGCCGATGTCGCCGACCGCCGGCGTGGACCACTGGCCGTGCAGCACCTTCTCGCCGACCGAGTTGTCTTCCCAGCGCAACTTGCCGCTCTCGATTTCGAGCGCGATGATCGACGGCGCTTTCGGCGACGGCACGTTGACGTGGCTTTCGTCCTGGCCGTTGCCGGTGCTGCAGAACAGCAGGCCCGCGTCGGCGACCGGGGAACAGTTGGCGAGATTGTGCGGGAAGGCGCCCACCTCCTCCATCATGTCGAACGTCCAGATGATGTCGGGATCGGTCTTGCCGGTCAGCTTCTCGTCCTTGGTGGGGCCGTCGTTCTCGTTGTCGTGAAAGCCTTCGAGATCGGCTGCGACGATCGTGCCGCGGTTGGTCGTGAAGTAGGCGACGTTGCGGATGATCAGCGGCGAGCTGGCAATGCCCTGGAACGGCCAGTCATTGGCGCGGCCCGAGGCAAGCTTCTCGAAGGTCGCCTGCCACAGGAACTCGCCGGTCTCCTCGCGGAACGCCATCAACACGCCGCGGTCGCCGCCCTGTTTCGGATCGCGCATCGCTTCGTTGTTGGTGCCGACCAGCACCACGCCGTTGCCGACGGTGGGGTTGCCGTACGACTGCGAGCCCAGTTCGGCGACCCACTTCACGTTCTTGCCGGTCTTGACGTCCCACGACGTTGGCGCGCCGGTCATGTCCGACACCATGTTGCGGCCCGGCGTTCCGCCCCACATCGGCCAGTCCTTCACCTGCGCCGGCACCGCGGCCACTGCGGCCATCACGACCGCGCTACACACCATGAATCGACGCATCACTGATTCCTGTAGACCTTGAGGTTGTCGAAGTACACGTCGGAGATGCCGTCGGCGTAAATGCCTGGGCTGCCCATCACATGCGGGATCGGATCGATCTTCTCGATTGTCCACGCATCCGGTTCGGCGGCATCCGCCGCCCAGACTTTGCCGCGCACGCGCGCGGTGCCGTCCTTCTGATGATCGACGCGGAGCTTCATGCGATACCACCGGTCGGCGTCCCACTTGAAGTCGACGCGCGTCGTCATTTCGTCGGCGGCCTGCCACGGGTGCAGCTCGAGCTTCTGACCGTTGCCGAACAGCACCAGGCCGTAGCGTTCGGTGATCAGGCCGACGTCGCCACGCTGCCGGCGCTGCTCGCGGCCCCGCACGTCCGCTTCCACGGTGAAACCCGCGAGGTTCGGCTGGCCGAAGAACACCTTCGCGCGGCGGCCCACCGTTTCGTCGCGGGGACGCACCAACACCTGGCCGACGCCGTCCACGGTTCGCTGGAACACCTTGGTCGGCGCACCCACCCACCACGCCGGTGGCGCTTCCGAGGTCGCGTTGTCGAAGTCCCACGTCCACGGCGCAGGCTCAATCACTCGCACGCGCGCCTGCCCCGTCAGGCCGCCGACGGTGGCCTTGACGAAGCCGGCGGTCGATCCGGTCCTGGCGGCGCTGTAGACACCATTGGCGTCCACGCTGCCGCCCGCCTGATCGACGGCCCAGGTGGCGGCCGGCTCTTCGCGAATGAAGTTGCCCTTGGCGTCGAACAGACGCGCCTGCAGCGCCGCGGTCTGGCCGGGCGACAGCAGCACTTCATAGGGGAACAGCTGCACCACCGCGGGCGCGGCGGTCGATGGCGCAATCGGCGCGGCCGGCGCCGCACCGCCCTTGCGCGGCACGCGCCGGCCAATCGCATACATCGCATCCATCGTCGTCACGTAGATGCGGCCGTCGGCGACGATCGGCGACGCGACGATCGGCTCCGGCGTCTGCGCGCGGCCGAGCACGTCTTCATCCAGCACCTCGACGCCGGTCGCCGACGGACGCAGGATGTAGAACTTGCCGTTCTCGGTGCCGACGTAGAGCTTGCCGTCGGCGAGCACCGGCGATCCCTTCTGCAGCGTGCCGAGCGTCTTCTCCCACAACTTGGCGCCGGTCTTCAGGTCGAAAGCGCCGACGATGGCGCTGTTGTCGATGCTGTAGAGGCGGTCGTTGTCCATCACCGGCGACGCAAACGTCGGCAGGAAGCCCCGCGTGCGCCACTTGAACGCATCAGCCGTGAGCACGCCGGTCTTGGTCGCGTCGACCGCCGCCACCAGGCCCATCTCGGTGGTGTCCATGTTCTCTTCGCCGTGCGTGATGTAGGCGACGTTGTCCCTGAACAGCGGGCTGTTGAGAATGGCACGCTTGCTGACTTCCACCGACCAGATCTTCTCGCCGGTATTCAGCTTGAGGGCGTGATACGCGCCGTCGGTGCCGCCAACCATCAAGGCGCGCGTGCCATCGATGGTGCTGACGATCGGCGTGGAGTAGTTGGTGTCGTAGTGGCGCGCCTGCGGCGAGCTGATCCACATGGTCTGCCCGGTCTTCTTGTCGAAGGCGAAGTAACGGTTGCCCGGACGATTGAGATCGCCCCAGGCGAGGATCAGGGCGTTCAGCACGATCTTGTCGCCTTCGATGATCGGCGAGGTCGTGCGTCCGCCGTGCGTCGTCACGGCGCCGTATTCATCGGTCAGCGAGCGATCCCACAGCACCTTGCCGTCCGGCGACACGCACACCAGCTGCGCGGCAACGGTGAACAGGTAGACGTTGCCGGTTTCGGGATCCACGGCCGGCGACGCCCACGACGAGCGGTGCTGCGGCACGTCGCTGAGGAACAGACTGAAGCGCCGCTCCCACACGACCTTGCCGCTCTCGGCGTCGATGGCGATCAGTCGTTCCTGGGTGCGCGACGGATCGCCCGGCGTCGGCGAATTGATGTAGATGCGATTGCCAAACGCCACCGGCGCCGATCGGCTGCCAATTGGAACGCGCCACGCCAGGTTGTCGCCCTGAGGCGACCACCGTTCCGGGAGATTGCGCTCCACAGAACGCCCATCGCGTGACGGTCCGCGCCATTCGGGCCAGTCGCTGGCCGCAGGAACAGCGATGGCCGCGGCTGCGGCCAGGACCGTCCACGCCGTGCGTCGCAGAGCTATCTGGAGGAGTGCGGGAGTCATGATTCGCTTACGTGATTCTCTCAAAGGCCGTTTACGGGCCGGAACTCCCAGATGGTAGCCCGATTCGTGATTTCCGGCCTGGACCTGCACGGGATTGTAGCCAGGGAAGAAAAGATGCAAGCGCAGAGGTAAACAGTCTTTTCTGTCATGTAATGGCAGCCAGACGGACGAATCGTCAGCGTCCTCATGACAAGAGGGCTTACTGTTTGCGTGTGCGGGAGGCTCTCGGCCTGCACATTGGAGATTGGCCCTGGCGGAGTAGCGTGAGCGTCAGGACGCCGGCGCGCTCGATTCCCGCCAGAACATCGTCAGCGAGCGGCTCTCGCACTTCAACATCGGCCTGACGACGGTCCGCACCGAGAAGCTTCGCAAAGAGAACATCTGGCAGCAGGTGCAGGCCGCGGCGGCGAGTTCGAATGTCGATTCGTTGATCTCGCTCGTCAACAACGCGCAAGTCCAGCTCCTGCGCAACCGGACGAACAACATTCGCGGGGTCGATCGGGCCGACAGGCCGGGCGGGCCGTACTCGCCATGGCCGCCGGCCTGCTGGTGATTCTCTCTGGTGCGGCGGGACTGGCCTGTTCACTTGGCCAGCCGTGCTAGGCTTAATTGGTTGATCCGCGCGCGAGAGTGGCGGAATTGGCAGACGCGCCGGTCTTAGGAGCCGGTAGCCGAAAGGCTGTGTGGGTTCGAGTCCCACCTTTCGCACCATTCGACCCACCGCAAAGACGGGCATCGACGCGACCAGACTGAAAGCATGAAATCAGAAATTGTCGACGTGAACGAAACGCGCCGCGATCTGACGGTCGAGGTGCCTGCCGACGTTGTCGCCCAGGCCATTGGTCAGGCGGCGGCAAAGCTGGGCAGGCAGGCGCGCATTCCGGGGTTCCGGCCGGGCAAGGTGCCGGTCAACGTCATTCGCCAGCGTTTCAAGCCGCAGATCATGCAGGACGTGGCCGAGCACCTGGTGTCGAAGGCGGTTGGCGAGGCGCTGCTCGACAAGGGCGTCGAGCCGATTGGCACACCGGATATCAAGGACCTGGTGCTCGAAGAGGGCAAGCCTTTGACCTTCAGGGCCACGTTCGACATCGTGCCAGGTTTCGATCCTGGCGATTTGACGACGATCGCGGTCACCGAGCCATCGCGCATCGTCGACGACGAGGCGGTCAACCAGTCGCTCGAACGGCTGCGCGAGCGCCACGCGCGCTACGAACCGGTCGACGGCAGCACCGTCGAGGCCGGCCACACGGTGGTCGTGGGCCTCGAGCGCCAGGGCACCGACAAGGACGGCAAGACCGGCGACGTCGACAAGCACGAGCAGGTGAACATCGAACTGGGCGCGCCGTCCAACCCGCCGGGCTTCGACCAGGAGGTGATCGGCATGACGCCGGGCGCGTCGAAGAGCTTCACCATCACGTATCCGGACGACCACGCCGCGGCGGAGCTGGCCGGCGGCACGGTCGATTACACGGTCCACCTCAAGGAGATCAAGCAGCGCGTGGTGCCGGCGCTCGACGACGATTTTGCGAAGGACATCGGGGACTTCGAGTCGCTCGACGGGTTGCGGGCGCGCGTGCGGAGCGATCTCGAACAGGAGGCGATGCACGCGGCCGAACGCCAGGTCCGCCAGGACGCGTTGAAGCAGTTGGCGACGCGGGTCCCGTTTGCCGCACCCGAATCGCTGATCGAGCGCGAGATCGATCGCCGGCTCGAAGACTTCGCCCGGCGGTTAATGGAACAGCGCATCGATCCGCGCCAGGCCAACATCGACTGGAACGCGTTCCGCGACGGGCAGCGCGCGCCGGCCACCGAGGCGGTCGCCTCGGCGATGGTGCTCGACGAAATCGCCCGGCGCGAGCAGATCACGGTCTCAGACGAGGAACTGGACGCGGAACTGCAGCGCTACTCGCAACAAACCGGCCACAGCAGCGCCAGCATCCGCGCGCGGCTGGAAAAAGACGGCGAACTGGGACGGCTGGCGGCGGGGCTGCGCCGCGAGAAAGCCGTGGCGTCCGTGCTGTCGAGGGCGACCATCACCAAGATGTGAGCGAGGGGTGCCTTCCGATTTTGCCTGCCGCAGGATTCGCGCTACGGTTGCGCGCATCGCCGGTCACGTTTGGAAGGATAATGGTGCCACATGAGCGTCTATCAGAACCAGTTGGTGCCAATGGTCGTCGAGCAGACGAACCGCGGCGAGCGCGCCTACGACATCTTTTCCCGGCTCCTCAAGGACAACATCATCTTCATCGGCACGCCGATCGACGATGCGGTCGCGAATCTGGCCATCGCGCAGATGCTGTTCCTGGAAGCCGAAGACCCGGACAAAGACATCCAGATGTACATCAACAGTCCCGGCGGATCGATCACCGCTGGATTCGCGATCTACGACACGATGCAGTTCGTGCGCCCCGACGTGCAGACCATTTGCATCGGACAGGCGGCGTCGATTGCCGCGGTGCTGCTGGCGGCCGGCGCCAAGGGCAAGCGCTATTCCCTGCCGAACTCCCGCATCCTGATTCACCAGCCGTGGATGTCGGGCTTGGGCGGCCAGGCCACCGACATCGATCTGGCCGCCAAGGAAATCCTGCGCATGCGGGAGCGCATCAACGAGCTCTTCGTCGTCCACACCGGTCAGGACATCAAACGAATCCAGCAGGACACGGAGCGCGACTACATCATGTCGCCGGACCAGGGACGCGAGTACGGCATCATCGACGATGTGATCCGCAAGCGGACGTAACGCCGCCGCACATCGCGGGACCAGCGGCGCCCCGCTGACGCCCGGTGGCCGTAAAGGTCAGCCGCCTCACTCCGCGCCTATTGCGAGGGGCGCCAGGAGCCGAAACACCACACAAGGTCCCGGTCCGCGCCGGCGGGAGATAATTGACAACCGGGTTCACAATCGGGTGTAACCTAGGGATACGGCATGGTCAAGAAGAGCGGTGACGGCGGCGAGATTCTTCGCTGCTCGTTCTGCAACAAGGATCAGAACGACGTCCGTAAGCTGATCGCAGGACCGACGGTCTTCATCTGCGATGAGTGCGTTGAGGTCTGCAACGACATCATCGCGGACGACAACCGCTTCGACAGCCGCGCTACGCGCACGTCGCTGCCCTCGCCGCCCGAGATCAAGAAGTTCCTCGACGAGTACGTGATCGGCCAGGAACTGACCAAGAAGAAGCTCGCGGTCGCCGTCTACAACCACTACAAGCGGCTCGAGATCCAGAAGCAGCCGCGCAGCCGCCACGACGTCGACCTGACCAAGTCGAACATCCTGCTGATCGGTCCGACCGGCACCGGCAAGACGCTGCTCGCACAGACGCTGGCCAAGCTGCTGTCGGTACCGTTCACGATCGTCGACGCCACCACGCTCACCGAAGCGGGTTATGTCGGCGAGGACGTCGAGAACATCATCCTCAAACTGCTGCAGGCCGCCGGTGGCGACATCGAGAAGTGCCAGCAGGGCATTGTCTACATCGACGAGATCGACAAGATCGGCCGCAAGGACGAAAACCCGTCGATCACCCGCGACGTATCCGGTGAGGGCGTGCAGCAGGCGCTGCTGAAGATCCTGGAGGGCACGGTGGCCAACGTGCCGCCGCAGGGCGGACGCAAGCATCCCCACCAGGAGTTTTTCCAGATCGACACCACCAACATCCTGTTCATCTGCGGCGGCGCGTTCGTCGGCCTGGAGAAGGTGGTGGAGCGCCGCGTCGGCAAGAAGACGCTGGGGTTCAAGGCCGATATCAAGTCGCAGAAGGGCCGCGACGTCGGCCTGGTCCTCGAGCAGGTCGAGCCGCAGGACCTGATCAAGTTCGGGCTGATCCCGGAGTTCGTCGGCCGCCTGCCCGTGATGGGCACGCTCCACGAGCTCGATCGCCCCGCGCTGGTGCAGATTCTGACCCAGCCCAGGAACGCCATTACCCGCCAGTACCAGAAACTCTTTGAGTACGAAAACGTCAAGCTGCGCTTTACCGATGATTCGCTCGACGCGATTGCCGAGATGGCGCTGGCCCGCAAGATTGGCGCACGCGGCCTGCGGATGATCATCGAAGACCTGATGCTTGACCTGATGTACCAGATCCCCGGGCAGAAGAAGGCGCGTGAGTGCGTGATCACGCGCGAGATGGTGGTCAGCAAGTCGGCCGGCCTCGAAGTGATCGAAAAAGCCGGCTAAGCGTGCGGCGCGGTGGCCCGCGCGCGCACTCGTTACGCAGTATCGCTATGGTTGAAGTCTACGAGACACTCCCTATCGTCCCGTTGCGGGACGTCGTGGTTTTTCCCCACATGATGATGCCGTTCGTGGTTGGACGGCCGTCCTCCATTCGCGCCCTCGAGCACGCGCTGGGCAAGGACAAGCGCGTCTTCCTGGCGGCGCAGCACGACGCATCGACCGATGACCCCAGGGCGGAAGACATCTACACGATGGGCTGCGTGGCCAACGTCGTGCAGAGCCTGAAGCTGCCCGACAGCAACATCAAGGTGCTGGTCGAGGGCGTCGACCGCGCCCGCGTCATCGAGTGGAAGGAAGACAAGGGCTTCTACCGCGTGGTGGTCAAGGTGCTGCAGCGGCAGAAGGACACCGCCGGCGACGTCGAGCAGACCATGAGCCGGGTGGTGACGCTGTTCGAGCAGTACGTGAAGCTGTCGAACAACCTGCACTACGACGCGATGATCGCCGCAGTGCGCGTCGACGATCCGGGCAAGCTGGCCGACACCATTGCGGCGCACCTGCTGGTCGGCATCGACGAGAAACAGAACCTGCTCGAAATCGTCTCCCCGCTGGAACGCCTCAACCGCATCGCCGGCATTCTCGAAGCCGAAGTCGACAAGCTCCAGGTCGATCGCCGCATCCAGTCTCGCGTCAAGAAGCAGATGGAGAAGGCGCAGAAGGAGTACTACCTCAACGAGAAGATGAAGGCGATCCAGAAGGAGCTGGGCCGCAAGGACGAGAAGGGCAACGAAGCCGACGACCTGAAGAAGAAGATCGAACAGGCGCGGATGCCGAAAGACACCGAGGAGAAGGCCATCCAGGAGCTCAAGCGGCTCGAGGCCATGCCGCCGATGTCGGCCGAAGCAACCGTGTCGCGCAACTACCTCGACTGGCTGATCGCAGTGCCGTGGCACAAGAAGGCCAAGGAGAACCGCGACCTCAAGAACGCCGAAGTGGTGCTCAACGAAGATCACTACGGGCTCGAGAAGATCAAGGACCGCATTCTCGAGTTCCTGGCGGTGCGCGCCCTGGTCAAGAAGCCCAAGGCGACCATCCTGACGTTCGTCGGGCCGCCGGGCGTCGGCAAGACCTCGCTGGCCAAGTCGATCGCCCGGGCCATGAATCGCAAGTTCGTGCGCCTGTCGCTCGGCGGCGTGCGCGACGAAGCCGAAATCCGCGGCCATCGCCGCACCTACATCGGCGCCTTCCCCGGCCAGATCATCCAGATGATGAAGAAGGCCACCACCCTCAACCCGGTATTCCTGCTCGATGAAATCGACAAGATGTCGATGGACTTCCGCGGCGACCCGTCGGCGGCGCTGCTCGAAGTGCTCGACCCCGAGCAGAACAACACCTTCCTCGATCACTACCTCGACGTCGAATACGACCTGTCGAACGTGATGTTCATCTGCACCGCCAACGTGCTGCACACCATTCCGCAGGCGCTGCGCGACCGCATGGAAGTGCTGCAGCTGGCCGGCTACACCGAGCAGGAGAAGATCGAAATCGCCAAGCGCTTCCTGGTCTCCAAGTCGATCGAAGGCTCGGGGCTCACCGGCAAGAACATCTCCTTCGCAGACGATGCGGTGCAGGCGGTGATTCAGCGCTACACCCGCGAAGCCGGCGTCCGCAATCTCGAACGCGAGATCAGCTCAATCTGCCGCAAGGTCGCACGCAAGGTCGTCGTCGAAGGCGCCGGCACCAGCGAGGCGATCACCGCGGAGAAGGTCACCGAATACCTGGGCGTGCCGCGCTACCGGCCGAGCGTCGCCGAGGAGCAGAACGAAGTCGGCGTGGCCACCGGCCTGGCCTGGACCGAGGTGGGCGGCGAAATTCTCGTCACCGAATGCACGCTGATGCCGGGCCGCGGCCGCCTGATGCTGACCGGCAAGCTCGGCGACGTGATGCAGGAATCCGCGCAGGCGGCCATGAGCTTCGTGCGCACCCGCGCCGAGGCGTTCGGCATCCAGAAGGATTTCAATCGCAAGCTTGATGTGCACGTGCACATTCCCGAGGGCGCGATTCCGAAGGACGGCCCGTCCGCCGGCATTACGCTGGCGACCTCGCTGATCTCGGCGCTGGCCCGCGTGCCGGCCCGCCGGGACGTGGCGATGACCGGCGAGATCACGCTGCGCGGCAAGGTGCTGCCCATCGGCGGCGTCAAGGAGAAGGTCCTGGCCGCGCACCGTGCCGGCATCACCACCATCCTGATGCCGAAGGACAACGAGAAGGATCTCGCCGACATCCCGAAGAACGTGCTCGACACCATGAACATCCATCTGGTCAGCCACATGGATGACGTGCTGAAGATTGCCCTGGAAGGGCCGTTGACGCCGATTCCGCCGGCGCCTGACGCGGAGTTCGATGAGTCATCGGACGCGACGACACATTGAGGGATAACGGGCTGCGGGCTGCGGGCTAAGGACTGCGGGTTCATCTCCCGTAGCCCGCAGCCCGCAGCCCGCAGCCCGCAGCCCGCAGCCCGATCTGTGAAAGTATCAGCGGAGTTTGTAACCAGCGCCGCTGGAGCCGAGGGGCTCCCGCGGGATGGCCTGCCGGAAATTGCGATGGTGGGCCGGTCCAATGTCGGCAAGTCGTCCCTGATTAACGCGCTCGTCCGGAAGAAGCTGGCCCGCACGAGCGCCGCGCCCGGCAAGACACGCCTGGCCAACTTCTATCGGGTCGAGGCCGCGCCGCGTCCGCCGTTCTTCCTGGTGGACCTGCCCGGTTTCGGCTACGCGCGCGGCGGCGACAAGGCGCGCGAAGGGTTCGACGCGCTGGCCGCGGCGTATTTCAGGGCCCGCGTCGATGATCCGCGGTTTCGCGGCGCGCTGGTCCTGATCGACAGCCGGCATCCGGGCCTCGATAGCGACCGGCTGACGTGGAACTGGCTGGAACAGGTCGGCGTAGAGCGATACGCCGTGGCGACGAAGGTGGACAAGCTGACGCGCGCCGAGCGGCAGCGTCATTTCGGTGAACTGGAACGGATTTACTCAGGACCGGTGCTGGCCGTCTCGGCCCAGACCGGTGAGGGATTGGACGAACTGTGGAAGAAGATCGCAAACCAGATACGAACGGCGCGGCAGTAGCAACACCCGCCTCGGCGCCCCCCGCACCACCCCAACAGGAAACGGAAAAGCTCGACCTGTCGACGCTCAAGGATTTACCGACCACCGCGCTGACCAAGATCGCGCGGGAGCTGGACATCCCCGGCGCGACCGGCATGCGCAAGCAGGAGCTGATCTTCGAGATCCTCCGGGCCCGCGCCGAGAAAGCGGGGTTGATCTTCTCCGAAGGCGTGCTCGAGGTGCTGCCGGACGGATTCGGGTTCTTACGCGCCCCCGACTACAACTACCTGGCCGGCCCCGACGACATTTACGTCTCCCCCTCACAGATCCGCAAGTTCGACCTCCACACCGGTGACACCATCTCCGGGCAGATTCGCTCGCCCAAGGAAGGCGAACGCTACTTCGCGCTGATCAAGGTCGAGGCCATCAACTTCGAGCCGCCGGCCCGCGGCAAGGAGCGGGTGTTCTTCGAGAACCTGACGCCGCTCTACCCGCAGGAGCACATCCGCCTTGAAGCGGACCCCGAGAACCTGTCGACGCGCGTCATGGACCTGATGACGCCCCTCGGCAAGGGCCAGCGCGGCCTGATTGTCGCGCCGCCGCGCACCGGCAAGACCATGCTGCTGCAGGCGATTGCCAATGCCATCACCACCAACCACCCCGAGGTCTACCTGATCGTGCTGCTGATCGACGAGCGGCCCGAAGAGGTCACCGACATGCAGCGCTCGGTGAAGGGCGAGGTCGTGTCGTCGACGTTCGACGAGCCGGCGCAGCGCCACGTCCAGGTGGCCGAAATGGTGATTGAGAAGGCCAAGCGGCTGGTCGAGCACAAGAAGGACGTGGTCATCCTGCTCGACTCGATCACCCGCCTGGCGCGCGCCTACAACACCATCGTGCCGACGTCGGGCAAGGTGCTGTCTGGCGGCGTGGACAGCAACGCCCTGCAGCGTCCGAAGCGTTTCTTCGGCGCCGCCCGCAATATCGAGCAGGGCGGCTCGCTGACCATTGTCGCCACGGCGCTGATCGACACCGGCTCGCGCATGGACGAAGTGATCTTCGAGGAATTCAAGGGCACCGGCAACTCGGAAGTGCACCTCGACCGCAAGCTCGCCGATCGCCGCGTGTTCCCGACCATCGACATCCAGAAGAGCGGTACTCGCAAGGAAGAGCTGCTGATCAACAAGGACGACCTCAACCGCGTCTACGTGCTGCGCCGCGTGCTGACGCCGCTGTCTGCGGTGGAGGCCATGGAGCTGCTGCTGTCGAAGATGAGCAAGACCAAGACCAACAGCGAGTTCCTGTCGGCGATGCAGCAGGGCAAGTAGCGGGCATCCAGGCCTCCGGGCCTCCAGGGCTACAATAACGGGATGGCCCGGTCGACCATTGTCAAGGTTGGTCTTTCACAAATGAGCTGCGGCGAGGATCCCAAGCGGAACCTCGCCCATCAGCTCACGCTCACCGAGCAGGCGCTGAAGCAGGGCGCCAACATCTTCTGCACCCAGGAACTGTTCCGCTCCCAGTATTTCTGCCAGACCGAGGACCATCGCTTCTTCGCGCTTGCGGAGACGATTCCCGGGCCCTCGACCGACGCGTTCGCAAAGCTCGCGAAGAAGTACCAGGCGGTGATCATTGCGTCGCTGTTCGAGCGGCGGGCCGCCGGCGTGTACCACAACACCGCGGCGGTGATCGACGCCGACGGCTCGCTGATGGGCGTGTATCGCAAGATGCACATCCCGGACGATCCGCTGTTCTTCGAAAAGTTCTACTTCACGCCCGGCGACACCGGCTTCATCGCCTGGAAGACCAAGGTCACGACCATCGGCACGCTGATCTGCTGGGATCAGTGGTTCCCGGAGGGCGCCCGCCTGACCGCGATGCAGGGCGCGGAGATCCTGTTCTATCCGACGGCAATCGGCTGGCACCCCTCGGAGCGCAAGCAGTACGGCAAGGCGCAGCACGACTCGTGGGAAACCATCATGCGCAGCCACGCCATCGCCAACGGCTGTTACGTTTGCACGCCGAACCGCATCGGTCACGAGATCATCAGCGACACCAAGGGCGGGCCCGTCAACAAGGACGGGTTGATCTTCTGGGGCCAGTCGTTCGTCGCCTCGCCCGACGGCCAGGTCGTGCGGCGCGCGCCGATTGGCAAACCAACGGTGATGGTCGTGGACTGCGACCTGTCCCGCGTGGAGTTCAGCCGCACGCACTGGCCGTTCCTGCGCGATCGCCGCATCGACGCCTACGGACCGCTCACCAGGCGCTTCCACGATTAGTGACGGGGACCCCGGCGCAAAACGGGTTCTCCTTTCCACCGGAGTGGCACCCGCACAAGGCAACGTGGATCTCCTGGCCGCGGCCGGAAGGCATTTCGTTCCCGGGCAGGTATCACGAAGCCATCGAGGACATCGCCGGGCTGATTCGCGTGCTCGTGCAACGCGAAGAGGTGCACCTCAACGTTCCGAACGACAATTGCGAGCGGATCGTTCGTGACTTCCTCAGAGCCCGCCGCATTCCTCTGCGCCGGGTCTTCTTCCATCACATTCCCACCAACGAGGCCTGGGCGCGCGACCATGGGCCGGCGTTCGTGCTGCGGACGCGCCGCGGCAGGACCGAGGCGGCGATTGTCGATTGGGGCTTCAATGCCTGGGGCGGCAAGTATCCGCCGTGGGACGCCGACGACAACGTCCCCACCCGAATTGCGGAAGAGCTGACACTCCCCGTCTTCTATCCGCGCATTGTCATGGAAGGCGGCGCGGTGGATTTCAACGGCGAGGGCACCGTGATGACGACCACGTCGTGCCTGTTGAACAGGAACCGCAACCGCGGCGTCTCGAAAGCCAGGATCGAGCGATACCTGAAGGATTTCTACGGCCAGCGGCACGTGATCTGGCTCGGCGAGGGCATTGAAGGCGACGACACCGACGGCCACATCGACGACCTGGCGCGATTCCTCGACGCGCGCACCATTGCCATCGCGCTGGAATCGAACCGGCGCGATCCCAATCACGCCATCTTGCAAAAGGCGCGTCGTGCCCTCGACCAGGCCCGCGACCAGGACGGCCAGCCGTTCCACATCGTCGAACTGCCGATGCCGCGTCCGATGGCCTACGACGGCCAGCGTGTGCCGGCCACCTACGTGAATTTCTACTTCGCCAATCGCGCGCTGCTGGTGCCGACCTTCGGCCAACGCGACCGCGATCGGCGCGCGCGGTCGATTCTCCAGAGGCACTTGCCCGATCGCGACGTGATCGGCGTGGACTGCCGCAAATTGATCTGGGGCCTCGGCGCCGTGCACTGTTTTACACAGCAACAGCCTCGCGTCTAGCCCGAGCTCTTGGCCTATCGGCCTATTCGCCTATTGGCCTACCACCCTGCTATGATTGGGGTTTCGCAAGACCGCCGGTAAGTGGACATGCGGGAGTGGGTGGAATGGACGCCCTAGACCCGCTGCCCCGGTCCCGGCAGAAGGACACCGATCGTGAAGCCGAACATCCATCCTGAATACAAGGAAATCACCGTCCATTGCGCCTGCGGCGCCTCCTGGCAGACCCGCAGCACCAGCAAGGAACTGCACCTCGACATCTGCTCCAACTGCCATCCCTTCTTCACGGGACGCCAGAAGCTGATCGACACCGAAGGCCGCGTTGACCGCTTCACCAAGAAGTTCGGCGCGCAGACCTCCGAACAGCGCAAGACCGCGGCAAAGGCCAAGAAGGCCGTAACTGCGAAGAAGACCGCCCAGAAAACGAAGAATTAGCGCGCGTATTCCGTCAGGAACGGATCGACCTGGCCTGGCACCCGCTGGTCGAGCCGTGCCGACCTGCGGCAGGCGGTTGGACTCGGCGGCGCTTAAAGCGGGTACGACAACGTGGCGCCGAGCAACGTCACCAGCAGGATCACCACCGGCGTCAGCACCAGCGCGACCATGAAGGTGTAGCCCATGACGTCGCGGGCGCGCAGCCCCAACATCCCCAGCGTCGGCAGCATCCAGAACGGCTGCAGCAGGTTGGCGATCGCCTCGCCGAGATCGTAGGACGCCACCACCCATCCAAGATGCACCTTCAATTCGTGGGCGGCGGCCATCACGTAGGGCGCTTCGATCACCCACTTCGATCCGCCGGACGGCACGAACACGCCGAGCACCGCGGAATAGATCGCGACCACCGCCGGGAAACTCTCGCGGGTGGAAATGCCGACGAATGCGTTGGCGATCTGCTCGTTGAGGTGGGTGGTGGTGATGATGGCGGCAATGCCGGCGTAGAACGGAAACTGCAGGATCACGCCCCACACCGCCGGCGTGGCGTTGGCCACGGCCTGCATCAACCGGGCCGGCGTGCGGTGCAGCAGAATGCCGAACATCAGGAACGTGAAGTTGATGATGTTGACGCTGAGGGCATTGAGCGGCTCGGCGGCGCGCCCGAAGTAGCGGTACAGGAACGCGAAGCCCATCGCGGCAATCAGCCAGTTGAGCGCCGGTGAGTGCTCGAGCCAAGCCCCCGGAGGAATCTGGGGGCTTGGCTCGCCCGCCGTAGCGTTGGCGAAGGCGGGCCCTTCACTTTCGCCCAGCTCGACGCCGAGCATCCGCGCCGTCCTGGCGCGCGCCGCGGGCGGGGTCGCCAGCCACATCACGAACACCACCACCACGATCTCGACGAGCACCGAGACGAGGCTCTGCCACAGGAAGATGGTGTCGCGGAACGGGATGATGCCGCCCGGCACCACGCCGCCGCCGGCGACGATCTCGCGAATCGCCGGCTGCAGCGCCCCGGGCGTCGCCATTTGCAGCGCCGCCGATCCGCTCAGCCCCTGGGCCCAGATGCTGCCAATGCCCATCAGGCTCGCGGCCGCCAACGCGCGATAGTCGGCGCCGGCCACGCGCCGCGCCACTTCCTTCGCCAGCACCGCGCTGAAGATCAGGCTGAAGCCCCAGTTGAACCACGACGTGACCATCGCGAAGAACGTCACCAGCGCAATCGCGCCGCGCGGCGTGCGCGGCCAGCCGGCGATCGAGCGAATCGCTTTGACCATCGGCGCCGAGGTCGCCAGCACGTGGCCGGTGATGATGATCAGCGACATTTGCAGCGTGAACGGGATCAAGTCCCAGAAGCCGCCGCCCCATGCATCGATCACCTGCCCGGTGGTCGAGGGCGTCCAGATCAGCGCCGCGACGAACACGATCACCGTGGCAAGCAGCGCGAAGATGAACGCGTCGGGAATCCAGCGTTCGGTCCACGCCGTCAGCCGCAGCGCGGTCCTGGCAACGAAGCCTGGTCGCTCATCCATGGGGAGTCATCAGCGAGGCGTCGTCGGCACGTCCGCCGCCAGGTTCGCGGCCAGCACCGTGATGGCGACCACGCGGTCCAGCCGCGTGTCGCGCCCGCGATACACCTGGCCCATGCCACCCGCACCAATGGCGTTGAGGATCTCGTCGGGACCGAGGCGGGTGCCGGGCGTGAGGGCGGGCATGGACAGCGAGCAGGCACAGTATACGGGCGGTAGCGGGACTTTCTGCCCTGCAGACGCTTGGTCCATCACGCAACAGGGTTCGAGCTTTTCGTGAGGCCCCTCAGGCTATTGCAGGGGGAGCGTTGGTTCCATGTAGCGGGCCAGCTTGCGCTCGATGCGATCGAGGCGATGCTGTAGGCGGGCCGGATTGGCCGTGCCGTCGGCCAGCAGATCGAGCGCGTGGGCCCGCGCCGTCTGCAGATCCTTGAGTCGATGCTCGTGGTGGATCGCCAGCGCCTCCCTGGCTTCGCGGCGCAGCGCCGCCGCGCAACGCGGCAGGACGACCAGCTCGCGCCACGCCTCGGCAGCCTCGTGTGGACGGCGATCGCGGCGGCGGATCCAGGCCAGCCGGCGGAGCGCTTCACCGTGCACCTCGGGCTCGAGGCCGACACGCCTGGCGAACTCAATCGTCTTGAGCAGCGCCGCTTCCGCATTGTCGTATTCGCCGCCGCGCTCGTAGACGCGCGCCAGGCCGTAGGCCTGCTGCGCGGTCGTCGAGGCCGCCGGGCCGTTCGTGATCAGCACTATTGCCCGCGCCAGGACCGCCGCCAGTGACAGCAGGTCGAGCCGGTTGTGCTCCATCACCGCCTCCAGCGGGCGGGCGTCGCCGGTGCGGACGAAGTTGAAGAAGCGCGACGGGATCTCGTAGCCGGGCACATCGCCCACGCGATGCAGTCCGGCAATCTGCTTCTCGAGCACCGACAGCGAGCAGCTGGAGTCATCCGGGTCGGGCGTGCCGGTCGCGAGCGGACGCTGTTGCCACATGCGGCGCGACGGGTGCAGCATGTCGAGGTGTGGGACGCCGTCGAGCGGGCACGGCATGCGATGGAACAGGAAGCGCGTCTCGATCAGGGGCACGTCGAAGGTGCGGCCGTTGAACGTGCAGAGGGCGCCGTGATCAGCCGCCCACGACTGCAGCGCGCGCAGCACGGCGCGTTCGTGCTCGAAGCCCGGCATCAGGAACTGGCGCACGCGGATCGACGTGCCCTCAATCGACGCGCAGCCCGCGAGAAACGCCTGCGTGCCCGCGCCGCCAAACAGACCGGTGGTCTCGAGATCGAGAAACAGCAGTGGCCCACCGCCCGTCTCTCCGGGCGGACTGCCGCCAACGCCCTGGGCGGATGGCCAGGCCTTCCCCATCAGGCGCAGCGCGTCGGCGCCCCCGGTGATAGTCGAGGCAATCTCGCCGACCGGCGTGCGCCCGTGCCGATCATCGGCCGTGTAGGCGCGATCGACGACAATCACCGCGCCATCGGCGTGCTCGACCAGGGCGCCGCCCAGCTCGAGCGCCGCGCGCGTCGGGTCGGCCGGCGCCGGCGGCGCGAGACGCGCGTGCGAGTGAGGCGGCTCATGGGGTTCCCGCGCGCCGGCACCCGGCTCGACGGCCGGCACCGCCGAGGGGCGGCGGGTCCTGACGATGTCGCGAAGGCGATCGAGCGTGGCCATCTAGAAAGGCACTTCTTCCACCTTCGCGCTTCGCGCGACGGTCGACAAATCCTCTGACGAACCGTCAAGAGTCGACACCTGTAAGTGTTGGAGCATCCGCAGCGCGACCTGCTTTGCGAGCGGGCCCGTTTCACCGACCGGTCCCACGCACATCGGGCAGCCGCTGTCGCAATCACAGCCGGCGATCAACGCGCTGGTCTTCTCGAGCAGTTCCTGCTGCATGCCCCATAGCGGCGCGCTGAAGCCAATGCCGCCGGGATAGGCGTCGTAGATGAAAATGCGTGGCGTTTCCGCCGTCGCGCCGTCGGCGCTGCGGCGAGACGGGGCGGTTGCGGATCCGTCGGGGTCGTCGGTATTCACGGACAGCCCAATATCCCTCGCGTCGCACATCAGCAGCAGCTGCGCCACCTGTTTCATCGCGAACGCCAGGCCGATGACGCCGTCGCGGCGATCGTCGGACGCGTACGGCAGCGCGTTCATCAACGGCAGCGGCAGCTCCAGCCAGTAGGCGGTGGTGTGCATCTGCTGCTCCGGCAGGTCGAGCTCGCCGGAGCCCACATTCTCATTGGTCTGGAAACGAATCTTCTTGAACCCGACGACGCGCGAGACCACGCGCACTTCGCCGTGCAGCGCGACCTTCGGCGCATCCTCCGCGAAGCGATCGAGGATCGTCACCTTCGTGTAGGTGATCGCGGTCGTGTAGTAGTCGCAGTCCACTTCGCGCACGTGCGCCTTGCGGCCCACGAAGTCGAGCTCTTCAACCTGGAAGATCCTGCCCTCGACCATGTAAATCGCCTTGGGATGCAGCGTCGACAAGGCGCTGGTGAAATCCGTCTCGCCAATCACCTTCGAGCCGTGGGTGTGATCGGTGATCACGAAATTGTCGGACGACACCGACCGCAGGCTGACCGCGTTGGCCGGGTACGACTCGCTGGTCCAGTGCCACTGCCCTGCCGCGTCTTCACCCCCCGAGCGATGCACCAGCCCCGATTCCTGCAGAATGCCCAACACCTCCTGCACATTCACCTGGCCATAGTGCTCTTCGGTGGTGAACGGCAGCTCGAACGCCGCGCACTTCACGTGATCGACCAGGATGTGCAGGTTGTCGGGATTCACCAGCGCGTGCTCCGGCGAGGCGTCGAAGAAGAACGACGGATGACGCGCCACGAACTGGTCGATCGGCGCGCTCGAGGCGACCATCACCGCCGCCGACTGCCCCCGCCGCCGGCCGGCGCGGCCGGCCCGCTGCCAGGTGGAGGCAATCGTGCCGGGATAGCCGGCCATCACGCAGACATCGAGCGCACCAATGTCGATGCCCAGCTCGAGGGCGTTGGTGGATACCACGCCGCGCACCTGGCCGGCGCGCAGCCCTTTCTCGATCTCCCGCCGCCGCAGCGGCAGGTAGCCGCCGCGGTAGCCGCGAATGCGCTCGGGCATGCCCGGCACATCCTCGAAGTCTTCCTTCAAGTACGTGGTGAGGATCTCGGTCGACAGCCGGCTCTGCGCAAACACGATGACTTGCAGGTTCTGGCGCAGGAACTCGCCCGCGACGCGGCGGGACTCCGCAATGTACGAGCGGCGGATGCCCAGTTCGCGATTCACCACCGGCGGATTCACGAACACGAAGAACTTCTCGCCGCGCGGCGCGCCGCTCTTCTCCACCAGCGCGAACGGCTTCTCGGCCAGGCGCTCGGCGAGCTCGGCAGGGTTGGCGATGGTCGCCGACGAGCAGATGAACTGCGGATTCGATCCGTAGTGCCGGCAGATGCGCTGCAGCCGCCGCAGCACGTTCGTCAAGTGGCTGCCGAACACGCCGCGATAGGCGTGCAGTTCGTCGATGACGATGAAGTCGAGGTTCTCGAAGAGCTTCGCCCACCGCGGATGGTGCGGGAGGATCCCGGAGTGCACCATGTCGGGATTGCTCAGCACGATGTGTGCCCGGGTGCGAATCGTCCGCCTGGCATCCTGCGGCGTATCGCCGTCGTAGGTGTGGATGCCCAATCCCTCGCCGCCGACCTCCCCAATGCCAGCGTCTTTGAGAGCGGCGGCCAGCTGGTGCAGCTCCGCCATTTGATCCTGCGCCAGCGCCTTGGTGGGAAACAGGTACAGCGCGCGCGACGACGGCTTCTTCAGAATGCGATCGAGCACCGGCAGGTTGTAGCAGAGCGTCTTGCCTGATGCTGTCGGGGTCGTGACAACGACCTGGCGTCCGGCGGCAACGTGCGCACACGCTTCCGCCTGGTGCGAATAGAGCTGATGCACGCCGCGCGCCTCGAACGCGGCCTTCAGACGAGGATCGATGTCGTCGGGGAACGGCGCGTAGGCCGCTTCAACCGCCGGCAGGCGCCGGACGGCGGTGACCACCTCGTCCGGGGTGTCGGGGCGGTCGAGCTCTGCCCCCGAGTTCAAGACCGTGAGCGCGTTGTGGAGCGCGACCTGCTTGTGCTCGTGAGGCCGTCGCGCTGGTAGAGCCATGAGTAACCGTGTGCAATGCTACACGATCACCCGGCGAAAGGCGAAAGTGAATCGAAAGCCGCCGTCTTATCCGCACCACCCCGCAGCCGGAGTGAATGCGTGGACGGATCGCGCCCCAGACGATAGGATTCACGCCCATATGGCAACGCTGGCCCGCAGGCTCGGATTGTGGAGCTCCATCGGCTTGGTGATCGGCATCACGATCGGCGGCGGCATTTTCCGGACGCCCGCTGGCATTGCCACGCGCGTGCCCGATCCGATGTGGATGATGGGCGTCTGGATCCTCGGCGGCCTCATCGTCCTCTGCGGCGCGCTGGCGTTCGCCGAGTTGTCGGCGTCGATGCCGGAAACCGGCGGCATGTACGTCTACTTGCGGGAAGGCTGGGGCCGTCCGTTCGGGTTCTTGTACGGCTGGGCGCAGCTGGTGCTGATCCGCGCGGCCGCGCTGGGCGGCATATCGTCGGTGTTCGGCGAGTATTTCCTGCGCGTCGTGGGCCTCGATCCGGCGTTGCACGGGGACTGGGCCGACTATCTTGCTGCGGGCGCCATCATCATTGCCGGCGCCACCAACATCATCGGCGTGCAGTTCGGCGCGCTGTTTGCCGGCATCTCCACGATCTGCAAGTTCGGCGCCCTCACCATCCTGGTGCTCGCCTCGTTCCTGATGGGCGGCAGCGTGGGCGGGTCGTTCACGAATTTCCAATCCACCGGTGCCGCCGTCGATGCCGGCCTGTTCGGCCTGGCGCTGATTTCGGTGATGTGGGCCTACGACGGCTTCGCCGACCTGACCTTCGCGAGCGGCGAGGTCAAGGATCCGCAACGCAACCTGCCGCGCGCCATCATCATCGGCACGCTGCTGATCATCGCCATTTACCTGACCGCCAACGCCGCCTACCTCTACATCAACCCCATCGGCGTCCTGGCGAAGTCGCGGTTGATCTCCGCCGACACCATGGGCGCGCTGTTTGGGCAGATTGGCGTGTCGTTCGTGTCGGTAATTGTGATGATCTCGACGTTCGGATCGCTGATGGGCAGCATGCTCGCCTCGCCGCGCATCTTCTTCGCGATGGCCGACGACCAGCTGCTGTTCGAACCAATCGCCCGTGTGCATCCGACCTGGAAGACGCCCCACGTGGCCATCTCGCTGGCGTGCGTGCTTGGCGTGGCGATGGTGATGACGCAAACCTTCGAGCAGTTGACCGACACCTTCGTGCTGGCCATGTGGCCGTTCTACGCCCTCAGCGTCGCCGCCATCTACACGCTGCGACGCTCGCAGCCGAACCTGGAGCGCCCTTACAAGGTGGTGGGATACCCGTTCGTGCCGGCCGTGTTCATTGCCGCGGCTATCTACCTGGTAATCAACGCACTCATCACCGATCCGGTGTGGACGTCGGTCACCTTCGGCGTAGTGCTGCTGGGGCTGCCGGTCTACTACCTGTTCTTCAAGAACCGCGCCTGACAGCCCGACTGCCCGACGGCCCGCCTTAGAACATCCGCGACTGGCAGCCGTCGACGACCACTGTGGTGCCGCTGATCCAGCTGGCTTTGGGCGATGCGAGGAATGCGATCGCCGCGCCCACTTCGTCGGGCGTGCCAAAGCGGCCGAACGGCAACTCCTGCTTGATGAAGGCCGCGATGCCGGCCGGATCGGCCTGTTGCCGCTTCCACCAGGAACCGCCTTCGAACAGGATGGAGCCCGGCGCCACCGAGACCACCCGGATCTGATCCTTCGCCAGCTGCTGCGCCAGCGATTTGGTGAGGCTGATCTCCGCCGCCTTTACCGCGTTGTAGGTCATGCGGCCACCGGATTCACGGCCGAAGATGGACGAGACCATCACGATCGCGCCGCCCTGCTTGCGAAGATAGGGCGCCGCGAGGCGCGACATTCGAATCGCCGGAAACAACGTCTGGTCGAAGGCCTCCTGCCAGTCGGCATCGGTGGTGGATTCGAGATCCGCGCCCCGGGCCAGGCCCACGTTGTTGACGACGATATCGATGCGGCCGAACTCGCCGGCGGCCGCATCAATCACCTGCTTCACGCCGGCTTCGGTGGATACGTCAGCGACGACCGGCACCACTCGGGCGCCGGCGGCCGCGGTCTCTTGCAGATCGGCGGCGGCGCTCTGCAGCACGTCCTCGCCGCGTGCGCACACGATCACGTGCGCGCCTTCCGCCGCCAGGGCAGCGGCGGCGGCACGCCCCAGTCCGCGGCTGCCGCCGGTGACGATCGCAACCTTCCCGGTGAGTCCCAGATCCATCTCTATCGCCCCGTCAAATCGTTCAACCGCCAGTCGAAGTCGTGAAACGCCATGCGGAACGTGTTGTTGCGAAGATACTCGCGTTCGTTCGGCACCAGCAGCGGTTCGATCAACGCCAGCACGGCGCGCTCGAGCGGGCTGCGGGTGGCGTAGACGTCAGCGGCGTGCTGCGCCAGTCCGTTCGCAAACGCCTCTTCGCGCCACGAAAACAGCGGGTTCACGGACAGGCGCTCGTTGGCAATGTCGACAAACACCAGCTCCCGCCGGGTCACCAGCTCGCTCTGCATCGTCTCGAGCTGGGCGTCGAGCCGCTCCGCCGTGAAGGCTTCGCTCTTGAGCCGAGGGCCGCCCTGCGCGCCGCGGCTCAGCGCCAGCAGCGCGCGCGGATCGTTGAACGTCGCCACCACGTCCTGCTCGATCGCATCGAGCGTCACGGAGCGCCCGCCTGCGCGGAAGGTGCGCCGCTCGAAGGCGCCCGGCACCTGGCGAAGACTGTTCGCGGGGTACTCGGCCGACTTCCCGCGAATCGGGTAGTGGTCGATCACGGTGCGCAGCACGAAGGCATTGTAGGCGTTGATCCAGTAGGCCAGCTGCCGCTCTCTCGGCCACGACGACAACGTGCCGGCGCTGACGTCGCCGAGCGACTGCACGTAGCGATCGAACCTGGCGCGCTCGTTGCGCAACGCCAGGTAATAGACCAGGCCATCGCGCACGTAGAGATCGAGGATGTCGTCAAACGGCCGATGCAGGCCTTCCACGGCGGATGGCCCGGACTGTTGCTCGAGCGGCCTGACCAGGGCCACCGCAGGCGCAGACAGCACGGACAACCAGACCAGCCCGGCCACGACTGGCGGTCCAACGGACGTCATGCGTTACAGCGTATCCAGAAAGTCGGCCAACGCCGCGTTGAAAGCATCGGGCTGCTCGAGGTTGGCGAGGTGCCCGGCGCCGGGGATGATCACCAGCGTCGCGCCCGGTATGGCGCTGGCCATGCGCCGCGACTCATCGACTGGAATCAGCTCATCTTCGGCGCCGGTGATCACCAGCGTCGGCACCGATACCCGGCTCAACAGCGGCATCGAGTCCGGCCGGTGCATCATGCGATGGATGGCGCTGCGGATCGCGACCGGCGATTGCTGCTTGATGAACCGGCGCACGGTGGCTTCGGCGGTGGCGTTGGTGTCACGCGTCGTCGAGCCAAGCAGCTTCGGCATCATTTCCCGCGCCACGCCCAACGGCCCTTCGCGATCGACCAGCGCCAGCATGTTGCGTCGGTTGGCGCGCGCCTCCGGCGAGTCGGCGCCGGCGCGCGTATTGGCGAGCACCATGCCGTCGAACAGCCGCGGCTCAGCCTGGTAGAGCGCCAGGGCGGCATAGCCCCCCATCGAGCATCCGCCGATCACCGCCTTCCGGATACCCAGCTCTGCGAGCAGGTCCATGACGTCGGCCGCGTAATCGGCGATCAACAGCGCCGAGAGTGAATCGAGCTCGGTGCTGCCGCCAAAGCCGCGCAGGTCGGGCGTAATCAGCCGCCAGCCCCCGGGGATGCTGCGCATCTGCGGCTCCCAGAGGTTGGCGCCAATCGGAAAGGCGTGCAGCAACACGATCGCCCGCAGCTCGTTGTGCTTCGGCGCCGAATCGAGATACGCGATGGTCCGAGTGCCGATGTGACAATACTGGCGGGTCACGGGTGGGAGGATTGTAGTGCGAAGTTTAGAGTTTAGAGTTTCAAATTGCCTCTTGCCTTCGCCGCCACGACGGCGAGCACCAGCTCGCCCAGGTCCTCGGCCTTGCGATCGCCGACGCCGTAGACGTGCCGGAGCTCGTCCTTGGTTTTCGGCAGCGACCGCGCGATCTCGCGCAGCGTGGTGTCGTGGAAAATCACGTAGGGCGCCACGCCGCGGCGGCGCGCGATTGCCATGCGCAGCACGCGCAGCTCCTCGAACAGCTCGCGATCGACGCCGTCCCAGCCTTCGGTCTCCACGCGCGCCCGCCTGGGCAGGCGGCGATCCGGGCGCTTCAGCCGCGCCAGCGTCAGCTCGGGCGAGGCGGCGGCGTCCTTCAACAACGAGAGTCCCTCGGCCGTGATCTGCAGGATCGGGTACTCATCGCCCGCCTGCTGCAGCAGTCCGTGGGCCAGCAGTTGATCGAGGTAGCCGCGCAGCTCGTCAATCGTCGCGTCCTTCATCAGGCCGAACACCGTCAGCTGGTGATGGCCACGCGATCGCACCTGCTCGCTGTCGGAGCCGCGCAGCACGTTGGTGACGTGCGCAGCGCCGAAGCGCTGCCCGACTCTCGCCACGCACGACAGGATCTTCCTGGCCACGGTGATCGCCTCGGGCACCGCCTCGAGCTCGCCCAGGCAGTAGTCGCAGGCAAGGCAATCGTCCTTGGTGAACGTCTCGCCGAAGTAGCTCACCAGCCGCTTGTGCCGACAGCCGACACTCGCCGCGTAGCGCTCCATGTCGCGCAGCAGCGTGCGGCGGGCGTCGGACAGCTCGCCGTTCTTCTCGAGCATCATCCGCCACTTCAGGAAGTCCGCGCCCGAGGCAATCAACACGCACTCGGCCTCGAGGCCGTCGCGGCCGGCGCGGCCCGATTCCTGCTGGTAGTGCTCGAGCGACTGCGGCGCGCCGGCGTGGATCACGCAGCGGACATCGGAGCGATCGATGCCCATGCCGAACGCCACCGTCGCCACGATCAGATCGATCTCTTCGTTGAGGAACGCGTCCTGGTTGCGGTGCCGCTCCTCGTCCGCCATGCCGGCGTGATACGGACGCGCCCGCCAGCCGGTGTCCTGCAGCCACTGCGCCAGCGAATCGACTTCCCGGCGTGACGAGCAATAGACAATGCCGGCCTGTCCGCGATGCCGCTCCAGCACTTCGAGGATCTGGGCCTTGATGGTCGAGCGCGCCAGCACGCGGTAGACCAGGTTGGGACGATCGAACGAGCCCACCAGCTCGATGGCGTTGCGCAGCCCGAGCTGCGCGACGATGTCACGCCGCACGCGGGTGGTCGCCGTCGCGGTGTAGGCGTGCAGGCTGATGTCCGGCCAGCGGTCGCGGAGCCGCGCCAGCTGGCGGTACTCGGGCCGGAAGTCGTGTCCCCACTGGCTGATGCAGTGAGCCTCGTCGACCGCGATGAAGTTCACGGGCCGCGACGACAGCAGCTGCTGGAAGAGGTCGCCGCCCTCGCCGACCAACCGTTCGGGCGCGACATACAACAGGCGGTAGCGGCCCTCGCGCACCCCGCGCGCGACCTCGCTCTTCTGCTCGGACAGCAGCGAGCTGTTGTAGCAGGCCGCCGGCACCCCGTTGCCAACCAGCGTATCGACCTGATCCTTCATCAGCGAGATCAACGGCGACACCACCACCGCCAGCCCGTCGTTGACCATGGCCGGCGCCTGGAAGCAGAGCGACTTGCCGCCGCCGGTCGGCAGCACCAGCAGCGAATCGCGGCCGGACAGCACCGCCTCCATCGCCTCGCGCTGCAGCGGGCGGAACGAGTGGTAGCCCCAGTACTTTTCGAGAATGTCGGCGAGTGAGAGCAACGACCTATCTTAAGGTGCCCGTCGGCCCGACAGCCCGACGGCCCGTCAGTGGCACACGTTCAGGCCACGGTCGAGCACGTTGCCGTTCATGTCCATGAACTGCCACTCGTATGACGCGGGATCGAGCTTGAGGCGCAACATGCCGTAGGTCGCGATGAAGAGCTCGGAGTTGAGCGCGGCGCGGACACGGTTGTAGAGCGGCGCGCCGCCGGTGCCGACCGTGAATTGGCGAATGCCCCTGACGTCGTCTCGCCGTTGCGACGCGTCGACCGGCGCATGACGCTCGTAGAGGTGATCGTGGCCGGCGATCACCACGTCGCCATTGAGGTTGTAGATCAGCTCCCACATGTCGCGCAGGAACGGCGACGGGCCGTTGACGCCGGAGCTGTCGAACGGGTGGTGCAGGACCGCAGCCGTGCAGCGCGTCGGCCGCTGCTGCATGACGTCGCGGACGTAGGCCAGCTGCGCTGAGTGGCGGCCAATCGGCACGCTGGAATTCAGCATGAAGATCGTCCACTCACCGGCGCGAAAACTGTAGTAGCCCAGGCGGTTCGGTCCCGCACGATCGCCGAAATAGTTGAAGTAGGAGTCGGCGGTCGGCGACGCCACGTAATCGTGATTGCCGGGCGAGGCCCGCATCCGCGACTTGAAACGGCCGAAATGCGGCTCGAAACAGTTCCTGAACTCCTCGATCGTGCCGCTCGGATATGCCAGGTCGCCGGCCAGCAGGATTTCGCCGTCGAAGCGCTCGAACAGCCGCGCGATCGGGCCGAGCGCGGGCGAACCGCACCAGCCCGTGTCGCCGAGCACGTTGACGGATACCGACGCGGTGCCAGGGATCGCCGGCACCGGCGGCGTGGTCGGCGGCGCGACTTCGGGCTGCGTCGCCGGGCCGGGAATCTGGGTCTGCGTGGGTGGCGTGGTGGTCACCGGAGTTGATTCGACCACGGTGATGGTTTGCGGCGCGGTGGGCGAGCCTCCGCCGCACTGACTCAGCATGAGTCCGGAGGCCAATACGAGTGCCAGACCAAGAATCGGCCGTGGGGCGGCGGACATACAAAAACCGCTCGGTCCTACCCGGCAGGGGCTTGACGCCCGATAGGACCTTGTAGTCAATATTGTACCCGTGCCCAGCTTGAGCGCAACCCGGCTGCTACCGGCCGCACTCGCTTGTCTCGTCGCCCTCTCGCCGGCCGCGCCGGCCGGCCAGGCGCTGACGACCACCGATTTGTTCAGCAAATCGACGCTGCAGCGCCTCGACCTCGAGCTGCATTCGTCCGACTGGGCCAAGCTGAAAGAAAACTTCCGGACCAACACCTACTACCCGGCCGACATGACGTGGAACGGCCAGACCGTCCGCAACGTCGGCATCCGCTCGCGCGGCCGCGGCTCGCGCAGCGCCACCAAGCCCGGTCTCAAGATCGATTTCGATTTGTACTCCACCACCCAGAGGTTCCTCGGGCTGAAGTCGCTGGTGCTCGACAACCTGACGCAGGATCCGTCGGGGATTCACGAGACGGTGTCGATGGCGTTCTACGAGCGGCTCGGCATCCCCGTGCCACGTGAAGCGCACGTCAAGCTCTACGTCCGGGGCGAATACGTCGGCCTCTACGCACTGGTGGAGGCGATCGACAAGGACTTCCTCGCGCGCATCTACGGCGAGATTGGCACCGACACGCAGAACGACGGCTGGCTGTACGAATTCTCGTGGCAGGAAGACTGGCGCTTCAGCGACCTCGGGACCGACCTGGCGCCCTACAAGCTGCGCTTCGAAGCCACCACGCACGAGTCGAGCACCGACGAGCAGAAGTACCGGAAGGTGCAGGAGCTGGTGACGCTGGCGAACGAGACGTCGACGGATCAATTCGTCGGCGTGATAGGGCCACGCTTCGACCTGCCCGGCTTCATCCGCTTCGTAGCGGCGCAGGCCTTTCTCGGCGACACCGACGGTTTCCTCGGGTCGTGGGGCATGAACAACTTCTACCTGTATCGCCTCGAGAACCGCGACCAGCATGCGTTGATCGCGTGGGACACCGACAACACCTTCTGGGGCCCGGCGTTCCGCATCGCCCCCGACAACACCAACGTGCTGATGCAGAAGCTGATGCGGATCCCCGAGTACGACGCGTTGTGGTACTCCGAGCTGGCGCGCGCCCTGAAAATGGCCGAGGCCGAGAACTGGCTCGACACCGAGATCATCAAGAACCTGCAGTTGATTGATGCGGCAATGAAGGAAGATCCCTACAAGCCGTACTCCAACGGCACCTACGAGGGCGAGGCCGGCGAAATGCTGACGTTCGCCCGCGACCGTATCGCTTACGTGAAGTGCGCGCTGGAACGCGGCGACGCAGCGTGCGGAGGCTAGCGGGCTGACGGGCAGTCGGGCGGTCGTGCAGTCGGCCCGCCTACGCGCACCCGCTCGTCGTCCCGCAATTGCTGCACTTGTAGCAGGCGCCGCTTCTCACCATGATCGAGCCGCAGGTGGTGCACGGCGGCGCGTCTTCCTGGTTCTGAATGGCGGCGAACTGCGCCGTTGACGGCGCGGTGTTCGCGGGAATGATCGAGCCGGTCGGGCTCACCTTCGCGGTGGTTGGTGGTGCCACTTTCGGAGCAGGAACGGCCGGCGCCTCCACCGCTTCAACCGCTTTCGCCTGAGCAGCATCGAAGGCCTCGTCGCGGTTGTTGACGCCGGCGCGGTACTGCGCCTCCGGCGACAGGAACTTCGACGCCATCCAGCGGAAGATGTAGTCGACGATCGACTTCGCGAAGCGCACGTCGGCGTTCTTGGTCATGCCCGAGGGCTCGAACCGCACGTGGCTGAACTTGTCGACCAGCGCCTGCAGCGGCACGCCGTACTGCAGCGCGTAGCTGATGGCCTGCGCGAAGGCATCCGCAAAGCCTGAGATCGTCGAGCCTTCCTTGGCCATCACCAGGAAGATTTCGCCCGGCATCCCGTCTTCGAACAGGCCCACGGTGATGTAGCCCTCGTGACCCGAGATGTCGAACTTGTGCGTGATCGCCTGGCGCTCATCCGGCAGCTTGCGGCGCGCCGGCGCGCGCTGCGCCAGCGCGGCGGCCACGGCAGCCTTCACGGCATCCGCGGTCGCCTCGTGGCTGATCACGCCCTTGGCTTCGATCGCCGCCTTCGAGGTGTTGAGCGGCTGGGTGCGCTTGCTGCCATCGCGATAGATCGACACGGCCTTGGCGCCAAGGCGCCACGACTCGAGGTAAGCCTGCTCGATGTCCTCGATGGACGCGTCCTTGGGCACGTTGACGGTCTTGCTGATCGCGCCTGAGATGAACGGCTGCGTGGCGCCCATCATCTTGATGTGGCCCAGGTAGTGGATCGAGCGCTCGCCCTTCTGGGCCTTGAAGGCGCAATCGAACACCGGCAGGTCGCGCTCCAGCAGGTGCGGCGCGCCTTCAATGGTCTCCTGCTCGTCGATGAACTTGACGATGTCGTCGATCTGGGCGGCGGTGTAGCCCAGCTTGCTCAGTGCCATCGGCACGGTGGTGTTGACGATCTTCATCATGCCGCCGCCGACCAGCTTCTTGTACTTGACCAGCGCGATGTCCGGCTCGACGCCGGTCGTGTCGCAATCCATCATGAAGCCAATGGTGCCGGTCGGCGCCAGCACGGTGGCCTGCGCGTTGCGGAAGCCAAAGTCCTCACCGAGTTCGACCGCGTCATCCCACGCCTGCCTGGCGCCTGCGTAGACATCGTCCGGCACGTGCTTCGGGTTGATGTCCTTGATGGCGTCGCGATGCTTGCGCATGACGCGCAGGAACGGCTCGCGGTTGATGTCGTAGCCGGCGAACGGGCCACCGTGGTCGCGCGCGATGCGCGCCGACTGGGCGTAGGCCTCACCGGTCATGATCGCGGTGAGGGCGCCGGCGTAATCGCGGCCGGCGTCGCTGTCGTACGGCAGACCGCGCGACATCAGCAGCGCGCCGAGGTTGGCGTAGCCGAGGCCGAGCGGGCGGAACGCGTGGCTGTTCTTCTCGATCGCCCTGGTCGGGTAGCTGGAATTGTCGACCAGGATTTCCTGCGCGGTGATCATCACCCGGCAGGCGGCGCGATAGGCATCGACGTCGAACTCGCCGTCCTCCTTGAGGAACGTCATCAGGTTCAACGACGACAGGTTGCAGGCCGAGTCGTCCAGGAACATGTATTCCGAGCACGGGTTGCTGGCGTTGATGCGGGCGGTGTTCGGGCTGGTGTGCCACTCGTTGACGGTGGTGTCGAACTGCATGCCCGGATCGCCGCACACCCAGGTGCCTTCGGCGATGGCGCGCATCAGGTCGCGGGCGCGATAGGTGTCGACCACTTCGCCGTTGGTCACCGCCTTGGTCTGCCACAGCCCGTCGTCGAGCACCGCGCGCATGAACTCGTCGGTGACGCGCACGGAGTTATTCGAGTTCTGGAAGAACACCGAGCCGTAGGCAGTGCCGGTGAACGAACCGTCGTAGCCGGCGTCGATCAGCGCCCACGCCTTCTTCTCTTCCTCGACCTTGCAGTTGATGAACTCGAGGACGTCGGGATGCTCGGCGTTGAGGATCACCATCTTGGCGGCGCGGCGTGTCTTGCCGCCCGACTTGATCACGCCGGCAAACGCGTCGAAGCCCTTCATGAACGACACCGGGCCCGACGCCGTGCCGCCGCCGGCCAGCAGTTCCTTCGACGAGCGAATCGCCGACAGGTTGCTGCCGGTGCCCGAGCCGAACTTGAACAGCATGCCCTCGGTCTTGGCGAGCGTGAGAATCGAGTCCATCGTGTCGTCGACGGAGTTGATGAAGCACGCCGAGCACTGCGGCGCCTTTTCGAAGCCGCTGTTGAACCACACCGGGCTGTTGAAGGCCGCCTGCTGGTGCACGAGCAGGTATTTGAGATCGTCGCTGAACGCCTGGAGAGCCGAATCCGACGCGAAGTACTTCTGCTGGCGGGCCCATTCAGTGATTGTGTTGACCACCCGGCCAATCAGCTGCTTGACCGAGCGTTCACGCTCGGGCGATCCGACATGACCGCGGAAATATTTCGAGACCACGATGTTGGTCGCCTGCTGCGACCAGGCCTTCGGGATTTCCACACCGCGTTGTTCAAAGACAACGGTGCCCTTTTCGTTGCCGATGATCGCATCGCGCAGATCCCACTCGACCTGATCGAACGGATCAAGGCCTGCGGTTGAGAAGTAACGCGAAAACTCGAGGCCGGGGGAGGCCTGAGCCGTGCGCGTCTCTGAACTGGATGATGCTGAACTGACTGTCTGCCCGGCCGGCGAGGCCGACAGGCCTTTCTGAGAAGCGCCTTCACGCATGCTTCTTCCTCCGCATGGCGACACCCCTCCCCCAAGGGTCAATCGCCCTGTCTACTTCGAACGCTTTAAATTTGGCTAATACGCGCGGATCCGACTTTGTTCCTGAATCGCTGAATCTCTTCGTTAAGTGCTTGCGATCCGGCTCAATCACCGGGCCACTGGGAGTGCCTGGCGATCGAAGAGTCGTTTTCGCGTGCGTCGCCAAATATGCGCTTGCAACCATTTGTTGTCAAGTACTTAGAACACTACATGTTGGGTTTTTTTGTTAGGTCGTCCGCAATATATCGAGCTTTTCGGCCAGATCCTAATTATTCGCTCGATTTTCGCTTAACGAGAATTTTTCGGCAAGCCAAACGGTCGCGATAGCGCAAGTTTGCGCAGAAGTGCACCAACGGACGAGAACGGTCGCCATGGTAGCGGACGTGTCGGCGAGTTTCCTGGTCCCCGACGCCCGTGGCTTAACTGAGCGCGGCGTCATAGGTTGCGAGTTGCGAGTATTTCCCTGGCCGGGCGCCGGTTGCCATTGCAACTGATCCGCCGGGGCGCGTCGA
This sequence comes from Acidimicrobiia bacterium, assembly GCA_016871275.1. Classification (GTDB taxonomy): domain Bacteria; phylum Acidobacteriota; class Vicinamibacteria; order Vicinamibacterales; family UBA2999; genus 12-FULL-67-14b. The sequence continues at coordinate 63,365 of VFZG01000008.1, read as the reverse complement.
GATAGCGCACCTCGTAGCCGAGCTTGCGGTACATCGAATCGATTCTCGGCGTGGACAGGTTGACCAGCACCACCGGACCACTGTGCATGGCCAGCAGCTCCGCCGTCCTCCTCTGATCGTCCCAAGAGAACCCGCCCGGCGAATAGGCCGTGAACTCCACGTCGTACGGCGGATCGGCGTACACGAAGTCGTCTCTGTCGAGAGGAATCTCGGCAAAATCCCCGGTCGTAAACTCCCAATCGGCAAACGCCTCGCGGTGCGCCGCGAACGACCTGGCATACGTGATGGTCTTGTAGCTCCCGAATGGGACGTTGAAATCGCCCCGGCTATTGAAGCGGCACAGGCCGTTATAACCGGTCCGATTCAAGTAGTAGAACAGCGCCGCAGACTCTCGAGAATCTGACTCCCCGGCGCGCACCAGCGCGTTGAACCGATCACGGTGCTGGTAGAACAGGCCTTCGTCGTTCTCCATGGCAATGGAGGTGCGGAGGCCCTTCTTGAGCCAGCGGTAGAAGTTGATCAGATGTGGGTTGGCATCGTTGAGCAGCGCCCGTTCCGGCTGCACGCCTAGCGTGACAGCCAAACCACCAGCGAACGGCTCAATCAGTCGACGATGGGCGTGTGGCTCCCATAAGGACTTGATGTGCGGAACCTGCCACCGCTTCCCGCCAGCCCATTTCAGAGGCGGCTGCAGGGCGTCCGGACGGGTGCGGGTGATGACGGGCATCTGCGCCAATCGCAGTCTAACCGACGGCCTGGAACGGGCAAACCCGCGCCTCCTGATCGCAGCACGGTCAATGACCCCCGGGGGTGCGCCGTGCGCTAACGAACGAGAACAGCCGCCAGGGTCGCGGCCTTATCGGCGAGTTTCCCCGCAAACACGAAGTTGCGCCCCTTGAGTGCCTCTTCGGCCTGCTGGATGAAGCGCCGCGCCGTGTCGAACTGGGCGCGGCCATCGTTGTTCAGCGTCGCGACATTCACCCGCGAGAGATCGCGCAAGGCGCGGGCCATCAAGCCGCGAATGGCGTTCACGGTCTGCGCCTCAGAACCCGCTGTCGGCGTGAGCGTCAACGACGGCGGCACGGGACGGGCGGCGGCTCCAGCGGGGTCTGGCGCAGGCGGCACTGGTTCCGGCTTCGGTTCGGGGCGCGAGGGCCGCGCCGGAGCACGGGGCGGCGCGACCGGTTCCACCGGCGGTGCCACCACCGGCTCGGGCTCCGGCAGGTAGGCAGCCACCACGCGCGGCGGCGGCGGTGGCGGATCGAGGAGCGGCATCGCCACTTCGGTGCGCACCTGCGCCTTCGCGGCGCAGGCACCGAGTGAGGCCGCCAGCAGGACGATGACCGTCAGGCGCACGCCGTTCATCCTATCAAGGGAGAAGTGAGAAGTCAGAAGTGAGAAGTCAGAAGCAGGAAGCGTGCACACTTCTCACTGCTCACTTCTCACTGCTCACTGCTCACTTCTTGTCTCACCGCTGGCAGTACGACTATGAACGTCGTGCCGACCCCGACCGTGGATTCGACGTCGATCTCGCCGTTGTGAATCTGGACCGTGCGATACACCATCGACAACCCTACGCCTGTCCCCCGCTCCTTGGTCGTGTAGTAGAGCTCAAAGATACGGGTGAGGTTCTCGGGCGCGATGCCCACCCCGGTATCTTCGACGCGCACACGCACGCGGCGGTCGGGCAGCGCTGCGCAAGACACCGTCAGCCGCCCGCCCTTCGGCATGGCCTGGATCGCGTTCTGCGCGAGGTTGAGGAACACGTCCCGCAGCTGCGCGGCATCACCCTCCACCAGCAGCGCGCCGTCGCCGCAGTGGCGCGCGATCGACACATTGGCGCGTTGCGCTTCCAGCTGCACGGCATCCAGCACGCTGCCAAGCAGCGGCGCCAGCGCCACGGCGCCGAACTTCACCTCGTCGGGACGCACGAACCGCAGGAAGCCCTGGATGCGTTCGTCCAGGCGGCGAATCTCCTGCTCGATGACGTCGGCATGCATCGACGCCGGCTTGCCCTGGGCGAGTTTCTGTTTCAGCAACTCGAGATGAATGGTCATCGCATTGAGCGGATTCTTCATCTCGTGCGCCACGCCGGCCGTGAGGCGCCCGACCATGGCAATGCGGCGCGACAGCTCGGCGAGTTGCGCTCGGGTCAATCCCGCCGGCGATGCCGCCCTCAGCTGCGCGCTGACCTGGTCGAACACATCCCCCAGCTCGCGAAACTCGTCGTCGTCGCGGAGATCGAGCGTCGCGCCAAGGTCGCCGCGGCCCAGCCGCGACAGGCTGCTGCGGATGATATGCATCGGCCGCAACACCAGCTGGGCGAGCAGCAGTGACGTGACGACGGCGATCAGCAGCGCGATGCTGGCGGCGAGGGCCGACGGCCGCAGTGACTCGTTGAGGTCGCGCTGCACCAGCGCGGTGGTCAGGCCAATGCGAATCTCGCCGAACGGCCGGTCGCCGAGCGCCATCGGCTGGGTCCACTCGATGTTGTTGTTCGCGGCGTAAATGGCGCGCAGGCGGGCCAGTCCGCTCATCGCCATCAGGTCGTTCAGCTGCGGCCGGCGCGCGACGGCCCGGCCAATCTGCGCCGGATCGCTCGACGCGACGACGATCCCCGCCGGGTCGACGATCGACGCATCGAGCGTGTCCTGCGAGTAGAGCGCCGACTCGAGCGCCGACTGCACGAACCTGCTGGTGCGCACGTCCTGGTAGGCGGTCTCCGGCGTCGCGATCGCCGCGGCGGTCTGCGAATAGACCGCGCTGCCGAACAGCTCGAACCGATCGCGGCTCTCGGCCAGCAGCACGCCGGCGGTGTTGACCAGGTGCAGCAGGCTCAACGCACTGACGATCAGCGCCACCATCACCGTTACGCCGAACACCTGCTGCTGCTTCAGAGAGAACCGCATGACCGTCAGGAGTCGCTGTCGCTCTTGAATCGATTCAGCTTGTTGTGCAGGGTCTTCAGGCTGATGCCGAGCATCTCCGCGGCGCGCGTCTTGTTGCCGCCGGCCGAGTCGAGTGTCGCCATGATCAGTTTCTGCTCGGCTTCGTCGACGGTCATGCCGGGCGCGATCGTCACGCCGGTGGCGGGCGCGGCCGCGGCGGCCGCCGGCGGCGCCATGGTGCCGAACACCGGCAGATGCGCCGGCTCAATCTGGTCGCCCTTCGCCAGGATGGTCGCGCGCTCGATCACGTTGCGCAGCTCGCGCACGTTGCCGGGCCACTGGTAGTGCTCCAGCTGCCGCAGGGCCGCCGGCGAGACACCCGTCACGGTGCGGCGATCGCGGGTGTTGAACTCGTCGATGAACGCCTGGATCAGCAGCTGGAGATCGTCCTTGCGCTCGCGCAGCGGCGGCAGCACGATCGTGAACACGTTCAGGCGGTAATAGAGGTCCTCGCGCAGACGTCCGTCGCGAATCGCGGCGGCGGGATCGACGTTGGTGGCCGCCAGCACGCGCACGTCGACTTCCTGCTCGGTGCGGCCGCCGAGCCGCCGGAACTTCCGCTCCTGCAGGACGCGCAGCAGTTTGACCTGCGTGGCCGGCGTCATCTCGGCGATCTCGTCGAGGAACAGCGTGCCGCAATCGGCCAGCTCGAAGCAGCCGGCGCGCCGCTCGGTCGCGCCGGTGAAGGCGCCTTTTTCGTGGCCGAAGATTTCGCTCTCGAGCAGGGTGTCGGGAATCGCGGCGCAGTTGAGCGCCACGAACGGGCGCGACGCGCGCGGGCTCAGCTGATGGATGGTCTGCGCGACCAGCTCCTTGCCGGTGCCGGACTCTCCAAGGATCAGCATCGACGCCGGCGTCGGCGCCGCCTGCTCGAGGACCTGGTAGAGCGCCCGCATCGCCGGGCTGTGGCCGATGATGCGGCCGAAGCGGCCACGATCGGTCAACTGCCGGCGCAACGCCTGGTTTTCACGCTTCTGCGTGTTGATTTCCGCCAGCCGCTCGAGCAGGCGTTGCAGCTTGTTCGGGTCGAGCGGCTTGGTGAGGTAGTCTTCGGCGCCGGACTTGACGGCCTCGACCGCGGTATCGACCGTGCCCTGCGCCGTCATCAGGATCACCTTGATGTGGTCGAGTTCCGGCTGCAAGGCCTTCAGCAGCTCGATACCGGTCATGCGCGGCATGACGAGGTCGGTCACGATGATCGACGGCCGGAAGGCGGTGACCTTGTCGAGCGCGGCGGCGCCGTCGGCGGCGTCCTCGGCGGTGAACCCCCACGATCGCACCAGCTCGGTCAAGCCGGTGCGGGTGGCGGGATCGTCTTCGACGATCAGAACACGTTCGGCCGTATGCGGCTCGCTCACGCTTTTTTAATCTATCATCGGCCACAGAAGTCCCAGGGCCGCAGAAGGCACAGAAATCACAGATGACGGAAGACGACAGAGCCAGCGGGGCGGTGACGCCTCAGCCACGTGATAGTTCCGGGCATTCGGTGCCGTATGTGGCCCTGGGACCGAGACCAGCCGCGATCTGGGCCGAAATACTTCTTTGCTCCGGGTACCCGACGCAGATCATGGTCGGCGGCCTGTTGATGGCCGTTGGCTTGGCGCCAACCGGCCCCGACCAGTCACTGTCGCCCCGTTTCGTCTTCGCGCTGTCGCTGCTTGACACCGTGATGCTGCTGACGCTGATCGTCGCGCTGCTGATACGCCGCGGCGAACGGCCGCTCGACGTGTTCTTCGGCGGCCGCCCGGCCCTCGCCGAAGCTGCGTGCGGCGTGCTGTCGGTGCCGTTCGTCCTGACCGTGGTGCTGGTGCTGATGGCGGCCGTCATGCGCTTCGCTCCCCAGCTGCACAACGTCCCTAACAACCCGCTCGAGACCCTGCTCCGCACGCCATCCGGCGTCTGGGTGTTCCTGTTCGTCGCAATCGTCGCCGGCGGCGTGCGTGAAGAACTGCAGCGGGCGTTCCTGCTCCATCGCTTCACGCACGATCTCGGCCGCCGGTGGCAGGGGTTGCTGATCTGCAGCATCGCCTTCGGCCTCGGGCATACGCTGCAGGGCAACGATGCGGCGATCATCACCGGCGCCCTGGGGGCGCTGTGGGGGAGCATGTACCTGATCCGCGGCAGCGCGCTCGGCCCGATCGTGAGCCATTCGCTGTTCAACAGCGCTGAGCTGCTGAAGATTGTTCTGCGGTGAGCAGCCGGGCTGCCGCCGGCAGCGCCGGGCCGTCAGCGTTGCAGGATCACCACATCGGTTCGCCGCCTGAGGTCCGACACCCAGTCAGCGATCAGCTCCCGGCGGCGCGCGGCGGCCAGACGCTCGCGCACGATCGGTTCGGCCTGTGTGAACGACCTGCCCGCCTTGTCGAACTCAGCCCGGCCGCGGGTATAGGCCTGCAACACTTCGGCGTCGGTCGGCGCACTCGCTGATGCGAATCGTTGCGACAAGTAGGCCTGCGTCCTCAGATCATCGCGCAGCCAGGCACGCAGCCGTGCCTCTGTCAGGCCGTGCGCATTCAGCACCCGCGCCAGGGCGTCGCGGTCCGGGTAGCGGGCCCTGACCTCATCGAGTCGCGCGTCGATGGCCGTATCCGGCGGCGTCGGTGGCGCGTAGCGCTGGACCTCCCGCAGGATCAATTCGCGATCGACCAGCTGCGCGGTGACGCCCGCGATGGGATCGGCCGATCCGCCGGCACCGACGAGCCCCAGGGCGATGGCGGCGCGCGCGTCGCTCAATGTGATTGGCTGCCCACCGACCAGTGCCAGCGTCCGGTCCAGCAGTTCCTGAGCGGCCAATCCCTGCTCCCTGATCCCTGATCCGTGATCCCCGATCAGCACGACGAGCAGAGCGAGCAGCGCCATCAGAACGCCTGCCCCAGCGAAATATGCAGCACGTTCGAGCGCTCGCGGCCGCCGGTGAGCAGCAATCGCGTGCTCAGCTTCCAGCCCCAGTCGACCCGCAGCGGCCCAATCGGCGATCGGTAGCGGAAGCCCAGGCCACTCGACATGCGCAATTCGTTCAACCGGATGTCGGTCACCTTCGCGAACACGTTGCCGGCATCGAGGAACCACACAAACTGCAGGTTCTTCCAATACGGCGCGCGTGCTTCGAGGTTGACGATCGCCAGGCCGTTTCCGCCTTTGGGAAAGCCGTCCTCATCCAGGGTGAGAGCGGTGCCCAGCCGGTCGAGCGCAAAGCCACGAACCGTGGTGTCGCCGCCGGCGAAGAACCGCTCGCTCGCCGGCAGCTCGCGAATCACGGTCGGAAACACGCCGGCGCGATCGCCGTCGTTCGGCAACGCGCCCGCGCCACGGGACTGAGCCTGCTCCCCGTCGCGGTGGCGACGTCCGGCGATTTCGGCCGGCGGCGGCACCTCCTGCGCGAAACCCACCGCCACGCCCAGCCGCGCCCCCGCCGCGAGGACCACGCCGCGACCTGGCAGGCGGCGGTAGACGAACCCCTGCAGGAAGGTCTTGACGAATCCGACTTCCGAACCGTACGCCTTGGCCGCCACCGACCCGTCGATGCCGATCACCGCGCCGCGCTGCGGATCGAGCACGTCGTCGCGCGAATCGCGCGACAGGCCGCCCTGGAACTTCGACAGCTTGACCTGCGGGAAGAGGCGATCGATCAGCAGCTGGTCGTCGGCCGCGATCTGGTCGTCGAAAATCTTCGTGTAGTCGTAGCCGTAGCGGCCGGTGAACGTGAACGCGCCCAGCCGGCGGGCGTAGTCGGTCGTGACGCCCTTGCGATTGAACGTGAAGCTGGTGCGGCGGCTCTGCTCCACGAACGCGGTGAACTGGGCGTCGCCGCTGGTGCCGTAGGCGCGCGGTTCGCGGAACGTGAACACGCCGCGATAGTCGTTGAAGCCGTAGCCGCCGGTGTCGGTGGGGTCGGTGTTGCTGGCCGCGGGCTCGCGGCTGCGCACGGTCACCCGTCCGAACAGCGTGACCGAGCGGTTCTTGCCCCACAGGTTGCGGCGGCTGATGCTGAAGAAACCTCGCGGGCCGACGTCGATCTTGTCGGTCGCGCCGCCATCGTCGTCGCGGCCGCCGATGCCGCTCACTTCAATGCCGCCGCCGTAATCAATCGTGGTGCTGTCGGCCTCTTCGAGCACGACCAGCACGTCCCGGCTGAGCGACCCGCTGCGCGGCACTTCGGTGATGCGCACGCGGCGAAACAGGCCGAGCGACGCGAGGTTGCGCTGGCTCTCCAGCAGCGCGTCGTCGTTCATGGGATCGCCGGCAGCAATCCGCAGTTCGCGGCGGATCAGGCTGGGGTTGAAGCGCAGGCCGCCGTTGATCAGCACGCGATCGACGGTGACCTGATCGCCCGGCTCGATGGTCCAGACCAGCGACACCGACTGGCGCTGGTCCTCGAAGTTCAGCTGCGATGTCACCCTGGCCGATTGGTAGCCAAGGTTCCGGTAGGTGCGCGCGATGGCGTCGCGATCCACCGACTGCTGCACCCGGTAGAACGGCTTGCCGCCAGCCAGCCCGGTCTGCGAGCGCAGCACCTGCTCGAGCGAGGCGGCGGGCCCCTGAAAGGTCACGGCCTTGACGATGGTCTGGATGCCCTCTTCAATCGTGAACCGGATCGCCACCGGCCGGTAGGCGAGGCCCGACGCCATGGCCTCCGGCAGGACCTCCAGCGTGTGGTTGACGGCGGCTTCGGTGAAGCCGCGCACGGTGTACAGCACCGCGATCGCGTTGCCGACCAGCGACACGCGTTGATCGTCCAGGGGTTCGCCGGGTTTCAGTTGCAGCAGCGGCGCGAGATCGGCGTGCGGAATCCTGACGTTGCCGCGCACCTCGATGGATTCGATGCGATGCAGCGGCCCGCGGTCGATCGTAAAGGTGATGACCAGCTCGCCCGCCTGCTCGGCACGCGTGTAGGGTGCGCGCGCGTTGCGATAGCCCTGCTGCCGGAACGCGGTCTCGATTCGCTGGCTGGCGTCGTCGAGCAGATCCTGATCCACCGAGCGTTCGGCGCGGATCGGGACCCAGCGTTCGGGGTCGCCGCCTGGCAGCGGATCGCCGGCAAACACCAGCCGTACGCGGGGACCGGGTTCGACCGCGATGGTCAGTGCCATGGTCCGCTGGTCGGCGGGCAGGTGGGAGGTCCGGACCCTGGCCTGATAGTAGCCACGCTCGCGGAGCGACTCCTCGTACGACGCGAGCCGCGCATCGATGGCGGGCTGGTCGAAGGGCCGTCCCGGCAGCAGGCCGAGTTGCCGGAGCACGTCGGCGTCGGGCTCCAGCGGCGATCCGGTCACCGCGGCCGATCCCACCGTGACGCGATCGCCGGCCTCGATGTCGATCACCAGCTCGGTCTGCTCCGGGCGCTGTTCGTCGTCCAGCAGCCGGGGCCGGATCGCCGCCGCCGGGAAACCGCGATCGGCATAGAACGCCTGCAGGCGCGCGACCATGTCGTTGACGCGATTGGCGGACGGCATCGCGCCAAACCGCTCGGCGAGCTCGGTGCGGACGGCCGACGCAGACAACCTGGTGGCGCCGGTGACCCTGATCCTGCTGATGCGCCGCACCGGCACGAGCGGCCAGCGCAGCGACACGCCGGGCTCGGTGGCGGTGGCGAGCACGCGCACATCCTCGAAGCGTCCGAGCCCCACCAGGTGGTCGATGGTGCGGCGAATGCTGTGCATGTCGAGCGGCTCGCCAACCCGCGTTTCGATCAGCTCGAGCACCGCGGCGTCAGCGGCCGGCACTCCGGCCATGTCGACGCGAACGTCGGTGATGATGCGGCCGAGCGGTTGCGCGTGCGCCGGGGCGGCCGCCAGCAGCAGGCACGCATAGCACGCCGCCTTAAGCATGTGTGGTGTCTGGGTGTGCTGCGGCCATTAGAAGGCGTGCCTCTTGCGGACTTCGAGCGCGTAGGTGCGATCCTCGTTCTGCGACAGCACCCACGAGAACGACTCGCTCTCGTCGAATTCGAGCAGGATGATCTGATCGTTGGTCGCCGACGACAGGCTGCGCGCGTAGGTCAGGAAGATGCGATTCGAGATGCGTTTGCCGATCGTCACTCGCGCCGCCGGATTGAGCGTCAGCGTGGACGACTGCTGATAGGGATCCGACAGCAACGGCGTGATCTGGAACGTGTCGACGCCAAACGTCTGCTCGACGACGCGGCCGACTTCCTGTGACAGCGCGCCGGTCAGCGCGCGAGTGGCGCGGGCTTCCACCAGCCGCTGCTGCCGCTCTTCCGGCCGCTGCAGGCCGGCCACTTCGAAGTCGCCACTCGGCGCCTGGTCGCTGAACAGCAGCGTGAGGATGTCGAGCGTCTGCAGTGGCGGATCGGACGTGAACTGCGGCTGCATCCGCTCCATCGTGCCCGCCATGCGCATGGTCACGCGATACGTCAGGCCCGGCACGCGCACGCGCGTTTCCGCCTCGATGTCGAAGAACGGCTGAATGCGGTTGGGGTCGGCAAAGTCCAGGGTGCCGCGGGTGACGAGGTAACGGCGGCCCTCGAACTCAACCTCGCCGCGATCGATCTCGGCCTGGCCGAACACCAACGGCCGATCGAGCGTGCCGCGCATCGTCAGGTCGGCGCTGGCGACGACTCGAGCCTGATCGTTGTCGATGTTCAAGGTCGCCGGCGCGGTCAACCGCACGTCGAGCCGCACGTTGAACGCCGGGGCTGCCTGGCCCTCGACGGTCGGCACCGCGGGATCGCCGCCGGTGAGGCCGGAGAACAGTCCGCCGGCTGTTCCGAAACCGCGCGCCCAGGTGGCACGCTTCACGTTCACCGCGCCGGTGATCAGCGGCGCGGTCGCCGGCCCCTGCAGCGCCAGGCTGGCATCGACCACCGACCGCATGCCTTCGGGATAGCGGAGATTCATGTCCTGGCCGTTGGCGGTGACGTCGAACTCGCTCAGTTGATATCCGGAGAGCCCGATGCGGCCGCCGAAGCGGACCGCTCCGCCGCCGAGCCGCGCGGTGATGCCATCCAGCCGGACGCCGTCGGCATCGAACGAGGCGATCCCATTGACCTCTTCGAGCGCGTGGGGGAACGCCAGGCTGCGCATGCGGCCATTCGCCAGCAAGGCCCGGCCGGATACGACCGGCGACGCTGCCGTGCCTGAAATACGGGCCGTCACTTCGGCGCGACCGGAACTGCGAATGTCGGGCAGGAAGCCTTGCAGCACCGCGAGATTGGCCGCGCCGTTGGCTTGCAGGGTCAGCGCCTGGTCGAAGAGATTGACCGAGCCGGTGAGATCGAGTTCGGTATCGTCGCCAACCAGCTGCAGCGCGTCGACCTGCAGCACCTCGCGCTCGACGCTGAGCCGGATCGGTGCCTGGTTGCGGAGGCGGTAGTCGAGCAGGCCGACGTTGACGGCTTCGATGTTGGTATCGATGCGCAACGCATCGGGGTTGTACAGCTCGCCGACCACGCGAATGGTGCCGCTGGCGACGGCTGAGGCAAACGGCGAGAACGTCGGCTGCACGGCACGCAGGTAGGGATCGAGCGACGTATCCTGCAGACGGAACGACAACTCGGAGTCCATCTCGTCGTTCAACTCGACGCGGCCGGTGCCGGACACGGCCAGGCGGGGCGATGCGGCCTCCACCTCATAGCTGAGCAGCAGTCCGCGCAGCGACAGCCGGCCGGTCAGCTCGCCGACACCCTCATCGCCGAAGAACAGATCGCTGGCGCTGAACTTCACGTCGTAGCGCGGCTCCTCGAACGCGCCGGCGCCGTTGGCGGTGAATTCGAGCGATCCGTAGAGCGGCGGATAGTCGGGAAACGTCGTCAGCGTCAACGTGTCGGTGGCGATACCGCGTCCGGCGACGCTGAACGTGTAGCTGCCGCCCCAATTCACGTCGGCGGCGCCGGTCACCAGGCCGCCGCCCTTGCGCAGGTCGATCGCATTCAGGCGCACGCCATCGCCATAGAAATCGAGGGCTGCGGTCGCTTCCGAGAACGGCTCGTCGTAGGCAATGCCGCGCGATATGGCCAGGCGGCCGAAGCCGTGCGGCCGCTCGTACTGGCCCGTCAGGTGAAACTCTCCGGCCGCCATGCCGTCGACTTCGTAGTCCTGGAGATCGAACGCTTCGCGGAAGTCCACCACCGGGAACTCGCTGATGCGGATCCGGGCGTCGATCTCTTCTCCGCCGTCGGCGCGCGGATAGCCGAGCGCGAACTGCCCCGTCACGTCCATCCGCGACAGGTCCTTCCGGATCGACGAGCGGCTGATGTAGGCGTACGAATTCTCGACGACGAAATCCCCGTCGACATCACCCCAATTGACGTCCCAGGCGAGCATCTCGGAACCGACGAAGCGGCCTTCGATGCGCGGCTTGCGAAAGTCGCCCAGCAGCACGCCGTCGAACCGGCCGATGCCGTCGACGGGAATGGCGCGCGTCGGCGCGCCGAACGTGGTCATGATGCCGGCCAGGAACCGATCCGCCTCCTGCCAGTTGCGGCTCACCAGCCGGAACGGCATTTTCGAGCGCTCGCCGTAGGCGGTGGCGCCGTCGAACTCGATGTAGGTGTGCTCGGTGAGCACGCGGCTGGGCTCGAACCGCATCATCTCCGGATCGAACGAGTAGGCGACCTGACCCGCCACCGGAACCGGCGTCAGCGGCGTGTGCCGGCTGAAGGGGCCGGCAATGAGGTAGCGATCGCGCGCGTTGGCGGCGGCGTCCGGCGCCAGCTGCCCCCCCTGCAGATCGGCGGCGGCGGTGAACGTGGCGGTGCCCGATCCACGCCGCTCGGCATAGCGTCCAAGCGGCCACGACATCGCGTTGTGGCCGCTGGCGCGGCCGGCCAGGCGCAGGCCGCTCATCCGGTAGAAATTGCTCAGCTCGTGGAGATCGACGTCGCGATAGTTGACGTCGAACACCGCGCGCGCCGGCACGTCGCGGTTGCCGAGCGGCGCCATCAGGTAGGTGAAGTCGGCCGTGCCGCCCGAGAAGTCCGCGGTCGCGCGCGTCACCTCCATGCGATCCCTGACCCAGATCAGCGAACCCGCCAGGTTCGGGAAGCGATAGTCGTCGACGCCGGCCAGCGGGCTGGTGAAGTTGCCCTTCACTTCGCGGCCGCCCCGAAAGTAATGGAAGGTGCCGACGAAGTGGCCTTCGCCGTGCAGCGCAAAGGTGTCTCGCGCAAAGAAAATCTCGCGCATCTTCGAAAACTGCGCGCGTGAGTCGATCTGGTAGAGCTGCTCGGGCCAGTTATTGAGCTCCACCACGCCGGTGAGCTTCGAGACCGCGCCGTCGGTGAGCAGATCGATGCGATCGAACACCAGCCGGCCGTCGGCGATCTTGAAGCTCGATGACAGGTCCGCTGCCATCGTCTCGTACTGCTGGATTCTGATCGTGCCGTCGGCGTACTTGAGTTGTCCCCGGTACTCGCCCGCCTTCGTGACCACGACCTCGAGATTGGGACACACGGCGTACCAGTCCGATCCATAGTCGTTGACGATCAGCTCGCCGCGATGGGCGCGGACGAGCTGGAGCGTGGTCACAAGCAGCCGCGGCCCGGTGCGAGGCGGTCGCGGCGGCCCCGTGACGCGCGGGAATGTCTGGCGGCCATCGGGGAACGACTCGACCACCATCCGCCAGTCGGTCATCTCGATCGAGTCGAGCAGCACCTCACGATGGAACAACGCGCTCCACGTCAGCGAGACGTCGATACGCTTGGCCACGAGCCAGGGTGGCTCGTTGGGATACATGCCGTCGATCTGCAGGTTCTCGATGACGAACTTGCCGCTGCCCAGATGAATGCCGAGCCGGCCGATCGTCATCTTGCGCTCGAGGAACTTCCCGCCCTCGCGCTCGGCCAGCGCCCGCACCGCCGGACCGAGGTCAATCGTCAGCAGCGACACCAGCAGCACCGCGACCACGACACCGATGGCCACGGCAAACCTCCGGCCGTAGCGGTACAGCCGGCGTCCCGCGGCGCCGATCGCCGCGCGCACCCGCGCCAGACGGCTCGCTGGAGGTGTGACTTCGTCCATCAACTCGATCTATTCAACGACCAGCAGCACGGCGCCGGCGTCGACCGACTGGCCCTCCCGCACGGAGACATCCCGTACGCGGCCGGCACGGCCGGCGCGAAGCTCGTTTTCCATCTTCATCGCTTCGACGACCACGAGCCCTTGCCGCGCGGCGACGTCATCGCCGGCCTTGACCAGCACGCGAACGACCTTGCCGGGCATCGGCGCGACGACGCGCTGAGGGCCGCTGGCGCCGCCGCCGTGGCCCGCCTGCTTCTGACGGCCGAACGAACCAGCCGGGCGGATCGCCACCGGGATCGTCCGGCCGTCGAGATGCACATCGAGGTCGCCCTGGGTGCTCTGCGAGGCAAACGCCGCATCAACCGACGTGGCGGGCGCGTCGGCGCCCTCGGACTGGACCAGCATCGAGACCATCGATTCGTTGACGCGCCGCGCATCCACCACGTGCATCCGGCCGTCGAGGTCGACGTGCAGCAGGCCGCCCTTGCGGACGACGCTCACGGTGCGGACACGATCGCCGATCGCGACTTCGAACGTCATCGCCGCGCCTCCGTCCGGCCGGCGTCGCGCCAGCGGCTCGAAGCCGCGGCAGCGGTGCCGTTGGTGACCGGCCTGGTGAACAGGTGCACGGCGGCCGCCATCGCCGCCAGGTCTTCGTGGGTCGGTTCAATCGCCTGCAACGGCCCCTTGCCGAGCTTCCGCTCGATGAAACCGGTGTCGAACCGGCCGGCGGTGAAGTCCTCGTCCGCCAGGATCCACTGGAAGAACGGAATCGTGGTGCGGATGCCGCGGACCTGGTACTCGGCCAGCGCGCGCCGCATGCGCTGCATGGCGTGCTCGCGGGTATCGCCCCAGGTGATCAGCTTCGAGATCATCGGGTCGTAGAAGATCGGCACCTCGCCGCCTTCATAGGCGCCGCTGTCGTCGCGCACGCCGGGCCCCTGCGGCACGCGCAGGCCCTGGATGCGCCCGGGCGAGGGCAGGAAGTTGTTGTCCGGGTCCTCCGCGTAAATGCGGCACTCGATGGCGTGCGCTCTGGGTTGCAACAGCGCCTCCGGATCGAGATCGAGCCGCTCGCCGCGCGCAATGCGAATCTGCCACTGCACCAGGTCGACACCGGTCACCATTTCGGTGATCGGATGCTCGACCTGCAGCCGCGTGTTCATCTCGAGGAAGTAGAAGGAGCCATCGGTGTCGAGCAGGAACTCGATGGTGCCGGCATTGGTATAACCAACGCCCCGGGCGACCGACGCGGCCGCCGACGTCATTCGGCGGCGCAGTTCCGGAGACACCACCATTGACGGCGATTCCTCGACGACCTTCTGGTGCCGGCGCTGGATCGAACACTCGCGTTCGACGAACGGCAGCACGGTGCCGTGATGATCGCCCAGCAACTGGACTTCGATGTGACGAGGCGCCAGAATGCGGCGCTCCAAATACACGGCGCCATCACCGAACGCGAATTGCGCTTCCGAGCGCGCCGCCCTGAGCGCACCCGGCAGGTCCGCTTCCGCCCCCACCATCCGCATGCCTTTGCCGCCGCCGCCGGCGACGGCCTTCAGCATGAGCGGGTAACCAATCTGCCTGGCGACCGCCAGCACCTCGGCATCGGACGCCTGGTCGCTCAGCGGCGCTTCGGTGCCAGGCACCACCGGCACGCCGGCCTTGATCGCCACCCGACGCGCCGCGGTCTTGCTGCCCATCAACCTGATCGCTTCCGGCGACGGGCCAATGAAGGTCAGGCCCGCATCGCGGCACGCCGCGGCGAAGTCTTCGTTCTCTGCGAGGAAGCCGTAGCCCGGGTGCACGGCATCGGCCCCGGCACGCTTCGCGGCGTCGACAATCGCGTCGATCCGCAGGTAGCTTTCGCGGGGCGCGCTGGGACCGACCGGCCATGCCTCGCCGGCGAGCCGCACGTGGAGGGCAGCGCGATCGCACTCCGAATACACCGCCGCCGTGGCGATGCCCATGTCGCGACACGCCCGGATGACACGAACCGCGATCTCCCCGCGGTTGGCAATCAGGATCTTCTTCATTGGGCCGAACCGCTTACGATTCTAACAGTTACGGGTGGCGCGCGCGGTCGCGGGCGGGGGAATTCCGTGCCTTCGGGAAACCAGACAATGCCGTGGCGCGAGCGGTGCACGCGCGCCACGGCACGATTGCGCCTTACTGCATTCGCATCGCGTCGTCGAACGTCAGCGTGGCGATCGCCTTGTCACCTGGCGCCAAACCGCGCGGGGCGCCATTGGCATCGGCCAGGATCGAGATGGGCGTGCCCGGCGGAGGCGGCCCCTGGCCGTCCATCGCGCCCTTTTCATCGAACGCCACCGCGATGTACACGATGCCGGCGGCCACGCTCTGGAACACGGCCTCGCTACCGTTCGTCTCGAGTGCCATCTGAACGATCGGCTGCGAGTCCGGCCCGATGTTTGGCGTGTCGAACAGGTACACCCACAGCTTGCGCGTGGCATCCACCGTGCCGCCCTTGCCCTTGTAGGTCACCGTGACCTTCACCGTCCCCGCCTGCGCCTCAGCCGCCGATGCCATCAGGCCGGCCGGCTGTGCCGCACACAGCAACGCCGCAACGACCACCGTCACAACTCTCTTCATGAACCGCTCCTTGTAATCCGAACCGACTAAAGTAGACGGCAGTCGGCTGCGATCCGTTCATGCCGGCCAGCCGGATGGCCGGCATCCCCTCGCGAGCGGCCGGTCGCAAAGGCCGGGCGGCCTAGCCGGTGCGGAGGAATTCCTCGAAGTCGCCGCAGACAAAGGAGGGCGGCGGCACCAGCCGCGCGAAGTGCGAGGCCGTGAAACTGGTGGTGAGGGCCACCACTCGCATGCCTGCCGCCTGGGCCGCCTCGATGCCCATCTGGGCATCTTCGAAGACCAGGCAGTGTGCCGGATCGACGCCAAGGCGGCGGGCCGCTTCGAGGAACACGTCGGGCGCCGGCTTGCCGTGCGCCACTTCGTCACCGCGCACGATCACCGGAAACGCGCCGGCCAGATTGAGTTCGGCCAGCGTGTGCTCGACGTTCGGTTTCGGGGCCGAGGTCGCCAGCGCGACAGGAGTCTGCGATTGGCGCAGGCCATCAATCAGCGCATGCAGGCCCTTCATGGGCGACAGGCGTCCCTTGGACAGCTCGCGGTACAGGCCTTCCTTCTCGTGTTCGTACGCCTGCCACTCTTCGCGCGGCACCTCGCGGTTGAACAGGATGGGAAAGATCTCGCTGTTGCGCCGGCCATCGAGACGGGCGCGATCCTGCGGCGTCAGCGGCGGCAGCCCATGGCGCTCCGCGAACACCGAGAACGCCTCGGCGTGCAGGTGCATGTTGTCGACGATGGTACCGTCGATGTCGAAAACGACGGCGCGGGCGGCAAATCTGAGGGGTGGCAACGGACCGTTATCAGCCTAGAGCGGGATGTTGCCATGCTTCTTCGGCGGGTTCTTGTCGCGCTTGTGGTCGAGCGTGGCCAGCGCCTGCACCAGCTTGGCGCGCGTCATCCTCGGCAGGATCACCTCGTCGACGTAGCCACGCTCGGCGGCGACGTAGGGGCTGGCAAAGCGGTCTCGGAACTCGGCGATCTTCTGCGCGCGCATCGCCGCGGGATCGGCGGCCTTCTCGATGTCGCGCTTGTAGAGGATGTTGACGGCGCCCTCGGCCCCCATGACGGCAATCTCCGCGCTCGGCCACGCGTAGTTGAAGTCGGTGCGAAGGTGCTTGCTCGCCATCACGCAGTAGGCGCCGCCGTAGGCCTTGCGGGTGATGACGGTGATCTTCGGCACCGTGGCTTCGGCGAAGGCATACAGCAGCTTGGCGCCATGCCGGATGATGCCGCCGTATTCCTGCACCGTCCCTGGCAGGAAGCCTGGCACGTCTTCGAACGTGATCAGCGGAATGTTGAAGGCATCACAGAAGCGCACGAACCGCGCGCCCTTCACCGAGGCGTTGATGTCGAGCGTGCCGGCCAGGCTGGCCGGCTGGTTGGCGACAATGCCGACCGGGCGTCCGCCAAGCCGCGCAAAGCCGACCACGATGTTCTTCGCATAGTGCTGGTGCACTTCCAGGAAGTAGCCCTCGTCTGCGATGGTGTGGATCAGGTCCAGCATGTCGTACGGCTGGTTGGGCGACACCGGCACCAGCGCGTCGAGGGCATCGTCTTCGCGATCGAGCGGGTCGCCGGTGGCGGTGCGCGGCGGATCGTCGAGGTTGTTGTCGGGCATGAACGACAACAGTTCGCGAATCAGCGCGATGCACTCTGCGTCGTCTTCGACGGCGAAGTGCGCGACGCCGCTCTTCTCGTTGTGTGTCATCGCGCCGCCAAGGTCTTCCTTGGTGACGTCCTCGTGCGTCACGGTCTTGATCACGTCGGGGCCGGTGACGAACATGTAGCTGGTCTGCTTCACCATCACGATGAAGTCGGTAATGGCCGGCGAGTAGACGGCGCCGCCGGCGCACGGCCCCATGATCGCGGAGATCTGCGGCACGACGCCCGAGGCCAGGGTATTGCGCAGGAAGATGTCGGAGTAGCCGCCGAGCGAGACCACCCCCTCCTGGATGCGCGCCCCTCCCGAGTCGTTCAGGCCGACAATCGGCGCGCCGTTGCGCACCGCCATGTCCATGACCTTGCAGATCTTGGCGGCGTTGGTTTCGGACAGCGAGCCGCCGAACACCGTGAAGTCCTGCGCGAACGCGTAGACCACGCGGCCGTGCACCCGGCCGTGCCCGCTGACCACGCCGTCACCCGGGATGATCTGTTCCTCCATCCCGAAGTCCTGGCAGCGATGGGTGACGAGCTTGTCGACTTCCTCGAAGGTGCCGGCGTCGAACAGTCGCGTCATCCGCTCGCGCGCGGTGAGCTTGCCCTGGGCGTGCTGCTTCTCGAGCCGCGCCGCGCCGCCGCCCAGCTCGGCGAGCCGCTCGCGCTCGGTGAGGCGATCGATGGGATTCATCCGGCGATGCAGGGGTTGGACAGCGTGCCGACGCCCTCGAGCGTGACCGTCATGCGGTCGCCGGGAGTGAGCGGGCCGACGCCGGACGGGGTGCCGGTCGTGATCACGTCGCCGGGGTTCAGGGTCATGAAGCGCGTCACGTGTTCGATCAGATACGGCACCGGGAAAATCAGCTCGCGCGTGTTGGAGTGGTGCCGGCGCTCGCCGTTGACCGATCCCTCAATGCCAAGCGCCGACGGATCGAGACCAACAGCGATGCACGGGCCGATCGGGCAGAAGGTATCGAAACCCTTGGCGCGCGAATACTGGACGTCCCTGGCCTGCAGCTCTCGCGCCGTCACGTCGTTGAGGCACGTCAGGCCCAGCACGTAGTCCATGGCATTCGCCGCCGTGACGCCGGACGCGCGCTTCCCGATGACGACGGCCATCTCGGCTTCGTGCTCGATGCGCCCGGCCCACGAGGGAATACGAATCGGATCGTCCGGGCCAATCACCGAGCTCTGCGGCTTGAGAAACACCAGCGGCTCGGCCGGCAGCTTCTTGTTCATCTCTGCGGCGTGGTCCTTGTAGTTCAACCCGATGCACACGACGATCGACGGCCGCACCGGCGCCATGCAGGCATGCGAGCCGGCGGGCACCGCCTCGCCGGCGCCGTACTGACCGAACACGTCGCCTGTCAGCCAGAACAGCTGCCCATCCCGCTCAACGGCGTACCGACCGTCACTGCCCTGCCTAAGCTTGTAGATGCGATCCATCTGCTCCCCGACTGCCTGCCCTACTGCCTGGCCGTTTCTTCCGCGCGATTCGACTGCGCGCTCACGTTCTGCGGCATCGCCGTGTCCACGGCCACCACAGCGTACACGTACCGCGTGCCGGGCTTGACGGTTTCGTCGCGATAGGAGGTGACGGTGATCGGCTCGGGCGTGATGGCCTGCAGCGCACCCAGTGTGCCAGCCTGCGCCTCGCCGCGCAACACGATGTAGCCGGCGAGGTCGGTCTCGCTGTTCGGATCCCAGATCAGGTTGATCACGCCCGGTCCGGCGATCGCCACCAGGTTCAGGGGCGCGGCCGGCGGGAAGGTGTCTTGCGGCGTGAGGCAGGTCTTCGGAGACGCCGGCCCAATCAGGGTGATGCCGGAGACGGCATCGACCGGCCGCACTTCAAAGCACCGTTCGACGCCAAACACGACGCCTTTGCTCACGAACTCGGGGGCGAGCAGCGGCGCCGGGTTGATGGGCGCCGGCAGCTTGATCGCGAAGGGATCCGGCGGCGGCCCGGCCTCGGCGAGGTCTTGCCGGAGCCCGCCTGACTCTGTTGGTGTGAATGCGGGCGACAGATCATAGATGTTGTAACGCGTGGCTTGCGTCTCGAACGTCAGGCCAAACCGTTTTGCGACGATTGGCGGCAACGCCGCCGGCACTGCCGGAGTCGTGTTGGTAGGCGTGACATTGGCGCCGGCCGGCACGGGCTTGCTGGTGGGCGCCAACTGCAACGACGCGGTGCGCGCGTCCGGCGGCGGCGTCCACGTCATGGTCAGTTCGCTCACAGTGTGCGCGACCACTGGCTGGCCTGGAGCCGAGCTTCCCGACTCGAGCGGCAACGACACCGGCGTTGAGGGCGTGCTCTCGCGGCCGCGGGGGCTGATACCGACCACGAAGTAGTGACGCCGCGGCAACTGGGCCGGGGGCGGGGCCACCAGCGGTCCGAACGGCGGGCCGTCTTCCGCGGCCACGACCATCGAAGGATCGGCGTCTTTGTCGACGGGCAGTTCCACCGGCACGTGTGCCGCCGCGGTCAGCGTTTCCTTGACTGCCACCGCCGCCCCCTGTTCCACGCCGGGCGGCACCGGCAGCGGCGGCGGGGCCGACCCATTGGCGGGCACCGGCGGCGGAAGCGCCATCCGCACCGGCAACGTCGCGATCAGCGTGGCGAATGCACGCTGCTTCTTGGTCCGGGGCACGCGTTCCGAGGTGACGGCGTACACCTCCAGCGCCGCGATGGAGGCCGGCTTCAGACCGTCGGCGTTGGTGTCCGGCGCGGTGAACGACACGTAGACATCGTCGCCAACGCGCTGCGGCGTCACCGCGGTCACGGCCGCCGGCACGCGCACCAGCGGCGCCAGCGGTGGCCCTTTCTTACCGCACGCCAGGGTGACGAGACACAGCACCACGACCGTGCCAGCCCTGCGCGAACGCTTCGCGCGACGGGCGCGTGACTCGATAGTCGCATGGATCATCAGAGGATGTAGCGCGACAGGTCTTCGTTCTTGACGATGTCCGCCAGCATGCGTCGCACGTACGGCCCGTCGATCGTCATGGACTTGTCGTCGAGATCCGGCGCCTCGAACGACACTTCGTCGAGCAGCCGCTCCATCACGGTATGCAGGCGGCGGGCGCCGATGTTCTCGGTGTGCTCGTTGACCAGCGCCGCGAACTCGGCGATGGTCGCCACGCCGTCATCGGTGAAGCGCAGGTCGACGCCCTCGGTCGCCATCAGCGCGATGTACTGCTTGATCAAGGCGCTGCGCGGCTCGGTGAGAATCCTCACGAACTCGGCCTGGCCGAGCGGCTCCAGCTCGACGCGAATCGGGAAACGCCCCTGCAGCTCGGGGATCAGGTCCGACGGCTTCGACACGTGGAACGCGCCGGCGGCGATGAACAGGATGTGATCGGTGCGCACCATGCCGTGCTTGGTGTTGACCGTGGTGCCTTCAACGATCGGCAGGATGTCGCGCTGCACGCCTTCGCGGCTGACTTCCGGGCCGTGGCTGCCCTCGCGACCGGCGATCTTGTCGATCTCGTCGACGAAGATGATGCCGGCCTGCTCGACGCGTTCGACCGCGTCCCCGGCCACGACGTCCATATCGATCAGTTTCTGCTGTTCTTCAGCGGCCAGCCGCTCGCGCGCTTCGGCCACGGTCACGCGGCGGCGCTTCGACCGGCCCTGGAACAGTCCGGGCATCATGTCGCGCAGGTTGACGCCGACTTCTTCCATCGACGACCCGGTGATCAACTCGATCGACGGGAACGATTTCTCCTGGACGTCGATCTCCACCGTCCGTTCGTCGAGCTTGCCGTCACGCAGCTGCTCGCGCATGCGCTGGCGGGTGCCGCCCATCTCGTCGCGAATGCGTCCGGGATCCTCGTCCGGCGCGGCCGGGCGCGGCGGCAACAGCAGGTCCAGCAGCCGCTCCTCGGTATTGAGCTCCGCCTTCGCGCGGACTTCTTCGATGCGCTCTTCGCGCACCATGTTGACGGCCAGCTCGACGAGATCCCGCACCATCGACTCCACGTCGCGGCCGACATAGCCCACCTCGGTGAACTTCGACGCTTCCACCTTGATGAACGGCGAGTGCGCCAGCTTCGCGAGGCGCCGCGCGATCTCCGTCTTGCCGACACCGGTGGGGCCGATCATCAGGATGTTCTTCGGCGCCACGTCTTCGGCGAGATCGGCCGGCAGCTGCTGGCGGCGCATGCGGTTGCGGAGGGCGATTGCCACGGCGCGCTTCGCTTTCGACTGCCCGACGACATATTTGTCGAGCTCCGAGACGATTTCTCTGGGTGTCAGCGAAGCCACGCGGGTCGCGGTGCGCTCGGGCAACGAGATGGACATTACAGTTCTTCGATCGTCAGGTGGCGGTTGGTGTAGATGCAAATCTCGGAGGCGATGGTCATGGCGTGCTGCGCGATCTCGCGCGGCGGCAGCGTGGTGTGGCGCGCCAGCGCTTGGGCCGCCGCCTGCGCGAAGGCGCCGCCGGAACCGATGCCGATAATGCCTTCGTCCGGCTCAATCAAATCGCCGGTGCCCGACAGCAGGAACATCGACTTCCGGTCGACGACGACCAGCATGGCCTCGAGGCGCCGCAGCGCGCGATCGGTGCGCCAGTCCTTGGCCAGCTCAACCGCCGAGCGCTCGAGGTTGCCGCGGTACTGCTCGAGCTTCGACTCGAACCTGGCAAAGAGGGCGAACGAGTCGGCTGCCGAACCCGCGAAACCCGCCAGGATCTGGTCGTTGTAAAGCCGCCGGATCTTGCGCGCCCCCTGCTTGACGACGGTAGCGCCCAGCGTCACCTGCCCGTCGCCGGCCAGCACGGCGTGGTCGTCCCGCCGTATCGCCAGGATGGTGGTCGCATGGAACGTCGACTCCATCACACTAGTCTATGCTCGCCGGAGGCGAACCGGCAGAAAACTGCACGCCCGGCCGAGCCGCCAGGGAGAAGCAGGCCGTGGCGCGCGCGATCGCCGCGACGTCAACATCATCAACATCGGCGGCGCCCGCAATCCGCGCTACTACCCTCCGGCATACTACGACCGCTGGGCGCGCAACTACTACCGCTGGAGTCCGATCCGCTATGCGCCGTGGGGATTGATTTACGGATCGATCGGCTTGTCGAGCTACGGCGTCTACGGCGGATGGGTGGACGACTTCGACGGCACGTTCCAGTCGTTACCCCTGGAGGCCGGCGGACACAAGATCGAGATCCACCTGCCCGGCTACGAGGATCTCGAACTCGACGTGCACGTGCAGCCGGGATGCACCATCACGCTGCACGAAGACCTCAGACCAAGACCCTGACGGGGAGAGAAGTGAGAAGTCAGAAGTGCTTCTCGCTTCTCGCTTCTCCCTTCTCTCTTCTCATCTCCGGCGCGCGAAGAAGTAATAGATTGGCAGCCCTAGTCCGATGACCAGCAAGCCCCACGCCGAGGGTCCGACGGCGCCGCCCTGCGTGAGCGGCTTGACCAGGTCGGTGTACAGCGCGTTGGCGAGAATCACCAAGCAGGCGACGGTGAAGATCGCCGGCGCGATCGGATAGCCAATCGCCTTGAACGGCCGCGGCGCGTTGGGCTCGCGCCGACGCAGGATGAACAGCGCAAACACCGCCACTCCCAGGAACAGCGTGATCGAGAAGCCGGTGTAGGTCAGCAACGCGTTGCCGCTGCCCGTCAGGATCAGCAGGCTGGTCCACACCGTCTGCGCAACGATGGCGAAGGCCGGCGTGCGGTAGGTCGGGTGGACTTTCGAAGCAGACTTGAAAAACACGCCGTCGCGGGCCATGGCGAAGTACACGCGCGGGCCGGCAAACGTCATCGCGCTGTTCCCCGCCAGCAGGCTCACGATCCCCACCAGGCCCATCACGTGGCCCGCGCCGGAGCCAAGCAGCTTGTCGGCGACGACGTCGAGCACGCTGCCCTGCAACGCCGCCAGCTCGCCAACCGAGAACACATACAGGTAGAGGACGTTGACGCCAAAATAGACGGCGATCACCGCGATCGTGCCGATCGCCAGCGAACGCGGCAGGTTGCGGCCCGGATCGCGAATCTCTTCGGCGACATACGCCGACGCGTTCCACCCCGAATACGCGAGCATCACCGGGATGAATGCGAACAGCCAATTGCCCGTGGTCACGCTGCCGCTCGCCGTCGAGATGTTTTCGAACGATCCGGTGCCGAAGGCGATGCCGGCGGCGATGAACAACAGGAATGCGCCCACCTTCAACGCGGCGAGCACGTTCATCATCACGCGGCCCGGGCCGACGCCGCGCAGGTGCACGATGGCGAGCAGCCACACCGACGCGAGCGCGACCAGCGTGTGCGTGGAGACGGTGATCGGCACGAACGGCAGCGGGATGGTGAAGATCGGCGTCTGGTTGTCAGCGCCGGCCACGAACCGCGCGAGATAGATCGGAATGAAGAACGCGTTGGCCGCCATCGCGCCGGCGAAGCCGGCGACAAACGACGTCCAGCCGGTCAGGAACGCTGCCACGCGGCCATACGCGGCGTCCAGATACACGTATTCGCCGCCGGCTTTCGGCCGCAGCGCCGCCAGTTCCGCATAGGCCATGGCGCCGGCAAACGCCAGCGCGCCGCCCGCGATCCACAACCCGAGGTACAGCCAGGGATTGGGCACCAGCCCGGCCATCAAGGGTGGCGCAAACAGGATCGTGCCGCCGATGACGTTGGAAACGATGATCGCCGCGCCATCGAGCGGACCGAGGCGGCGGTCGAGAGTGGACGAAGCGGGGTTCGACATCGAGCCCGAATTATATCGGTGCCTGGGCGCTTTGCGGGGTCTAAGGTGTCGGCGGTTCGGTGCGGCGCGTGATCAGCTGACGCTGAATCGGATATTCGGCCAGCTTGGCCCAGACCTTGGACCCGCGCTTCAGGTAGATTTCCACCTTGGCGTCGACGAACTGGCTGTGCTGAAGCATTTGCATGCGCGCCTGCTCACCGGTGTAGCCGAGCGTCGAGCGCATCACCAGCGGCTTGGTCTCGGCGCCTGGGGCCAGCTCGGGCTCGCGGGGAATGGCCCACCCGAAATGCTCGCCCCACATTTGCTGTTCGCCAACCCGCCGGAAGATGGCGTTGATTTGGATGGATCGAATCGGCCGGTCGCTCTTGTTCCGCAGCTTCATCGAGACGCTGGGCACCAGCTTGTTTTTCCCGCCCTCGATGAGCCCGTCGTCGTACCACCCGGTGACGACATCAAGGGGCTCGATCGCCGCGACGGCGTCGGTGGACGCGCCGCAGCTGATCGACACGAACGAGGCCAGGAGCAGGACGGCAATTCGAGGGGCCATAGGTGAATTGTAAGACACCACAATCCCTCCGGTGTTCCCCGCTCGTCCTGGTGGCCCGGAGGCCCGATCAGAACTGGCTCACCTGCACGCGCTGGCGAACCTCGTCACGATCAATCTTGCCGGAACGATACAGCTGCAGGTCGCTTCCCTTGATCCGGTAGATCATCGTGACCACTTCCTCCAGCGGATCCTGGGGCGCCAGCGAATCACGACCCTCGTCGTCGCGCGCGGCAACCGTCAGCCACTGGTCGGGCCCAATCACCATCGGCGTGCTGAAGTCGATCATCGCGTTGACGAGCGCGCTGGTGACCGCCTCGGTGTACGCACGATTTGGATCGTGCGCCCACAGGGCGTCCGCCGGCCGGACCGTCGTCGGTTCCGGCGCCAGACCGGCCGCCGTTGCCGCGCCGACGGCAGGCACCGACGGCCGTTCCGCAAGCACCACTCCTGGGGCGACGGTGCCCCCCATGCGAGGAAGCGCGGCGGCGTTCTGCCGTTCGAGCCGCCGCAGCGCCTTCTCCACCGAGGCGCGGGTGCCCGGGTCAATGACCCCTTGCATCGTCCTTCGCAGTTCGGCGATCAGCGCTTCGTTGGCGCTGTTGTCTTGCTCCATCATCATGCGCAGACTCCACACCATGCTCTGACGCATCATCGGCACGCGGACGTCGAAGAACACGCCGTAGCCGTCGAGATGCACGCCGCGTGCCCGCGCTTCACCTTCGAGCATGAACACGCCCGGCATGACGGCGAGAATCTCGCGATTCAGCTGCTTCGCACCGTAATCCACCGCCCGCGCGAGCGCGCCTTCCATCACGTAGATGTGATGCCGCAGGTCGCCGGCGCTGCTCGGCTTCGGAGCCGGCGGGGCTGGTTCCGCAGGCAGCGGGGCGGGCGCCGTGATCTGCTGTTCGGAAGAGTTCGGCGCATCGTGCGCCATCGACGGCGCGGCGAATGCGAACACAACGACACATGTCGAAATCAGGTTCTTCATGGCTTTATTGAGGAGTCGAGGACAC
Source organism: Acidimicrobiia bacterium (assembly GCA_016871275.1). Taxonomy (GTDB): domain Bacteria; phylum Acidobacteriota; class Vicinamibacteria; order Vicinamibacterales; family UBA2999; genus 12-FULL-67-14b. The sequence goes on along the minus strand of VFZG01000008.1, from coordinate 37,890 downwards.
CCGGATCACGTTGTTGATCATCTGGCTCTGCCGCATGAGCCGTTCGTCGTACGCCCCAGCGAACGAATTGACGACGCGCTTGACGTTCATCAGGTCGGCGCGCCGCTGCAGGTTGAGGTCGCGCGTCAGCTCCACGAAGCGCGCGGCCAGCTGCCGCTGGTTGCGCTGTTCCGCTTCAGCCAGCAACTGCTGGACGCGGCGAACGGTCGCCTCGTCTGCCGTGCCGCGCGGCGCGGTGCCGGTGGTCTCGGCATTGACCGACCGAATCTCGGTGCGCAGCTGCTGTTCGAGCGACACGAGCGCCCGTTCGACTCGCTGTTCGACGGCTGCGCCGTCGAACGGCTCGCTCAGGGCGGCGGCCACCGGCTGCTGGCTCATCCATCCGGTCCTCACCGACAGACCGTTCGGGCCCGAGGTGACCTGCAGGTTGGCAATCGACAGGCCGGCGGCCACCACCAGCACCGCGGCGGCGGCCTGTGCCCATGCGGGCACGTCCTTCCACCAGCGCGCGGGACGCAGCACGTTGGACGGCGGCAGCTCCGACTTCTTCACGATCTGGAAGTCGAGCTCCACGTCCGGCGGCGCCCAGAGGCCGAGCCCCGATCGCGTCTCGCCAAGCGCCGTCACCTCCGAGGCGCAGGCCGCGCACTGCGCCAGGTGATCGTCGACGGCCTGTCGCGTGGCGGCATCGATCTCGCCGTACAGGTAGGCGACCAACGTCGCCTTGTCGTCACAAGTGAACTTGATGCTCATGGTCCTTTGCCACTCTCGAACTTCGTCATGCCCTGGCTTTCCAGGTGGCGCCTCAATACCGTCAGGCCCTGGTACAAACGCGTCTTCACGGTGCTCAGCGGGCACCCCTGCAGATCCGCAATCTCCTGGAACGTCAGGCCGTGGTACTCCTTCAACACAATTGCCGTGCGTTGCTCCTCAGGCAGCTTCTTCATGCCCTCCGCCACGATCCGGCTCATTTCCTGGCGCGCGACGAGGTCTTCAATCGACTCGGCAGGACCCTGCTCCGAGGCAAGCTCGACCACGTCGATGCCTTCGGGCATTTCCACTAACGGGGTCCGCTTCTTCCGTCGAATCCAATCCCTGCAGAGGTTCAGGGCGATTCGATAGAGCCAGGATGAGAACTTCGCCTGGCCCTTGAACCCCGGAAGCGCCCGGAAGGCCCGGAGAAACGTTTGCTGTACAACGTCGCGCGCGTCCTCATCACGGCCAATGACGCGGTACGCCAAGGCATAGATCGGCCGCTCCCAGCGCAACACGAGCTGGTTGAAGCTCTCCACGTCGCCAGCCATGGACTTGACGACGAGCTCCTCGTCGGTCGCTACCATCCGGATGTTTGCGAAACGTTCTCGCTATTCCCTAAGACTCCGGCCCCCGCCCGATAGTCGGCCCACCCGCCGTGGCGGGTCAAGAAAAAGTAACCCTGTCGAACCGCAGCCAGTGAAACCAGGGCGAAGGTGCGACAGCTGGAGTAAGATACCGAGCTCAGAGACCTGGTGGGCGTGAATTTTCCAAACGACGAAGTCTTCCTGACGACAGAAGAAATCTTGGACTACCTCCAAGTCAACCTTCGGACGGTGTACCGGCTGATCAAGGCCGGGAAGATCCCCGCCGTTCGGGTGGGCCGCCAATGGCGGTTTCGCAAACGTGAGATTGATGCATGGCTTGACACACAACGGCCACGTGCCAATCGCGGCAGCACCGCGTCGGCCGTCGCCGACCCGCCACAGGCCCGCGAGGGGAGAAGCCGGGTGTTGGTCGTAGACGATGAATCGAGCATCCGCGAGCTGCTGCAGAAGACCTTGGCCCTTGCGGAGTACGACGTCGATACCGCACCGGACGGTCGCGCGGCCCTCGAGCGCCTGCGCCTCGGCAACTACGACCTGCTGATCGCGGACCTGAAAATGCCGGGCATGGACGACTTGACGCTGATTCGCGAAGCGAAGCGCTTGCAGCCGGAACTGCCGGTGATCATCATCACGGGCTTCTCCACCGAATCGAGCGCCATCGAAGCCGTGAACCTCGGCGTCGCCGGTTACCTCACCAAGCCGTTCCGCGTACCGCAGGTCCTGGCGGCCGCCGCGCGCGCGCTTGGAGAATGAAGGGCCGAGGGGCTTAGGGGGTAGGGGCCTCGGGGCTTAAGGACAGCGTTCTCCCCCTAGGCGCCCCTAAGCCCAAGCCCTAAGCCCCTAAGCCCTCTTGTTACAGCTCCAAGACGTCACAAAAGCCTTCGGCGAGAAGACGCTGCTGGAACATGTCACCTGGCAGGTCGGCGATCGCGACCGCGTCGGCCTGTGCGGACCCAACGGCGCCGGCAAGACCACGCTGCTGAAGATGCTCGCCGGGCTCGACGAGCCGGACTCCGGCGTCATCCAGAAACCCAATGCGCTGACGCTCGGCTACCTTCCGCAGGATGGCCTGTCGCACCGCGGCCGCAGCGTCCGTGACGAAGCCAGCCAGGCGCTGAAGCCGCTGCTCGACTTGAAGGCGGAGATGCACGAGCTCGAGGCCCGGCTCGGCGACGCGGCGCTGAACGAGGCGGAACACGACGTCGTGCTGGCGCGCTACAGCGACGTCCAGGATCGCTTCAGGCTGTCGGACGGCTACCAGATCGAACTGAAGGTGGCGACCGTGCTGCGGGGGCTGGGCTTCGAGCCCGAGGCGCAGGAACAGCTCACCGATCACCTGTCGGGCGGATGGCAGATGCGGCTCGCGCTGGCCAAGCTGCTGCTCAGCGAGCCGGACCTGCTGCTGCTCGACGAGCCGACCAACCATCTCGATCTGGAGGCGCGCAACTGGCTCGAGGAATACCTGGTCGCCTATCCCCACGCGGTGATCCTGGTGTCGCACGATCGATACTTCCTGGACGCGGTGGTGACGCACATTGCGGATCTGACGCTCCGCACGATCACCGAATACCACACCAACTACAGCAACTACCTCGAGCAGCGCGAGGCGGCGCTCGAGCGCCTGCAGGAAGCCAAGCGCCGCCAGGACGAGGAAATCCAGCGCGTCGAGGAGTTCATCAACCGCTTCCGCTACCAGGCGACCAAGGCGGCGCAGGTCCAGAGCCGCATCAAGATGCTCGACAAAGTCGAGCGGCTCGAGGTGCCCCCGGAGCGGAAGAAGATCCGCTTCAACTTTCCAGCGGCCACCAAGAGCGGCCGCCTGGTGCTCGAGCTGAAGGACGTGCGCAAGGCCTACGGGGACAACATCGTCCTCGATCGGGTGAACCTGCACATCGAGCGCGGCGATCGCATCGCGCTGGTCGGCCACAACGGCGCCGGCAAATCGACATTGATGCGCATCCTGTCGGGCGACGAGCCACCCGGCAGCGGCACCCGCACCGCAGGCCACCAGGTCGTGATGCAGTACTTCGCGCAAGACGAGGCCACGCGGCTCGAGCCGGCCAAGACGGTCTACGAAACCATGTCCGCGGATTCGCCGCACACCATGGTGCCGGCAATCCGCAACATCCTCGGCGGCTTCCTGTTTTCGGGCGACGACATCTACAAGAAGGCCGGCGTGCTGTCGGGCGGCGAGCGCACGCGACTCGCGGTGGCGCGCATGCTGCTGCGACCCTCGAACACGCTGCTCCTCGACGAACCGACCAACCACCTCGATATCGATTCCAAGGAAGTGCTGCTCGACGCGCTGGTCGAGTACGGCGGCACGCTGATCTTCGTGTCGCACGATCGCTACTTTGTCGAGAAGCTCGCGACCAAGGTCATCGACGTGGGCGAAGGCAAGGCGACGCTCTACCCCGGCACCTACGAAGCGTTCCTCTGGAGCAAGCAGGCCAAGGACACTCCCAGTCGCAAGCCCGAAGCCCGCAGCCCGAAGCCCGTCGCCGCCAAACCGGCAGCGACGTCTGAGCAGACCTACGAAGACCGCAAGCGTGAGCAGGCCGAGAGGAAGAAGCGTGAACGGGCTTACAAGGCGCTCAAAGACCGTATCGCCGAGCTCGAGGCGCGGGTCGCCGAGCGGGAGAAACACATCAAGGACGTCGAGCAGCAGATGTCCGCGCCCGACTTCTATTCCGACCACGAAATGTCCAAGCCCGTGCTCGCCCGGCACCAGTCGCTCATGTGGGAAGTCGGTGAGCTCCTGGGCCAGTGGGAAATGCTGCAAAGCGAACTGGAGCGATTCGCCGATCTACGAAATTCGTGAATCGATTACTGTTTCGTTATCGAGTTCCACATCAGGGCATAATACAAATTATGTAATCGCAACGGCTTAGAGCGTTCAGTCGTTGCGGCCCAGCGGGGCACGGCCTTTGCTCAACCCGGCTCGGCCACACGGTAATGCCCAAACCTGCCGAGACATCCTCCCGCCTCGCGGACAAGTTCTTCCGCCACATGGTGGGCAACATGCGCAACGGCGTGCTGGCAATCGACCGCCAGGGCGGCGTCGTGCTGGTCAACGACGAGGCCCGCCGGCTCTTCCGCCTGGCGGCAGGCGACGCGGCCGGCGCCGGCTACGCCGATCTCCTGCACGAACATCCCGACATCGTTCGCGTGCTGGGCGGCGCCTTCGAGCTGCAGTCGCTGCCCAATCGCGCCGAACTCAGGCTCAAGTCCACCGGCACGGTGATCGGCTACACGTTGTCGCTGGTGCGCGACGATCACGGCGAGCCGATGGGCGCCGCCCTGTTCTTCAAAGATCTGACCCACGTCGAGCAGATCGAGGAGCGCGAGCGGCTCCGCGATCGCCTGGCGGCCGTCGGCGAGATGGCGGCGGTGATGGCGCACGAGATCAAGAACCCGCTGGCGGGCATCGAGGTGCTCGCCGGCCTGCTGCGCCGCAAGGCGCCGGACCACCCCGACGTGCAGGCGCTGGTCGGCGACATCATCAACGAAGCCAAGATGGCCAACGCGATCGTGCAGGAAGTGCTGGCGTTCGTGCGCCCGGTGCGCCTGCAGGTGGATCGCACGTCGGTGGCCGACGCGGTGTCGAACGCGGTGGCGCTGGCCGACGGCAAGGCCACGCGCGGCGCCATCGTCGTCGACTTGAGCATACCGGCGGATCTGCCGCTGCTCGGTGCCGACCAGCACCAGCTGACGCAGGTCTTCTGCAATCTGCTGATCAACGCCTACGAGGCGCTCGACGGTCACGGCCGGATCGAGATCACGGCGCGCATGGCGCGCGGCGCCGACGACGGCGCGCTACTGCCCGACGGCCACGCGGCGGTACCGACCGTGCTGGTCGACGTCATCGACGACGGGCCGGGGATGCCGGACGATGTGGCGGAGAAGATCTTCAATCCGTTTTTTACCACCAAGGCCCAGGGCTCGGGCCTGGGGCTGGCCATCGTCCGCAAGATCATCGACGCGCACGACGGCCGCATCGACATGACGACGGCCGACGGGCGCGGCACCCGGTTCCGCCTGACGCTGCCGGTGGGAACTAGGGACTAAGCAACGAGGAATGAGGAATGAGAGGCTTGGCATGGCACGCATTCTCGTAGCAGACGATCACGATGCCCTCCGGCGCGGCCTGGCGCTGTCGCTCACCACCGCCGGGCACGACGTGGACGAGGCCGGCAACGGCAACGCCGCGCTGGAGCGGCTGCACGAGGGCTATTACGACGTCGTGGTCAGCGACCTGAAGATGGGCGGTTCGGACGGCCTCGACGTCCTGCGTACCACCAAGAGCCTGCACCCGACGGCGTCCGTGATCCTGATGACGGCGTTCGGCTCGGTGACCACCGCCGTCGAGGCGATGAAGCACGGCGCCTTCGACTACGTGCAGAAGCCGTTCGAACTCGAGGAGATGGAGGTCAAGGTCGAGAAGGCGCTGGAGCTGAAGCGCCTGCGCAACGAGCTCGACTACCTGCGCAACGAGCGGCAGGAACACTACGACTTCGATCGCATTGTCGGCGGCAGCGAATCGCTGCAGCGCGTGCTCGGCGTCGTGCGCAAAGTGGCCAAGAGCAACTCGACGGTCCTGATCAGGGGCGAAACCGGCACCGGCAAGGAATTGATTGCCGGCGCGATTCACCACAACTCGCTGCGCTCGGCGCGCAACTTCGTGAAGGTCAACTGCGCGGCGCTGCAGGAGAACCTGCTCGAATCCGAACTGTTCGGCCACGAAAAGGGCGCCTTCACCGGGGCGGACCGCCAGCGCATCGGCCGTTTCGAGCAGGCCGACGGCGGCACGCTGTTCCTCGACGAGATCGGCGACATGAGCGCCAGCACCCAGGCCAAGATTCTCCGCGTGCTGCAGGAACACGAATTCGAGCGTCTGGGCGGCACGCGGACGATTCGCGTCGACGTGCGGCTGATCGCCGCCACCAACCGCGACCTGTCGGCGATGGTGCAGACCGGCCAGTTCCGCGAAGACCTGTATTACCGCCTCAACGTCGTGTCGGTCGAAACGCCGCCGCTGCGCGAGCGCAAGGACGACATCCTGCCGCTGGCCATGCACTTCTGCCGCCGCTTTGGCAGCGAGCTGAAGAAGCGTCTCGACGGCCTGGACCACGACGCGCAGAAGCTGCTGGTCCGCTACAACTGGCCCGGCAACATCCGCGAGCTGGAGAATGCCATCGAGCGCGCCGCGCTGCTGGCCGAAGGCGCACTGATTGCGCCGGGCGATCTGCGCCTCGGCGACTTTGCGCCGGCCGGCAGCGGGTCCCGGGATGCGCAGAGCGTCGTGAAGATCCCGCCGACCGGCATCGCCCTCGAAGACATCGAGCGCCAGGCGATCACGGAAGCGCTCAAGATGGCCAACTGGGTGCAGAAGGACGCGGCCGAGCTGCTGCACATCAGCCCGCGCGTGATGAACTACAAGATCAAGACGTTGCACATCGACCTGCCCCGAAGGCGAGCGCTGGCCACGGCCTAGTCCCGGCACTCGCCTGCCATATGATTGGCGCCATGAGCCCTGTCGCACGGCGCGAGTTTCTTTGTGCGGGAGGCGGAAGCGGTGGTGCTCAAGGCACCGGTCTTCATGTTCCTGGTCTCCCGAATGGGTTCCAGCGCATACCTCGAGGCGTTGGTCAGTGGCCAGTCGTCGTTCTTATTCGCCTTCGACGCGCCCTTTCTATTGGTGTTGGCGAGCCATGGCGTGGCTACGCTAGCGTCCGCGCCGTGGGCGCTCTGGGCCGCCGGGTTGCTCGAAGCCGTCGGCGGCGCCGTCAGCAGCTGCCTGGTAGTCACGGCGCCCCCCGTCCGCGACTACAAGCCGCGGCGCTCGTGGCCGACTCGAAACTCCCAATGGCGGTCTACCGGGCGGATGGCCGCTCGGGCGAGATTCCAAAGGTCACCGACGAGGTGACCGGTCCTGACGGGCTCTGCTTCTTGCCCGACTACAGGACGCGCTACCTGGCCGACACAGCCAGCAGGCGCGCCATCAAGGCGTTCGACGTCACCGGCACCACACTGCGCAACGCGCGCACACTGGCGACACTCACCATTGCTGGCACCAATGCGCCGAGTGGGGCCGACGGCATCCGCTGTGACGTCGAGGGCAACATCTGGGCGGGCGCGCGCCTGGCGTGCAGGTCATCGCCCCCGACGGCGCGACGATCGGCATGATCCGGCTGCCGGAAACCTGCGCCAGCGTGTGCTTCGGCGGCAGCAGGCGCAACCGCCTGTTCATGACGGCCAGTCAATCGCTCCACGCCGTCTACGTGAACACGTCCGGGGCCCGTATCGCGTAGTGCGCGGTGGTGAATCGAAGCGGCGACGGACGTGGTCCAATAGCGATAATGGACGCATTGGAGTACGAGCGCTTCGCCGACATCTACAGCATCTGGACGGCCACTGCCGGCTCCACCCACACCAACCTTCCCTTCTACGTGCAGGCGTACCTCGCGGCCGAGGGTTCGGTGGTGGAACTCGGCGTGGGCGACGGGCGGATTGCGGTGGAGGCGGCGGTGCGGGGCCGCCACGTCGTCGGCGTGGATCTGTCGCCGGCGATGCTCGCTCTGTGCCAGGCGCGCGCGGCCGAGGCCGGTGTGGCCAACCGCCTCACCCTTCTGCAGGGCGACTTCCGCAGCTTCGTGCTGCCAGAACCGGCCGCGCTCATTGCGCTGCCCTACCACAGCATCGGTCACCTCACCTCACTCGACGCCAAGCGCGATGCCCTGCGCCACATCCACACGCAGCTGCGGCCGGGCGGGCGCTTCATCTTCGACGACTTCCTCATGACACCCGGGCGGCTCGACGAGATGCGACGTGTGCAGCTGCGTGCGGAGTACGACACGCCGGATGGACATCACGCGCTGCTCTGGGTCACGTCCCTCATCGACGCACACGCGCAGACGATGCGCGTCGTCACCTGGGAAGACCTGCTCGACGACGACGGCGTGATGATGCGCCGCCGCTATCGCCCGCTGTCACTGAGCTGGATGTCACCCGCGCAGGCGGCCGCCCTGCTCGCCGACACCGGCTTCAAGGCGGAAGGCTGCCTCGGTGCCTTCGACGGCACACCGTTTCTCGCCGCCACGGCCGAGGAACAGATCTGGATCGCACGGAAGGACTCGGCCACATGACGGGCACGACCGGACTGAAGAACCTGCGAGTCGACTGCATCATCGGCATCTATCCGCACGAGCGTGTTGCCGCGCAGACCGTGTATCTGGACATCGAGCTCGACTACGACTTCGACCCACCTGCTGGCTCCGACGCAATTGCGGATGCGGTGGACTACGACGGCATTGCCGCGGGTGTCACCCGCCTGTTGCAGGATTCGCGGTTCCAGCTGATCGAGACGATGGCTGAGCGCACCGCGGGGCAACTACTCGCGGAGGTGCCGGTGGCGACGGCCGTACGGATCGAAGTGCGGAAACCCGCCGCCGTCCCGGCCGCCGACTGTTCGTTCGTACGCGTGGAGCGCCGCCGATGAGTGCCGCCAGCACTCGTCCCGTCGCGGTGGTCACTGGCGGGGCCAGGCGGCTCGGCCGGCATCTCTGCCTGTCACTGGCCGCACGCGGTTACGACGTCGTCGTCTTCTACCGGTCGTCGGACGACGAGGCCCGCACGCTCGAACAGGCCATCGCCGCCACCGGTTGCCGCGCCCGCGCACGAAAGGTTGACGTGGCCGACAAACACGCAGTGGCTTCCGCCTTTGCCGACATCGGCAACGCCGAAGGCCGCGTGGATCTGCTCGTGAACAACGTCGGCAACTACAACCCGCAACCGCTGACGGCTCTCGATCCCGACGGGTGGGACGACACCATCGCCGCGAATCTCTCGGGCGCCTACTACTGCTGCTACGGCGCGCTCAAGCTGATGCCGGCCCGCGGCCACATCATCAACATCGGCATGGCAGGGCTCGAAGGCATTCGCGCCAACACTCGCGGCACCGACTACTACGTGAGCAAGACCGGCCTGCTCGTGCTCACCCGTGCGCTTGCCGCCGCGTACGCGCCGCAGCAGATCCGCGTGAACATGGTGTCGCCCGGGCAGCTCGAGAACTCGGTGGATCTGCCGGCGCCCGACGAAATCAGCCGGTGGGTGCCTCTTGGCCGCTCGGGCACACTCGACGACATCGGCCAGGCCGTTCACTACCTGCTCGACGCCAACTACGTCACCGGCCAGAACATCGACGTCGCGGGCGGCTACCGGCTCTGATGCAGAAGGCGTCCGCGCTCGTGCCGCTCTGGAACCGGGCAGCGGAATGGCAGCGCCGCCTGGCGATGATCAACGAGGCACGCGCCTTCCTTCATCTCTCGACGTTCTATATCGAACACGATGCCTACGGCACTGAGATCCTCGCCGCGCTGCAGCGGGCGCAGCGCCGCGGCGTCGCCGTGTCGCTGCTAGTCGATGCGTTCGGCCAGCGCCTAGGTGGCGTGCTGATGTCTCCGGCTCAGCGAGCTGCCGCCAACCGCGAGCTCACTGACCTGCGCGCCGAGGGCGCCACAGTCACTGTCTACGCGCCGGCGCACCAGGTGCAGCGGCTCCTCGGCGGCGGCCAGCACGTGAAGATCCAGGTGTCCGAAGCCGGTGAAGCCATCGTTGGCAGCAGCAACCTGACCAAGACGTCCTTCGAGCAGTGGAACGAATACGCCGTGGCGGTACGCGGGCCGATCGTGGCCACGCTGCTCGAGAGCCTGCGTGACTTCGGCGGCACGGTGCCGCACGCGCATCTGGCGACCCTGGCGGACGTGGCGCGTGCCGACCCGGCACCGGCGGACCTCGCACTCGACTACTGGTACTGCAACCCGAATCTGACACAGGATTGGATGGGGCCCTTCGGCTGGTGCGGCGACAACGCCGTCACGACGCGGATGATCGCGATGCTCGATGGTGCCCAGACCTCGGCCCGCATCACGAGCTTCTACTTCAAGCCCGTCGCTCCGCTCCTCGACGCCGTGCTGCGCGCGGCCAGTCGCGGCGTGCTCGTCGAGGTGTTCCACTCGCACCGGGATGCCCTGCCGGCCACGGACCTGGCGTGGATCGCGGCCGCCGCCAGTTACCCTCGGCTGCTCGAGGCCGGCGTGCGGATCTACGAACACCGGCGCGGCGAGCACTCGAAGATCGTGCTCATCGACGACGCGTGGGCGGCCTTCGGCAGCTACAACTTCGAAGACGCGGCGCACGACCGGCTGGGCGAATTGATGCTCGAGAGCCGCGACCCGCGGGCAGTGGCGCCGCTCCGGGCCATCTTCGACGAGCTCTGCCGCGATTCCCACAACGTGCTCGTGACACGCGAGTCGTTTCGCGAGCTCCCGCCGCGCGTGGCGGCGCGTGTGGCACAATACGGCCGCTTCAAGTGGTGGATGTGATGCACTTCACCGAGATCGAACACAAGTTCGTGCTCGACGGCAGCTTCGACATGGCCACCTTCCGGCAGACGCTCGCGCGATTGGGACCGGTGCGCACGGCCGTGCTGCAGGTGCGCGATCGCTACTGCCTGACAGCCGACGGGCAGGCGCAGCACTACATCCTGCGGCACCGCTTCGATCGCGAACTGCATCAGCTCACGATCAAGGCGCTCGCCTCAGACCCCGAGGTACGCGACGAGATCAACCTGGACCTCGGGCACCACAAGGGCGACCAGGCCGCCCAGGTGGACGCCTTCACGGCGCGAATGGGCGTCGTCTGGCGCGGCGAGCTGCTGAAGGCGCTCGAAGTCTGGTACTTCGCCGACTGCGAGGTCGTGTACTACGAGGCCACGGGCGGCGGCCGCACGGTGCGCTGTGTCGAGTTCGAGGCTGTAGGGCAGGCGTCGGAGCCGGATGCGCTCGCCGTCATCGCGCGCTACGAACAGGCGACCGGGTTAGATCCGGCGACGCGCTCGCGGCAATCACTCGTGGACCTGCTGTTCCCCGGCGTGCTCCCACTCCGCTAGTCCTCTCCGGTCGATCCACTGAAGCGCTACCCAAGCACGCTAATACGCCATCGCGTAGCAATCCCGCCGCGGGTCGGCGCCGGCGATCCGATTGCCGCTCGCCGGGTCGATCATCACCGCGGTCGCACAGCCCGATACGCCGAACTGACGGAGCCGGCTGACATCGTGGCCGCGCGCCTTCAGCTCGTTGTAGACCGCATCGGGAATCGCGGCCTCGACGTTCAACTGATTGAAGCCGGCATCGTGCGGCCAGAACGAGCCGTAGAAATGCATGGTCTGCACGCGCGGGCGCTCGAACGCGGCATGCAGGTTGGGATACCAGTCGTTCCAGAAGTCGACGATGCTGAGCAGCGCCTGCAGGATGGTTTGATCCTGGTTGTCGCCGCCGGGCGTGCCGATGCCCATCAGCGGCGTATCGCCCTTGAACACCATGCTCGGCGTCAGGGTGTAGCGCGGCCGGGCGCGTGGACGGAGCTGGTTGGCGCGGGTCTTGTCGAGCCAGAACTGCTCGCCGCGCACGCTCATGCCGATGCCGGTGTCGCCGAGAATCACCGCGCCGGGCACCCACCCGCCGCTGGGCGTGACGTCGAAAATGTTGCCGTCCTTGTCAATGACGGCCATGTGCGTGGTGTCCTTCACGACCTCCGGCGCATTGAGCTCGTCGCCGCTCTGCGTGCGCGGCGTCGCGCCGTTGGTCACGTTGGCCTTCCAGAACGGCCACTCCTTCACCTTCGAATCGAACTTGGTCGGGTCTCCGGCGATGAACGACGTCGACGCGCGCTTGGGGTCGATCAGGGCGGCGCGCTCTTTCGCATAGGCCTTCGAGAGCAGCCCTTCAGCCGGCACCTGCACAAACGCCGGGTCGGCATAGAACGAATCGCGATCGGCGTAGGCCAGCTTCAGTGCCTCGGTGACGGTGTGCAGGTAGTCCGCGCTCGCATAGCCCATGGCGTGCAGGTCGAAGTTCTCGAGGATGTTCAGCGCCTGCAAGAGCACCGGGCCCTGGCTGCCGAACCCATGCTTGTAGACGGTGTAGCCCCGATAGGTGACCTGGGCGGGCTCCTCGATGCGCGCGAAGTAGTCGGCGAAGTCGCTCGTGGCGAACGGCGCGTGGTGCTTTTGCAGGAACGCCACCATCTCGTTGGCGATGTCGCCTTTGTAAAAGCGATCCCGCGCCGCGACGATCCCGGCCGCGCGGCTTCGTCGCTTCGCCGAGCGTTCGGCCTCCACCATCCGCTTCAGCGTGCGGGCGAGCGACGGGAGCTTGATGGTTTCGCCGGGCTGGTAGTGCGAGCCGTCCGGCTTCAACCAGTACTTCTGGTTGTCAGGCCAGGCCTCGAAGAACTTCAGTTGGCGGCGGATCGCCTGCGCAGTGCTGTTGCGCATGGGGAAGCCGTGCTCGGCGTAGGCGATGCCCGGCGCGGCGACCTCTTCGAAGCTCATCGTGCCCCACTTCTCGAGGACGGTGAGCGCGGCGTGCAGCGCACCGGGCACGACGGCGGGATCGAGCCCGGCGCCGTCGAGCGTCTTGTGGCGCGACAAGTACCAGTCCACGTCCACGGCCTTCGGCGCCCAGCCCTGGCCGACAATCGATGTGACCTTGTTCTCGGTCTTCGGATAGACCAGGACGAGCGCCTCGCCGCCGAGGCTGTAGAGATCCTGCTCGAGCACGCCGCCGGCGATCAACGACGCCACGCCGGCATCGAACGCGTTGCCGCCCTTCAACAAGATACCGAACGCCGCGGCCGTGGTGAGCGGATGACCGGTGGAAACGCCGCCGGTGGGACCGGCCACGGCGGGCCGTAACGCCGAACCCGCCGGCTGCCGATCCTGAACGGGAACCTGCGCGGTCAGAGGAACCGCAAGCAGCAATGCAACGAGTAGCACGACTCTCACGGTCCCTCCTGACGGCCCGATGGCCTGACGGCCCGGCTGCCTGACAGCCTGACTGCCTGTCTTACTTCTCGATCGTCGCCTTCTTGATCACGGTCAGCTTTGGATAATCGCGCTGCAGGTAGGCATTGCCTTCCGCCGTGATCAACCCCTGGTCCGGCACGTTGTTGCGGCCGTAGCTCTCGAACTTGTCGACCGCTTCCATGCCGGAGGTCACCTGTCCGAACGGCGAGAACCCCTGGCCGTCGAGGTTGCCGTTGTCGCCGTAGTTGATGAAGATCTGCGTCGAGCGCGAGTTCGGCGCGCCGGTCTTCGCGAACGTCACGAAGCCGCGCTTGTTGCTCTGCTTGACCGGATCATCGGGAATGTTGTTCCGGCCCCAGAGGCGCTGAATCGCGGGGTCACCGTGCATGCCCCCCTGTGCCATGAAGCCGTGCAGCACGCGGAAGAAGCGGACGTCATCGTAGAAGCCGTTCTTGACCAGGTTGTAGAAGCGATCGGCGCCGTTCGGCGACCAGTCGCGCGTCACTTGGATCACCACCGGTCCGGCAGTGGTGTCGAGGCGCACTTTGTAGGTGGCGGGGGCCTTCTCGTTCAATGACGCTGGATTCTTCAGGGATGGTGTTTGGGCGGCTGCCGGAGCCGCAAGCGCCGCAGCCAATACTAGAGCTGTCAATACACGAGTCATCGAAAATCTCCTTCAGCCTGCCTATTATCGCTACGAGCTGTGACGGATGAAAGTAATTTACCGGACCGCCGTGCTTCAGGGCGTCCGCACCGTGACGGTCAGGCCAATGCGATCGAGCTGGCGGCCCGAAAAGGCGACCGGACCCGCCACCGGCCAGCTGCCGCTGACCCACGGGAACGGATTGGACACGTCGACCCAGAAGAAACCGATGTTCACCAGGCGATTCAGGTCCAGGAAGCCGCGCGCGATCATCGCGCGGTCTTTCTTGCCCATCGACACGCGGTGCAGGTTGTTCAGCGTCAGGTACTGGATCAGGCTGTCGTCGCGCGACAGTTCTTCGCGCGTGAAGCTGCCGCCGACCCGCACCTTCCCGGCCACCGGCACGTCGAGTTGCAGCCCCATGAAATAGCCGGGTTTCTCGATCGGACCGACCGTTGGGATCCCCACCAGTTCTCCGGACGTGATCGACGGGCCCCATTTGTAGTTCGCGTACTCACCGAACGCGGAGATCCAGGGCGCCGGAGACACTTTCAGGCTCACCACCAGCGCATCGTCATTGCGCTTGGATGCCCAGTAGCTCGGCAGGCGTTCGACCTTGGAGCCGGTGTAACCCTTTTTGTATGCGGCGCGCACGTCGAGCTGGCGCACCGGCTGCAGGCGCGCCGAGGCGACGACCGTCAGCGCGCTGTTCGTATCGAGCGAGCGGTTGACGAAATAGAACCAGTCGTAGTCCTTCTCGAGATTGCCGTCGCCAAGCACCGCCATGATGCCGGCATCGAACCACGTGCGATCGCCGCGGCGCGCCGACGCGGCCAGCATGACGCCGAAGTTGGCTTCGGCATTGAGGCGCGTGATCCGCGCCATGTCCTTCGCGGTGGCGGCGCCGACCTCCGACGGGGCGAAGCCGATCGGCAGGATGAAACGGCCGCCGCGCAGTGCCACGGCATTGGTCAAGCCCCAGTCGATGTAGCCCTCGCGCAGCATGCCCTGCTGGGTGATGTAGTCGAGCGAGAAGGTGTTGTAGGTGTCGACGCGCTTGAGGCCGTCTTCCTCGTCGCACTTGACGATCGGGCCCTGTCCGGCGAACAGGTTGGGATCGTTCGGGAAGAAGAAGTCCGGCTCGCCGCACGCCGGGCGCGACGCGGTCTCGCTGACCGGATTCACCGATACGTAGTAGCGAACGCGATTGGAGACCCGGCCGCTCAGGCTGAGGATGGCCATGCCAACCCGGCCCTGCTTCTCGAACCCCAGCGCGGCCTGCGCGCCGTCGTGCGACCAGCCCGTCACCAACTCGCCGCCAAACTTGTAGCGCTCGCTCTGGTTGAACGTGAAACCGAACAGGTTGACCGGTTCGTTCGCCGGTGGATCCTGGGGCGGCGCGGATTGTTGCGCGAGAGCCGGAGACGCCGAAAGGAGGAGTAGCAGAGCGACGAGTCGTGTGACGGCCACCTGACGGATGATTCTACCCGGACTTCGACGCGCGCGGGTGTGCTTTGCGATAGACGTCGATCAATTGCGCGGCGTTCACGTGCGTATACCGCTGCGTCGTGCTCAACCGCGCGTGGCCGAGCAGCTCCTGGATAACGCGCAAATCGGCCCCGCGCTGGAGCAAGTGGGTCGCAAACGAATGGCGCAGCGCGTGCGGGCTGATGCCCATGCGCGTGCTGCACTGCGCCACATACCGCCGCAGCAACCGATCGACGGAGCGGCCGGTCAGCCGCGTGCCGCGGTAATTGACGAACAAGGGATTCTGGACGACCTTCGGTCGCCTCCGCCCCCCCCTGATCCCCGATCCCTGATCCCCGATCCCTGCGAGAATCGCCGCCCGGTCCTTCATCCACACCTTGACCGCCGTGAGCGTGCTGTAATTGAAGGGCACCAGTCGTTCCTTGCCGCCCTTGCCCATGACGCGGACCACGCGCCCGCTCAGGTTCACGTCATCGAGATCGATGGCGACGAGCTCGCTGAGGCGCAACCCGGACGCATAGAACAGTTCCAGGATGGCGCGATCGCGCCGGCCGAGCGGATCGCCGGTGCTCGGCGTTTCGATCAGCCGCCCGATCTCCGGTTCGGACAAGTGGGTCGGGATCGTCTGGTCGCGCTTTGGGGCCACCGCCATCGCCGCGGGATCGTGTTCGATAATCTCCTCGCGGCGCAGATACTTCACAAACGTCCGCAGCCCGGAGAGCTTGCGGGCCACGGTCGATCGCGCCTTACCCGCCTGGTTGAGCTCCGTCACGTGGCCGCGGACCGATGCCAGGTCGAGGTCGGCCGGCCCGAGCTGTGACATCTTCTTGCCCGTCTCGCTCGCGACCCACGCCAGGTACTGCGTAATGTCGATTTCATACGCGCGTACGGTGTGCGGCGAGAGGTGCCGATTGAGCGCGAGGTAGTGCAGGAACGCTTTCAGATGGTCGCGCATGACCAGGCATCGAGATCGGCCAGAGCCCGCTCGGCAATCTGCATCTTCTTCTGCATCTTGTCGCGCGGCGGATTCGCCAGCGGCGGCATGATGCCGTGGGTGATGTTGGTCGGCTGGTAGGTGTTGGGATCGGCGTGCGACACGTAGTGCGCCAGCGCGCCGAGCGCGGTCGTGCGCGGCGGCGCCTGGGGCGATTCGCCTTTCGCAATCGCGGCGGCATTCCGGCCGGCGATCAGTCCCGACGCGGCCGACTCGACGTAACCTTCGACGCCGGAGACTTGTCCCGCAAACAGCAGATCGGCGCGCTGCCGGGTCTGCCAGGTCGGCAGCAACACCTTCGGCCCGCAAATGTAGGTGTTGCGGTGCACCATGCCGTAGCGCACGAACTCGGCGTGTTCGAGGCCGGGGATCATCCGCAACACCCGCGCCTGATCAGCCCATTTGATCTGCGTCTGGAAGCCGACCAGGCTGAAGTGGTCGCCGGCCAGCGTGTCCTGCCGGAGCTGCACCACCGCGTACGGAAGCCGGCCGGTCCGGGGATCTTTCAAGCCCACCGGCTTCATCGGCCCGAACCGCAACGTGCCCTCGCCACGATGCGCCATCACCTCAATCGGCAGGCAGCCTTCGAAGAACCTGGTGTTGTCGAAGTCATGAATCGTCGCTGATTCCGCGATGACCAGCGCCTGGTAGAAGGCGTCGTAGTCGTCCTTGGTCATCGGGCAATTCAGGTAGTCACCATCCTCCGATGGCTCGAGCGCGGCACCCGGCTCGGGACTCCAGACATTGCGGCCCCACCGGGACGCTCGGAATACTTTCGACATGTCGATCGATTCAGCGAGCACGATCGGGCTGATCGCGTCGTAGAACGACAAGTGCTCCTCGCCCACCAGCTGCTGGATGCTGAGCGACAAGGCGTCGGACGTGAGCGGACCGGTCGCGATGATCACCGGCGACCACTCCGGACCCGGCACGGCGGTCACCTCTTCGCGCCAGAGGCGGATGCGCGGATGCGACTGCACCGCCCTGGTCACCGCGGCCGAGAACACGTGACGGTCGACGGCAAGCGCCGCGCCCGCCGGGACGCGCGCGGCATCGGCCGATCGCATCACGATCGATCCGAGCCGCCGCATCTCTTCCTTGATCAGGCCGACGGCATTGTCGACCTTGTCGGCGCGAAACGAGTTGCTGCAGACCAGTTCCGCAAGGCCATCGGTCTGGTGCACGGCGGTCGCACGCACCGGGCGCATTTCGTGAATCGTCACGTCCACGCCCAGCTCGGCGGCCTGCCACGCCGCCTCGCTACCCGCCAGACCGCCGCCGATGATGTGAACCATAAGAAGTGAGAAGTGGAAAGTGAGGAGTGAGAAGCAATCGCTTCTCGCTCCTCACTTCTCACTTTACACGGTTCTGGTCTTCCACTGGCCGCCGCCGAGATAGAACAGCGCCATGAACGGCACCAGGTATTCAGTGCACTGGCCGATGCGCTTGATGCCGCCGACAATCACCACCGCTGTGAGCGCGGCCAGCACGACGCCGGTCACGGCGGGCGTGACGTTGAACGACGCCTGCAGGCTGGCAGCGACCGAGTTGGCCTGCACCATGTTGCCGATGCCGAAGGCCACACCGGGCGGGAAGCGTCATGCGGTTGGTGCAGTTTACGCGGGCGCTACGCCGATCGTCTCTTCGGCCCGGCTTTCTTCTTCGGGGCGGCGGCGGTGGCCTTGGCGGTCTTTGCCCTCCTGGCCTTGCGACCGCCCATGCCCGCGCGGGCGTTGAGCAGCTCGACGGCCGATGCCATGGTGACGGCCTCAACCTGCGTGCCCTTCGGCACGGAGGCGTTGGTCTCGCCGTCGGTGACGTACGGGCCGTAGCGGCCGTCGAGGATTCTGACGTCGGCGCCGGACTCCGGATGTTTGCCGAGGTTCTTCAGCTCCTTCGGCGCCTGGCGGGTACGGCGCATCGACTTCTTCGGCTGCGCGAGCAGTTCCTTGGCCCGCTCCAGCGAAATGGTATGGACGTCGTCGGTTTCCTCGAGCGAGCGGAACTCGGAGCCGTGCTTCACGTACGGCCCGAAGCGGCCAAGGTTCGCCAGGATGGTCTCGCCATCGGCGGCGGTGCCAAGCTCTCGTGGCAGCGACAGCAGCTTCAGCGCGACGTCGAGGCTAATCGTCTCCTCGGTGTGATCGCGGCCGAGCGACGCGCGGCGGGGCTTGATGTCACGGTCTTGCGGCGTCTCGCCCAGCTGCACATAGGCGCCAAAGCGGCCGTGCATCACGTAGACGTGCTGGCCGCTGCTTGGGTCGACGCCCAGCGACTTGGGACCCTGCGCCTTGGCCTTCAGCAGCGCAACGGCCTTCTCGAGCGTGAGGTCGGCGGGCGGCAGATCCTCCGGCAACGACGCGCGCGGGCCGCCGTCGTGCTGATTCCCCATTTGCAGGAATGGGCCGTAGCGTCCAATGCGGACGCGAATCGGCAGGTTGCTCTCCGGATCGCGGCCCAGCTCGATGATCGGGTACTCGATCGACTGCCCCTTGTCTTCGACCAGGTGCTCGAGGCCAGGGTGCTTCTTTTTCTTGTCGCCGCGGTAGAACTCCGCGAGAAACTCGAGCCAGTCGCGCTCGCCATTGGAGATCTGGTCGAGGATCTCTTCCAGTTCCGCAGTGAAGCCGATGTCGACGTAGTCGCCGAAGTGGTTGCGCAGCAGGCGCGTCGCCGCAAACGCGGTGAAGCTCGGCACCAGCGCCTTGCCCTGGCGCGAGATGTAGCCGCGGCGCTGAATCGTCGCCACCGTCGGCGCGTAGGTCGACGGGCGTCCGATCCCTTCCTCTTCGAGGCGCTTGACCAGCGACGCTTCGGTGTAGCGCGCCGGCGGCGAGGTCTCGTGCCCCTTCGCCTCGAGCGAGAGCAGGATCAGGTCCATGTCGAGTTTGTCGGGCGACCAGACCTGGTCGCCCACGGCGAGCTTCGGCAGCACCGTGTCCTGGTCGGCGAGTTCCGCCGCGGGATCGTCGGAACCCTCGACGTAGGCGCGCAGGTAGCCGGGGAACTCGATCGCCTTGCCGCTGGCGGTGAAGGTCGCCGGCGCCCCGTCGGGCGTCTCGCCCGTAATTTCGACCGACGTGCGCAGCAACCTGGCGTCGGCCATCTGCGACGCGACCGCGCGCTTCCAGATCAGTTCGTAGACGCGCAGTTCGTCGGACTCGAGGATCTTTTCGAGCGAGGCCGGCGTACGATTGAAGTGCGTCGGGCGAATCGCCTCGTGCGCTTCCTGCGCGTTGCGCACCTTGGTCTGGTATTGGCGCTGGTGGTGGTAGTCGGGACCATACAGTTCCCTGACCGCGGTGGCCGCTTCGGCCAGCGCCTTCTGGCTCAGCGTGGTCGAATCGGTTCGGTGATACGAGATCACGCCTTCGAGCTCACCGCCGCCGAGATCCATGCCCTGGAACAGCCGCTGCGCGATCTGCATGGTGCGCTCGGACGAAAACCCGAGCTTGCGGTTCGCTTCCTGCTGCAGCGTTGACGTGGTGAACGGCGGCGCCGGGCGCTGGGTCAAAGGCTTTTCCTCGACGCTCGTGACGGTCCACGGCAGCCGGCGCATCAACGTTTCCCGCAGCGCCTGCGCGTCCTTCGCTCCGAGCAGCTTGACGGTGTTCGATTCGAGCCGGCCCTTGGCGTCGAAGTCCTTGCCGGTGGCGACGCGTTGGCCGCCAACCTTGGCGAGCGTGGCGGTGAATTCGGTCGATCCGCCGCGCAGCCTGGCTTCCAGGTCCCAGTAGCTGGCGGTCGTGAACGCCAGGCGTTCTTCCTCGCGCTCGACGATCAGGCGCACCGCGACGCTCTGCACGCGGCCGGCACTCAATCCGGTCTGGACCTTCTTCCACAACACTGGCGACAGCGTGTAGCCGTACAAGCGGTCGAGAATGCGGCGGCTCTCCTGCGCGCGCACCAGGTTCTCGTCAACATCGTGGGCTGTTGCCAGCGCCGACTTCACCGCCTCTTCCGTGATCTCGTGAAAGACGATGCGGCGGACCTTCACCCTCGGCTTGAGCAGTTCCTTGAGGTGCCAGCTGATCGATTCCCCTTCGCGATCAGGGTCGGTCGCGAGAATGAGCTCCGAGGCGTCCTTCATCGCCGCGCGCAGCGCGGTCACATTCTTCTTCTTGTCTGCCGGAACTACGTAGTACGGGGTGAAGTCGCCGTCGGTGTCCACGCCCATGCGGCCCCACGGCTTTTTCTTGATCTCGTCCGGAACTTCGGCAGCGGACTCAGGCAGGTCGCGAATGTGACCGTAGCTCGCCTCGACCCGGTACTTGTTCCCGAGAAAGCGCGACAGCGTCCGTGCCTTCGCGGGCGACTCAACGATGACCAAAGGAACTCCGGATTTCGCCATTCGAGTCTTACACCTTACTCCGTGTTCGGACGAACCTGCCCGATCCAATCCGTTGAATTTCTCCGGTCAGCTCCCAGTCCAGCAAGCGCGCCAGCGCCTCGCCAGCCGGAATCTGCAACTGCCTGGCGATGTCATCTACTGTAAATTCAACAACTTGGCCGCTTTCACACTCAGCGAAACGGCGTGCCGGGGCTCCATCCAACCCAAGCTCTTGGAGAATATCGACCGCAGACTCTACAAGCTTTGCCCCATCCCTCAAGAGGGCGTTGGCGCCACGGTTCCTTCCGCCAACGATGGATCCGGGAACCGCCATCACGTCGCGGCCCTGATCGGCGGCGAGGCGGGCCGTGATCAGCGAGCCGCTCTTTTCGCGGGCTTCGACGACGACAATGGCTTTGGAGAGGCCGCTGATGATGCGATTGCGGCGCGGAAAGTGCCAGGCCTCCGGAGGGGAGCCGGGCGGAAACTCCGTGACGAGCAGCCCGCTTGCCGCGATTCGCTCCGCCAAATCGCCGTGTTCCGCCGGATACACGCGGTCAATGCCGGTGCCGAGGACTGCGATGGTCTGCCCGCCGCCCTCGAGCGCGCCCGAATGAGCGGCTGAGTCGACTCCCCTCGCCAGGCCGCTGACCACGACCACGCCGGCTCGGGCAAGGTCGGTCGCAATGTCGCGCGCGGCGATCAGCCCTTCATGGGACGCGGCCCGCGCACCGATGATCGCGACCGAAATTCCCGTCAACGCGCGGCGATCGCCACGGGTCCAAATGCACGCTGGAGGGTCGGAAATCTCCGCCAGAAGCGGCGGGTACTCGGCATGACCGAGACGGATGCAGTCCATTGCCAGAACCTCGGCAAGCTGCCCCTGACCAGGATGAGGATAACAGGGATCGGGATTAGGAATTAGGGGCGAATTTCCCTGATCCCCGATCCCTGATCCCCGATCTATAGTGGGTGTAGGAAACCCGTGACTTCCCGCCATCTGGCGCTCGCACTGTTCCTGGCCCTGGCGTCGGCCCCCTCAGCCTGGGCCGATGCGCGAGGGCAGGCCAAGGAACAAGTCGAGTTCGGCATCCAGGTGGCGCAGCGTGGTCTGTGGAAAGAGGCGATCTATCGCTGGGAGCGCGCCGCCCAGATCGATCCCACCTACGCCGCAGCGTTCAACAACCTCGCTGTCGCCTACGAGCACGAGGGTCAGTTGGCGAAGGCCCGCGCGGCGTACGACAAGGCGCTCGCGCTCGACCCCGGCAACGCGCTCGTCCGGCAGAACTACGACCTGTTCAAGGAAATCAATGACCGCGTGGCTCAGAAAGACGGGCGCTAGTCTCACCCTGATGCTCGTCGCATGGCTTGCGGCGTGCAGCAGCTACACCGAGATTCCGATCGAGACGCCGATCCAGCCCAAGCTGGACACTTCGGCGTTCCAGCGCATCTTCATCGCCGGCTTCATCGCCGGGGAAAATGAAGATGTCGACGCCAACATGGAGACGGTGCGGCTGCTGCGAAGCCAATTGCGCAACAAAGGCCTCATGCGGGTGGTCGACGCCGACACATTGCCGCTCCTGGAAGTCGCCAAGCGGGCCTCGGGCGACGACGATGCGCCGCCCGTGCCCGATCAGCAGGCCGCGCCGGCGCCGCAGGATCCCGCAAAGGTCGTCATCAACGACGAAAAAGACCTCGAGCAGTATCAGCACGTGTTTGCCAACGTCGCCTATTGGAAGCGCATCGGTGAGGAGTACCAGCAGCCGCTGATCGTCACCGGCGCGGTGCTGTTCGCCCCGCAGCAGCGATCGGGCTTCGTGCAGCGCGAGCAGGAGTCGTACGACTCGTTCGGCCGCCGCATGGTGGTGCCGGTCCGGACCTATATGGAACGCAAGGGGTTCGTCCTGCGCCCGACGTTCATCTTCATTGACGGGCGGACCGGCGAGACCCTCCACACTGAGACGTTCCGTGAAGAGATTCTCTACAACGCCACCCAGCAGACCCCGGCTCTCTCCTCGTACTTCGAGCTGATGGACCGCCTCCTGCCGGCGTTCCTTAACACGTTGAGCGCACAGAAGATAAAGGGAACCCGCACGCTCTTGCGGTAGGCCAGTAAGCCAATAGGCCAATAGGCCTGCCCCGTGCTATCCTTGAGAGTTCTTTAACTGGGGAGATTTCCACGTGTTTGCAATCATTCAGACCTCAGGCCGCCAGTTCCGCGTCGAGCCGGGCGCCGTCATCGCGATTGACGGCCACAGGGCCGGCGAATCGGGCGGCAAGGTGTCGTTCGACCAGGTCCTGCTCGTCAGCAACGACAACGGCGACGTCACGGCGGGCACCCCGTTCGTGGCCGGCGCCAAAGTGCTGGGCGTGATCGGCGAACTGGACAAGACCAAGAAGATTCGCGTGTTCAAGAAGAAGCGGCGCAAGCAGTACCGTCGGACCAAGGGGCACCGCTCCCAGTTCACGCGCGTCCGCATCACCGACATTCAGGTGTAAGCAATGGCAACAAAAAAAGGACAGGGATCGTCGCGCAACGGACGCGACAGCAACTCGCAGCGCCTCGGCGTCAAGCGCTTTGAAGGCAACCTCGTGACCGGCGGATCGATTCTCGTGCGCCAGCGCGGTCGCAAGTACCTGCCGGGCCTCAACGTCGGTCTCGGCAAGGACGACACGCTGTTTGCCAAGGTCGCGGGCAAGGTGAAGTTCGAAGATCACGGCTCGCGCGGACGCCGCATTTCGATTCTTCCTGTTGAGTAGTGGCTGGTGGCTGGTTGGCAGGGTGCGGTCTCCTACCTGGCCACCGACAACCAGCAGCTAGCAACCAGTCCCCATGCAATTCGTCGACGAAGTCGACATTCACGTTCAATCCGGACACGGCGGCAGCGGCTCCCTGAGTTTCCGCCGTGAGAAGTTCGTCCCGCGCGGCGGGCCCGACGGCGGTAACGGCGGCGGCGGCGGTTCCGTGTACGCGGTCGCCGATCCGCATCGCAACACGCTCGTGCACTTCCAGTTCAATCCCGACTACAAGGCCCAGCGCGGCGGCAACGGCGCCGGGGCGCTGCGGACCGGGCGCGCCGGCAAGGACCTCGAGATCCCGGTGCCGGTGGGCACGCTGATCCACAAGAGGGATCCCGAGACCGGCGGGCTGATCGAAGTCGCAGACCTCACCACGGTCGGACAGCGCGTGCTGCTGGCCAGGGGCGGCCGCGGCGGGCTGGGCAACGCGCACTTTGCCACCTCCACGAATCGCGCGCCGCGCAAGGTGCAGCCGGGAGAACCGGGCGAGGAATTCGACCTGCATCTCACGCTGAAACTACTCGCGGACGTCGGCCTGGTGGGCTTCCCCAACGCCGGCAAGTCGACGCTCATCTCGGTCATCTCGGCGGCCAGGCCGAAGATTGCCGACTACCCGTTCACGACGCTCACGCCGAATCTCGGCGTGGTGGCGTTGAGCGGCGATCGCAGCTTCGTGGTGGCGGACGTCCCGGGCCTGATCGAGGGCGCCCACGAAGGGCATGGCCTGGGCCATCAGTTTCTCCGCCACGTCGAGCGCACGAAGGTGTTGATACACCTGGTCGACGTATCGGGCGCGTCCGGGCGCGCTCCGGTCGAAGACTTCGACATCATTCTGCGCGAGCTGGAACTGTTCAACCCCGAGATGCTGGAGAAGCCGCAGCTCGTGGCGGCCAACAAGATCGACGCGATTGACGACCCCACGCGCGTCACCGCCCTCGAGAAGCGCGCGACGAAGCTGAAGCTCAGGTTCTTCAGGATCTCGGCGGTGACGGGCGAGGGCACGAGGGACCTGATCGAGGCGGCGTGGCCGATCATCGCCAAGGCGCGTGCAGCCGAGCTCGAGGCGGTCGAGCTCGGGGACGAAGAGGAAGAAGCACGCGCGCTGCCGGGAGATTACAACCCGGCGCTGATGCCCCCTCTGCGCTCGGGCAAGGCGAGCAAGAAGCGCCGGCAATGACACTCGGCGTACTGGGCGGCACGTTCGATCCGATTCATCTCGGCCACATCGCCGCGGCCGACGCGGCACAGCGGGCGCTGGCGCTGCACAACCTGGTGCTGGTCCCATCCCGCATCCCGCCCCACCGCGCCGATCCCACCACCGCCAGCGCCGAAGATCGCTTTAAGATGGCCCAGCTGGCCGCGACGTCGAACCCCGGCTGGTCCGCATCGCGCGTCGAGATCGACCGCGAGGGTCTGTCGTATACCTACGACACGCTGCTCGAATTGGGCGAGGCATGGGGGCCTGCCCTGAGCGAGCGGAGCGGATCGCGAAGCGAGGGGCTGCGCCAGTCGAAGGGTACGCAGCTTTTCTTCATTGCCGGCGCCGATGCGTTTGCGGAAATTGCCACGTGGTCACGCTACCCCGCCGTCCTGGACCTCGCCAACTTCGTCGTCGTCTCCCGGCCCGGAATCACGTTAGACTCAGTGCGTGCACGAGTGCCGTCGGCCTTCAGCCGCCCGTCAACCGCTCAAACACGCGTGATTGTCGTCGAAGCCCACACCCCCGACGTCTCCTCCACCGAAATTCGCCGTCGTGTTCGTGCCGGAGAACGCCTCTCCGGCCTGGTGCCGGATGCCGTCGAGCGCTACATCCGGACGCACCGCCTCTATCGGTAAGCAACTTGCATGGCAAAGACCACGAGCCAGCGGAAACCCGTCAAGAAGACGAAGACTTCACCCAAGGTGCCGAACGCGGTGCAGGCCGCGATTGATGCGGCGCAGGACCGGAAAGCCACCGGCGTGGTGGTGCTCGACCTGAAGAAGGCCGGCGCCTTCACCGACTACTTCGTGATTTGCTCGGCGTCGAATCCGCGGCAGGTGCAGGCCATTGCCGACGCAGTCGAAGAGGTTCTCGAGGGTCACAAGCAGCGTCCGTCGCTGGTGGAAGGCTACGCGCGCGCCGAGTGGATCCTGCTCGACTACTTCGATTTCGTCGTCCACATCTTCTCGAAGCACGCCCGCGACTTCTACGGACTCGATCGCCTGTGGGGCAGCGCCTCCCGGATCGAGTATCCGGACATCGCTTGATGTTCTTCTCTCGACCGTCTTCGAGCCGCCGTGTGCCGGTTGCCGGCGGCGGCTGCGCCATCCGCTGAACGGCGCCGTCTGCGACGACTGCTGGGCGCACCTGCGCCTCGCGCGGCGGCTGATCGATCGGCGTCGCGGCGACGGCGTCGACTGGTCCTGCGCGGTCGATCGCTATGAGGGGCGCATGAAGGAGATCATCCACGCGCTCAAGTACGAGCGCCGGCGCTCGATCGCTCCGCCGCTGGGAGCGTTGATGCGGTCAACCGCCGAGGCGCTGCTGGAGGGCGCCGACGTGGTGGTGCCGGTGCCCCTTCACCCGCGGCGCGAATTCGAGCGCGGCTTCAACCAGGCCGAGGACCTGGCCGGCACATTGGGCCTGCCGGTCGCACGGCTGGTCAAGCGCGTCGTGTTCACGAAGCCGCAGATTGACCTGCCCAGGGAACTGCGGCAGGCCAACGTCAGGCACGCGTTCGAATTTGCCCCTGATCCGCGCTCCCCGATTCCTGATCCCCGATCCCTGATCGCCATCCTCGTCGACGACGTGGCCACGACGGGCGCGACGCTCGACGCGTGCGCCAGGGTGCTGAAACATTCGGGGGTGAAGGAAGTGAGGGCGATCACCGCCGCGCGGGTCGTGAATCGACAGTGACATGGGTGGCCCCGGCCGCCGCCTCCGGGCTGGCGATCTCGCGAGGCTACAACAGCCCGAGTCGTGATCGAACAGCGCTGATCACGGCCCTCGACACCGCGTCCTTGTCCTGTTCCGCGTCGATGCGAGCCCAGTGTGGCGCTTCGGCCTGCCGGCGGTAGCTGTCACGAACCCGCTCCAGCAGCGGCATGTCGCGTTCGAATTTGTCGCGGTCGGCCTGCTTGCGCGTCAGCGACACCGACGGCGACATGTCCATCAACAGCGTCAGCGACGGCTGCGGCAAGGCCTGCTGAATGTCGGTCAGCCACTGCGGGTCGACGCCCTGCGCTTCGCCATAGGCGATGCTCGACGCCAGATACCGGTCGCACACCACCATGGTCCCGGCGGCGAGCCGTGCCTGCATGCGCTCGCGAAACTCGAAGCGATTGGCAATGTAGATCAGTTGCAGCGTGTCAGGCTGGTAGTGCCGCTCGCCCCGCAACGCGCGCTCGATCTCCTGGCCGAGCGCCGTGGTGTATGCAGGGAAGGTCAGGAATTCCGCGTTGCGCCCGGCGGCGCGAAACGCTGCGAGCAATCGTTCCGCCTGCGTCTGCTTTCCGCTTTGATCGAGTCCCTCGAATGCAATGAGATGGCCCGATGGCCCGATGGCCTGATGGCCTGATGGACTGCCGGTCATTCCGATTCCAATGCGAGCAGTTCGTCGAGCGTTTGACGGCGGCGGATGATGCGCCACGCCGAGCCGTCGACCAGCACCTCGGGAGGCAGCGGCCGCCGCAGGTAGGTGTGCCCCATCACCGCGCCGTAGGCGCCGACGTCGCGGACCACCACGAGATCGCCGACGTCCACCGGCGGAAAGTGGCGGTCACGAGCGTAGGCGTCGGTGCTCTCGCAAATCGGACCCACGATGTCCGTCGGGACCTCCGCGCCGTCTCGCCGGCACAACGGTTCAATGCGGTGATAGGCGTTGTAGAGCGCCGGCCGCATCAATTCCGTCATGCCGGCATCGAGCACGACGAACCGCTTGGCGCCCGGAAACTGTTTGAC
The DNA here is from genome assembly GCA_016871275.1 of Acidimicrobiia bacterium. Taxonomy (GTDB): domain Bacteria; phylum Acidobacteriota; class Vicinamibacteria; order Vicinamibacterales; family UBA2999; genus 12-FULL-67-14b. The sequence goes on along the minus strand of VFZG01000008.1, from coordinate 10,469 downwards.
GTCGACCACCCGCGCCAGCAGCACGCCGGCCGGTCCAGCCAGCACGCGTCCCGGCTCGATGGCGACCGTGAGGGCGCTGCCGCGCGTGGCGGCCACCAGCGCGCGCACGTACTCCGCCGGATTCACGACGGCGCTGCCATCGTAGGAAATGCCGAGCCCGCCGCCCATGTCGAGATGCTGCAGCTCGATGCCGTCAGCGCGCAGCTCGCGCGCCAGCGCCACGACCGCTGCCGCGGCGTGGCCGAGCGGCTCGAGCGTGGTGATCTGCGAGCCGATGTGCACGTGCGCGCCGACCGGCCGCAACCCGCGGCGCGACGCCATCTCGCGGAACAGCGCCGGCGCTTCCTCGATGGGCACGCCGAACTTGTTCGACTTCAGTCCGGTCGAGATGTGCGGGTGGCTCCTGGCGTCGATGTCGGGATTGACGCGCAGCGCCACCGCCGCGCGCACACCCTGGGCGATGGCGCGCTGATCGATCCGCTCGAGCTCACCGGGCGATTCGACATTGATGGCCAGCAGCCCGAGCGCGACCGCGCGATCGATCTCGGCGGCGCTCTTGCCGACGCCGGTGAAGACGATCTGCGCCGGTCGAAACCCGCAGCGCAGCGCGACGTCGATTTCACCAGGCGAATTGGCATCGGCGTGGCTGCCGAGCGCCTGCAGGAGACGCACGATGGCCAGCGACGAGTTGGCCTTGAGGGCGTAGTGAATGGCGTGGGGATAGCCGTCGAACGCCGCATCGAGCGTGCGGTAGGCGGCGCGAATGGCGCCGGCGTCGTAGACGTAGCACGGCGTGCCGGCGGCCGCGGCAATGTCGCTCAACTGGGCGGTACGGAGATCGGCGGAGGCCGGGGGACTGGGCGGCACGGCCATCAATTCTATCGTGTCCCGAATGGTATGATTCCGGTTTCACCAGACATGTTCGACCCTTCGTCCGTTACCACCGATGCGACCGATGCCCTGATCCAGCGTTGCCTGGGCGGCGATCAGACCGCGTGGGAGGACATCGTGCGGCAGCACCGCCGCAAGATGTTCAACATCGCCTACAAGTTCACCGGCCGCCACGACGAGGCCGAGGACCTCACCCAGGACATCTTGCTGAAGATCTTCAAGTCGCTGCACACGTTCGATCGCCGCGCCAACTTCCAGACCTGGCTGGTCAGCGTCAGCCGCAACCTGTGCATCGACCACTACCGCAGCGTCCGGAAGGAGCGCGAGACAATCGATCGCGACGTCGACGCCGGTGAGCTGATGTACGCGGCCGGCGGCCAGAGCGCCTACCAGGCGCTCGAACAGCGCGATCGCGTGGGTCTGCTGCGCAAGGCCATGGCGGAGCTGCCGCCGACGCTGCGCGAGGCGGTGGTCAAGCGCGACATCCAGGAGCTCTCCTACCAGGAGATTGCCGACCAGTTGAACCTGCCGGAAGGCACCGTGAAATCACGCATCAACCGCGGCCGGACCGAGCTGGCGCGGCAGGTGCAACGCATTCGAGCTGAAGAAGGGACGTAACGGATGAATCTCACGACAGATCGCGCGCAAGGCGTCGCCATCGTTCGCGTTGGCGAAACGCGGCTGATGTATCCACTGCTCGCCGATTTCTCCGGCGCCGTGATGGGCCTGCTCGGCAGCGGCGACAAGAAGGTGATGATCGATCTCTCGAAGGTCACCTATCTCGACTCGGCGACCATCGGCTGCCTGATGGACCTCTACCGCCAGACCGCCGCGGCCGGCGGCGAGCTGCGCCTGGCCGGCGTCAACAAGCGCGTCGAGACGATGCTGACGATGACCGGCGCCCACAACTTCCTCAAGATGTTCCCGGACGAGGCCGGGGCTCTGGCGAGCTTCGGGGGCTGACCATGAGGAGCATCAAGACCACCTCTGGCGCGGAGATTGTGCTCGACGGCGACCTGCTCGCCGTGCTCGAAGCGCTGTACTACGAGGTCACGGCGCGCAAGCAGCTCGAGCGCTCGTTCGAGGACATGAGCCGCGAGATCAACCACCTGATCAATCAGCTCACCGACGAGGAACGGCGCAGCATCCTCGCCGACAGCCTGTTCCTGAACCAGGTGACCTACGAGAACGACAAGCTCGAAGCCTACCTGCGAAAGCTCGGCAAGTCTGAAGGCTGATGTCCCTCAACTATCAGGCCACGCGCTACCGGTGTTCGTGGCCATGGGAGATCGGCGTCATGCTGTGCGACGGCCGCATGGTCTGCGGCTGCGCCGATCCGTACGCCAAGCGCGTGCTCGGCGATGCCCGCACGTCCACCATTGCCGGGATCTGGACCGGCCCGGTCGCCTCGCAACTCCGCGCCGATCTCAACAGCGGCGGCTCGAGTTTCTGCGGCGACTGCCCGCTCAAGCTGCCGATGGGACCGGACCAGGCGATTCCGCAGCGCGATCTCACCGTCGCGCCGATTCCGCGCCGCCTCTACATCGAGTGCACGGCGGCCTGTAACATCAGCTGTCACCAGGCGATCTGCGCGCCGGAAACCGGCATCACGCGCACCCGCCAGGCCGGCATGCTCGACTTCGATCTGTTCACGAAGGCGATCGACGAAGCCGGCCCGACGCTCGGCCGCATCGACTTCTTCAACTACGGCGAGGCGTTCCTGCACAAGCGCGCCGTCGAGATGTGCGCGTACATCAAGACGAAGTTCCCGCACATCTACCTCTACACCAGCACCAACGGGCTGGCGTTCACCGAGGAGAAGGTGCGGCAGCTGGCGCGCTCCGGCATCGATGAAGTGACGTTCTCGATCGATGGCTCGTCGCAGGAGAACTACGTCAAGTACCGCCAGCGCGGCAACTTCGACAAGGCGATCGCCGCTATGCGCGCCCTGCTCGACGAGCGCGCCAGCAGCGGCAGCGCCGCGCCGTTCGTCAACTGGCGCTACATCCTGTTCACGTGGAACGACTCCGACGAAGAGATGGGCCGGGCCCGGCAGCTGGCCGGCGAGTACGGCGTCGACCGACTGTGCTGGGAGATCACCGATCACCCCGAGGATGCGTTCTCACGCCGCTTCGCGCCGGATGCACCCGACTACCAGTTGATTCGCAACGAAATCTGGGACAACAGCGGCCTCGGCAATGCCATCCCCGGCGCCACACCGCGCGCCGAGATCGAGGTGCATGCCGTGCTGCCCGATCTGCCGTTCATGACGCGCGCGTCCAGCACCGTGCCGCTCACCGCCAGGGTCAGGAACCTCTCGAGCCGGCCCTTCCGGGCCACGTCGAACCAGGGTGATGGAAGACGGGTCGTCCGGCTCGGCGCCCAGCTGACCGACGAGCGGGGCGTGGTGATTGATCGCGACCATGCGCGCGCCTGGCTGCCGGTTGATCTCGGGCCAGGCCGGACGGTGGACGTGAAGATTGACGTGCCGTCGCCGGCGCGCCCTGGAAAATACGGATTGAAGTTCGATCTGGTCAGCGAAGGCATTGACTGGTTCGAGTCGTGCGGTTCCCCGACCGTCACTCGCGGTCTTTGGGTGCGATGATGAAAACAGTGTCCGCGTTCCTGATCGTGCTCGGCGTCGCGGCCGCCGCGGTCGCGCAGCAGCGCCCTGCGACAGTCGAGGGGCGCGCCGCCGACGGCGTCACTATCGACCATCACGGCGACCCGCAGTACTCGACCTTCTCGCTGTGCGCGATCGATCCCGCCACCGGCCAGTCGGGCGCGGCGGTCACGACGCGCGTGCCGTTTGTCGGCCGCGCCGTGCCACATGTGCGCGCGGGCGTGGGCGCGGTTTGCACCCAGGCCTCGACGCGTGTCGAGTATGGACGCGAGGGACTGGACCTGATGGCCAAGGGCGTGGAGCCCGCCGCGGCGATGGCCCAGATGATGGCCAACGATCAGCAGAAGGAGTCGCGCCAGCTCGCGCTGATCGACATGCAGGGCCGATCGGCCGCGCACACCGGCAAGAACAACAGCTTCTGGGCCGGCAGCAGGCAGGGCAAGAACTACACCGTGCAGGCCAACATCATGGTGGGCCCCGAGGTCACCGACGCGGTCGCCACGGTGTTCGAGGCCACGGCCGGCACCGGCATGCCGCTCGCTGAACGCATGATTCTCGCCCTCGAGGCCGGCCAGCAGAAGGGCGGCGATTCGCGCTGGGGCAGCCTCCAGTCGGCGGCCATCAAGATCGCCGATCCCAACAATCCGGGGCGCGGCGGCGATTACATCGCGCTCGCCATCGAAGTCGGCGAGCACGAAGAGCCGGTCGGCGAAATGAAGCGCATCTACTACACCACCGCGCGGCGGCTGGGTTACCGATCGTTCTCCAGAATCGACGGAGACGACGTCGTCGAACTGAAGCGGATGCTGCACGCGCTCGGCTACTGGCGCCCGGCGCTGGCCGCATTCCCTGATCCGCCCATGAACGCGAACTCGCCGAAAATGCAGGAACTGCGCAAGACCAACCCGGCGGCCGCCGACCAGGCGCTGGCGGATGCGAAGCAGGCCGCCGCCAACTACACGCGCGATGTCGCGACCTTCGACGAGGAAACCATCGCGTCGGTGGACAAGTTCCGCGCCGATTGGAAGCTGACCTTCGGCGGCAACGCGCGCGGACTGGTCGATCGGCGATTCGTGGACGCCTTGCGAGCTGCGTACTTCGAGAAGCGCAAATCAGGTGCTCAGTAAGCGTGACTCGAGGATCGCGGCTGCCGTCGCCGTCCTCACGCTGGCGTTTTTCGTCGTCACGCTCAGGCCCGACGTCGGCGGCACCGAAGACTCTCCAAAGTTCCAGTTCGTCGGCAAGGTGCTCGGCACCTCGCACTCCCCCGGCTATCCGTTCTACGCGATCGCCACCTGGGCGTTCGGCAAGCTGCCAATCGGCACGCTCGCCTATCGCATCAATCTGTTCTCGGCGGTCTGCGGCGCGCTCTCGTGCCTGTGCATCTTCCTCACCGCCAGGCGGCTCGGCGTCACGCAACTGCTGTCCGTCGCGGCGGCGCTCGCCGCCGCCACCAGTTACCCGGTGTGGAGCAACAGCATCACCGCGGAGGTCTACACGCTGGCCGCGGCGCTCTCGGGGCTGGCTGTCTACTGGGTCATCGCCTTCGCGCAAACCGGCGCGGTCTCGCGGCTGTATGCCGCCTGCGCGATGTGGGCCATGGGATTTGGCAATCACGTCACCATTTCCGGGATCCTTCCGGCGGCGCTGGCCTACGGCGTCTACAAGAACCGCGACGTGCTGAAGCCGAAGATCGCACTCACCGCGGCCGCAATCGGCGTCATGGGCGTCCTGCAGTACGCCTTCATCGCGATCCGCACGCTGCAGGGCGCACCGTATCTGGAGGCCCGCGCGACGACGATGATGGGCGTGTTCGACGTCATCATTGCGCGCGACGTATCCTGGGCGCGGTTCTACCAGGCGCAGAGCACGGTCGCGGCGATCGAGGTGCCGATGCTGCTCAACGGCATTCGCGTCAACATGGGCACAATCCCAATCGTGCTGGCCGCGATCGCGATGGTCATCGGCATCCGCCGGCGCAACCCGGAGGTGATGCTGATCACCGGCGCCGCGGCAGGCACGTTGGCCTTCATCGCCAACCTGTGGGGCGACGTCGTGGGTTTCATCACACCGGTGTGCGTGCAGGTGTGGCCGCTCGCCGCTCTTGGACTACAGACGCTGGTCGTGGAGGGCGGGCGGGCCGGCCGGCCGGCCGGCCGCCGCCTGACCGCCGTCGGATTACTGGCAATCATGGTGCCAGTCACGAACGTCCGGTCGATCAACCCGAGCATCGCGGCTCTTCGCACACCGGGTGAAGGTCCGGGCATCCGCGCGCTCTACGCCTCGCTGCCGACGAAGTCGGCCATCGTCGCCGAAAACTACTGGCTGGCACGTCTGGTCAACTACATGCATTTTTCAGGAGAGATTGCGCCCGATCCCAACCCGCGCGTGCTCGACAACGACGCCAACGATGTGCGGACCGCGCTGGCGGACGGCCTCGAGGTGTATGCCTTCGAAGGCGCGACCCACTGGCTCAGTGCGCAGGGGTTCCGGTTCGAACGCGCCAAGGCCGCCGAGCAGCCGTTTGAACACTGGGTATCGCAGCAGCCGGCGGGCACGCTGATCGTGGCAGTCACCTCGGGGCGGCCGCTGCCGTTTGAATGGCTGCCGCCGGCAAGCCGCCCGGCCGGCCGCCCGGCGAATTACGGCGCCATCACGTGGGTGCTTGGCAGCGACCCCATCCTCGAGCAGCACAACGCCGGCGTGACCACGTCGCGCGTGGTAGGCGCCGAGGGTCGCACCCTGGTCGCATCGTCAACCGAAGACGGCCCGCTCATTCAGTGGGGCGATGACGTCATGGCCGCGATCGATCGCGGGCTGGCGGTCGTGGCCTTCAACCGCGATGGCGTGCTCATCGGGCAGTGGGCGTTCTCGATGGACGAGCGGCCGGGCGTGCCACTGCCACCGACTCCCTACGTGTTGCGAGGCGAGCGTTCCTGCGAGCTATTGCGGCCGGGTCAGCCGGTCGCCGTGACGGGTCTATTGGCCGATGGCATCTGGCTCGCGACCGCCGAAGGTGGAAGCGGCAAGGCCGCCATCGCACTGGATACCGGCGGCGGCACCCGCGGGTGGCGTCATCGACTTTCGTCCGGACGGGGTGAGGCCGCCGTCGAGGGCGCCCAACTGGTCATGGCTCCCACGCCGGCGACACGGCCGGTGTTCAGGTTCTCGATGCCGCCCGCTCCCGGGCACGCCGTCGCCACTCTGCAGCCGGGAGACATCAACGCGGTCCGCGTCTGCGCCGCCGAGATCCCGCCGATGCCTGCCAACGGCTCACTCGAAGTGACTGCCGACCGTGATGCGTACTTCGGCGCGGGCTGGCACATGGGTGAGCGCGGCGGCACGCAGCGTTTCCGCTGGTCCGAGCGCGAGTCGGTCGTGCAGTGGCGAATGGATCGGCAGTCACCGGTCCGGTTGACGCTGCGGCTGCGGGCGGCCAGCGCCAACGGGGCAACGCTTCAAGCCACGGCGAATGGTGCGTCGATCGGATCGTGTGCGGTGCCGGCAGACGCCTGGACCGATTGCCGGTTCACGATCGGCGAGCCGGCGACGCAGGTTGGCATCAATCAGCTGGCGTTGACCGCAGAGACGATGTCCTCATCAGCCGATCGCCCAGGCGACCCACGCGAGCTGTCGTTCGTCATGCAAGCCAGCCGGGTGCGCGTCGGGCAGTAGCGACCTGCAGCCCTGCAGGCGCAAGACCGCTCTATTGCGCGGTATTCGTCGGGGTCGACTTGCCGCGGTGGCACGTGATGCAGGTGACGCGCGCTTCGGCGCCGGCCGCACGAGGCACGCCGGGGCATCGAGTGGCTGGTTGATCGCCTCCGTGAGCCGCAGCATCGTCCGGGCGGTCCTCTTCTGCGGGATGTCGTCCGACACGACGTCGAACTGATCAAGCGGCATGCCTTCCTTGCCGACGTGACAGAACTGGCAGCGCACGCCGAGGTTGGCTGCAAACCCTCTCATCGTGCCGACCACCACGCTGGCGTTCGAGTTCTTTGGCAGCACCTGCAGGTTCTTGGAGGATGCCGGGGGAAAGGTGCCTTGGGCACCTGCTGGTGCGGCGAACAACGCCACCAGCCCGATGACGGCAAGGGAGAGTCTCATTCGGCGAATACCCACGGCATCAGCGCTTCGGCAATTCGAACACGTAGAGCGTGTGGCCGTTGACCGGAGGATTCATCTCCGGCGCAATGGTGCGCGGCACCAGCCGCGGCGAGCCGCCGCCATTGCCCGTGGTCACCGCCACATACTGCTTGCCGTTTGCGGTGAACGTGACCGGGAACCCCTGCACCGATGTCTCGAGGCGCACCTTCCACAGCTCTTCGCCGGTCTTGACGTCGATGGCGCGGAAGTAGCGATCGAGATCGCCGATGAACACCACGCCGCCGGCGGTGCTCAAGGCGGCGGTGAGGTACGGCGCGCGCTGATCGCGCGTCCACATCTCTTTCATGCTGGTGACGTCGTACGCCGCCAGCTTGCCGACGTTGCCGTCGCTGACCGGCATCTCGAAGAACTTGCGGCCCGCGGCGGTTCCACCAGACCCTTCTTCGAACGCCACTTTGCGCGGCACGATCTCCATGCACGACTGGCTCAGCGGGATGATCAGCTGCCGCGTCGGCGGGTGATACGTCATCGCGTGCCAGTTGTGACCGCCTTCGGTGCTCGGGCACACCGTCAACCACTCGTCCAGCTGCTGATCGAGGATGTCCTGCCGATACGTGGGGGTGCCCTTCTCGGGATCGATCTTTTCGTAGGCGTTCTGGAACACGGTCTGCCGGTGACCGAGGAAGCGGCCGGTCCGGCGATCGAGCTTCCACAGGATGCCGGGCTTGCCGATCGTGAATAAATCACGCTCGGGACCGATGTCGACCAGGACCCTCTCGAATACTTCATCGAGGTCGAGCGACTCGCCCGGCGCGTGCTGATAGTGCCAGGCCAGCGAGCCGTCGCTGACGCGCAGGGCCACGGTCGATGCGGTATAGAGCGCGGCGTCCGACACCTTGTTGCCGCGGCTGACGGGCATCCACGGCTTGGCCTGCGCGACGCCCCAGTAGGTCAAGTCGAGCTCCGGGTCGTAGCTGCCGGCGATCCACGTATCGCCGCCGGCGCGAGCCACGTCGGCCACCATGCCCCACGTATCGCCGCCGGGCTCGCCGGTGCGCGCCACCGTGTGGAACTTCCACAGCTGCTTGCCGGTGTTGGCGTCGTAGGCGCTGATGAAGCAGCGCTCGTTCTGCCGGAAGCGATCGCAGCCGTGCAGCCCCTGGATCACCTTGCCGTTGGCGACGATCGGGCCGCTGGAATTGGTGAAGCCGGCGCGCGCCGGCTGAATGGCGACGTCCCACGCCACCGTCCCGGTGCGCGCATCGAAGGCCACCAGGCGCGCATCGTTGGTCGCCATGTAGACCTTGTCGCCGTAAATGGCAGTGTTGCGGACCGCGCCGAAACCGCGAATCGAGTTCGGACCGACCTGGTGCTCCCAGATCAGATCGCCGGTGGCGGCATCGAGCGCCTGCATCATGTTCGCGGTGTTGCCCAGATACATCACGCCGTTGTGGACCAGCGGCATCGGCTGGTTCGAGCCGAGGTCGTTCATCGCCCAGCTCCATGCCAGCCGCAGCTCCTGCACGTTGCCGCGAGTGATCTGCTCGAGCGGGCTGTAGCTCCACGCCTGGTAGTTGCGGCGCGCCATCAGCCAGTCGCCGGGCGGCGGGTTCTTGAGCATGGCGTCGGTCACCGGCACGTAGTTCTTCACCTCGCCCTGCACCGAGTGCCCGCGTGATGCCTGCGCCGCGGCCGGACGAGGCGCGCCGCCACCGTCGCCACCTGCGGCCGGCAGGGCCGAGGGCGCTGCCGGGGCCTGCCCCGTCGCCACCGTTCCAATGGTCGTTGTGGCAGCCGCGGTCAGTGCCGTGGCGCCCGCGCCGGCGCCATTCGCACGGAGGATGAAGGCCGCGATATTCACGTAGTCAGTATCGGCGAGGCTCGGCTGCCCCGGCGGCATGGTCGCGGCCATGTACTCGATCAGATCCTTGGTGGTCCTCGCGCCCCAGGCGCGACGGAAATTGGTGCCTGCCAATTGCGGCGCCTCGTTCTGCCCGGCGAGATCGGCCAGATGGCAGCTCGCGCAACTCGCCTGATACGCGGCCTGGCCCGCGCCGGCCTGCGCGGCCGTGAAGACCGGCACCGGCGCCGGCTGCCTGGCGGCCAGCGATAACGACAATCCGAGAACGAGCGTGAGAACGGCGAGCACGCGTGTAGTCATGATGCGATCTGTGCCTTCCGTGCCTTCTGTGCCTTCTGTGGCGGCCCTGGCTACTTCTTCTCTGCGTTCTTCTCTGCCGCGAGCAGCCAGCCCCACAGGTTGCCGTCGGGCGCCTTCTCGCTGTGCAGTTGAATATAGATGCGTCCCGCAGACAGGTCCTCGACCTGTTCCTTCGTCAACTCAATGCTGCCACTGATGGTGCCGCTGGTTCCCGGGGTAGCCGTCAGGTTGCCAATCGGCGCGCCACGCATCCCGGTCTTGGGGCTGCGGTGCGCCCGAACGACAGTCGCCGGCGTCTTCAATCCGGAAAAGGTGCCGATGACGGTCAGCGTGCCCCCCTTCAGCGTCGCGGTTGCGGATCCGACACCGGCCACCGTCGACTGCATGGGGATATCGAGCGGCACGACCGACAGGCGGGCTCGATACTGGGGCGGCTGGGCGGACACCGAAGCCGACGCAGCCAACGCCAGGGTCGTGGCGAAAACGACAGACCGGAGCATGGCGGGAATTATAGGTGCCTGGGTGCCTGAGTGCCTAGAGGTGCTCGGCCGCCTCGGTGCTAGTATTCGCACCCATCATGAGTCGCATGCTCGCAGCAGCTTTCCTGGTTCTGGCTCTGTCAATGAGCGGCGTCGACGCGCAGCAGGTTTCGGTCGTCGGCAGCTGGAAGCTGGTGTCGTATGACAC